>JAFAYL010000027.1 GCA_019240405.1 Acidobacteriaceae bacterium
GCGCTCTTCCAGCAACGTATTCCATCGCAATGAACGTTACGCCGTTTTCTTCCCCGACTTCGTAAATCGTGCAGATGTGCGGATGGTTCAGTTGCGACGCAGAGCGCGCTTCGTCAAGCAGCCGCTTACGACCTTGCAGGTCATCCCCAACGGCGGGATGCAGAATCTTTATCGCAACGTCACGGTGGAGGCGTTCATCGTATGCACGATAAACCTCGCCCATGCCTCCTGCGCCGAGCAGAGAAACGATTTGATAGGGGCCAAGTTTTGTGCCGGCAGCAAAAGGCATTGATGAGTCCATGGTGCCCCAATGCCCGGAGTGCTGATGAATTGCGGGACGCTCGAGAAAGCCGTCCGCTCCCTCGTAAGAAACGAGTAACGAATCGATATGACGCCGCAGCTCGGGTTCAAGACCCGCCTGGTCGAGATAGCGCGGGCGTTCTTCAGGAGGGATTTGCAGAACCGCATCCAGGATGTCACGAATTTGATGCCAAGTCGCCGCCATCCGCCACTTCACCTCGCTTCTTGGGTCTCAGTTCGTGATACAGCCAAGCTCTTGCTCCAGCCCATTGGCGCTGCACGGTGGCCGGTGAAATACCAAGAACAAGTGCGCTCTCCTCGTTAGAAAGTCCGCCAAAAAATCGCAGCTCCACGATTTGGCTTCGCTGCGGATCGACGCTGGAAAGGCGCTGAAGGGCCTCATCCAGGGCCAGCAGATCCACATCGCGTTGCGGAGATGCCGCCAGGCCCTCGTCTAATTCCACGCGCGTGCCGCCTGCGCCTCGTTTTCGAGTGAGCTGAGCCTTGGCATGATCCACCAGAATCCGACGCATCATTTGCGCAGCAATTCCAAAGAAGTGAGCCCGGCTATTCCACTGCACGTGCTGATCAATCAGCCGCAGGAAGGCTTCATGAACCAAGGCTGTGCTTTGGAGAGTTGCGCCGGGGCGCTCTCGCCGCATGTAGAAGCGCGCCAGGCGGCGGAGTTCGTTATACACCAGCGGAGCCAGCGTTTCCAGAGCATTCTCGTCTCCCTCGCTCCAAGCCAGTAGAAGCTGCGTGACATGGTGGGACTCAGGTTGGCGCAAAACAAACCCTCCCGCCGGCCAATATCACGATGAACCCAGGCACACGATCTGTTGCCGGAATGGTATAGCGTTCGTTTTCGAAAGTCAAACGCGACAGCGGGGAGCCCTTCGGCTCAGCAACCGGCGGGAACTGCTGCCGTGCCATACGAAAAAACACTTTCAACTTGTGATCAGGTTTTCCGCTAATTCTCGCGTTCCAAGGTACGGAACGATGCAGCAAGGATCGGAAAAACATGTGCAACGACAGATTTGCATTCTTTGGCCGAGACACCTGCATTATCCAAAAGCCCACCATTAGGAGAAAAACCATGTTTAATTCCTTGATCAGAAAGTTCAGATTTACTAGTGTTGCAGCAGTCTTTTCGGTGCTGCCGCTGTGTTTACCCGTCGTGGGGCAGATACCTGGCCCGGCGGTTCCTCAGCTAACCGATGCGCAAGCGCAGGCGTTGCTTCAGATCAGCCAGTCCGGTGTGCAGCTAACGTCCGAGCAAACCCAGATGTTGGCGCAATATGTGTTGCGAAAGAGCCAGTCTGCGGCCCCGCAGCAAGGTGCTCCAACGGCGGGTGCGTCAGTCGCGGCCACGCCTGCGGCAGCGCTCGCCGACAAAAAGATGGGCGTCGTGCGCATTGGAATTGTGATGCCCAAAATGCAGCTAGGACAGGGACCCCAAGACCCCTCTGCCGGCGAGCCGATGCGTAACATTCTTGCCCAGTATCTGACAGGTCCTTCGATTGAGGTCACATCGATTGGCGCTCTCTTACCGCAGCAGATTGAAGCGGAAGCCACCGCGAACCGATGCGATTATCTGGTCTATAGCAGCCTCACGCAGAAGAAGAGTGGCGGAGGGCTTGGCTTCCTCAAAGGCGCCAGCGGCATGGCCGGTATGATTCCGATGCTGGGAGGCGCGAGTGCAGCTATGGGGGCCGTCACTGCCGCTGCCACTGCGGCGACTGCCGCCCAGCAGGCAGCCTCGCTATCGAGCGGAATCAGAGCGAAGAGCGAAGTTGTCGTGGCGTTTCACGTGAAGGCCGCCGGCAGTTCATCGCCGGTGCTCAGCAAGAGCATCAGCGCCAAAGCGACGGCCGACGGAGAAGATATCATCTCGCCTCTCATCGAGCAGGAAGCAACGGCGATCATGGCTCAAGTACGTAAGTAAGATGTTGTCCAGCAAGCGGGCGGTGTGACGCATTACCTGTGGAGCTGCATGCACGGCGCGATGGTTTGATCAATGCAGTGCGGTCCGCTGCTACCGGCTCTTCAAGTCCGAGGTTCGCGTCGCGAATAAGCTCGGATCACTTTCCGCGCCGTGAGAGAAGGAAGCTTAGACATTCTAAGCGGGAATAGTGATTGGAACGGTCACTCGGCCCTGGAAGGACGGGCCCTCAACGGAATAGCTCTTTGTGAGCCGACAAGCTCTCGATATAGAGCGCGATCGCCTCCCTAACATTGCGCTCCGTTTCTTCCAATGTCTCCCCTTGGGTGTGGCATCCAGGAAGAGAGGGAACGAATGCCACGAAGCCTCCTTGGGAGTCCTGTTCATAGAAAACCGAATAGGAGAATGTTTGAGGACCAGCCCTTTTCATGGATCAATTCTAAACGTTCGCATTCGTTGTGACTACGGTCACATGAACCCGGAGTTTCGCAGCCGTTTACGGGGCCAAATCCTCCGTTCGCATCAGTGCGACTGACCGTGATAACAGCAGTGTCAGCTCGCGGCAGGCGTCATCAAGAGAGGCGAGGGTTGGGCGTGCTCTGGCGGTGCGGTTCGAATCGACGCTAGGGTGCTTTGGATGACACGCGCAACCTACTGAAACAATGAGGCCGTTTTTCGGAAAAGTAATGGCTCCCCGACATGGATTCGAACCACGATTAAGCTAAGCCTTTGATAATCAGTAACGTACTGATTTCAAAACTGTCCAGATCTCAGGAATTGGCAGGAAATTGGGTCATTCGTACATGGTTCGTACATGGCGGGCCAAACTGGCCATGAGGGTATAAAGCGGACGAGCACTTACTTCCGCAACTGCAAGCGGAAAATCTGCATCGTGGTTCAGCCATATGCATCACTGCTCTGATTCATACTTAACAATAACTTTTATCCCACCTCCAGCAATTGGAACAACGGTAATGTCCGTAATAGTAACTCCAGGCTCAGTGGTTGTCACCGAGTAGCTGGCCGCACTTCCATCTGAATACGTCACACTAATGTCCGCACTGGTACCTCCCTGACCCATCACTGTTACAGTACTGTCGACACGCGGCGCTTGATCGGTGAGAACAGCAAAGGAGCCTGCGTAACTGCCCGCGAAGCTGCCTCGGGAGAATGTGCTCTCGATGTCTTGTTTCAGGTGGCCCATGGAGGCCAACGTGGCCACTTGTATCGCCGCAATTCCCCCAACAACTCCAACCCCGGCACCAAGAGCCGGGGCCCCCCCCATCGCAGCGGCAATGGTGGCACCTACCTGGGGTAGACCTACCTGGGTGAAAGCATATAAGGTTGCTGATGGCAGCAGCCCGGCTCGATATAGTCCTGTTAAGTACCAGCCCCCGGAGTAAAACAAAGAGCGAGATGGAGTCCAGTCGGGAAAAGACAACTGGCCAAGCGGGTCTGTCGCGTTGACGGGGTCGTTCTCCACATACGCATAAAGATTCAATGACTGGGGATTAAGCGGCCGAACCGCGCCCATTTCCGCTGGATCCGCGGTGATGAACCGTGTTGCGGAATCATAGTAACGGTTTACGGCGTAATCGAGACCGCTGAAAGGACCACGGTCATAAGATGTGAACAGCGGATTGAGTGTGCTCGAGGATTCGCTAGGAAGAAGCGTGCCAAACGGCAGTGTCACCTGTGTAGTGGCGCTCACCGTAGAGTCATCCGTGATGAGCTTAACTCCCAAGCGATCTGGGTGATAGTAGCGGGTGAGGGTTCCAGAGCCAGTCGGTTGAAGCGCAGCCAAAACGCGGTTTCCCAAGTATATCGAGCTCTTGGACCATAGAAGCTTGCCGCCCGCGATGGGAGTGTGATACTCCCCAATCGCATTGTCACCATCCCATGAGTAATAGGTGCTACGTCCAGACGCGCTAGGGCTGTTGGCGATCAGTCGGTGACCGTCTGCGGCATAGGAGTAGGATTCGACGATTGCCCCCGCATCCGTCAAAACCGCCGCGAGGCGATTCGCCGCGTCGTAGCGATATCGCAGCCAACTTCCGTCTTCGCGCTGCAACCGTGTTACGTTCCCAGCTGCATCGTACAAAAAACCCGGAGTCGAAATGTGGTTCGTTGCAGGGTTATAGCGAACCAGTGGCAGTCCGTCCAACGGAATCGCAGAGCCATTGGCCGCTACGCCGTTTACGCTCGTACTCGTGCGGTTGCCATACCGATCGTATTCGTATGACATCCGCCAGTAAGGAGGATCCTGCACCGTGACGAGGCGTTCGAGAGCGTCGTAACTGTACGAGCGCTGATGTCTCGTATCGAGACTGTCGATGAGGCTTGTCAACTGCCCGGTTGCACCGGCTATGTTATTGCCGACGTATCCATATGCAAGGTTCAAAAGATCAATATTGCCCCGCCTCACCGTTTGTCCGCTGAGGCGTCCGGTCAGCGGATCATAGGAGAAAGCGTCCGTGGTCGATTGGGGATTTCCCTCAGCAAAGACGAGTGAGGCCACTTGGCCGGTCGCGTCATAACTGATTTGGGATGCGACCGGTACGCCGTCCAGCTTCATCGCCGTCACGATATTTCCGATACCGACGCTATCGGAAACAACTCTTCTGGCCAGCTTCTGTGTTCCGTACTCGGTCGGATAGGTTCGACCAATAATTCGGTCAAGGCTGTCATAACTGTAGTCGAGAACCAGGGGCTGTCCTGCGCTACAGGTCGAGGTGTTCGAAGTCAGCCTACCTTCTCCGTCGTAGCCATAATCCTGCTCGCACCAGGTCGGATTGCCAGATTGCGGCATGTGGATTGCTGTGGGCCGCCGGATGTCCCCCGTGCTCACATAATCCAGCATCACATTGGGTATCGCTACGATAGGATTGGCCGTGTCCCAAGCACCGCTGAGGTCGTACGTGATCCCCTGCAAACGATCGAGCGGATCATTGTTGTACAGGAACGCGGTCTTCACGCCCCGCGCATCTGTGTGAGAGATCAAATTTGATCGCTCGTCGTACGCGAAGAGATCGCTCCACACTCCGCCCGATGTCACGTGATGACCGTGAGCGTCAAAGCTCCGATTTTTCTCGGGCAGATACTCGGCTGTCAGATTCCCGAGCCCGTCATACTGAAACTGCCGCGCCTGCTCGCCTTGCATAACTTGTAGTAGGCGCCCGAGAGCATCGAACGAGTAGCGCGTCAACATATTACCCGGCGCAGCTACCGTGCCGTTCCCTTTCGGGTTAGGCTCGACCACTTCCGCAAGATTGCCCAGGCCGTCCAGGCGAGACCACCTTTCCCGTCCCCAGGAGTCCGTCGAGCGAATAGTTTCGCCTGGCGATCCTGTTGCGGAACTGGGCTGCAACGGATCGTCATAAGAGGTTACAAACTGGTTTCCGTCGGCCGTTTGCCGTGTTATTACTCTCCCCAGTCCGTCGTAGGTGATTGAAGTCCAAGCGGGTTGTGATGAATTGACGCGATAGGGCAGGGATTTCCGTGCGACTCGGCCTCTTGCGTCGTACTCCGAGTCCACTGCGTTCCAGACGTTGCCGTCGGCTAGTGAAGAGACTCTCACCGGCAGATGCAGCCCGTTCATTTTGGTAATGGTTTGCGTTGCGAGCGCCGGCGGAGTCCCAGCAGCATAAACAGTATCCGTAGTCGTTCGATTTGCATCGTCGTAAGACAGAATCTCGGTGGCGTTTGTTGGCCACGTCGTGCCGATTCGACGCAGAGACGGCTCGTCGTAATTGAACTTCGTCGTACGGCCGTTTGCGTCGGTGGAAGAGGTCAAGAGCCCGGTGCTGTAGTCGTAGGTGAACGCCTGCGATATCGAACATTTCGTCGCGCACGCGAATCGCGACGCAAGTACAGCTGCCTCCGGATAGCCATAATCGGTCTTTTGCGTATACGCAAAAGTTGCCTGACTTGGGTTGCGAATTGAAGTTACGAGGTTGCCCGCAATATCGTAACGGCGATCTTCAGCAAGTCCTGCAGCTGGAAGATCGCCGGGATTTGTGACGTGGAGAATTTGCGTGATGTTTCCACGGAAGTCGGTACTTTTGTCGTATGCGGGATTGCGGGGATCAAACACGTCCAAGTGATTTGTGATGGAAGGCGTTTCAGCCAATGGCTGGCCATCATAGTTGTAACCGGTTTCCGCCAGTGCAACGTCATTTCGTCCGACAATATCGATTATGCCGGGCAGATTGAAGATATGTCTCGCATCGTAGCCCGAGGCCTGTACGTAGGCGACGCGCGTCGTTCTGAGGACTGTCTTCCCATCGTAATCTAGTTCTTGGACTCTTGTGACCTGATTGTGGTGGGGTCCGTATGTGAATACCGTACTTGTGGTCTGGCCTAAGACATTAGTCTTTTGGATCATCTGGACCCGTGGGGACTGGTAGTCGCCTAACTCGTAGGTCGTCTGAATCTGAGTGAGAACGGCGGGAGTGCCGCCGTCCATGAGCTCGTCGTAGACCAGTCCATTCGTGAATGTTGTGGGGTCCGTGTCGGTATAGGTATAGTGCCTGGCTCCATCGGGATAGGTCACCGTCAGAAGCTGAAACAGCGGGAACTGTTGCAGCGAATAACTCGTCACCGCCGGCGGAGTGTTCATTCCAGCCCAGGATTCGGTCATTGTTGTGTAACTGGGAGCTTCCGATAGTGCCGGTGCGCCATTGGTTACGCTGGGATAGTTGTACACAGACTCGTAGGTCATTGTTCCAGGCGAAATTGTTCCCTGGTCGCCATCGGATGATCCCGGTTGAAAGGTCATCGCGCAACGCTGGCTGACTTTGGTGATCATTCCGTAAGAAGAGTAGGAATCGAACCAATAGCCACAGCTATCACCGGGAAAGTAGATCGCATCGATACCATAGAAATCTCCACGACGGACAATTCCACCGCCGCCAACAAACGCATAGGCGAGTAATTGGTGAGCATAGTGGAGGCGAACCCGAGTCCGAGAATGACCGCCAATTCCCGGTGCAGAAATTGAGGTGAGGCGCGCGTCGGGCAAATCGGAGTCGTAGTGGAAGGTGGTCACACGATTGAGCGTATCGGTTATTGAAGCGATCCTTGGCCCAAAAGCCTTCGACTCGACCTTGTCTGCGTATTCGATAGAGATATAGTTTCCATTTGGGTCCGTAATGCGTGTGGGGAACAACGAGCTGCCGCTTGGGTCAGTCGTGCCATAGTCCGCAGTCGTACCGTATGGATAATAGACGCGCCCGGATTTCAGAAATTGATCCTGGACCTCGTCGAAGACGTACGTAACATGGCAATCCAACAGGGTTCCGTCATTGGCCTTCCCGTCCAAAATCCAAAGGCTCTGAGCAGCGTCAAATCGCGCGTTCCCAACACACAAATGGCGTGTTGCATCCGCGTCCTGGATGATGAACGCGGACGAGCCGGCAGCGTAGATCTGGCCGAACCCGAGCGACCAGCCAGGGGCCGGCCAATCGTGGTCGTGATCGAAAACGAAATTTTTGGAGTTGGTCTGTTGCCAGAGCAAAGAGTTGTAGAACAGCGTGAGCGAAAGCGGTATTCCGCGCCCCGGAAGCTCGTGGAGCGGAACGTTCAGAAGATAATTACCGTTTCCAGTTCCTGAGTCGGCATCTAAGTTTTGAAGTCTACTTTTGTTCAGAACGGCTCTGTGCACGTCGCGGCCGCGCCTATTGTCCATACGCATCGCATTGCGATATTCCCGAGCGCGCCATCCGGGACCCGTCTCTGGCGGCTCGCGAAGCCCTGCGCCGCTTCTGGCCACGCCGCGATGCGCATCGACTGATGAGAGTGCCGAGGCGCTCAGAAATTGCAGCGTAAAGACGAAGAGCAACGATAGAGCTGCCCAGCGGACCGTCGGCAGTCGCTTTGCATACCGTTGAGGAGCATCTAAAACCATGGCAATTCTCGCCAAAAGCCTATCGGGGAGGTCATCCTGACTTGTGCCTTTTCCCGCTTGCGCGAGTCAGATCACTTTTACGCCGTCCGCGCAAGCTGATCAAGAACCCTTGCGGTGGTTTCGGCTGGTTACCGCGCAAGCGACTGATGTTTAAAGGTTTCCGACTCGTGGTTCCCAGGTGGTTGCCGCGGTGATAAACTGAACTCCACTTAGAGCTTGGTGCCCCGATGGAAGCATCTCCGAAGCAAAAGCAGGTGCTCAGGTTTGGCATTTTCGAAATTGACCTCAGGGGATCTGAGCTTCGCCGGCACGGCTTGCGGCAGAAACTCGCGCCACAGCCCTTTGAGGTGTTGCGGGCGATGCTGGAGCGGCCTGGCGAGGTGATCACACGGGACCAGCTGCGGGAGCGACTGTGGCCCGATGACAAGTTTGTTGATTATGACCTCGGTTTGAAGAAGTGTATAAACCGAATTCGCGAGGTGCTGGGCGATTCTGCCGAGAATCCCCGTTTCATTGAGACCGTACCACGCCATGGCTATCGCTTTATTGCGCCGCTTGAGCGGGTCGCAGGATTCAGCCCGATCAGGGCGGGAGTTCTAGAGCGATCTCCACTCCGAATCGTGCAGATGCGAACCGGCCGGGGTGAGGACATTGCCATTGCAGAGCCAGACACTACGACGCAAGCCAATGTACCTGCCGAACCCGGTACTCGATGGGATCGCAAAGGGCTTTCGCAGATAGTCATTGCGGGCGTCGTGCTTTTGATCCTCGCAGTGATATCTACCTCACTTCTAAGGAAGTACAGATCCGCTAAGCACCCCGGCGCCATGCCCGAACCGATCATCTTGCCTTTAATCGGCGTTGCTGGAGAAGAGACCATGCCGGCGTTTTCCCCGGACGGAAGCCGAATCGCGTTCGTGTGCCACGATTCAGGGCAGAAACAGTCTGGGATTTATGCGGGGGTCGTGGGGATCCAAAGCTTCGTACGGCTGACACAAAACGGCGACGATTATTCTCCGGTTTGGTCGCCAGACGGTCGGGAAGTGGCATTCCTCCGCAATGAATATGACAAATTCCTCATTGGGGTCGTGCCAGGACTAGGCGGAGCGGAAAGAGTGATCTACACGGGCCCGCGAGCTCCGCTCAGTTATGAGACTGGGGGCGGGGGTTTATCTTTCTCTCCGGATAGCAAGTATCTGGCGTTCTCTGAATGGAATGCGGACACACAGGAAGCTTCGATTAAATTGCTTACCCTTCAAGATCGGAGGACGCACTTCCTCACGTCCCCTCCTACTGGCTCCCACGATCGGCGTCCCGCATTTTCGCCGGATGGGGACAATCTCGCGTTTATCCGTTCCTGGGGACCGACTTCCGTTGAAGAGCTCTTTGTGATTTCGACAGCCGGTGGCGAACCCAAACAGTTGACATTCGATCGCAAGCTGATCTACGGTCCGCCCACTTGGACCTCCGATGGGCACGAGATTCTTTTTTCTTCCACACGAGGTGGATTGACAGCGATCTGGCGGATGTCAGTGACAGGACGAGTTGTTCAGCGAGTCTCTGGCGTCGGTCCAGTTGCTCGCTATCCGTCACTGTCTTCTTCTGGTCGCGAATTGGCGTACGAGCATGTCGATGAACAGCAGAATCTGTGGCGCGTTGAACTGAGGGACGTTACACACGCGCGGGGTCCAGCTTCGGTCCTAGTTCCATCTGCCAAGACCCAAAATCTTTTGCCGCAGTTCTCACCCGACGGGCGCAAAATCGCATTTCAAAGCTTGCGCTCTGGTTATTCAGAGATATGGATTTGTGATGCCGGTGGCTCCAACCTCGTGCAGGTGACGCAGCTCGAAGGTTATGCCGGAAGTCCGCATTGGTCGCCTGACCATCGCTTTCTCGCATTCGATCACCGCCCGCGGGAGCACAGCGAGATCTACATTGTAGAAGTCTCGACTGGTCGCTCGCATGCCGTGGCCACCTTTCCAGACGCCGATAACGTTGTCCCAAGCTGGTCGCGAGACGGGAAATGGATCTATTTCGCTTCGAAACATGGAGGAAAGGCTTATCAGATCTGGAAAGTTCCGATTAAGAGTGAAACCGCAACACACGTACCAATTCAGGTCACGAAATATGGCGGCTTTGCAGCCGCAGAATCCATGGATGCCCAGCAGTTGTTCTATTCAAAGTTCTTTGAGCCGGGCATTTCGGCAGTCGCGCGCGATGGGGGCCGCGAAGCTGCCGTGTGGCACGGACCGGGGCCCGATTACTGGAGCAACTGGGTCATTACGAAAGATGGTGTGTACTTTTTTGCACCCGAAGGTGAGGGACTTCCTCCTGTGATCGAGTTTTTGGATTTCAAGGCGAAACGAGTCTCGCGCCTAGCGAAGCTTGATAAACCATCGTTTTATGGCCTGACCGTTTCGCCCGATGGCAGCGCACTCGTGTACTCGCAAATGGATCGCAATGAGCATCAGATTTTTATTGTGCAAAATTTTCGATAGCTCGCCGAGACGCGGTGTTCTCATTATCCGATCCGCGTCTCATTGCTCACCAGGTCCTGCATCGCGAGCTTGGCTTCTCCGACCATTGCACGCCCTGCGCTCTTCAGCAAACGGTCGTATCGCTCCTTCGCTCGCGCCACGGCTTGAGGCTTCGCTTCTGTAGGCGGTTCCGGCACGCAAGTCAGAACGGTCTTCGTCAGAATGTCCATATACGCGAACAGCGCCTGCTGCACACGCATGATTCGGTACAGGTCTCTTCGGACTTGCTCGATGCTCGCGGCCAGCCGGTCTGCCGCGCCGTCAGACCGTCCTGACGCCCGGACAATTCTTGTTCAACGGCAGGGCGAACAAAGGCGCTCCTCGATGCGAAGCCTTGTTCCTTTGCCGCAGCCTCAATTCGTTTCGCTATCGTGTCGGAAAACCTGATTACGCGCGGATTCGTCTGGCCCTCTAATTACTAAGAGCCTGCCGCTGCCGATTAGGGACGCTCTGCGCCCAAATCGAACGGCGTATTACACAGCGAATACGTTACGCGCAAAACGTATCCACACAAAACGACCGCTTGAGGCGCGCCCCAGCGTACGAATATTCGTACACGGCGTCAAATCCAGGCCGTAAACAGTTGGTTTCATTGGGTTTGGCTCCCCGACATGGATTCGAACCACGATTCACGGCTCCAAAGGCCGCTGTCCTACCATTAGACGATCGGGGAGCAACAGAGGGGATCGCGACGCAGATTCAGTGTAACAAGCTGCGAGACGCGCAGAAGGTCACCAGTCTGCGTAGGGAGTGCCGTCTAAGGCAATCTTCTCCGATCCGCTATGCACGTCAAAGATGCCAGGCGGGTTGTTGCTGCCGTTGATCGGCGTGTCCTCCATCGTGATCTTCCACGTTTGGTCCGAACCGGTAATCGGATCCTGCGGTATCTGCCGCAGATAGCCTTCCGACACGAGATCCTGCAGAGTCTCGGGCGCCTTTTGCTTATCGATCGTGTACTCGTCAATCATTGAACGGAGCGTAAATAGGTTATTGCGGAGAACACTTTCCTTCGCCCGGATGATCGACTTCTGATAAATGGGAAGCGCAATCGCGAGCAGCACGGAGATGATGGCCATGACGACCATCAGCTCGATCAGCGTGAAACCGCGCTGCCACTCCGGCCTGGACTGGATTGCTTTTCTAGTAAGATAGCCGCGCATTACCAATCCGAGTACGGAGTTCCGTCGCTCGCCTTATCCGTTGTTTTCGAGTACACATCGAACACATTTTGCCCGCCCCAGGAAGTGGACGTCGGCTCGTCTTGCATGCTCCGCTTTCCCCAATCCGTGTCACCGGTCATCGGATCTTTGGGAATTCTGCGCAAAAAGCGAATTTTCGAGCTCTGCCCGAGGCCGCTGATCTTGTTGTTCATCTGCACGCCATCAACGAGAATCTCAAGACTCGGCGGATAACAGTAGGTGTCTGGACCTGTGGATTGAATCTTGCCGTCGTCGCATTGGTCCTTGTAGCGGTCGACCGCCTTTCGCATCTCGCGGAGGTCGTTGAGGAGATCCCTCTCGCGCTGCCGGCGTATTTGGTAGCGGGTCATCGGAACCGCCATACTCGTGAGGACCAGCAGAATCGTGAATGCGACGATCAGCTCGATCAGCGTAAGGCCGGCCTGGCTTTTGCGCCGCCTTTGCAAAGCCTGAAACTCGTTACTGCGCAACATCTAAACGACGCGTTTGGCTGAGATCATTATGAAACGAGTTGCACGCTAACGTGATCCTTCGATTAGCCAGTTGCCGCTGCGGTTAGCGAGCAGGTAAGTTACTTTCACCTCTGGACTGTGTTTCTGAACGCCGTCGCTGAACACCTCGTCCACCTGTTGCACGCAATCGATCGTAGCGTGATCGCCTTCGATCTTCGGACTCGAAGTAGGTTGAATCCGCACGAATATGGAGCGCGCCGCTGAAAGCTCTTTCTCCACGGTTCGGCGGGCCAACTCCGGCCGAATCGCGGTGATGCTCGCGACATCTTTGGTATTCCAGGCGTCCGAGTATTTTTCTAACGCTGCGATCGCTGCACTGGCATCCCGCGACTGTGCCTTGGCGCCGGCTCGCGCCGGTGTCGAGGTTTGAGCATCATTCGCCGCATGCTCCGATTTTGGGCTGGCTTCAGCGCCCTGCGGAGTCGCATCCTGTGGACTGCCCGACGGCCCAGTCTGTAGGGCGGGATTGGCCGAGGATGGCGAAGCCGAACTCGAGGGAGCCGGATTTGGAGGTATCGCGCTGGGGCGTGCCGGGTTCGGTGTTGGCGTAAGAGGCGGAGCCGGAGGCACTGGGACCGGCGCAGGTTGCGTCACTGGCGTCGTTGCTTCAGGCGCTGTTTCGGGACGCCGGATTACTTTGATCACACGCTCCGTCCCGGCTACAACCTCGTCTTCAGCTAAAACACCCAGGTCGGGGGCCCTCACGATGTGCGGAATGAGCGCAATCAGGATATCGTCGTTCTCGTGTGATTTGACCCTGGTTCCGAAGAGGTATCCGAGCACGGGAATGTTGGCAACGCCGGGGATGCCGGAAATCGAATTCTGATCGTTTGTCAGAGATAGACCGCCAAGAACGCTGACTTCGCCGTCCTTCATGCGGATATTCGCCTCATTCACCCGCTGGCCGATGATTGGCTGCTGAACGCCCGCAATTGTCTCGGTGCTCGTAACGTTTGAGATCTCAACTTTGATGTGCATGCTGACATCGTCCGGCCCATTCACATGGGGCTCCAAATCAACGTTTACGCCTACGTCCACTTCTTGGAACTGTGTCGTCGCGTAGGGAATCGCGCCCGGGGTGGCCACGGCAGAGTTCAGCGAACCGGAGACGTATGGAATTTTGCTGCCGATTTTCAGCGACGCTTTGCCGCCGTCGGTAACGCGAATTTGGGGTCGCTGCATCACGCGCGTATTTGCATCCTGCATTAATGCCTGGATCAGTGCGCCGGGCATAGTGATCGAATAATCGCTCGTTGAGATATGTCCCACCTTGGACAGCAGGATGGAATTGCTGGTGCTGTTCCCCGTAGTGGTCCCGGTGTTTAGACCCGTCGTGCCATTTAGGTCGCCCGTGCTTCCAGTCGTACTTCCAGTGCTCCCGGTTGTACTTCCAGTGCTCCCGGTCGTGCTGCCAGTGCTTCCAGTTGTACTTCCAGTGCTTCCAGTTGTGCTCCCAGTACTCCCGGTGGTGCTGCCCGTCGATTGTCCTGAGGTTGCAATGGAATTGCGTGGGGTAAAGCTGATCGGAACGTTCAGACCGCCGGTTTGCCCTGCAAGCGCCGCTCCAATTGTGCTGCTCCTTTGTTTGTCTACCTCCATGACGATCACGTCTAGAACGATCTCCGCCTTAGGCTTGTCGAGATCGTGAACCAGCTTCTCAACAAGAGCGACCGTATCGGGGCTGCCGCGAGCCACAATCGCGTTCTGGCTTGCGACCTGGAATAGACCCGTCGTCAACTTGGCGCCCGTGCGGACGCCGTTGTAGATCTCGTTGAATTCATTCGGCGTAGTGGCGTTCTGAATATAGAAAACCTTCACCACCTCATCCTGGTATTCCAGGCGCTTCTGCTCGCTCTCCTGGGTGACGAAAATCGCGTTCCGGCTGATCGGCTTCCAAAATGTATGCGTCACCAGCGCGACGTAATTGAGGGCCTCATCCAGCGTTACGTTGTTCAGCTCCAAATTGAAATTCCGCCCAGCCGTGGTTTCAAAACCCTGCGGATCGAACAGAACGTTGATACCGGCCAGCTTTGCGACGGTCTCATATAGCACGCGCGCCGGCTGGTTGTTCATTTTGAGACTCGTGATTTGGTTCGTAATGGGCCGGAGCTTGGGAGGACCCTCGAGGGAATTGATACGCCGTTCGACCTCTTGCCGGACTCTCTCAGCAGGGGTCAATACAGGCGTGCCCGCAGGGAGTTTGTTGCGCTCCTTGATCATGGCCGTGGTCAGCCGAATTTCTTGAATGGCGATCTGGGAGGACGGATCCGACAGGAATGCCTTTTGAAACGCAACGAGCGCCTCATCCAGCTTTTGCTGCTCTTGCAGTCTCTTGCCTTCCGCGATGTGACCTTCCGCTGCCTTGCTGCGAACGCGTTGATCGGCTAGCAAGTAGGCGGGGTCACGAGGGTCAGTGGCGAGCGCCTGGTCGTAAAAGTTCAGCGCGATGTCATACTGCTTTTGAGCCTCAGCCTTTTCGCCCTCCTTGAGGAGTTTGTCTCCCTTTTTGGTGTGGCCGTCCACCGAAAAAACGGTAAGGGAGATGGCCGAGGCGAGCACGGCGAATCGCCGTAATCCGTTCCAAAACTTCACTTTAACCGAATCCAAGCTTTAATGTTAAGCTACTTGGCACGGCACCCTTCAGCAGCCCGACCGCACGGCTTAACTCTCCATTATTGTTTCAAATCAAGCGCTTATCGAGGCGCAGAACCCCTCAGGAACACTGTCCCCAAGGCAGTATGATCCTCTCTTTCGAATGGAAGACGCACTTACCTCGCCTCCCGTGGATGCCAACAGCGCCACTGTGGGACATTGATCAAGGGTGAGCGCCTAGAAATCATGGCCCAGCACGGCGAAATCAGGATTCTGAGTGACAACCGCACAGCCGGCCACAATTACCATTTGCTTGACCGTTATGAAGCAGGCATTGCGCTGACCGGAACCGAAGTGAAGGCCGCCAAAACCGGGAAGGTCCAACTAAAGGAAAGTTATGCCGAGGTCAGCGAGGATGAAGCGTGGTTGATGAACGCTCACATCAGCGAGTACTCGCACGGCAATATCATGAACCACGTGCCGGTTCGGAAGCGCAAATTACTGCTCCATCGCGGGGAAATCGAGAAGTTACGGGAGGAGACCCGGGAAAAGGGCCTGACTCTGATTCCGACGCGAGTCTATTTGAAGGGTGGCCGAATCAAGGTGGAGATCGCCGTCGCGAAGGGGAAGAAGTTTCATGACAAACGCGAGGCAGCGAAGGCCAAAGAGATGCAAGCTGAGGCAAAGGCTGCGATCGCGAGGCGTGCACGGCAGTAACTTAGGGGTCGTAAGAAAGTACTTGGTACTGTTTGTAGGAATCCATGCAAGTTCAAATCGAAACCGCGCCTTTTGACAAATTGAGCCCGGATGCCCTGGCATTCTTCTGCTTCGAACCGGATACGACCGAGACTCACGATCCCGAAATCGCCCAACAATCGGGCTGGCTGCCAGATCTGCGAGAATCGGGCGAATTTACGGGCAAACTCTACGAGATTGCCATCTTGCACCGGCCGCAAGGGACGGCTGCAAAACGGCTGGTGGTCATCGGAGGCGGAAAACGCGAGAAATTTTCGTCCATTGAAGCGCGGAACTCGAGCGGGGCGCTCGTTCGCGCATTGAAATCGAAAGGGGTGCGGAGCATCGCGCTCGCGCTCGACACTCATCCGGCTGAATTCGTGACGGCGGCTGTTGAAGGCGCGATCCTTGGCGCGTGGGATGCGGATAAGTACAAATCTGATCCCAAAGCCAAAGAGAAGCCGCTCGATTCATTTGCCATTGCTATTCCGGGCAGCAAGGCTGGCGAGTTCCAACCAGCTTTGCGCCGGGGTGAGATCATCGCGGAGTCGCAAAACCTGACGCGCGACTTGGTCAATGAACCTGCAAACAGGCTCACGCCGGCAGCATTGGTGGAGGCCGCCAAGCAGATGGCCGCTGCCGCGGGACTCGAATGCGAAACTCTGGATCGGGATGCGATGGCGAAGCTCGGCATGGGTGCGCTGCTCGGCGTCTCGCAAGGCAGCGCCAATCCACCGTTTTTGATCGTTCTCAAGTATCAGCCAGGCGCTCAAAGGAAAACCGGGGATCATCTCGCCCTTGTCGGGAAAGGTGTGACTTTCGACACTGGCGGCGTTTCCATCAAACCTTCGGAAGGCATGGAGAAGATGAAGTACGACATGGCGGGCGCGGCCGCGGTCATCGGCGCGATGCGCGCCATCGCGGATCTAAAGCCCGCCGTTCCAGTGACCGGCTATGTTCCCACGGTCGAGAATATGGTCGGAGGGAACGCGCAGCGGCCGGGCGACATCGTTACCGCGCTTTCTGGTAAAACCGTCGAGGTGTTGAATACGGACGCCGAAGGCCGGTTAATTCTTGCCGATGCGATTACCTATGCCAAGCGGAACGGCGCGACACACCTGGTAGACGCGGCAACCCTGACTGGCGCGATTGTAGTCGCGCTGGGGCACTACAACGTGGGCGCATTCACGAATAATGAAGCGTTCTTGGGCCGCGTGCTTGCGGCTTCCCGAACCGCCGGTGAAAAGACTTGGCAGCTTCCGATGGACGACGAGTACAAGGATTACCTGAAATCCGCCTTCGCGGATCTGCCGAACATTGGCGGGCGATATGGAGGCTCTATCACGGCAGCCTGGTTCTTGCGCGAATTTGCCGACCCCACACCCTGGGTGCATCTCGATATTGCGGGTACAGCGTGGCTCGACGATGGCAGGGCGTGGCTTTCGAAAGGTCCGACTGGAGTAGCCGTTCGGTCGTTCGTTCAGTTGGCGTTGGACTGGCAAGCCAGCCGGTAACAATCATCAATCCTGCGCTGGCGCCGCACGTTCCTTGCGCTTCCCAAAATCCGGAAGCTGCTTCAAGTATGCTAAACGGCGGAGGTCTGTCAGGATGCAGATTCGGGTGCTCGCGTTTGTGCTCGCGGGCGGGAAAGGAACGCGCCTTTATCCATTGACCAAAGAACGGGCGAAACCGGCGGTTCCGTTTGGCGGACGCTACCGGATTGTCGATTTCGTTCTCAGCAATCTCCTCAACTCTGGAATCTATTCGATCTATGTCTTAACGCAGTTCAAGAGCCAGTCATTGCTACAGCACCTGCGCGAGGGATGGGAAGTGAGCGGTTTGCTCCGGAACAACTTTATAATTCCGGTTCCGGCGCAGATGCGCTCGCCGCAAGAAGACTGGTACCGGGGCACCGCCGACGCGATCACGCAAAATGTGAATCTCATCGAGCAGGCCGATCCGCACGTCGTCGTCATCTTTGGCGCAGATCATATCTACCGGATGAACATCCGGCAAATGATCGAGTATCACGTTGAGAAACGCGCCGGGGCAACCGTAGCCGCAATTCCGGTCGAAAAGGAGCTGGCTTCGGAATTCGGCGTTATCGAAACAACGCCCGACGGTAACATCGTCGGCTTCCATGAGAAAAAGAAAGACGCGCCTACCATGCCCGAAGATCCCACCCGCGTGTACGCTTCGATGGGCAATTATGTATTCTCGACGGATCTATTGCTTCGCGAGCTATACGAAGATGCAAAGAACGAAAAAAGCTCGCATGATTTCGGGAAGGATATTCTTCCTTCACTCATAGGGCGTGCCGACATGTATGCCTACGATTTTCAGACCAATATGATTCCCGGAGATACGATCGGCGCCCCCCATTATTGGCGCGACGTAGGGACTTTGGATGCGTATTACGAGGCCAGTATGGATCTACGCGCCGTTTCGCCGGAGCTGAACCTGTACAACCGCCAGTGGCCATTGCGTACAGCGAGCTATTTTGACGCGCCTGCGAAGTTTGTATTTGATGAGGACAACCGGCGGGGCATCAGTATCGATTCCATCATCGCCGGAGGCACGATCGTTTCGGGCGGACTTGTACGCGGCTCGGTCCTTGGGCGCGGAGTTCGCGTCCATACCGGAGCGGTGGTCGAGGATTCGATACTCTTCGACAACTGTGACATCGGACGACATGCGAAAGTCCGCCGCGCCATTTTAGACAAAAACGTAAGAATTCCTGAGGGCGAGGAAGTCGGCTACAACACCGCGGAGGATCGAAAGAAGTATTTCGTCACTGAAACGGGCATCGTGGTGATCGAAGGGTATCGCTCCACCGTAGATATAGCGAGCTTGCAGGTCTGAAGCATTACGCAATTTGAGCGGCCGGAGTACGAGCGCGGCGGAGATCGGTCAACGCGATTCCCACTGCAACGACGACAACGCAGCCGATCACGTTGTACCAAAGAAACGAGATTTGCGTGAATGCCGCCGTTGCGAAAATTGCCGCCTCACCAGCAATAACACCCCAGAACGCCGCCGTTCCCTGAACCCGTTTGAAAAAGAAGGCCAGCATAAACACGCCCAGCAGCCCGCCGTAGAACAGAGAGCCGACGATGTTCACGCGAACAATCAGCGCTCCAAAACCGCGCGCGCCGATCGCTGCGAACGATATGGCGTACACTCCCCAAAAGATTGTCAAACAACGGGAGGCGATCAGGTAATGCCGGTCGCTTGCCGTTCGAACGAAGTATCGCCGGTAGATATCGATCACGGAAACGGTAGCAAGTGAATTGATTTCTCCTGAGGTGGAGCCCATGGAGGCCGAAAAAATAACGCCAATCACTAAACCGACAAAGCCAATCGGCAAATAAGATGTCACAAACAAGAGAAAGATGTAGTTCGTATCGTCGAATTTCTCGCCGCCATAGATGCGTTCGACAATTTGAAGCGCGCGCTGGCGGCTGCCCACGAAAGCAGCTTGTGCATCGCGAAATTGCGCTACGGAATGCTTGACTTCGGGCCCACCATTGCGGGCATCAGCCGCGAGTTGATACGCCACCTCGCGACGCCGCTCGAACGCTGCTCGGTAATTCGCTTGCGCCGGCTTCCACGAAGCAGAGTTTGCCGCTTTCAAAGCTTCCACGGGTTGGAAGACGGCGGGAAACTGCACGAACAGCGATAGCACGAAAACCATCGCGCCTATGAACAGAATTACGACCTGCATTGGAATCTTCACCACTGCCGTGAACATCAGGCTGAGCCGGCTCTGTGTAATCGATCTGCCTGTCAAGTATCGCTGCACCTGGCTTTGATCGCATCCAAAATAGGCCAAGGCCAAGAACGCTCCACCGATTAAGCCGCTCCAAATGTTGTAGCGATCGCTGAAATTCAATCCAAAATCCACCGCGTTTAGCCGGCCAGCCGCTCCGGCTAGATGCATCGCGTCTAAGAAGGAAATACTCGAGGGCAACGCGTGAATGGCCACGAACAGGCTCACCATCAGCGCCACAAAAATCATCGTCATCTGTTGAACGTCGGCCCATGTGAGCGCCTTAATGCCGCCGCTTGCCGTGTAGGTGATCACCAGGATGCCTATGAGAGCTGTCGTCAGCCGGTCCGACCAGCCCAGCACTGCCGACAGCGCGACTGCGGGAGCATACAATCCGATTCCCGCCGCGAGACCTCTTTGGATAAGAAACACGAGGCTGACGAGCCCGCGCGTTTTCCCGTCGAACCGCCGCTCGAGAAATTCGTATGCCGTGTACACTTTGGCGCGATGAAAGATCGGAACCGCCGTCGCGGACAGAAGAATCATCGCAACCGGCAACCCGAAGTAAAACTGCACAAAACGCAGGCCATCGACATAACCCTGCCCTGTCGTTGAAATAAACGTGATGGCGCTCGCTTGTGTAGCCAGAATCGAGAGCCCCATTGCGTACCAGGGCATGCTTCTTCCCGCTAGCAGGTATTTATTGACGCTGTCGCTTCCACGGCCTCGATAGATTCCGTAAGAGACCAGCGAAATGAGCCAGGCGAAGAATACGATCCAATCCAGCGTTCTCATCCGAGCAAGCTCTTGAGCGACGCAATCTGGGTGCGGCTCACTCTCCCGGATGTAGTTTGTGGAGTGCGAGCGGCCCGTCCGATATGAATTTCTCCTAGTGGGCAGTGCTGACTCACGTCGGCGAGAATCGAGGGGCACAAACCTGCCGCGACTATAAGACCGATCTGCGGAGCGGCCGCGCGCTGCCAGTCTATGAGCCGGTTCTTGCGTTCGGCCCAAGGTCCCTCGCCTCCCGTTGTCAAAATGCGATCCACTTGCGGCAGTGTCTTCAATTCTTTGATCGCTCGCAGCGGGTGAGCGAGACGATCGAAGGCGCGATGAAACGTGACGCGGCAAGCTGGTGCTTCCGCTAAAACGGCCGTAGTCGCAGTGAGGTCAACGGCGCTGTCTTTGATGAAACCTAAAACAAGACCGTCGATTGGAAAACGGCACAACTCGCGCACGCAATCTTTGAGTCGCTTGGTTTCCGCTGGTCCGTCAATAGACATCGAGGCGTTTGCTCGAACCATAACTCGAACTGGAACCGATACGGCATCAACAATTTTCTGAACGACTTCAAGCGGCGGAGTCAGACCGCCGTTCTCGAGTGAATCGACCACCTCCAAACGATCTGCGCCGCCAAGCTCCGCCTCCACAGCTTCATCGCGCGACGTGACAATCACCTCGAGGAGTTTTCGCATCTGAGTTTTTTCGGTTTGAGCCAGTTTCCTAATAATGGAACACGCGAGACGCGACGTACAACAGAGCGATCACAAAGGCCAGGTAGCAGAGCACGAATCCATAAAAGCGTTCCCAACTGCCGAAGATGGGTGCTGGATCGGAATGATCCGGCGGGAGATCGTCGGTGTGGCGGTCTTTCACTTATTCCAGCATGCGCCACCCGCTCCTAAGACCGCAATATTTGCTAGTGCTCGGAAACCGTGATGATCGGCTACACTGAAAGACCGTGGGAAATCAAAACTCACGCGTTCCCATCAGCGTCCTGGTCGTGGATGATGAGGAATCGCAGCGTGGACCCTTAGCCGCGATGATTTCGGCGTGGGGTTTTAGCGTCGAAACCGCAGCCGACGGACAGGAAGCGCTCGACAAGCTCACCACCTTTCCTGCCAACGTGATCGTGACGGATCTGATGATGCCGCGCATGGATGGCTTTGAGTTGATGAAACGCCTGGCGGCTGATGGAAACATGCCGCCAGCCATCGTTTTGACCGCGTTTGGAAACATTGAGACCGCAATTCAGACCATCCACGATCTCGGTGCGTTCTGGTTCCTCGAAAAGCCGATTCAACCCGCCGCTTTGCGTGTTCTCTTAGAGCGCGCGGCATCGCAGAGCCAGTTAGCCGAAGAGACCGAGCGCTTGCAACGCCAGCTCTCCTACACCGGAGTGCTGGTTGATATGGTCGGTACCTCGCCGGAAATGCAGCAGGTGTTCTCAATTATCCGGCAGGTTGCGCCCAGCAAGGCTCCCTTACTAGTGGCGGGCGAGAGCGGGACCGGAAAAGAACTGGTTGCTCGCGCAATTCACCAATTAAGCAATCGCCGAGCTGGTCCGTTTGTGGCGATCAACTGCGCTGCTATGCCTGAAACGCTCATGGAAAGCGAGCTCTTCGGCCATGAGAAGGGTGCATTTACAGGAGCGCTCGAGCGCCGCGCGGGTTGTTTTGAACTCGCGCAGCACGGCACGCTGCTTTTGGACGAGCTGGCGGAGATGCCTTCCGGCACTCAGGCAAAGCTTCTCAGAGTACTCGAGGATTCGCAAGTCCGGAGGCTCGGCGGGAAGAGCGAAATCTCGGTAGACGTGCGTGTCATTGCTGCGACAAACCGAGTGGTTGAGGACGCGCTCAAGAAAGGCGATCTGCGCGAGGACCTTTATTACCGCTTGAACGTCTTCCAGATTTACCTGCCTCCTTTGCGGCAACGGCTCGGTGACCTCCCGGTCTTATGCGAGACGCTGATCAGCCATCTCAATCGCAAACATTCCTGCAACATTACCCACGTGACACCCGACGTTATGGAGGCTTTCAAGAAACACTCCTGGCCGGGTAATGTTAGGGAGCTGCGCAATGTTTTGGAGCGCGGTGTGATCATGGCGGGGGAAGGCGCTGTTCAAATGGCGCATTTGCCCTACGATTTTGGCGCGCCGGGGGGATCGCGCCCGCCGGCTCAGGTGTTCGAGCCCGAAAGCGTTCGTCTTCCTGTGGGAACGAGCGTCAGCGATGCCGAAAAGGCTCTCATACAGCTAACACTTCAGCACACCAAGAACAATAAGACGCGGGCTGCCGAAATACTTGGAATCAGCCTAAAAACTCTGTTCAACAAGCTAAAAGAGTACGGTGCGTCCGAAGTTTCAGAACCCGCCGGCTAGACAAGTCCTCATGCTACGCTGAGGTTTCTTGTCTGAATGACCGCAGCCGCCGACCTCAAGAGAACTCCGCTCTTCGAGGTGCATTCTGCATCCAACGCCAAGATGGTCGACTTCGGCGGATGGAACATGCCGGTCCAATACTCGAGCATTTTGGAAGAGCACCATGCTGTCCGGACGGCTGTGGGAATTTTCGATGTCAGTCACATGGGCGAGATTGAAATCGAAGGTCCCGAAGCGAATCAGCTTGTCAATTACGTTTCAACGAACAACGCTTCCAAACTGAAGCCCGGCCAAGCGCATTATTCGGCGCTGCTCTATGAACATGGCGGATTCGTCGACGATATTTTGGTCCACAAAATTTCTGAGACTCATTTCTTCCTTTGCGTAAATGCTTCGAATCAAGAGAAAGATTTCGAGCACATCCGTTCCCACAATCACTTCGACGCCGGCTTGGTGTTTGCAAGCGAGCGTTACGCGCAATTGGCTATTCAGGGGCCGAAGTCGCGCGAAACTTTGCAGAAATTGACCGCTACGCCCCTGAATGAAATTAAATATTACTGGTTCACTGACGGCGCTGTGGCCGGCGTACCCGCGCGTATCGCGCATACCGGCTACACGGGCGAGGACGGGTTCGAGATTTACATTGCTCCCGATTCCGCGCAACAGATCTGGAGTAAAGTCTTGCAAGCGGGTGAAGAGTTCGGTATCAAACCTTGTGGCTTGGGCGCGCGCAATACACTGCGCCTCGAAGCGAAAATGGCGCTATACGGACACGAGCTCACCGCTTCCATCAACCCGTTTGAAGCCGATCTGGCCTGGATCGTGAAGATGGACAAAGGCGATTTTGTGGGTCGCTCGGCTTTGGAGAAAGCGCTTCAGCAAGGCGTGACGCGAAGACTTGCCGGATTCCAGATGATCGGCCGCGGTATTGCCCGCGACGGCTACGAAGTATGGATTGATTCGAAACCGGCCGGATGGGTGACAAGCGGAGGACCATCGCCCACGCTAAACAAGAACATCGGACTTTGTTATCTGCCCGTCGAAAAAGCAGTCCCTGACGTGGTGATACAGATCCCGATTCGGAATTCGCCCGTCGAAGCGATGACCGTCCTAACGCCCTTCTACAAGAGGCCAAAATCATGAGCTATCCCGAAAATTTCAAATACACGAAGGAACACGAGTGGGTCAAAGTTGAAGGCGACTCGGGCATTATCGGCATCACCGATCACGCTCAGGAGGAGCTCGGCGACATTGTCTTTGTGGATTTGCCGAAGTCGGGCGCAAAGGTGAGAAAAGGAGAAACATTTGGTTCGGTCGAGTCGGTCAAGGCGGTCTCGGATATCTATTCTCCTGTTTCCGGCGAAGTGACCGCGGTGAATGAGCTGCTGTCGACCAGTCCGGAAAAGCTGAACGAAGATCCGCATGGCGCAGCGTGGCTGATCAAAGTGAAGCTATCAGACTCGGGAGAGCTGAATGGCCTGTTATCGGCCGCCGATTACCAAAGCTACATCGGCGCAGAATAGCTTTCCTATTCGTAGCCAGGAAAAATATTGCGATACTTACCGAAATCAGACTCCGAGCGCCGCGAAATGCTCGAGACGATCGGACTTGACTCTGAAGAAGACCTGATCTCATATCTGCCTCAAGATGTACGTTTCGACAAGGCGTTGTCGATTGATGATGGCAAGAGCGAGTACGAAATTGTCGAGTATTTCAAGCAGCGTGCTGCCCAGAATGGAAACGGCTATCGAAGTTTTCTCGGTGCGGGAGTTTACAACCACTATCGCCCTGTTCTAGTCGACACGGTCGTCTCGCGCGGCGAGTTTCTCACCTCCTATACGCCCTATCAGGCGGAGATAGCGCAAGGCACGCTGACCAGCATTTTCGAATTCCAAACCATGGTCTGCCAGTTGACGGGCATGGAGGTTGCGAATGCTTCCATGTATGACGGATCGTCCGCTGTCCCGGAAGCCGCGATGATGGCAGTCCGCGTGACGCGCCGCAACAAAGTTCTCATTGCGCGAACTGTTCATCCGGAATACCGCGAAGTTTTGCAGACCTACACGCGCCACCAGGGCATCCCTGTCGGCGAGCTGCAATACAAAAAGAACGGCCGCATCGATCTCGACGCTTTGAGCAAGGCACTTGATGACGACGTCGCGGCAGTGATCGTTCAATCGCCAAATTTCTTCGGCATTTTGGAAGACATCAAAGAAACATCCCGGATCGCGTCTGCCAAAGGGGCATTGTTAATTGTCGTTTTCACCGAAGCCGTTGCTCTCGGATTGATTGAGCCGCCGAAGGAAGCCGACATTGTCGTGGGCGAGCTGCAGAGTTTCGCCATTTCGCCGAGCTATGGCGGTCCTTACGCCGGGATTATTGCTACGCGCGAAAAATACATCCGCCAACTACCCGGCCGGCTCGTGGGCGAGACAACCGACGCAGAGGGACGGCGCGCTTTTTGCCTGACGCTCGCGACCCGAGAGCAGCACATTCGGCGCGAGAAGGCGACCTCGAATATCTGCACGAACCAAGCGCTCCTGGCGCTTATGGCCACGGTCTTCATGACCGTCTATGGAAAGGAAGGACTGCGCGAGCTTGCGGAGCAAAACCTGGCGAAAGCGCTTTACCTTGCGAGCAAACTGCCGCTCGAATTCGACGCGCCTTTCTTCAATGAATTCGTCGCGCGCTCAAACGGCACATCGCCGGAGCAAATCAACTCCAAACTTGCCGAGCAGAAAATCACCGGCGGTCTCGCGCTCGGCCGGTTTTATCCCGAGCTGAAGAATGGTATGTTGCTTTGCGCGACTGAGATGAACCGTCGCGAGGACATGGATGCGGTTGCGGCTGCGTTCGCAGCCTCCTAGTTTCGAATCCGGTCAATGATCAAGAAGGTTTCAAGTCACATCGTTCAGAATGAGCCGCTCGTGTTTGAGTTGAGCTCGCCTGGAAAGCGGGGTTATCAGCTTCCCGATCTCGACGTCCCGCCGGTCGATGCGGCCCAAGCCCTCGGCGCTGAAAACGTCCGCTCCGAAATCGAAGGCTTTCCAGAGATTAGCGAAATTGAAACGATTCGCCACTTCACGCGCCTCTCCACTTGGAATTACGCGATTGATTTGGGCCTGTATCCGCTCGGTTCCTGCACTATGAAATACAATCCGCGCGTAAATGAGCTGGTCGCGAGGACCGAGGGGCTGGCGTGGGCCCACCCTTATCAGCCTGAGGAGTTCTCGCAGGGCTGCATGGAAATCATCGCGGCACTTGAAAAAGCTCTCGCCGAAATAACGGGTCTGGATGCAGTAACCTTGCAGCCCGCAGCCGGCGCGCACGGCGAGTTCACCGGCATTTTGATGATCCGCGCGCTTCTTGAAACGCGGGGAAATCCGCGCAAGAAGATTCTCGTCCCTGATTCCGCGCACGGCACAAATCCCGCAACCGCGATGATGGTCGGCTACACGGTTGAGAACATCAAGTCCAACAACCGGGGCATGGTGGATTTAGAGGTATTGAGCCGCGTCACAACGGATGATGTCGCGGCATTCATGATCACAAATCCGAACACCGTCGGCGTCTTCGAAGAGAATATCCGGAAAATCTGCGCCATCATGCACGAGAAGGGCGCGCTCGTTTATATGGACGGCGCGAACATGAACGCGCTCGTTGGAATCGTGCGCCCCGGTGAGCTTGGCATCGACGTGATGCATCTCAACCTGCATAAAACATTTTCGACGCCCCACGGAGGCGGCGGCCCCGGCTCAGGAGCTGTGGCCGTTGCGAAGGTGCTGACTCCATTCCTGCCTTCTCCGCGTTTAGAACGCGACGGTGATCGATGGACGTGGAATTTCGATCTGCCCGATTCTATCGGGCGGGTTCGCGCCTATTACGGAAATTTCGGTGTACTGGTCCGTGCCCTCGCCTATATCATGGCCCACGGTGGCAACGGGTTGCGGCAGGCCACGCTCGATGCTCTGCTGAACGCGAATTATATTCGGGCTCTCCTCGAGCCTTCCTACGATCTCGCGTACCGTGCTCCGAGCATGCACGAGTGCGTGTTCAGCGACGATCGTCAGGCGAAAAAAGGCGTGCGCACGGGCGACATTGCAAAGCGGCTGATTGATTACGGCTTTCATCCATACACAGTGAGCTTTCCCTTGATCGTGCGCGGCGCGCTCATGATCGAGCCGACTGAAACTGAGAGCAAACGCGAGCTCGATCTATTCGCCGATGCAATGATCTCAATCGCCAAAGAAGTGGAAGAGAATCCGGAGCTGGTGCTAAAAGCCCCGCATTCCACGCTCATCCGGCGCGTCGATGAAGTAACAGCCGCGCGTAGGCCCATCGTGCGCTGGAAGCCACAAACGAAAGCCAGTCAAGCCGCCGATTGAAGTCTCTCGTTGGCAACGTCGATCACCACGAGCGTGATGTCATCGGCCTGTGGCTGTGGTTTGTCTTTCCCCGGCCAATCGTTCACGTCCCGAAGCAGGCGCTCGGCAAACTCGTCGGCGGAAACGTTCTCATGCGCGTTCATAAAGTCCGCCAATCGAGCTTCACCATATTTTTGGCCGCGAGTGTTGGTTGCTTCAGTTAAGCCGTTCGTATAAATAAGAAGCCGATCACCTGCCCTCAACGGAAACTCTGCCTGGATGTAATCCTCCTTCGGTCGCACTCCGAGCAGCAGTCCGCTCTCGTTTAGCAATCGCAGAGTTTTTGTGCTTCGTTCCCACAGCAATGGCGGCGGATGTCCCGCGGCCGCATAGTACCCTCTTGCTTTGACTCGTCCAGATACACGCACACGGCAGTCGCGTATTGCCCTTGAGCTTGCTGGCAGAGAGTTGAGTTCAGATTCCGAAGGATTCTGCCTGCGTCTAAGCAGTCAGCCAACTGTGATGAGATAGCCACTTTCACCATGGATGCCACCAGCGCTGCGGGCACTCCATGTCCGGCGACATCGGCCACGACTATTCCCGCGCACCCCGGCCGGTGCAAAAGAAAGTCGTAGAAATCGCCCGCAACAGCAGCCATCGGGGCATATCGGACAGCGATATCCAGAGTCTCGAACCTCGGTACGCTTCGCGGCAGAATGGCGGCTTGAATCTTTCTTGCTGCACCCATCTCTTCGCTTAATGCCGCAAGTTGTCTCTCATTTTCCAGCACTCGCCGCATGGCGACGTACCCCAAGCAACAAATCAGGAGAAATAATCCGTACGGTTCCGTCTCCGTGGGCAAATGGACTACATTAAGGGCCGCTAGCCGGTCCTGCGCAAACGTGATCAGAAATATAAGAAGGCCGCCCAAGAGCAGGCCCGGACTTTCGATCCGCGGATGCTGATAGCGGGTGAACCGCCCAAGGACGAGTATTAAGGGCAAACCGAACACAATTCCGATTCCGGCTGTTGGAACAAGTTCTGGATTCTGCCGGATAATGATCTGAGTGAATGCAACGGTGAAAAACACCACATAAGCCCAGATAAACCTGCGAACCACGGATCGCCAGCCTTTTCCGTAAAACTCCTCGAACAGAAGGAGCGCTGGAACGAGAATTGCAAAATCCACAAACTTTCCAGCGAAGATCCAGAAACGCTGCGGCTGCCCGAAGGCCAGTTGAAATGTGGCGGTGCTTGAAATCAGCCGAAGCCCGTAAGGCGCGGCGAATAAACCAAACCAGAGCAAAACTCGATCGCGCGATCGCTGCCGCAACATTTGGACAATCAGTGCACTTATGCCAATCGCGGCAATCACCGATCCGAGAATCAACAACGGAACGTCCGTTTCGAGCCGTCCAGAAATCCGCTGTTCAGATAATGCTGCGGTCAGCGTGTCCATTACGGTGCAAGCAGCGCCTATCCAGGCAGGTCCGCTAGAGATGAGCCAGCATCTGCCCTACGATATCGTCGCAATGCGCGATGTAGCGGTCCACCAATTGCAACAGCGTGATCGGTTCTTCGATTCCGACTTTGCACTGCATGCGCGCTTTTTCCTCCGTTACCTGAGCAAGCACGTGCATTAGCAACTGGTTCGTGCAGAGCCATAGATCGACAAGATCCGTCCACGAGAAATCGGCGTATTTCTGCGCAGAGACCCACTCATCCTGTGGATATTCGTCGGCGTGCAATGTGGCTTCGGTGAGTGCGCGAGTGAGCCATTGCTGATAGCACATTCCCCAGTCAATGAGATGGCCCAGCGCTTCCTTTCGCGACCACGATTTTCGTTTCAAGCGCTGCTCACTGTAAGGCCCTGAGTAGGCTTGAATATTCTGGAGCATTGTTCCGATCAGGTGCGCCAGCCCAGCTATGGCCGCCTGCATTGGCACACCGGCGGGGCGCGGCTCGATTCCTGACCACGCATACAGATCATCGAGCGACGCACTCAGGCGCTCGAAAGCTCGCGGACGGGATTCCCCCGGGACGCCGCCTTCGCGCTCTGCTGTTAACTGAAGAACTGCATCCCGGCATTCCGTGAGGTTTATACCGTGCTGTTTCAATACGGACGCGGCACCGCAGTTTTCAATGCGGAGGAGGCCAAGGAGAAGGTGGCCGGAACCGATGTGCTTGTGTTCCAGCTCGTTCGCCTCTTCTGCCGCGTAGCTGAGAGCGAGCCTCGAGTTCTGACTCAGTGGCATGTCAACGGACGTCGGACGCGACAACCCGGCCGGATTTCGAGTGCTTTTCTCGATTTCATCCTGAATTGCATGTTGCGCATTCAGTTTCAATCTTGCGAAAAGCGCCTTGTCCTCTCGCATCAAGCCTAATAGCAGATGCTCGGATTCAATGTAATCGCCCCCGAGTCGGGAAGCTTCGTATCGGGCGAAAAAGATGACTCGCCGCGCCTTTTCGGTATATAGCTCAAACATCCGCTACATCACAGCGGTGAGCTCGCGCCACGGTTTGCCTTGCGATTCCGCAACGGCCGCGTAAGTGATTTCCCCCTGATACGTGTTGACGCCTTCTTTGATGGCATTGCTTTCTTCGCATGCCTGCTCGAGACCTTTATCCGCCAGCGCAAGTAGATACGGCACGGTCGCATTTGTCAGTCCGAACGTCGATGTGTGCGGAACAGCAGCAGGCATATTGGAAACACAGTAATGTAGGACGCCATCGACGTAATAGATAGGATCGGTGTGCGTGGTCGCGTGCGCGGTCTCGACGCAGCCGCCTTGATCGATCGCAACATCCACCACCACCGCGCCTTTCTTCATCCGCGAAATCATGTCGCGGCGCACCAGCTTGGGTGCCGAAGCGCCCGGAATCAGAACCGCGCCGACCACTAGATCCGCTTCCCGAACCGCCTCTCGAATTGTGTATAAGTTGGAAGCCAGTGTGCGGATCGAGTTCGAATAGATGTCGTCCAGTTCGCGTAGCCGGTTCAGATTGCGATCGATAATCGTGACGTTCGCGCCGAGTCCGCATGCCATCTTCGCCGAATTGTGTCCCACCACGCCCCCGCCGATCACGACAACATTCGCCGGAGCAACGCCCGGTATCCCGCCCAGCAAAATGCCGCGCCCACCATTCGGCCGTTCCAAATATTGCGCCCCGACCTGCACTGCCATCCGTCCTGCAACCTCGCTCATCGGAGTCAACAGGGGCAAGGAATTGTCGCGTTCCCGGATCGTTTCGTAGGCAACGGAATTAACGCGCGATTTTACCAGCGCTTCGGTCAACTCCGGCAATGGCGCCAGATGAAGATAGGTGAAGAGAATTAATCCGGGACGAAAAAATTGATACTCGCCGGGCTGGGGCTCTTTGACCTTTACGATGAGATCGGACTTGCTCCACACTTCAGCGGCGCTGTCTAAAATAATGGCCCCAGCCTCGGCGTAATCTTCATCTGGAATGGAGCTGCCTTCGCCGGCCTTGCTCTCGACCAGCACTTCGTGTCCGCGCTCGCGTAACGCGGTAATCATGCTCGGCACGCAGCCGACGCGAGTCTCATGATCCTTTACCTCTTTCGGTACGCCGATGACCACTCGAGTGATCTCCTTTGTTGAATTTTGCGCACGCGCTAATGCGGAGGACTTGCCGGTGACGAGCGGTCGGCCTGATCGGGTGTCGGGGGCGTCGTTGCGGTATTGGGCGCCGTACCGGAGGTGGAAGGACCGCCTGCGCCTTCGCTATGTTTTGGACCGAGCCCCAAACCGATCAAGGAAAGGGAATCGATTTTCCCATCGTTGGGGATCTTCTGATCTGCCTGAAAACGCTTTAGAGCGTCAACGGAATCCTCACCCCATTGCCCATTTACTTCGCCTTTGAAATAGCCCCTCTCCGCAAGCGCTTTTTGGATTTCTTGATAGCGCTCCGCGTCAGGATGCGATTGATAGCTCGGCGTTGAGGCGCGACCCGATCGCCTGCGTTTCGTCGAATGCCGGTTTGTTTGCGGCTTGTGGCTTGTCTGAGTGAACGCAGGAATCGCAATCGCTCCAAACACCGTGAGCGTCAACAGCCACTTCATGACCGAGACGATTTTAGCACCCAATCGAGGCTTGGAGGCGGAATCTGCGGTCCCGAAAACCAGTACCGAACGCCTTGCATTCCGCACATTTTGTGTCATACTCGTAAGTTCATGACGGCTTACGCGGCCTACTTTTATTGGTTTCGATTTTGGTTCCGGCCAGAATCGTGCCGACGGGTGCCCGCGTAGAGCTAGAGATTAATAGAAGCTTTTGAAAGGGGCCCACTCGGCAGCGAGTGGGCCTTTCGTATTTTTGAGCACACTTGCGAGGGTCAAATGATCATTTCGATGAAACGCCATGCGACGAAAGCCGAAATAGAAGAAGTTTGTGATCGTATCCGCGAGTTCGGCTACAAAGTCCATTCGAGCGAGGGCGAGGAGCGCGTCATTATCGGTGCAGTTGGCATCGGTGATGTGACTGCCTGCCTGGAATCGCTCGAAGCAATGCCGCAGGTCGAAAAGGCTGTGCGGATTTCCGCCCCATATAAGTTCGTCAGCCGCGAATTTCGCCCGGCGAAGTCGCAAATACGAGCCGATGGGATAGAAATCGGCGGCGACGAGTTCGTGGTCATGGCCGGTCCATGCTCGGTAGAGAGCGAGGCGCAGATTATCGAGACCGCCCGCTTCGTCGCGCAACACGGCGCCAGCTTTCTGCGGGGTGGAGCGTTCAAGCCTCGCACTTCTCCTTATGAATTTCAGGGTCTGCAGTTAGACGGTCTGAAACTGCTGTATCAGGCCAAGCAGGAAACCGGGCTTGGAATCATTACCGAGGTGATGAGCGATGCCGATGTCGGGCTCGTCGCCGAATATGCTGATATTCTGCAGATCGGCGCGCGCAACATGCAGAATTTCGCGCTGCTGAAAGCTCTAGGAAAGATCAACCGCCCCGTCATGCTGAAGCGGGGCATGAGCTCGACGATCAAAGAGCTGCTTATGTCTGCCGAGTACATCGTCGCTCATGGAAACTCAAATGTGATTCTTTGCGAACGCGGGATCCGAACCTTCGAAACGGAGACTCGGAACACCTGTGATATTACGGCCATCGCGGTGCTGAACGAGTTGTCGCATCTGCCGGTAATTCTCGATCCGAGCCACGCGACAGGCAAACGCAGCCTCGTGCCCGCGCTGGGCCGCGCCGGGGTTGCGATTGGCGCTGATGGGCTTATCGTTGAGGTTCACCCGCATCCCGAAAAGGCCCTGAGCGATGGGGCACAATCGCTCTCTTTCAGCCAGTTCGAAGCCATGATGCGCGATCTCGCGCCTTATATCGCTTTATGGAAGCAGGCCCGCGTCGCTGAGGCTGTGACTGCTTAAAACAGGAATCACGGAGCCGCAAATCGTAGTAACGTTTCAGCTCCCCAATGTAGCCGCCAGCACAACAAGGTTTCGATTGTTGGGCAATGTGAGGCTCTTCACCGTCTTGGAATGATCCAGATGAAACGTGTAGCCGTACAGGTTGAACGTCCGGTTGTCCTCGCCGCCGTTCGCTTGATCGCGATAAGGCATGGCTACTGCTTCAATCTCGCCGCGAAAGAACTGCGGAACGAACCAGTCGCTGAAACTCTGCGTGAATTGTGAAGTCGTTCCGTCAGTGTACGTCACCGTAACTGGTTGTGATGTCTGGCTGCCATTGACGCCAGTCGCTAAAATCATCAAGGTTGAGAAGTGGTCCTCGGGTAGTTTGATGGGATCGCCGGTGCCGCTTACCGCGTCGAGCCGATTCGCAGGCCCAAAGCGGAACTGAACGCCGCTAAGAACACGCGACTGAGTCAATAAATTCGCCGAGTACGAATACCCGTCTCCATCAAGCCCGCCGCTCGAGTAAGTTGCTCCATCCGTGTAAATCCCCGCAACATTGTAGGCTGCGGACAAATCCGCCGTTTTCCCGATTCCGCCCGTACCACTGGCCGCGCTCACCGCGAGGTTAATCCCGGCTGTTTGCGTGAGATTGCCTGACCGTGCCGTAATCGTAACGGCCGCGAATCCTGTCCGTGCCGTGCTGATCGCTGAGAGCTCCAGCTTGCTCTTGTTCTTCGCGCAAGCTGGTTCGAAGGATGCCCTAACTCCCGGCGGCAATCCCGAAATCGAGAGCTCAACGTTGTCGTCGAAACCGTTCAGGTCGCTGATGGTTATAGCGCTACTCGCTGCTCCCCTCTGATTCAGGAATACGTTGCCCTGCGTGATCAGCGTGAAGCCGGGCAGTGCGAGCGTGACGTAAGCGGTTTGCGTCACGCCTCCGCTACGACCGGTGATCACGATCGGCAAATTGCCTCCCGGGGCTTCGCCAGTCGTCGTGACGGTTAGGGTCGAAACGCCTGAGCTGGTGATCGATGCCGGATCGATATGCGCCGTCACGCCGGGATGCTGTCCCAAAATCGCGACCGTAAGATCGACAGTCCCATGAAACCCGTTCAGAAACGTAACTGTGATTTCGCTCGTCCCGTCTTCACCTTGCTTGAGTTTCAGCGTGTCGGGCGATGCCGTAACCGCGAAATTTGGCCCGGTGGGCACTGGACCAAGTGCATTCAGCAGGTCCCGTCCGTTCGGCGAGCCCCAGCCTGTGACGAGATCGTATCCATCGACTGCTTGAAACAGATCGGGACTTCCGGAGTTGAAATTGTTTCCGCTCACAATGTCATGGAAGTCTTCGTCGTACTTCGATCCGCGGCCGATCGCGTAAATAATCGGATTCAAGAAACCAATTGGAAAGCCGTCCGCCTGCTGATTGGCCAAGGCCAAAAAACCCGCCCATCGCGGCGCCGAAAGACTCGTTCCGCCGACTCCTCCCTGGCACGACCCATTCGCGCAGAAGTAATTGTCTGTATCTGCTTCCGCCGCAACATCCGGGACATTACGCAAAGTTTTTGAGCCGTGGTTGGATGAATTGATCGCTGGCACCTGATATTTGGGAATGGAAAATCCGTTGGTGCTATAACCTCCACTGCTGCCAAACCAGGCAATTTCCGATTCCCATGGCCCGCCCGCGCCTTTCGTCGTTAAGTGGGTTCCGCCCGCAGCAGTGATGTAAGGATCGTCCTCGGGATAGAACGCCACATTGCAATTGCTCGTGCAGCTAGGAGGTGAGTAGGCTCCGCTATCTCCAGAGGCAACAAACAGGTTCTGCCCTTGCGCGGCGAATTCTTTGAATATCGGCTCATCCGAGGCTGGGTCAGCGGGCAACCAGCCGAAGGAACAGCTCAGTTGCTTCGCGATATTGTCCGTCGCCATTTGGTTAAGCATGTCCGTGTCGTTATTGCCCTCATACACGACTATTAAGGAGAGGTTCGGGGCCATGGATATGGCCTGCTCCATGTCGATCACCTCTTCGCCGTCATCACAGCCCATGCCGCAGATGCCGTTCACGCCGTCCAGCAGCACGTTGACAATCGGAACCTTTAGCGGCTGATGGATGGTGCTGAAATAGTTTTCGACATCGCTAAGGTTGTAGGGTCCGAACTCGAAAAGCCCGATCGCTTGCCCACTGCCGTCGAGCGTGACGCCGGGGGCGTAAGCCGCGCGCATATCGCTGCCGAGAAACTGGCCTCCCGGACCGGAGCCAGTCTGGTTCGCGCCAAAGCTCGCCCCTGGCGCAGCATATTTCAGCCCAACTGGCCGGGGCGGCGCGAAATTGTTGAGCCCTGAAATCCCTGTTACCGGAATGCCCATCTCAACCGAGGGCTCCACGTCAGGCGCATAGTAGGTGCGATTTTCCGTTGGGTGCCGGTAGACCTGCATCGTCACCTTAAAGGCTTGCTCAATCTCTGCGACAGTCCCGCTGACATCAAGAACCAACCGGTTCGCAGCTCTGTTGGTCACCGTTAACCCATACGACGTGACGAAATTGATGACCTTCTCGTAGTCTGCCGTCGTAGGCCCAAATTGTTCTGTGAACTGCTCAACGGACAGGAACTGACGATAATTGGGACTCCCGGGATCGTAGAGTTGCCCGAGCAGAGTATCAAGTTCGTCCCGATTGCGCAGCGACAGAGTTATTGCCAAATTGAGGCGCTCGGATGCGGCGAGTCGACCGGCCAGTTGGGCATCTGGAGTTGCGGCCAACCGGGTTTCGAGCGTTCGCCTTTGTTGCGCGCCTATAGGTATCGCAAACAAAAGCGACGCTATCGCGCCTATTGCTCGAGTTCCTGTTCTCCCTCGACGGAAATGCAGATTCATAAGGACTCCGAACTCCACATTAAGCGGCAAATTCCTGCCAAAGAGATCAAATCTGGATGAAATTTTCCTGAAAGTCAGATGAGAAGCGCTGAAACTTCACTACCGGCAGATACCGGCCGAAGTCGATGCGCTTAAAACCGGCTGAGGGGCAGCCGCGAGCGATCTCTTCGCGTGGATTACTTCCGGCACATCCGGATCGGCATAGCGCGAGATCCGTAGAAAGCGCTCATATGCCAAACGGCTTTGGTCAAACTGGCACTTCTGCTCGTACGCGCGAGCCGAATGATACTCGGCCAATGGATAGCTGGGGTTGAGCCGGAGAATGCGCCGATATTCGGCGATCGCCTCGTCGGGATGGCCGGTCTCGAGATAGGCGTTGGCTAGGCAGTCCTCATATAAATCGAGCCCCGAACTCGGGGGGAGATGCTGGAGGGCGCTTTTGAAATGCGAGATGGCCTGCTCGGTTTCCCGCCGTTTCAGAGCCAGCGTGCCCAGGTAGTAATCGTAGCTTCTCAGTTCCTGCCTGACGCCCCGCTCAGGATATGGAAAGTTCTCGAACAGTTTTTCTTTTAACTGAGAGGCCCTGACGGTATCGCCCCGATCCAGCGCAAACAGTAGTGAATTCCACACCGCTCCCTTCTCGCATTTCATCTCATTCTTTGCAGCGATCTCGCCGCGCGCCGGCTCATGCATGCGCTGCCATACTTGTGCGATGCTGCCGTATCCAACCGCTCGCGCCGCGTTGGAGCGCGTGACCCGAATGTAGCGCTCGTATTGCCGGATGGCTTCGCGGTATTGCCCGCGTTGCGCGTAAACGTCGCCCAAATGAATCATTGCCGGCTCGAAAGCCGGGTTGAGGAACAGCGCAGCTTTGTATTCGTCTAACGCTTCGTCGAATCTTCCTGACTGCTCATAAGACATCCCCAAACTGTCGTGAGCATTAGGCTCTTTGGGATCTAATTGGACATAGCGCTGATGTGCGGCGATTGCCTCCTCATAGCGCATCAATCCCAGGTAACATATACCCAGCACGTTATATAGCTCACTGTTTTCACGAGCTGTTGTTAATCCTTGCTGAAGAGTAGCGATCGCTTCAGCGGGATGTTCTTCGCGGTAAAGAAGCCGGCCCAGCCGGGCATACGCCTCATTCTCCGCGGGATATTCAGTGACAATCTGTCGAAGGTGAGCAATCGCTGCGGGGTAGTCATTTCGCGCAATCGCATACCAGGCAGTCACATAGAGCCTGTCCTTTTCGGTGAGGTGATCGGAAAGTTGAATCGCCTTCTCCAAATACGGCTTTCCTTTTTCCGGCAAAAAGTCAGTGACTGCGTAGGCAAATCCGATTCGCGCGTACGCCATCGCAAATGTCGGATCTACCTGAACCGCTTTGTGCAAGAGCTCCACTGCCTGCGCGTTTTCAAAACCCTGCGCTTCTCTCACGCCCAGCGAGTAATAGCGATACGCCTCGAGATTATTGGTCATCACCTCGGCGAGGCTGGTCTCGTTCGCCGTGCTGCTCGGCGCCGAGGGCCGGTGGTCGGCCGCTAATCCACTGCTTCGCGGCGCTGCGAGCGGCGGATCGGTATGCCGTTCGGTAGGATGCGGAGAAAATCGCAGGAATACGATGAATACTCCGGCAGCAAAAGCTGCCAACGCGAGTTTTTGCGCCAGCCCGATGAGTGGCCGTTTGATCTCCTCCCCTTTAGATTTCAGTTCACCCTGAGCGCTCTCGATTTGGTGTCCGGATGCGCCGCTGGTCTCTATCCCTTCGTGCGCGTGAACCGGTTCCACCAGATGGGGACAGCACTCCTCCAGCGGTCCGATAAAGCGGTAGCCGATGCGAGGGATCGTTTTCACGAACCGAGGCTGGTGTGGATCATCGCTCAAAACCTTCCGAATATCAGCGACGCATTGAACCAGCGCGTTGTCCGTCACGGAAATCCCCGGCCAGAAATTCTCGATGAGCTCTTCTTTGCTGACCAATCGATCGCGATGCTCGATCAAATAGATCAGTATGTGAAACGATTGAGGCCGAAGGTATTGTTCGCCGCCTTCACGCCTGATGCAGCCTTGGCGGCAATCGATTTCTATTTCAGCGCAGCGGTACACGATCCTCAGCGGATCAGCCGGCGCAACGGCAATCACACCCGGCTTGGGTTTGCCGGCCTGAGAAGTGGCGGCATGTGCAGCCATACTGAAGACTCCCGAAGGCTCAGAGCGTCGGCAACGCTCCACTAACGCGCGATTATATCCCATGCGCGCCCATGCCGGAGATCGCGTCGGTTCCTAATTTACGTTTTACGGAACAACGAGGTTAGTGCGGCTGCTGAGTGGCCGGGCTTTTCCATTCGCAATCTCGATGAACTCGTCTCTGACGGTGTCATAGGGCGGCCGACCGACAAAGAACTTGTAAGTGTAATGCGTTTGCGTCCGCTGCCCATTGCTGTTCAAACCAGTCTCACGGTAAGCGTCGAGAGAAAAACTGCGGATGCCCTCAGATGCTTCCTTCGGATGCTCCTTGGCGAATTGAATTTGGTCAAAATCGCCGCTTTCAAGAGTAATTCTGAGGAAGATCTTGCCGTCCTTTGATACCTGGCCCAGATCATAGACTTTGTAGTTCCCCCAGGGCTCGAGGGATGTCCGAATCACCAATGTGTCTTCTCCAACCTTGATACGCTCCAGAATGTAGTGAAGCATTCCTCGCGGCGTAACTCCTCGCGGGTAGAGGTCAATCATGTGTGCCATCCCTGAGTCGCGGCAAGTTTTGTCGCCCGACTCGGCGCACGCGCGTGTGAGCAAAGCGACGGCCTGCCAGTCGTCCGGGTTTGCCGTCACAAGCGGCTTCAAGATCGTCATCGGATAGTTTGTGTCTCCTGTATTCAGCGCTGCTTCACTAGCGAACTTCGATATCACCGGATCACCCTGCAACTGCGAGAGCATTTGTTTATACACCGCGAGTGCATCGGCGTACCGTTGTGCATTGAAGGCTTTCGTGGCTTGATCGAACTGTTGCTTCTGCTCCGGAGTTAAGCGATTGACGAGATCTTGCACAGACTCGGCCTGAGATGCCGCAGGTGCCTGTGCAAATCCGATTCCTCCAAACATCGGAAATACTAAAGTGAATGTCGTCGCAAATAAACCGAACGAATGCCCGCGAGGTAAGCAGGAACGCATGCGGATCAGCATAGCTCAGAGTAGGCAACGCCTCCGGCTAAAATCAAATAAATGCCGGTAACTTCCTCTCGTGCGGCCGTGTCACCAAGCGAGCGCTCGCCCTATCTGCCTGTGGCGCTTGCGTGGCTGATTCCCGGCGCGGGCCATTTTCTGCTCGGGCGTCGATGGCGCGCCGCAATCATCTTCTTCTCCGTCACCCTGATGTTCGTCATTGGGCTGCTGATGCGTGGACCGCTGTTTAAGATTGGCGGCGCCGATCTGCTCTCACGATTAATTCAGTTCGGCGGCTTCCTCGGCGATCTGGCCTGCGGCTTTCTCTATTTCTTAACAGTTTGGCTTGGTTATGCGGCTCCTGATATCGCTGGGCACAACCCGGACTATGGGTCCAAATTTCTCGTAGCTGCCGGGTTGCTGAACGTTTTGGCAATGGTTGACGTCTACGAAATCGCGACGAAGCAGAAAGAATAAAGTCAGCGCTCCATGCATATCACCCTCAATCACTTTGAAGTTTCGATTATTTTCGCGCTCATCGCCAGCGTCGTCTTAGGATTGGTTACCAAGCGCACAGATCGGGAGCGCGTCCGCTACGGCCTGTACTGCTTCGGCTGTTTTATAGCCGCGCTCTTCGGCATTGGTTGGGCTATGCATTTTCTGCACGGATGAGCGAATTACTCGAAGCTTCGCGAGCAATGAAGAAGTTCTACATCGAGACGTTCGGCTGTCAAATGAACGCCCACGATTCAGAGAAAGTGGTGGGAACGCTTGTCCGGCAAGGCTACACGCAAGTCGATTCGCCCGAGCAGGCCGACCTGATTTTCTACAACACCTGTAGTATTCGCGATAAAGCCGAGCAAAAGGTCTTCAGCCGCCTTCAGCAATTTAAGCGCGATGCCGGCAAGGGCAAAGTCTTCGCTGTTCTCGGCTGTGTCGCCCAACAGGAAGGCGAGCGCATTTTTGAGCGCGCGCCTCACGTCAGTTTGGTTGCCGGTTCGGCGAGCTATACCAAATTGCCTGAAATGCTCGTGCAGCTCGAGGCAGGAAATCGCCGTGTGACCGGGCTCAGCCTCGACACCACAGAAACCTTCGATACTCCGTTTACCCGCCGCGATAATCCTCACCGCGCCTATATCACGATCATCGAAGGTTGTGATAAATCGTGCGCCTATTGCGTTGTGCCGTTCACGCGCGGCCCCGAGCGCAGCCGTACCAGCGAGAGCGTCATGCGCGAAGCACGCACTCTCGCCGAAGCCGGATACTCGGAGGTTCAGTTGCTCGGCCAAAACGTAAACAGTTACCGCGATCCATCGCCCGCCGGTTGGGACTTCTCTCAGTTGCTCGCCGGCACAGGCAAGATCGACGGCATTCGCCGCGTCCGATTCACTACTTCGCATCCCCGCGATTTCGTAAAGAACATCGTCGACGCAATCGATGCCTGCCCGGCGCTGTGCAATCATGTGCATCTCCCTGTTCAATCGGGATCGGATGCGGTACTGTCACGCATGCAGCGCCTCTACTCGCGAGATCAATACATCCGACGGATTGAGTGGATCAAAAACTCGAAGCGCGATATCGCAATCACAACCGACATAATCGTCGGCTTTCCCGGCGAATCGGAAGCCGATTTCAATCAGACCCTTAGGCTTGCCGAAGAAGTCGAATACGATTCGATGTTCATCTTCAAGTATTCCAAGCGTCCGAATACGTCCGCCCTTCAATACGAAGACCACATTCCTGAGGAAGAGAAAACGCGCCGTTTAATGGTCCTGCAGGAACGGCAGCGGACGATTCAGATTCGCCGCAACGCGTCTTATATTGGCCGAACCGAAGAAGTACTTGTGGAGGGCTACAACCTGGCAACCGATCAATGGATCGGGCGCACAAGCCAAAACAAGACGCTCAACTTTTCTGATTCAACTCTGCCTGCGCCCTCGAACGATAACACTCTGGTCGGCCAATATTCCGACGTGCTGATTACTCGCGCAGGACCGAACAGCCTCGCTGGAGAGCGCTCGTCTCCCGAAGCTGCCTCGCTTGCAGTAAGCTAGGTATCAAGCCGACACGGCCAGGGAAACGCCCAGTACATTTTTCTCAAACGGCCCGCAACGAGTGTGCGTCTACTCTTGTGGCAAGCGGAGGCAATCTTGGAAGTAGAGATGAAAATTCGCGGTCTCATGATGGATCCCATGACCAATATGCCCATAGTGGTGCTTAAGGATTCGACCGGAGATGCGGTCCTGCCGATCTGGGTCGGAATCTATGAAGCCAACGCGATCGCCCTCGAGATCGAAAAAGTGAACACCCCTCGCCCGATGACGCACGATCTCATCAAAATTCTGCTGATGGGCCTCGAGACGTCAATCAAAAAAGTCGTCGTGAATGAGTTAAAGGACGACACCTTCTACGCCCTAATTTGGATCGAGCGTGAAGGCAAGCTCATGAGCGTCGATTCGCGCCCTAGCGATGCTCTCGCGCTCGCGCTCCGTCACGATTGTCCAATCTACGTCGAAGATAAGGTTCTGCAGTCCTCTCGCAGCTCGGGCAGCGTCTCCGAGAAGGTCAACAACGAAGAACTGCGTAAGTGGCTCGAGAATCTGAACGACGAGGATATGGGCCGCTACAAAATGTAGGTCGGGGACACTGCCCAAAACCCGTAGGGTGCGGGCATGCCCGCACCGTTTACGACGGACGTCGCCGTCTCGGCGCGCGCTTCGGCGCAGGTGGCGTGGCACTCTTCAAGCTCGGTGAAGTCGGATCCTTGAACACGAGCATGTACGGATTCGCCGTGTAGCTGTCCACCACTCCCGAAAACTCCAGCTTGTCGCCCGTCTTCACTCCGTTGGGCGTGACCGGTTGCGTAAACTCCAGCGTCGCATCCGGTTTGGTCGGATCTTCCACAGCCACCACAATCTTTGTCGGCTTATCTGGCGGGTCCATCGAAACAATCGTTCCACTGAAGTTCTTCACTCCCTCGGCGCCGCCCGGAATGTCAGTATCCTTTACGTCGCTCGTAAAAAACTTCTCGCCTTGATCGCCTGTCAAATTTGTTTTGATGGTGTACCAGAGTTTGAAAGCCGGGTCTGCATCCATTCGTTTCTGAAGTTCGTCGGCCTGCTGCTTAGCAATGTCGCCCGCGCCCTCGATTTTGAAATCGGCTGGTGGAAGAGCGCTCGTCTTAGCCTCTGCCAGCACTTTATCTGCCCCGTCCGCGTTGCCGTGAAATTGCCCGTAGACTTTGTTGAAATAAGCTAGGAGCTGCGGACGCGCGCTCGCGGGAACTGCGCTCGGCCCATCATATTGGGCGGCTCGCGCAAATTGAAATAGGGCATCCTGATATTTCTTGTCATCCATCAGGAGCTTGCCGTATAAATACGACACATTTCCTTGCTCCGGGTTTACCGTCAGGCTTTCCTTGTACTCGTTCTCCGCAGTCGCTGTATCTTTCTTTGACGTCGCCTCCCAAGCGAGCGCGTTGTGCGCAATTCCAAGCACCTGGTTTTTCGCCTTCGTCCAATCGGCATCGCTCATACTCGCGGGCTTCTTACTCGCCGGAAAGGCAGCGTCTGCGCCATCGATCACGCCGTGCGCCGCCGAGTCCGTGCTGCTCAATAGATCCGGGGACGGATTAGTTCCCCCTACCGCCGGACCCCACAAGGCAATGTAATAGAGCGCTGTGAAATTCTTCGCGTCAGCTTTCAGCAGATCGTTGCATCTATCGATCAACTGCTGCCGAACGGTCTGATCATTCGGAGCAAGCTGGCCAAGCGTCGCTACGAAGTATTGCAGCCGGTCTTGTGCGTAATCGCTTTGGGGGTACTTGGTCTGCCATTGGTTTAGCAGATCCAGCCGCTTCTTCGGATCCTGTGCTTGGGTGACCTGCAAATAGATGTCGTATTCCCCGCGGTCTTTGTAGTTCTTCTGGGCGCCCCCTTGCTGCGCTCCCTGGGCCGCCGGCTGCTGTCCTGCGCTACTCTGCGCCTGTCCGCTTCCTGCCACAGCCAAGCTGGTCAAAACAAACGCGGAGATTGTAATCCCTGCGGCCAACCTTGCTCCTCGCCCTAAACAAAAATTCACGACAACCCTCCTTCAGAGGAATTCTACGTCTTTGAATCTGGAAAACGGATGCATCTGTCGTTCCGGTACTTCCGGAGGCGCAATCTCGCAAACTTGCCAACCAACGCCGCTGGCATTGGCAAAGCCGGAGTATATCGGAACGGCTAGGCTATCCGCAACCTTCCTTACTAGTCTAGATGCGAGGTTCGTGAAACTTGTTCCCTTGCGGGTACTACGACTTCACTGCTAAAAGCGATATCCGAAACGCATGCTATGATCCACGTTTCCATGCGCGTTGCGGACCTCGCCGTCATAGCAGCCTACCTCCTATTTATTACCTGGTTCGGAGCGCGATTCAAAGAGAGCCAGAAGAGTCTCCGAGACTACTTTCTTGCCGGTCGCGGGGCTCCCTGGTGGGCCATAGCCTTTTCCATCGTGTCGGCGGAGACCAGCACGCTTACCGTTATCGGTACCCCGGCCCTCTCTTTCGCGGGAAATTTTCGCTTTTTGCAGTTGATCCTCGGATACCTGCTCGGCCGAATTGTGATCTCCATCCTTTTTCTACCCCAATATTTTCGTGGAGAAATGTACACCGCTTATGAGCTCATGCAGCGGCGCTTTGGTTCCCACGTCCGGAAATTTACGGCTGGAACGTTTCTGCTTCTCAGAGCCCTCGCCGAGGGCGTCCGCGTCTTTGCGGTGTCCATCGTAATCTCCGTTGTGCTCGGAACCGGCGAAGTTGCTTCCATCGCCCTCATCGTGTGCCTCACGCTCTTCTATACCTTTGAAGGCGGGATGACAGCCGTCATCTGGACTGACGTCGTTCAGATGATCCTCTATGTCGGCGGCGCGCTTCTGAGCTTCTTCCTCATGCTCTCTCTCATTCCCGGAGGTTGGCCGCACGTACTCGCTATTGCCGGTCCCGCCCACAAGTTTCGCTTCTTCGATTTTCGTTTCTCGCTTTCCTCTGCATTCTTCCAGCGCAACTATAGCTTCTGGGCCGGCCTGATCGGCGGCTGTTTCCTCACAACTGCCAGCCATGGAACCGAACAGCTTCTTGTCCAACGTCTCCTATCGGCGAAGAATGAGCGCGAAAGCCGCTTAGCGCTGTTCTCGAGCTGGATCGTAATTTTCTTTCAATTTGCCCTTTTTTTGGCTATCGGCGTGCTCCTCTATGTTCACTACCTTGACATTGCACGCCCGGCGCCCGCGATCCCGGAACGCACTTATCCGGAATTCGTCTGGAACAATCTCCCTGTCGGCTTGGCCGGTCTCGTGATTGCCGCCATTCTCGCCGCCGCAATGTCCAATTTGAGCGCTGCGCTCAATGCGCTCGCGTCCACCAGCGTTATGGATTTTCTGAAGCCGCTCTGGCCCGCCTACCCGGAAGCTCGCTACTTGCAGATCGCCCGCTGGGCTACGGTCGTGTGGGGTGTCATTCTGTTCGCAGTGGGTTTGATCGCGCGCCACTGGGGACGCGTCCTCGAAGCGGGGCTTTCTATCGCATCCATCCTCTACGGCGCGCTTCTCGGAGTTTTTCTACTTGGCGTGCTCACGCGCCGCCCCGGTGAATGGTCGGCTATCGCGGGCATGAGCGCCGGTTTCGCAGCTACCTTGCTCTTTCGCAGCCATGTCGCCTATACGTGGTATGTGCTGACAGGATCCGTCGCAACGTTTGTCGTCGGCTATGCCGCAAGCTTTTTGATCCCCGATCGCGCGCCGGTCGAACATGCCCGTGCCGTACGATGAACATCTCAACGGCGGGCCGCTGACTCGCGTCGCCTCTCCTTACCGCGTCTCCGGCCCCAGCCTGCAGCGTGTCCTCGGCTTATGGAGCGCCGTTTCCATCGTCGTCGGCACCGTTATCGGCAGCGGAGTCTTTCTCGTCCCCTCGACGATGATCCGCTACGTCGGCTCGCCGCGAAATCTATTTATCGTTTGGATCGTTGCCGGCCTGCTCAGCCTTTTCGGCGCCTTGACCTATGCCGAGCTCGCTGCCGCGCTTCCCGAAGCCGGTGGCGAATACGTCTACCTCAGCGAAGCCTATGGGCCGTTCTGGGGTTTTTTATATGGTTGGACTCAGTTCTGGGTTGCGAAAAGCGGCTCCATCGCCACGCTTGCCGCAGGTTTCTACACATATCTCACCCTCTTCGTCCCCGTTCTCGGCGCGACACTCTGGACCGTTCCGTTGCACATCGGACCGGGCGGCAGTCTGCTCGAAATTCATTACGGTCAGCTCGTCGCCATAGCACTCATCTTGTCCCTCGCTGGTGTGAACTACATCGGGGTCCGCTCAGGTGGGAACATTCAAGTCCTGGTCACCGCAATCAAGATGCTTTTGATCGCCGGGATCGTTTTCGTCGGACTCTTCTCGGGACGCGGCGAAAGTTCGCATTTCACCGGACACATTTCGAGCCTCGGCGGAGTGGCCGGATTTTTCGCAGCAATGGTCAGCGCTCTCTGGGCGTACGACGGATGGAACAACGTAAGCATGGTCTCTTCGGAGATCTGTGAGCCGCAGCGCAATCTTCCCCGCGCGCTCATCTTCGGTACCGCCGCTGTGATCCTGACTTATATTTCTATCAATCTAGCCTACTTTTACGTCTTGACCCCGGAGCAAGTGGCTGCTAGCCATCGCGTCGCGGCCGACATGATCGCAAGCCTCTACGGTCCGCTCGCCACCCATGCCGTCGCCATAGCCGTCATGATCTCCATTTTTGCGGCCCTGAATGGTTCTATTCTTTCCGGCGGGCGAATCCCCTATGCCATGGCGCGCGACCGGCTTTTTTTCCGCTACGCAGCCGATGTCCACCCGAAATTCAGAACGCCAGGACACGCCATGATCTTGCTGTGCCTCTGGTCTTGCGTCGTCGTCCTCAGCGGCTGGTATGACGACCTCTATAATTTCGTCATTTTCGGAAGCTGGATTTTGTACCTCATGACCGCCGTTTCGGTCTTTGTATTGCGCAAAAAAAGACCCGACTTACCGCGCCCATACCGTGTGATTGGCTATCCCATCGTCCCAGTACTGTTCATTGGCGTAGCGATGCTGCTGCTCATAAGCACGGTCCAGACCAGGCCTCGCGAGTCGCTTATGGGCTTAATTCTAATGGGGTTAGCCGTCCCGTTCTACGCTTTCTGGAGAAATTCTCGCCGGTCGCGCCGATAAGAATAGTGACATATTTGACAGATCTTCAATTTAGTACTAGGACGGCAATTTAGTACTAAACCGAGCAGCCTTTTATTGAAATTCACCATAAAGTGGAATTAAACTTCTTTTAAAACATCCGATGGTAAATAATCAATCCTGGATGGGTGTGAACGCAGTCGAACATCGACCTGGGATGAGAGCGGGAGGTCGTTTATTTTGGACATCGACAAAATGCTTAATGAGCTGCGCGTCGAACGCCAGCAGATCGAAGAAGCAATTCTCACCCTGGAACGGCTAGCGAGAGGTCGCGGAAGGCGTCGCGGTCGTCCACCGTCATGGCTGAAGGAAGCAGCCGCATCGGCATCCGAGGGGAGTGAAAGTGAGCAGTTTAGTACCAACGGAGCAACTCCGGCTGAGCCCAGGCGCCGTGGCCGTCCGCCAGGCAGCAAGAAGCAGCTAGCTCAAGCCGCTGAGGCCTGATCGACAGTTTTCGAAAGTTTTGTCCACGCTCCGGTCTGCGCTGTCAATACAGCAGGTACGGTTTTCTTCGCTCGCTGAACTCTCGGGCCTGTTCCTGCGCCTCGCTCCAAATCGCGCTCGCATCTTTCCCCGATTTAATCCCCTCCAGCGCCGGCCGGTTACCGATCAAGTAGCGGTCCTTTTCAAAATCCAGCTTTCCTGGAAACAACTGTTGAACTCCGCTCGCAACCTCAATGCCGAGCCTCGTGCTGTCAAAAGCCTCCCGGTCCGTAATTACGAACCGGACGCCTTCCACTTCGCGTCCTTCGAAATACGAAGACGTCGGTCGAAATTTTGTCGCGTAGACTCGCACGCCCGGAATAAACCGGGAATTCAAATATCGCGCCAGTATCTGTCCCTGAATCCAGTCTGCGCCAATCTGCTCGAATGGCGCGTCAGTTCCGCGGCCCACTGAATAATTCGTTCCCGCTTCCAACATTGCAATACCGGGATAAAGCAGCGCCGCGTTCAAACTTCGCATGTTCGGCGACGGGTTCACCCAAGTGAGCGTGGTTGTATCGAACCAATCGCCGCGCTCCCAATTCTTCATTTTGATCACGTGGAGATCCACGCCCCAGTGCTGCTCGCTGTTGGCCATCGTCGCGAGCTCGCCGAATGTCATCCCATGCCGCAGCGGCATATCGTAGCATCCGACGAAGGATTCCAGATCCTTGTCCATCAACGGACCCTCTACGTGTGTGCCGGTTATCGGATTCGGCCGGTCGAGAAGAAAGAACGGTTTCTTCGCCTTGCCTGCCTCCTCAAGCGCGTACAGCATCGTGCACGAATACGTGTAAAACCGCGCGCCCACATCTTGAATGTCGTAGATGATCGCATCCAGATTCTGCATTTGTTCCGCCGTCAAGCGCCGCTGATTCGGCTGATACAGGCTGATCACTGCTAATCCCGTCTTCGGGTCAGTGGCATTTCCCACATCTGTATCCTGCGTGCCGCTGATTCCGTGTTCGGGCGAAAAAAGCGTCTTCACGTTGACTCCCGATGCGAGCATCAGGTCCACGTTGCGCCGTCCCCCGCGATCTATTCCGGTGTGATTTGTGATTAAACCGATCCGCTTCCCCTTCAGCTCTGCGAAACCATCTTGTTCCAGGACGTCAAGCCCGGTTAGTGTCTCGGCATTCCGCTGCACGACTCGGTGAACGCCAGCCCCGGTGATCGTCTCGTTATACCCGGTAAGCTCGACATGCTGTATGTCAATGCCGAAAGAAGCCGCTACCGCAGTCGCGACTCGCGCGCGTAGAGAACTGAGCGACTTGCCTCTCGTCGGATGCACCACGTTGGTCATCAAAATCACGTAGGAGTTCGTCCAGGGATCCAGCCAAATGGAGGTTCCCGTGAACCCGGTGTGACCGTAGGAACCAATAGGGTACAGCTCGCCGCGATTGCTCGAAAAAGGCGAATCGATATCCCATCCTAGGCCTCTTAGAATGGGTTGATCCGCGGGACTGCCCGGCTCGGTGAACTTCCTCACCGTCATCGGATCAAAGATACGTACCCCTCCGCGTTCTCCCTTGCCGAGCATCGTCTCGGCGTATTTCGCGAGATCGTCGGCCGTCGTGAATACCCCTGCATGACCCGCAATTCCGCCCATATAACGGGAGGTCGGGTCGTGTACCACGCCGCGAAGTGGTTGCGCCGTATCGTTATCTATATCTATCTCCGTCGGCGCGATCCGTGAACGCAGCGCGGCAGGAGGCTGAAAGTCGGTATCGCTCATCCCAAGTGGCGCGAAAATCTGCTGGTGCGCAAATTCCGACAACGTCATCCCCGAAAGCCGGCGCACGATTTCGCCCAGCAGAATGAAATTGATATCGCTATATATGAAGCGCGCCCCCGGAGGCGCAATGGGTTTATCCGTAAGCGCCTTCTGAATTCCCGTCTCGTATCCGCTCCACCGTGGAATCAGATCCAAGTCGGGTCGCAGCCCTGAAAAATGGGTCAACAAAAGCCGCACCGTGATGTCGCTCTTGCCGGCTTGAAATTCAGGAAGATACTTTGTCACTGGATCGTCCAGCCACAACTTTCCTTGCTCGAACAACTTCATCACCGACGGCGTCGTCGCCATCACTTTCGTCAGCGACGCAGCGTCGAAAATGGTGTCTATGGTCATTGGCTCACGCTTTGGAATCAAGGCGCGTGAGCCGTACGAATTCCGATACAGAATCCTCCCGTTCCGCCCTACAATCACCACCGCGCCCGGGATCAGCCCGCTCTGAACCGCTTCGTTAATCGCCGCATCGAGAGAAGCCGCCGCGCCGAATCTACTCTCTTGCGGTTTCGCCAAGACAAGTTGGCTCGCCAAAACCAGAACAGCTACCAGAGATTTCATTGCGGAATTTTCGAGCTAACTTGCCTGGAATGGCGCGGTGTAAATGGAATCGAGCAATCGCGCTAATTTCAAATCTCGCTCTGTAATCCCGCCGGCATCGTGCGTCGTGAGATCCACCACCACGCGGTTGTACACGTTGAACCACTCCGGGTGGTGATTCATTTTCTCAATGAAGACCGCGGCCGTTGCCATGAATCCTAATGCATGTGGGAAGTCCGCGAACTTATATTCGCGATGTAGCTTCTCATTCTTTACCGCCCAGCCCGAGAGCTGCTCAAGAGACGAGCGCAACTCCTGCTCGTTTAACTTTTGTGCTGCCATCTCGATATTGTAGTTTTACGCCTGATACGGCTACTCCGGAACCGCGAATTCCGACAGCTTTTCGCAAAGCGATTCTGGCGCGTCCGCCAGTACCTCGCAGTAGTCCTCCCCATAATGCTTCGATAGAATCGCCGCCCGGTCGTGCAGTAAGTGCAGCACCCGTCCCTCCCCAAAGGGCAGTCGAAAGCGCTTCCTGACCACCGGATCCTGTGCAAGCTGTTTGTCGATCAACTCCAGAAGTCTTTCCACCCCCGCGCCCGTCTGAGCCGAAATCAAAACGGCCGGCGTGTCGTTTTGGCGCGCCGTTTCTCCCAAAACCCGGTGTGTCACGGTGCCCGGATCCTGCTCCAGGTCGGCTTCATTTAACCTGTCGCTCTTGTTGAGAACCAAAATCTGTTGTGTGCCTTCCGCCCCGATCTCCCCAAGCACCTTCATTACATGTGCAGTTTGTTCCGCGACCAAAGGAGAGGTTGCATCCACTACGTGCAGCAGGAGCACCGCTGCCGTCACTTCTTCAAGCGTGGCGCGGAAAGCGTCAATCAGTGTCGTCGGCAGATTCCGGATAAAACCCACCGTATCGCTCAGCAGCACGCGCCGCTGCGATGGCAACCGAATTTGCCTCACCACTGGGTCGAGCGTCGCGAACATCTTCGCGTCCGCAAGTACGCCCGCCCCGGTTAGCCGGTTAAATAGCGTCGATTTGCCCGCATTCGTATAGCCCACCAGGCTCACCGTCGAGAGCGGCACGGCTTGACGCTGCGACCGCTGCACCCCGCGAGTCGCGCGAACGCGATCAATCTCTCCCTTTAACTTTGCGATTCTTCTTCCGATCCGCCTCCGGTCCGTTTCGAGCTGCGTTTCTCCAGGACCGCGCGTTCCAATTCCTCCGCCCAGCCGCGACATCTCCGTCCCCCGGCCTGCCAGGCGCGGCAACAAATAGTTGAGCTGCGCCAGCTCCACTTGCAGTTGCCCTTCACTCGTCCGCGCCCGCCGGGCGAAAATGTCGAGAATCAACTGGGTCCGGTCGAGCACCTTCACCTCAAGCCGCCGCTCCAGATTCCGAAGCTGCGTAGGTGTCAATTCGTGGTCAAAGATGACGGTATCGATCGAGTCCGCCTCAATCTGGGCCTTAATCTCGGAAACCTTTCCGGCCCCCACCAATGTCGCCGGATCGAGCGCCTCCCGCGCTTGTGTCAGCCGATCTATGACCGCTGCCCCAGCGCTTTCCGCAAGCGTTGCAAGCTCCTCGAGCGACTCGCTTGCGTCTGGTTCGGGTCCCGCGTTTGCAGAGCTCACGCGGCGGCGTCCCGTTATGTCAACGCCAACCACCAGGGCTCGTTCTTCTGGTGACCGCACTCAGAGACTCATATCGCCTAGCTGACACTCTCCGGGCGTTCCGGTCCGGGAACCACTGGTCCCGGCACGCTCGCTCCCGAGCCGCTGTGCGCGCCGCCGTGCAGCGGTGGTTTCGACACCACCACTGTTGAAATAGCGTGCTTGAAAATCAGTTGCTCCTGGTTATTCGTTTCTAAGATGACAGAGTATTTATCGAAGCTTTTAATTCGTCCTGACAATTTAACGCCACTCATCAGGTAAATCGTGAGAAATACCTTGTCTTTTCTCGCGTTATTGAGAAAGGACTCTTGAATGTTTTGCGCGAGCTTTTCCATTTTCTTTCCTTTTTTTGCAGCGCGTTCTTATAAAAGATCCAACCCCGCTGGCGAGCTTAGCCGATTCTCCTGACATCGAAGCGCTTTTATCCACGCCTACATAGTTGGATTTTTATTCCCGACCGGGCGTTTCGACCCACTTAGCCCTCCACCTCTTCGAAAAACACTCCGATATGCTCGAAACGTATGGACGCCAAGCCTTCACGGGCCCTTGGCAGAGAGGACAGGCCAGCGAGCCCCGACGAAGTAACGGGTCGCCGCATCGCTCTCGCCAGCGTTATCGTTGGTGTCGTTTTATCAGCCGCCAAAATTCTTGTCGGTGTCCGTGTAGGTTCTACCGCCGTCCTTTCTGACGGTGTTGAAACGGCAGGCGACGTTTTGTCCTCGGCTCTGGCTTTGGCGGGATTATGGCTCGCGAGTAAACCGCCGGATTACGAGCACCCGTACGGTCACGGCCGCTACGAAACACTCGCGGGGCTCGCCATCGGCGCGATGCTCTTGCTCAGCGGCATCGCTATTTTTTGGCACGGCTTTACGTCCTTGGGCGAACGAAGCCGATTGCAAGCATATGCGCTATATCCCCTGCTCGCGGCAGTGTTCGTAAAAATCACCTTTGCCGCGCTGAAGCTTCGTACCGCGCGGCGGATCGATAGCGCCGCTCTAGAAGCCGACGCCTGGCACGACCTGACCGATCTTTTATCAACATCCGTCGCCCTTGCGGCTGTCTTAATGACGCTCTCTAACCCCGCGCGCTTCGGTGTGGCCGATCACGTCGGCGGAATGCTGATCGGCGTGATCATTTTCTTTCTCTCCATCCGCGTCGTGCGCCAAACCGTCGGCCAGCTTCTCGATACCATGCCCGAACCGCGCAAAATGGGCCAGATCCGGCAGGTTGCCTTAAGCGTTCCCGGCGCGCTCGGCATAGAAAAATGTTTTGCCCGCCGCACTGGCTTGAAATATCATGTCGATCTGCACCTCGAAGTCAATCCGCATATGACTGTCCTCGAGTCCCACGACATTGCAAAGCAAGTCAAAACTGCGCTGAAAGAACGTTTGGGCTGGGTCGCTGATGTGCTGGTTCATGTGGAGCCGGCGCCCTTTTCACCCGGCCCGGGTTCTGCAGGACACGCCGAAGCCGTCACGCGTAAGCAAACGATAAAATCGCGCTAAGCTTCCGGAGTTCGGAACGCGCTGGATGGAAAACAAAGAAATCGCGAGACTCCTTTCGGAAACCGCCGACCTCATGGAAGTAGCGGGCGAAGATGCATTTCGCATCCGGAGCTATCGTAACGGCGCCGCAGCGGTTGCCAGCTATCCCGAGCGCATTACAGATCTCCTGTGCAACCCGGATCGTAAGGTCACGGAAATAGCAGGAATCGGAAAAGGGCTTGCGTCAGTGATTGCCGAAATCTGCCAGCGCGGAACATTCGAGCGCCGCGAACAGATGCTCTCGAAATATCCGGCGTCCGCCCTCGAGCTGCTCAAAATCCAAGGCCTGGGCCCCAAAAGCATCGCGCTTTTGTACGAACACCACGGCGTCAAAACAGTCGACGACTTGGAACGCATCTGCCGCGAGCAAAAGCTCCGCGAGTTGCCGCGCATGGGCGCCAAGCTCGAAGAAAAAGTTCTTCGTTCCATCGAGGCCTACCGCAAAACCGCCGGTCGCTTTCTCCTCAGCTTCGGTCGCCGCGTCGCGGACGAGCTTCGCGATGAATTTCTCGCCTTGCCGGGCATCGAGAATGTGGAAGCAGCAGGCAGTTTGCGTCGCGGCCGCGAGACCATTGGCGATCTGGATCTGCTGGTCACCGGTCCCGGCTCAGCCGAAACGCTTAACCGCTTAGTCAAACATCCGAAAGCGTTCGAAACTTTGGGGCTGGGCGCGAATAAAGCGAGCGTGAAATTCGGGGTAGAACACTTGCAGGTAGACGTCCGCGCTTTGAGCGCCGAAAATTTCGGCGCGGCGCTGCAATACTTCACAGGCAGTAAAGAGCACAACGTGGTGCTGCGGACCAACGCCATCAAGCGAGGTCTCACGCTGAATGAATACGGGCTCTTCGCGATTGAGACGAACGAGCGTGTCGCGGGTGGGGACGAGGAGGAGGTCTATCGCCGCCTGGGTTACGACTGGATTCCGCCTGAGCTGCGTGAAAACTGTGGCGAGCTCGAAGCTGCGCAGGCCCATTTGTTACCAAAGCTACTTGAATTGACGGACATCCGCGGCGACCTGCACATGCACACCACCGCGACTGACGGCAAGGCTTCACTTCGTGAAATGGCCGATGCCGCCGCCGCGCGCGGCTACCAATACATCGCGATAACTGATCACTCGAAAGCGCTCGCCATGTCGAACGGTCTGGACGAAAAACGCGTCGTCGAATTTGCGCAAGAAGTCCGCGAGCTGAATCGTGATGGCCTGCCTCTACGCATCTTTTCTGGACTCGAGTGTGACATTCTGCGCGATGGCGCGATGGACATCGCTGAGGACGCCCTTGTCGAACTCGACCTTGTCATTGGCAGCGTCCATAGCTATATGAATCTCGAGCCGCCGGAGACGACCGATCGCCTGCTTCGTGCTCTCGATTCCCCCTCGCTCAGAATCTTGGGCCATCTGACAGGCCGGCTTCTCTTACAGCGCGAATCCTACGTCTTCGATTTCGATCGCGTCGCTGCGAAAGCTGCCGAGCGCGGCGTCTGCCTTGAAGTCAATGCCAGCCCCGAGCGCCTCGATCTGCCGAGCCACTTAGTTCGAACTGCCAAGCGAAAGGGCTGTAGATTTACGATCTCGACCGACGCTCACCGCACGACGCATCTCGATAACATGCGCTTCGGCGTGATCACCGCCCGACGCGGCTGGCTCGAAGCCTCCGATGTCCTCAATACGAAGCCTTTGGCGGAATTTGAAGCCGCGATCAAAGCCAGATCATGACCTTGTGCGAAGGGATGGCATCCACCGCGATTATTTCGCTGCCTGCGCATTCAAAAATGGTAACGATTAAACATGTCTACTCGCATCTTTTGCCCAATCGCCGCGCTCGTTCTCTTTATCGCTGGGTACTGCACAGGATCGGTCCACTCTACCGTTCACGCCCAGACCGGCAATCGGGTGTTTGAGCTCCGCACCTATCATGCCTATGACGGCAAACTGGATCCCTTACTGGCGCGGTTCCGCGACCATACAGTCAGCATCTTCAATAAGCACGGCATGACCAGTGTCGGCTATTGGCTCCCAACGGACGAACCGCTGAAGGGCAAGACGCTGATTTACATGCTGGCCTTCCCGAGCCGTGAAGGAGCCGCAAAATCTTGGGCCGAGTTCCATGATGATCCCGAATGGAAGCGGGTCGCTGCCGCTTCAGAGGCCAATGGCAAGCTCGTCCAAAAGGTTGACTCAATCCTTCTCGAACCGGCGGATTTTTCCGCCATAAGCTAGACGGCGCGCCTCACGCTCTTCCTCGAATTCGCGCCAGCTTGCGCCGGTCTCGCTTCGACGGTCTGCCTTCGTGTAACGCTTCCAAATGCGGCATCGCCTTCCGCTCTTCCGCCAACCTCGCCCGCTCCTCCTTGCTTGCGTCACTCTCCTGATAAAGCCTCTGCGCAACCGCCGCCGGGACCGCGCATTTCGCTGAGGAGCAGAATCTGCAATTCGAACTCCCCTGAGTCGTTTTTCACGCGCAACTGGTCCCCCACGCGGACCTCGCGAGAAGCTTTCACGTGCTGTCCGTTGCATTGAACTCTGCCAAGCTCACACGCTCGCGCAGCAAGCGACCGCGTCTTGAAGAACCGAGCCGCCCAGAGCCACTTGTCCACTCTCAGGCCCGTCATGGTTCAACGGCTTGCAATTTGTAAAATCGACTCCAAGCTCGACAGCATGGGCGAACAGCATGGCGTCTCTACAGGCTTGAACTCCATCAACTCCGCCCGCGTGTAATTCGGATCGTAGAGATTTAGCTGCCATTTTCCATCTCGACCGATTTTCGGAGCCTCGCGCGGCTTGAATCCATGATCAAGCACAGTCTTATACGCTGTCTTGACATTCTCCACGCCCAAAGCCAAATGATGCATAACACCAAGCTGCTTGGGAGAAGGGTTATGCACGTTCAGCATGTACTCTAACCAGTCGGTCCCTTCAGGCACTCGCATATCCACCCAATCCGTGCGGTCGTCCTTCATCCCCCCGTACCACATCAATTTGAAACCGAGAATGTCCTTATAAAAGCGATCCGCCACCGCGCGATCCTGCACTGTCACCCCGACGTGAATCATGCGATTCGAAACTCGCGTACCTGGTAGCAGCTTCCCGAAATTTCGGCTGTGTAGTGACCCCGGCATATACTGCACGAATTCGACATTGTGGCCGTCGGGATCTTTGATCATCATGCTGACGTTCCCGTCTAAGCCCGTTTTCAAGGACTCCGGCACCTTAACATCGCGGCTCGCGAGATAATCCCGTAGCTTCTGAATGTTCCCCGTCTCAAAAGCAATGTGGGAAAGCCGGTCTTCCGCTTCGCTCCTCAGCTCTGGAAAAATCTCAATGTATTGATGATCATTGACCTTGTAATAATTAAGCATCAGGCTGCCTGTCGGTTTGTCCAAGCTGAAGTGGTCATAGCCGAGGTCGTGGCCATAGAACTGATCCGCCGCCGCAATATCGTTCGTCTTTAAACCAATGTGTGCAACCCCGACGATAGGCGGCCGCTCAATCGTCCCTGCCTCCCCACCTTGGCCGATCACATAACCGGCCGCAATAATCGCAAGTAGGGAAACCGGAAATACGCGTTTCAGAGACATTTCTTTGCTCGTATTCTTAACCGAAAAAAGAATATCAAAAGCTGCGGCTCGTTCTTTAAACCACGCATGAGCATGCCCACAGCGAAGCGCGTTTATCCCAAAGGTAAGTACGCGGCACTCTGATGAAGTAGACTTCTTTGCATGAAATTCCTCGTGACAGGTGGCACTGGCTTCATCGGCTGGCGGGTCGCGCGCAATCTCCTGAGCCGAGGAGTGCCGGTCGTAGTCGCGGACTGGAATATCGATCCATCCGTTCAACGCCGCCTGACCGCAGAATCTGGCGGACTTGCTGAGTTCGTAGAGTGCGATGTTTCGGACGCTCACGATATCGCACGCATTTTCTCAGCGCATCCCGAGATAACACACGCCGTTCATCTCGCTTATCTGATGAGCGCGGAAGTCGAAGCGGACCCCCCTCTCAGTGTTCGTGTGAACGTTTTGGGAATGGCGAATATGTTTGAAACTGCGTTGAAACATCGTCTTCAGCGCCTGGTATTCACGAGCAGCGAAACAGTTTACGGCGCTTCCCAGCGAATCTATGGAGATCGCCCCATCACGGAAGTCGATTTCTGTTCGCCCGCGGATCACGTCTTCACGTATGGCGTGATGAAGATCCTGAATGAATTCATGGCCCAGAAATACGTGCAAAGGCACGGGATCGATATAGTTTGTACCCGCCCCCCCGTCGTATTTGGGCACGGCAGGAAGCGAGGCTCACTGCTTTGGGCTGAATCCTTTGTCTCCTTACCGGCAATTGGTGAGCCGGTAAGCCTTCCGTTTGCTTCCGAAACTCGCGATTGTTGGGTCTATGTCGACGATTGCGCTGAACAACTCGTGCGCCTCGCTTTAAAACCCACACTCGCGCATTTCTCCTATAACTCAACCGGATGTTCGGTCTCTGCCCGTCAGTTTGCGGATTGCGTTCGCTATTGGTTACCGGAAGCGAAAATCGCCTTCGATGAAAACAAGCCGGTAACCCCGCTTGTCGACGATCTGGACGGCAGTCGCCTTGTGGAAGAGATCGATTTCACGCCGCGTACATTGAAAGCAGGTATCCTCGCTCACATCAACGAAGCACGCGAGGCAGCTTCCCTTCCGCCGCTCGCAGCAGCGAGCCACCACCTAAAACGAGGCGCGCAATTATAGGAGAACGCATGCAACGTTACCGTGCTACTGTCGTCGGAAGTTTTCCGAGGCCAGCCGCAGTTGCCGACACGATGAAAAGGCCGTCATTGGCGCAGCCGGAAATTGATGACCTGATCCGCTGGGCAGTTGCGCAGCAGGTGGGCCTTGGCCTGGAAATCATCACCGACGGCGAAGGCTACCGCGAAAACATGTATTACTACTACCAGAAGCGCATGGACGGCGTTTCGATGGAAAACATGGTCCCGCAGTCCTTCGGGCCGGCTGGTTTTACCATTGAGTGCGCCCGCGTGGTAGGAACGCTCGCGAATCCCCGGTTCCATCTCGCCCATAACTGGAAGGTTGCGCGCGAAGCCGCTCCGGCAGGCATTGTTGTGAAGCAAACCGTTACCGGCCCGCACATGCTGACCCGCTTCAGCCTCAACGAGAGGCCCGATTTATATCCTGACGAGCAGGCGTTGTGTCGCGCTTACGCGAACATCTTGCGGCAGGAGCTGAACGAATTAATAGCCGCCGGTTGCGAGCACATTCAGTTTGACGAACCCGCATGGACCGAGTCGCCGCAGCAGAGCGAATGGGCAGTGGACATTCTAAACGAACTAATCGATTCACTCAATCGCGTTCGCATCGGTCTGCACGTCTGTGGTGGAAATCCACGAAGAAAGCGCGTTTATTTCACCAAGTACACAGATTTGGCTCCCGCGTTCCGGAAAGCACATATCCACGAAGTCCTCCTCGAGCACTGCACGCTTGGCTACAATCTCATGGATTTATGGAAGCTGTGGGATTTTAAAGGTGACCTCGGTCTCGGCGTCATCGATCAGCGTAGCGACGTCATCGAGACGCCAGACGTAATTCGTCAAAGACTGCAGCCTGCCCTGGAATACTTTCCTCCTGAGCGGCTGCTGCTGACCAGCGAGTGCGGCTTCGGCCACGTGCCCGTAGATATAACGAGAGCGAAATTGAGCACTCTGACTCGCACTTCGCGCGAGCTCGGCAGAGCGGCATCTGCATAGTCGCTCGCATTGCGGTGAGATTTCGCTGGCATTAAGTTAAGGACATCCCGATCGTGATAGGCGCATGGATCTCGCGTCCATTCGCCTATCCACAAAATCTTTCTTTTCCCGCTAAATTTTCCTCCCCGCAGCGCAGGTAGGAGTAGGACCCGGCAGCAGATAGTTCGCAGGGGTCTAACCGTTCCGCGGATTGCGGACGGAAGAACAAGGAGAACTTAAAATGAAAAACAATGTCACTATCCTCGCCCTCGCGCTAGGCATTACCTGCGTGCAGTCTGTACCAGCACAAACGTTTAAGAGGGTGAAAGTCAATGGAAACGCCCCGCTCGCTCAAGTAGCCTCCGGAGGCGCCAGCGTCTGGGCTCTCGCTAGCAATGGCAACCCGTACATTTTGAACGGCAATATTTTCGTGTTGGCGAACAGTATCTCTCTAAGCCAAATCAAAGTCGGGGGAGGCAATGTGGCCCAACCCGATGAGGTTTGGGGGCTGAATTCTTTAGGCGATATCTTCCGGGCCAGCAGAAGTGGACCATCCTGGACCTTCGCACGAGTTCCGGGTTCACTTGACCTCGTTGAGGTCGGTCCCGGCTATCAAGATAGTTGTCACCCGTACGAAGTATGGGGATTGAATACTGGTTCCGAGATCTTTCGTTATAACTATTGCACGAAACAGTTCCAGCAGCAGCCCGGATTCCTTTGCGACATACACGTGGGCGGCGGCGACATATGGGGGGCGCAATGCGGCCCTAATGTCTTTCGCTTCAACTTTTCTACCGGTGTTTTCGACCAAATAACCCCTGACCCATTTGGAGCTTTTCCGCAGCTTTCGGTCGGGCCGAATGGGGAAGTATGGGCGATAGACACCAGCAATTCTGTTCTTTACGAGTACAATGACTTCTCAGGATCCTTCACAGACCTCGGGTGTTGCGCTAGCGAGATTCACGCCGGCGGGAACGGAGTTTGGGCACTCGCCAACAGCAACATCTACCGGTGGGAGCCAAGCGCATTGGGTTTTGAGCAGGTTCCGGGCGCCCTCGTTTCCCTCAGCGTGGGGAGCGGCGGTGGAGTCTGGGGGATTAACAGCTCCCACCAAGTCTTCGCATTCTCCACGCCCTAAGTTCGGTGTGTATCTCCTACTGCGTGTAAGAAGGATTCTTCGATCAGATCGAGTCCCAAACTGATACGCAGCCCCGGGCCGTCCGGTACGGCTCGGGGCTTTCTGTCTTACCGGACACGCCTCTTCCCAGTTACTTACTTGCCGCCGCGATTTGCCGCAGCACAAACACGTTGTTGGGGAGCTTCTGGTCCCAGTGTCGCCAGAGGCTCAGCCGCTTTGCTTCCAACGCAGATGCAAGATCGAATTGCCGGTTGCGGCGATACAGGGTAGCTAGCGGCGCCCAAATGTTAGATACGACCACGGCGTCTCCGAGGCTCTTCTCCGGCTCGGCTTCAATCTGCTTGAATAGCCCTTCGTAGATCTCGATTGCTTGGGGAACATTGCTGGTCTCAGCTTCGTGATCTGCAAGAGCGCAGATCGCCGTACGCACTTCGGATACTTCTACTCTTTCCGCGATTTTGAGCTGGCGCAAACGCTCGAACGCCGCATCCAGCCGCTTGCGCGCTTCGGCGGGCCGTCCCAAATGCCGCAATGGATAACTGGAGCCAGCGAGCGCGCTCACCTCATAGAGCAGAAAGCTCGAGTTATTTTTGACCTCAGCGAGATGACGGAGTGTGTGCTCGTAAATCCCAAGCGCCCGAGCCGCGTCTGAATGCCGCAGGATATCAGCCAGACTGATTCCAGCCATCGCCAAGCGGCCTCTGGAGCTTTGATCCAGTGGGTCCTTGTGAACCAGCTCATCCTCTATTTCGAACGCTCGCTCGAGACAACGCACTGCTTCTTGGGATCGCCCAAAGCTGATGTCTCCGTCCTGAGCCAAAATCCTGCCTTCCTTAATGAGGGCCAGACCGAGATTGTGGATGGATGTCTGCCCCATGTCCCCGCTACCGAGATCGAGTAGTCTCACGGATTCGCGAATGTCCTTGAGAGCCTGTTCGAGCTCGCCCCGGAATAGATAGGCCTCCGCCGAAACCCAAAGCAAGTCACCGGCGTAGGAGCGGCTGTCGAATAAGCGGGCAATTTCTGTTCCGCGTCTACAAAGGCGGAGAGTTTCGTCAAACTGTTCTTCCAGTCTGAACTGGTCAGCGACACCCAAATAAGTGTTCAGCACCGCTGTCATTTCGGGTTTGTCGCTCGCCTGAGCATGAAACTTCTCCACCAACTCGGCTGATTTCCGCGCCAGTGCCAACGCATCATCAGGACGCCCGCTGAGACGGGCCACGATCATTCGATCGTGAGCGATCTGCGCGGCTCGCAATATACCTGTCCGGTTGGATGGTTGCGAAACGAGCACCGACTCGATCAATCCCTGCGCGATTTTCAGACTCTGTTCGGCCTGATCCATCTGGCCGAGATTCGGCGCGATAGGAACGCCTTGTACGCGCGCGACTCGCATGTAAGCATTGCCCAGATCCAGCGCCAGCTCGGAGTCTCCCTGGATATTGGGCTTCAGCCGACGCAAGTACTCGAGAGATGTGTCCACGATCAGTTGCCTGGCCCTCGTGCTGCCGGGCAGTTCCGCGACTCGAGCATCAACGTCAAATAGCTTGTTAGCCAGTTGGCGCACATCCTGGAACCGCCGCTCCGCGATCAAACGCTCGCGATTGGCAATGTAGAGTCCGACCCCGAGACTAGCGATCACGAGTGCCGCTGCACTCACCGGTACCCAATAGCGCCGTACAAATTTGCGGGTTCGATACCAGGCATTTCCTGATCGTGCCCGTACTGTGCGGAATTCAAGGGAAGCCAGGAGGTCGTCGGCAAATTGTTCGACGGTCGCATACCGCTCGTGCGGATCTTTACGCAGAGCCTTCAGAAGGATACATTCGACATCGCCCTTCAGCTCTGGAGCCCATTTACTCGGCCGCGTCACTTCGCGCGACGTGGCTACCCATGCGATTGCCTCCGGCGAGTGGTCTTCGAACTCGTGTACTGGCTTGCGCGTGAGCAATTTGTACAGCACCGCGCCCAAAGAATAGATGTCCGTTGCTGTCGTCACTCTCCCGCCCGTCACCTGCTCTGGACTTGCGTAATCGGGAGTTAACATACGCATGCTGGTGGCCGTCGAATCTGTAGTTACGTCCAAAAATTTCGCGATGCCGAAGTCGAGCAGCTTTGGCTCGCCCTCGTCGGTTACGAGGATGTTGCTCGGCTTGAGATCGCGGTGCACGATTAGATTTCGGTGGAGATAGCCGACCGCTGCGCAGACTTTGAGAAACAGCGTGATTTTCTGGCGCACGCTCAAGCCGTCGCAAAATATATCGATCGGCTTGCCTTCGATATACTCCATAGCCAAAAAAGGTTGACCGCTCTCGAGATGCCCGGCATCCAGCATGCGCGCGATATTGGGGTGCGCAAGGGACGCGAGAATCTGTCGTTCCTGAAGAAAACGCTTACGCTGAGGATCGCCCGCACCTGGCGGCAACAGCTTCACGGCCAGCCGTTGCGTCACTTCGCCGTCCGCGCGCTCTGCCAGATACACTGCGCCCATCCCTCCGCGTCCGATCAGGTCCAGCAGCCGGTAGGGGCCGCAACGCCATTCTTTCCCTTGGAGCTGCGGTAGCGCGCTGTTCGCGGCGATACTAATGTCGCGTAGTAAAAACGAGCTCGCGCCCGAGTCAAAGTCCAACAGCGCCTCTACTTCGCGGCGTGTCTCCGCGTCGATCTCATGCTCGGCAAAATAATTCGACCGGGCCTCAGGCGATAGATCTGCCAGTTCATGAAATAGCTGTTCGACTTCGATCTTCACCGGCCACCTCCTTGTGCAGCCAGGCCTGCGCGACGCGCAGTTCGCGGCGAACCACGTGCGGGGAGATCGCCAATGCCGTGGCGGATTCCTCAGCCGTCATGCCCCCGAAGTAGCGCATCTCGATCAGTTGGACTTTGAGCGGATCTGTCCGCGCGAGCCGGTTCAAAGCTTCCTCGATTACCAGCACCGACTCATTGGGCTGCCGGCCGAGATCGGGAATGTCGGCCAACGGCACCTCCTTCAGAGCGCTTCGCTTTTCTCTGGATCTGGCACGCGCTAGATCCACCAAAATCTGCCGCATTAATCGCGAGGCGATTCCATAAAAGTGAGACCGGTTTTGGTAGCTGGGTGCTTGACCTTGAGCCAAGCGCAGAAAGGCTTCATGGACGAGGGCCGTCGTGTCAAGCGGCCGGGCTTTGCCTTCCCTCCTCAGGTGCGCCGCAGACAATTTCTTGAGCTCGTCGTAAACCAGCGGAATCACCGTATCGAGAGCTCGTTGATCGCCGGCATGAACGCGCTGGAGGAGTTCCGTGATGTCCACGTCGCATGACATAATACTCCAAAATCGACGGGGACGGCACGTATTGACTTGCGGAGCAACTATTGTGAACAGGCCATTTCTCGCCCGTAGAGTATTCATTACCGGAGGCACCGGCTATATCGGAACTCGCGTGATCCCGTTGCTCCGCAAACATGGGCATTCTGTAATCGCTCTTAGTCGCGAAAGCTCGCCCCGCAAGCTCCCGCCCGATTGCAGCCTTGTCATCGGTGATGCGCTCAATGGCGAATCCTACAAAGACCATCTCTCCGAATGCGATACTTTCATTCACTTGGTTGGCGTTTCTCATCCCGGTCCAGCCAAGGCGCGCCAGTTCGTTGAAATCGATCTGAAGTCCGCCCGAGAGGCTATTCGAGTCGCCCACAATGCAGGTATCCAGCACTTCATCTATATGAGCGTTGCTCATCCAGCCCCAGTCATGAAAGCCTACATCGACGTGCGCTCCTCATGCGAAGACGCTCTTCGCGAAACCGGGATGAATGCGACCATTCTGCGGCCCTGGTACGTTCTCGGGCCGGGGCATCGCTGGCCCGTCGTATTGAAGCCGTTCTACCGGCTTGCCGAAAGCTTTCCCGCAATGCGGGACGGCGCACGGCGCCTCGGCCTGGTAACACTCGATGAGATGGTCAATACCGTCGTCTCCGTCACCGAGGATCCCGCTTCCGGAGTTTGGATCGTTGAGGTTCCCGAAATCCGCAGCCGCGGTCACGCGCTCTGAAGCGCGAACCGGTTTTGCTGTGCCAGTCACATATTAAATTGAACACGTTTCGAATCGCGCTCGCGAACCTCCGGTTTCCGGCTAACCCAGAGGATTCGGTCAGCTTGGCCGAGCAGGCTATCGCGGAAGCATCCGTTAAACGAGCCGGTCTAATTTGCTTTCCTGAATGCTTTGTTCCTGGTTACCGAGGATTGGGCAAGACCGTGCCGCCTCCGGACCCAACCTTCCTCGAACACGCTTGGTCTACTATCGCTCCGGCGGCGGCGAAGGCAAATCTCGCAGTTGTTCTTGGCACCGAGCGCGTCGTCAATCACGCCCTATTAGCCACCGCGCTGGTCATCAATCCAGAGGGATCGGTCGCCGGCTTCCAAGACAAAGTTCAACTGGATCCCTCCGAAGAGGCTATCTATTCACACGGTTCGGGGAGACGAATCTTCCAAACGGGTCCGCTGACATTTGGAGTGGCTATTTGTCATGAAGGTTGGCGCTATCCGGAAACCTTCCGGTGGGCCGTCCGGCACGGAGCGCAGATCGTATTCCATCCGCACTTCCACGAAGCCGAACCCGGCGGTTATCGCCCCTCGACTTTCGCCGATCCCGCAAATTCATTCCATGAAAAAGCAGTCTTGTGTCGTGCCGCCGAGAACACCTGCTATGTCGCAACCGTAAACTGCGCAAGCGCTGGATCACCCACTACATCGGCCGTCGTGCGGCCTGATGGCACCTTGCTCAGCTACCAGCCATATGGCAAAGAAGGACTGCTTATCGCGGATATCGATCTCAGCGCAGCGACAGGGGTGCTCGCCGCGCGGCTCAAGTCTGGCGTCGAATAAGGCGCACTGTCTCGTGCTCATCCTCGCTCCATGAAGACTGTAATTACCAGCCTCCTTGCCGTCCTGGTCCAGCTTGGCCTCGCTATTCTCGGCTGGGGCGGATTCGCTGCGTTCTTCTCGCACCCGGCTCTCGCCGCCACTACAGCCGTGACGTTCGTTATGGGCACGGCCGCCCTCTTCAGCCGCGCCAATCTGAGCCCGGGAGTGCGCGAGGACCGCGGCAACCGGTGGGTAATCGGCGCATTCAGCATGCTTGCAATCCTGCTTGCGTATTTTTCCGCATTAACGGATCGCCACGATTTTTGGACCATCGACGGTGACGCTGTTCGCTGGGCAGGCTTCGTTCTCTTTGTCTTAGGCGACAGCTTGCGCTTATGGCCGGTCTTCGTGCTTGGACCCCGCTTCAGCGGCCTCGTTGCAATCCAAAAGGACCACACGCTGGTCACCACCGGGATCTACGGCCGCATTCGCAATCCCAGCTATTTCGGTTTGCTCATCGCCTCATTCGGATGGGCTCTCACGTTTCGAGCGGGCCTCGGCGTTGTCATCGCGGCTCTTTTGCTCATACCTTTGTTGGCGCGCATCCGATCCGAGGAACGCCTGCTGGCCGAACAGTTCGGCGCCGAATACGAGAGCTACCGAGCGCGAACCTGGCGGCTGCTTCCCGGCATCTTCTAGCAGCCGGAAGCAGCGCTGGTGCACCGGACCTTATTAGTCGTACTCTTCTGCCACTGGTCGGGCGGCACGTGGATCAGCAGAACGCGTCCCTGCGGAATGAGATCACTTCCCTGCGCGAAGAGATGATGGCGTCTCGAGCGCGTTGAAGGTGTGCTTGATACCCGGCTCAAATTGATGGAAGAGATTCTGAAAATCCGATAAGAAGCCGGCGCGAAACTTAAGTGAGCTCCTGCCCTGCTCAGGGTTTTAGACTCGTATCATGGCCCTGGTTCGTTAGGCAAAATCGACCATAGGCCAGATCAAAACTTCGCCACGGCCATATCAGGTCTCGACCAAAGGCGGAGAATCTCTGCCGCTAGCTGTGGAATTGCCAAACCCGGCAGTGCAAGACATTTCACCGGATGGTTCGCAGCTTCTAGTTGAAAGCTTCGGCTGTAACCCGTACGAGTTCAACTCGGCAACACTTTGGATCGCCCCGGTTTTGGGAGGTTCTCCCAGGCGAGTGGGTGATTTTCTAGTTGGGAGCGCGGCATTGTCTCCAGACGGTGAGCAGTTGGTGTTCACCCGGGAAGAAGAAAGAGAGCTCGACGTTTGCCGCATAGATGGAACGAACATGCGTAAACTCGCGACCGTGCCCGGAGTCGCATCGTTTCCCCGCTGGTCCCCGGACGGCAAAAAGATTCGGTTCTCTCTCAGGCGTAATGACGTTCCAGAGCGCAGCTTGTGGGAGGTCTCACCTGATGGCAGAAATCTTCAGGCTTTACTTCCGGCGTGGCGCGATGAGCAGTGTTGCGGGAACTGGACGCGCGATGGGCGGTATTTCGTGTTTGAGTCGTCCACGAAGGATCTCACAACAGTTTGGGCAATTAGGGAGGCGCATGGCGTGCTCGAAACCACGAGCCGTACTCCAATTCGATTGACCACTGGCCCGATGAATACTTACGGGCCAATTTCAAGTCTCGATGGGAAGCGCATTTTCGTAGGAGGCCGTCAGCCTCGGATCGAGTTGGTTCGTTACGACTCAAAGAACGGAAATTTCGTTCCGTTTCTTTCAAACATCTCCGCAGAAGGACTGAATTTCTCGCGAGATGGGAAATGGGTGGCTTATGTCGCCCACCCGGAAGACACAATCTGGCGAAGCACTGTGAACGGTGATCAACGGCTGCAGCTCACATTCCCCCCCTTGCACGCTAGTATGCCGGAATGGTCACCGGACGGCAGGCGAATCACGTTCATGGCATTCAAGCACGGCGGCACTGAAAAAATCTACGTCGTAAATGCCGATGGGAGCAGCCTACAGCAGCTTACGTACGGAGAAGATAATAGTGACCCCACATGGTCGAGCGACGGGAACTCGATCGCCTTCGGCGGTTACCCGATCGATGAGCGGCAAGCATCGCGTGATATGGCTATCGAGATACTCGATCTCAAGTCGAATCGCATATCGGTATTGCCGGGTTCAAAAGGTTGTGGGCACAACGCTGGTCTCCAAATGGACGTTATATTTCCGCGCTATCAACCGACACGAAAACACTGCTCCTCTTTGATTTTCAGTCTGAGAGATGGACGGAACTGGCGAAAGCGAATTTCGGCTATGAACTGTGGTCTAGAAATAGCGAATACATAGGCTTCGACACTTTGGGTCTCGATCCGGGGTACTTCAAGGTGCGTATTCGGGACAAGGCGGTGAAGCGGATTGCGAGTCTTAAGGGCGTACAGCGTAAGCTTGGCCGCTTTGGGCCGTGGACCGGTCTAGCGCCGGATGGATCTCCGCTCATCGCACGAGAGGCTAGCTTCGATGAAATCTATGCGCTGGATTGGAAAGCACCGTGAGGGGGTTCGGACGCCTACTCGGGTTCCATTCTGCGTTAATCTGAAGTGACCCACACTTCAGTGTTGAATCAGACTGTTTCGCACTATCGCATCCTCGAAAGGCTCGGTGGCGGCGGAATGGGCGTTGTATATCGCGCGGAGGACCTGAAGTTAGGCCGCGAGGTGGCCCTGAAGTTCCTTCCAGAAGAATTGACACGCGATCCGGCTGCCGTGGAGCGATTCCAGCGTGAGGCGCGCACGGCGGCTGCAATCAATCATTCGCATATCTGCACGATTTACGAAATCGGCGAGTTCAACGGCATGCCTTTTCTCGCAATGGAATTGCTTGAAGGCGAGACGCTGAAGCAAAAGATTGACGGACGCCCGATTCCCTTAGAGAAAGTGCTGGATTGGGCCGTTCAGATCACGTATGGCTTGGAAGCGGCCCACAGCCGCGGTATCGTGCATCGTGATTTGAAACCGGCGAACCTGTTCATTACCAAAACGGATCAGGCAAAAATTCTCGATTTCGGCTTGGCGAAGCTGCGGTTTGAACGACGGCCGGCGACGGCGGCAACATCGGACAACACGGTAACAGTTCTGCAAACGGATCCCGGGACGATGATTGGGACCCCTGCTTATATGTCTCCTGAGCAGGCGCGCGGCGATGAATTGGATGCCCGCAGTGATCTCTTCAGTTTAGGAGTGGTCCTGTACCAGATGACCACGGGCGAGCTGCCGTTTCAGGGGGCCAGCGCAGCCGTTATGATGGCTTCACTACTGCGCGATTCGCCCACTTCTCCTACTCAACTGAATCCGGAGATTCCCGAGGGGCTGGCCCAAATTATCACGAAGACTCTGGAAAAAGATCCAGACCGACGTTACCAGCGCGCAGCCGAACTGAGAGCGGATCTAAAGCGCGTAGCGCAGGAGTTCGGCTTGGGCGAGCTAATGACCACGACAACGCTCTCGCGCGCGCCAGTCGGCGTCACGACGTTCAGAGACTCGCGCAGAGCGGGCTGGCTGATTGCAAGCGGCGTCGCAATTGTTATTGCCGTAATAGCTGCTTTCCTCGCTACGCGTTCGACTCCTGCTCCGAGGATTCTAAGAAGTACACAAATCACGAACGACCGCTTGGCGAAAGTCATTCCCTTTCTTACCGACGGCTCGCGGCTATATTTCAATACGGGAACTTACATCGCACCGCTGCCCTATGAGGCTTCCACGCGAGGCGGCGGTTCCTTTCCGCTTCCACTTCCCGTACAGCATCCAACCGTCCTTGATATTTCGCAGGACGGCTCAGAGCTTCTAGTTGGGACCGATGAGGGTGCGCGGCCGGGACAGAGTCCTCTTGAGCTTGACGAGCTGAATCTTTGGATGATACCTGTTCTCGGAGGGACGCGTCGCCGGCTGGGCAACCTGCTGGTAAGCGATGCTGCGTTGTCTCCTGATGGCCAGCATCTTGTTTACACGAAAGGAAGTGAAATCGGTATCGCTCGCAGTGATGGAACGGAACCTCATACGCTTGTCACCGTAACGGGAGCGCCCTTTTTTCCGCGTTGGTCGGCCGAGGGGAAAAGAATTCGCTTTACTGTGGCACATGCCTCTTACCTGGTTTCGAAATACTCGGGCACAGAATTTGCTGGGGCCAGTCTCTGGGAAGTATCAACGAATGGAACCCATCTTCACCGCGTATTCCCGGGTTGGGAAGATGCACAATGTTGCGGAAGCTGGACGCGAGACGGAAAGTATTTCGTCTTTGAAGCGAGGAATAACGGAGTAAGTACTATCTGGGCGATTCGGGACAAAGTCAGTGTTTTTCAGAGGGAAGAACAACCTGTGCAGTTAACAACTGGGCCTATGGACACATATGGGCCGGTACCAAGTCCCCACGGGATGCGTATATTCGTCGGAGGTCGCCAGCCTCGGATTGAGCTTCTTCGTTATGACAGCAAGTCGGGAACATTTGCGACCTTCCTCCCTGGCACCTCAGCAGAGGGGTTGGATTTCTCGCGAGATGGGAAGTGGGTTGCTTATGTTTCGTATCCCGACGGGACGCTCTGGCGCAGTTTAACAAGCGGCGAGGAGCGGTTGCAGCTCAGCACCAGCTCCCTGCGAGTCAGTCTACCGAGATGGTCGCCTGATGGAAGAACAATTGCATTTTTGGGACACGATCCAGGAAAACCGGAGAAGATTTTTTCTGTCAGTGCGGATGGGGGCGCAGTACACGAACTGATATCAGCCGAGAACGTCGGCGATCCCACGTGGTCGGCAGACGGAAGCCAAATCGCGTTCTCAAATTTCACGCCTGAAACGAAACAAGCTTCTAGCAAAATTAAGGTGGAATTATTGAACCTGGCAACTCACCAAATTTCTAAGTTGCCAGGCTCTGAGGGCCTGTGGTCTCCACGATGGTCGCCGGACGGAAAGCATATCGCGGCTCTCTCCAGTGATACGACAAGGCTCTTATTATTCGATTTGGCGACACAGCACTGGACAGAACTCACCAAAGCGCAGGATTTCGGCTATCCAAGCTGGTCGCATGATAGCGCCTACATTTATTTCGACACAGTAGGAAATGATGCGGCTTTCTTCCGGGTGCGCATCCGCGATCGAAAGATGGAACGAATTGTCGCGTTAAAGGACGTACAGCGCAAAGTGGGCGCGTTTGGACCATGGACCGGGTTGGCGCCAGACGATTCACCTCTCCTGACACGCGATTCGAGCTTCGATGAAATCTACGCCCTCGATTGGGAAGCGCCATAGAGCAGCGCTCCTGTTTGCCATGTCCTGCCTCAGCTGCAAATGGAGAAAGCGTTCATCCGTTAAGATAACGGAGCGAGCAGATGAAGAAGCAACGGAAGCACTACGCGCCGGAAATTACTTAGAACCTGCCGTTGTGAGTGTCATGCGATTTGTCAGCAGTTACTGCTATTGGGGAGCTCAATTGCTGAAGGGGCAAAGGCTGGCCGGAAGGCTCAATTTGGGGGGCGGTTTCTCTCGGCCATCTCCATGCGTACCAAACGATCAGCGAAGTACAAACCACTTCTATCGCTCCAAAGAACAAATAATACGAACTTGTTTTCGTGAGATGAAGGATTGGAAGGATGAAACTTGTCAAGAGAACAGCGACAGTTTCTATTATGCCTGCGACGATGTTCGCCCAGCGATTTGCTGTGGGCCTCAGGATCCGCGACAGCAGAATCATAGCCATCGGGATCTCCATGAGTACTGCGATTCCTAACCACGCTCCTGGGGAAAAATGGAGAACACTGGGACCTCCTTTACCTGAGCCCAAGACGTCAATGCAGAAGAACACGTCTGCATAGATATAGTTGAGCGTCGCAAACAGCCATAAGACTGAGAGCCTGACTCGAATGTCTTCCATGGGGGTCTCCTGTGCTGCCTAAGCGGGCCGTGATGTTCGGCTACCGCAGTGAACCCCAGGCGCTTTTCCCAACATGCGGAGCAAAACTCCCTCTCATAGTAGCCCACTTACCTGAAAAAAGACTCATCTACGGACCCGCGAAAAGAATGCAACTCAGGCCTATGGAATGGAGCCGACCCCGAGATTCCCATTTTTGAGCAAGCCAAGGCCGAGTATGCCATGGTGGTAGCTAAATGACCTGGCCGGGCGAAACGGAAGCGGGCTCTCCGGGACGCAACCACGCTCAGGGATAGCCTGGTGGTCGTATCGATGCCTTGAAGTCTCTGCCCGAAAGGGCGGAATACTCCCTTAACGGAGGGCGCCCTCGTTCCATTTCAGGCTGAACCAACACAGCCACCTTATTCCGTCCCTCCGGTTACGTGTAAGTAAGTAGCGATCCGCCCCTACAAACATTCAAAGACAACTTAGCAGCGTCCTTGCGGTGCCAGAGTAATGAACGTAACAGGTCCACGCTGCGCTCGCAGATCAAAGCCAAGCAGGCGATAAGTAGCCTAAGCGCCGGGTAACGCAGTCTCAGGGCAGTAAACCGAGCGCCGTTAGGAAGAAACATGTCTAAGCTTCGGTTTTGGATTTATGCTTGCTTGGCCATCTTGCCTGTGGTTGCAGTGCATTGGTTCGTTCGCCATTCAGACGAGCCAGCATCGCTCAAAGAACATATCAGTACACGCGGAGCCGTTATTCCGCCCGCGGTCCGATCGGTTCGACCGAAGTATCCACATTCGGTTGTTCCCGGAGGCCTCTATGGGCCTGCCGAGCTGCAGGCCGTCACTCAAAAAGATGCGCTAGTGCGCGAACATTACGCCGATTTCAATACGCATCGCGCACAACTCGTGAAGCTGACGGATGATGAATATCAGTATGTGTCGTTTCGCATTGGAAATGGTATCTACTGGACCAAGAAAAAGCTTCGAATTCCAAAAGGAGAGATACTGCTGACGGACGGAAACAATTTCGCGCGCACCCGTTGTGGAAACCGGCTGTCGGAGATACCGAAAACTCCCACTACGCCTCAGCAACCTGCGGATTTAGTTTTATCTCTGCCTCCGTTCCAGCCGGAAGATCTGCCCCAACTAAGTCTCGTAGATGGAGGCCCGGCGTTGCCCGGCGTGGGACCTAAAGCGCCCGCCTTCATTCCGGCACCGGTTGCTCCAGTTCCCGTCGCAGAAAATTGGCCACCACTGCAGCAGTCGCCAGGAATCATTCCACTCGGAACACCGCCCTACGTGCCAGCGCCTCATCACTCGGGAGCTCCACCCCCGGGCGCCCCGAGTTCTCCGCCACCTGTTGTTCCACCTCCGGTGACCCCGCCACCGGTAGCGCCAGTTCCAGAGCCAGCAAGTGCTTGTTTGTTACTATTCGGCTTGCTCATTTCACTCTTGGGAGTAAAAAGAACCTCACTGGTGCGTCAAGGAAAGCCAGCCAATCGCAAATGAAGCGAATAGTTCGAGACGATCGGACTTGCCGATACTAACCCGCCGTTCACTCCTGCTCGGCGGAGCGACACTTTCTGTCAGGGCGGAAGCTGTGGCTCCGCCCAAACCCTATGGCCCCACGCCTTCGGAAAGGCAGCTCCGCTGGAGCGAAATGGAATACTACAACTTCCTGCACTTCACTATCAACACATTCACCGATAAGGAGTGGGGTTACGGGGATGAGGATCCCGCCATTTTTAATCCCAACGATTTCGATGCGGACGCGATCATAGAAACACTCAAGGCGAGTGGAAGTAAGGGAGTCATTCTCACCTGTAAGCATCACGACGGCTTCTGCCTGTGGCCGACGGCAACTACGGATCACTCCATCCGGCACAGCCGATATGAGAACGGCAAAGCGGACATTGTAAGAGAAATCGCGAAGGCTGCTGACCACGCCGGCCTCAAATTCGGCGTGTATGTCTCGCCTTGGGACCGAAACAATCGTTACTATGGACAGCCGCAATATCTCTATATCTACCGGCAACAACTGCAGGAACTATTGACAGAATATGGTTCCATCTTTGAGGTCTGGCACGACGGCGCAAACGGTGGAGATGGGTATTATGGCGGCGCACGCGAGAATCGCGTGATTGATAAATTGCACTACTACGACTGGGAGAACACATGGGCAATCGAGAGAAAGTTACAACCCAATGCTGTTCTCTTCAGCGACGTCGGTCCCGACATCAGATGGGTAGGAAACGAGAAAGGAGTCGCCGGCGAAACTTGCTGGGCCACTTATACTCCGCGCGCACAGAATGGAGGCCCGGCATCTCCAGGCGATGTGCGTGAGAAGGAATCCGAGGTAGGTACGCGGAACGGGAGATTTTGGATGCCGGCGGAATGCGATGTTTCAATCCGCCCAGGATGGTTCTGGCATCCCAGCGAAAACGCAAAGGTGAAACCACCGCGCGACCTATTTGCCCCGTATTGTGAGTCCGTGGGGCGGGGTGGGAGTTTACTGCTGAACGTTCCTCCGGATCGCCGCGGCTTAATCTACGAAAGCGACTCGCAGTCTTTGCGCGAATTTGGGCAGCTCCTTCGTTCAACTTTTTCTCACAATCTCGCGGCTGAGGCGAGGATTAAGGCATCCAATGTTCGCGGCCAAAGCCGAACATACAGGCCCGAAAATCTACTTGACGTGAACCGGCGCACGTATTGGTCAACTGATGATTCCGTCACAACACCCGAATTGATAATCGAACTCCCGCGCGACGCGAAGGTCGCGTTCGTGCGTGTGCGTGAAAACATCGAACTGGGACAACGAATTGAGGAGTTTGCAGTAGATGTTTGGAGCGGCGGCGATTGGAAACTGTTCGGCAAGGGAACAAGTATCGGCTCATGCCGAATTCTTCGAGCAGAGGTACCCATCAGTACAATTCGAGTCCGGCTGCGGATTACGAAATCACCCGTGTGCCCGGCTTTATCGGAGCTGGCTTTGTTCTCGGCGGCCTGATGTGTGCTGTTACCGTTTATCTGATGGACTGCCGAAAAATGAGTGGGTGAAATTGCTGGATAAATCGTTCGTCACGCGGTTTCGATTCCTCATAGAAGCCTCGTTATTCCGGGGAACTGAGTTGCTTCCGGCCAGCGCAGCCTGGATGCCCTGGATCTGAGCTCGCAATTGGGCTAGCTCGCCTTGCTGCATTTTGTCTTGTTGCCTTAGTTCGGCCACCTGCGCTTCGAGCCGGGCGATCTGGTCGGAGTCTTCGGCATGCACCTTGGCCAGCTTTTGTACTTCGTTCAAGAGCATCGCGTCCAGCTTGTAATACTGCACCGTCTCCACCTGGTTGTCCTTGCCTCGAACTACGAGGTTCGGATAGATCTCCGCCACTTCCTCTGCTATCAGCCCGTACTGGATCGGCTTCGTGCCGTCGGCATAGGGTTTTATAGCGGAAGGTGACTGGACGCAGATGTAGGAGGCCGTCGCTGGCCGCGCCCATATCCTGGATTTCCTCCTTGTAGCGGCGCGACGAGGAGATGGTGCCTAGTTGGCCATTACTATCTATGAGCACTGCCACTGCATCGTTGTTGCCCGTAGTCGCGCCTCGTATTCCGGCAATGTACGTTGAATTGAGGTTCCACTCCCAGCCACAGTGCCTTACCCGATATAAATAGGTCCAAGGGAATGCCGTCTGGCTGCGTCGCTCCCAGAAGAACCGTGTACCGGCCCTGCGCGTCCAATTGTGCCGTCTGTGCCTCCGCCCAAAGCGGGGAACCTCCTTCCTGCAGTTCGTAAAGCGAAAACATCAAGTAGATCTGGCGGCTACCGGCCCGTGCCGCCGAGTCCATCACTGACCCGCTAAACCTGATCAATCTCGGGACCGCAGTACCTGACGCGGCTGTGTCAGGTGGCGTGATCGATTGAGTCGTCGTTGCGCCTTGGCCCCGCCCAAGTCCCGCCAAAAGCAATACCAAGCCGATGGCGCACGTCACCGCGCCAAATTTGGAAACGGTTTTCACCAGAGTCGTCGTTGCGAAAACAGACCGGTTAAGCATATTGGGTTTACCCCCTTCGAGCGTTCTTGTCCGGTGGTCACCCGGAGAGGCGTGTTCACAAACTAACTCTCGGCTAATCCCGATAAAAGAACTTTATCACCGGCATACGAATAACACAAGGGTCGTTTGGATCTGGATATTTTCGTTAGTTTGAGTAAGTCGGGTTAAGTTCTTTCTCGACGATGTAAGTCGGATTGTCCTACGCTCTTGCTGGTACAACGACATGGATTATTTCGCTTGAACTCCGTCCGTGCATGTCTCGGCCGACTGTTCTGATGTTTCCCGTGTAAAATCAAACTCGGATGTATCCCAACTCGAAGACGAACTCTGCTGATTCTCCCGACTGGGCGAACTCGATAAACTGAGAACAGAAAGCGCAAGGACCAACAATGGTGATAATTCCTGTAAAGGCACGTTTGGAAGCCGATGGAATCCTAAATTTACGGATACCCACGGGGTTGCCTGGAACTGATGTTGAAGTAGTGGTCGTTGTACAGCCCCTTGAAGCTCGCGCGAACAAGTGGCCTGAGGATTTCTTCCAAGAGACGTATGGGGCGTTGGCGCAGCCTATTGAACGCGGGAGTCAAGGAGCATTCGACGACCGCGAGGTACTTCGTTGAGCTATCTGCTCGACACCAACACTTGCATCCGTTACCTCAATGGTCAATCTGAGAATGTCAGGGCGCGATTGGAGCGGTTAACACCGGACGAAACTGTCTTGTGCTCGGTTGTCAAAGCTGAGCTGCTGTATGGTGGGGCAAAGAGCACTCTCGGTGAGCGTAGCTTCGCTCGGTTGAACCGATTCTTGAGCTTGTTCAACTCATTAGCATTCGACGATCGTTCAGCAGCTGTTTATGGAGCAATTCGTGCCGACTTGGAAAGACGAGGAACGCCGATAGGACCCTACGACCTAATGATCGCAGCCATTGCTTTGGCGAGCGATTCGATTCTGGTCACTCACAACTCTAGAGAGTTGGAAGAATCAGCAACCTCAAGCACGAAGATTGGGAGTAAAGCACTGCAATCAGCTTCACTCACGTGTTTCACTTTGGTCATTTGGACCGGAAGATCCGTCGGGCGTTGGAGCCTGATTTGGTGGAGGCGGCGGGAGTCGAACCCGCGTCCGAAAAAGCCCGCCGTGCAAAGCCTACGTGTGTATCCGGTTCTATTGTTTCAGCGACTCTCTATAAAACCGGCAAGAGCGAAAGCCGCCTAGTCCGATTGATCTCGGCGCCTCGGCTACGGACCGAAGCCGGACGCCTATCCTGCAAAATGACGCTCACTAGCCGACGCGCAGGCTCATCAGCCGGAACGGTTGCCTAATTAATTAGGCAGCGTATGCAAACTGCGTATTGGCAGTTGTTGTTTTCCGATCGTTTAACGGGAGCTCGGAACCCGACACGCCTTCACACAACGATTCAATCCCGTCGAAACCGTTGCGCCCCCAAAATGAGGAATCGATTACAATTCTAACAAGTTTTGTCGCGCTTGGCGGAGTTCACCGCCCGCTGTTGCATCGGGTTTCGCCAAGTGTTCCAATGAGATATCGCTGCGACCATGCAGAATGCCGTAGCCGTTCCGACCGCCGAACCGATAACCAAGATCGATCAGGAACAAGAGCACGGACGATTGTTTCACGTCGTGCTTCTCGATGACGATGAGCATACCTACGATTACGTCGTGGAGATGCTGACAAAGTTATTTCTCATTCCTGAGCATGTCGCTTTCCAACATGCCGTAGAAGTGGACACAACGGGGCGCACCATAGTGATCACGTGTGAGCGGCCCCAGGCTGAGTTCGCGCGCGATCAGATTCATGCTTATGGCGCAGATCCACGCATGCCTAAATCGAAGGGGCCGATGTCGGCGGTAATCATTCCGGCTGGAGATACGGCGCTCGCATAATCGAATCTGAAGACCACCAGTCCTGGAGAATGAAGACGGAACGAAAGCTGTTTAGGAGTTGCCTTTTTCAGACGTAATCGTGGGAAATGTGTACGACATATGATCGTGCCACGTTAAGCAATCCTGGTCGAGAAAGACCCAAATTAGCCCGATGCCCGCAGCCAGGAAACTGATAAAACCGCCGACAAGCCGGTGATAGCGGCGTTGTTTCGAGGGCAGATTGCCATCGAAATCGACGAGTTGCAGTCCCGCGGCGCGCATTCCGACCGTATCTCGGCCGGCAAAGGTCCACAGCAGTTTATAGAAGAGCGGTATGGTAATCAGCGCGAGAGTGACAAACAGGATCGAGTGGCGATCGAGTGAAACCTGGCCGTGAACGTATCTGAACATTCCAATCCCAAAGCCGGCGCCGATCATCATAATCAAGCCATCAATGAGGCCGGCCTGAACTCGCAGGCTAGCTGGCGCAACCGGTGCATCGCAAATAATATTCGATTGGACATGAGGCAGCGCTTCCTCTGGCTCATAGAAATCCAGGTTCCGCTGATCATCGGAGCGTTTGTGATGACGGCGCGCGTGCCGCGCCTGTACTTTCACGGTCTTAACGGCAGCCGGTCGCGACAGCTCAGCCTCTCGCGCTCGAATCGCCTCGCGGGCAGCCGAGGTGTTCAATGAATCGAAAGGAATGACCCGCGACTCATTTGGCACCGGTGAAAATAGCGCCTGCTGGACGGTTTTTGAAGGTTGCGGCAGGGCTAGCGTCTCAGCGCCAGGTTCGGGCAGATACTCATACGCGGGAGCGGTTGCAGTCGCCGCAATCGGGTAGGTCTGAGGAGAAATGCGGGGACGAGCGCTTCTTACGCGACGACCGCAACGCCGGCACCGGTCGTCTTCGTCTAACACCCAAGTCTGGCAATGTTGGCAAGTCATAAAGAGCCCGCTGAATTAGAATACGGCCGCATCACAAGGAGGTTGCGGCAGCACGCCTTGTCATGCTACGGTTTTCGATTGAAGCACCTTACCCCGCCGGATTGTTCCCCAGCTACCTTATCTAGCAAAAACAGTAAGTTTTGTCCAGAACATTTCTCGTTAGCAATGTCTTGTCTCACTGGAGTGATGCTTTTTGCATCGCTGCCCAGCGCCTTTGGGCAGTCCGTTGCACATCCGAAAAGGGCGGACCTTCCGACCGAAAACGAGATCCGCTTTCAAGCTGTAACTCAGGATTCAAACGGACCCTGGAGATACCTGCACTTGGAAGCGAAAATCGACACCTCCGATATGGAGATCACGGCGGATCAGATCCGGTACAATTCCGACACTGATTGGGCTTATGCGAACGGGCACGTTCACTTGGAGCATTTCGCAACTGGGGATAAACTTGACGCCGACCACGGCGAATACAATTTAAAAACTCAAGAAGGCCGATTTTACGTCGTCTCTGGCACGTCGCCTCCAAAAATCATGTCGAGTCCCGGAGTCCTTACGACAACTAATCCGTTCTTTTTTCGCGCTCAATGGGCAGAACGCATCAAAGATCGCTATATCATCCACCATGGCTTTCTCACTGACTGCAAGATGCCAAAACCGTGGTGGAGATTTGATGCGCCGGTCTTCGATGTCATTCCTGGAGACCGTGCGATCGCACGACATACCGTTTTCCGCCTAAAGCGGATTCCGATTCTGTATTTACCTTATTTTTATCGGCCGCTCGGAAAGAACCCACGTCAAAGCGGATTTTTGACACCGAACTTTGGCCACACCACTACACGCGGGTGGATGTACGGCGTCGGCTATTACTGGGCCATTAACAGAAGTTACGACATGAGCTACATCCTCCAGTACTTCACGCTCCGTGGCCCGGCGCACAACTTTGGTTTCCGCGCGAAGCCGAATGAGGTCACCGATGTGGACCTTAGCCTCTACGGAGTTCAAGATGAACAGGGCGCACCCGGCCCGGCCCCGCGTCTCAAAGAGGGCGGTTTGGAAGCTGAGCTTACGGCTCGGACAGAAATCTGGGGCTTTACAGGGCGGCTCGACTACAAGTATTTGAGCTCGTTTTTATTTCGTTTGGCGTTTGCCAATACTTTCAGTTCCGCTACTCTTTCTCAGGTCGATTCGGTCGGTTATCTGCAAAGACGTTTCCAAGATGACAAATATGTTTTGAATTTCGTCTTGCAGCGCAATCAACTTTTCGAAACGATTACATTTGAAGGGCAGCGCCCCAATGAGGTAATTCTTCAGAAGCTCCCGTACGTTGAATTTTCGAGCCGGGATGAGCAAATCGCGGACGCGCCGGTGCCGGTCTGGTTTTCCTTTGGCTCGAGCGCGGGCCTCGTAAGCCGGGAAGAGCCAATATTTCAAACAGGTCTTGACCTGGAGAGAATTGACGTTCAGCCTCGAGTCATGACCGCGTTTAACTTCAAAGGATTTTCGCTTACTCCCAGCATTACGTTTGATGTTACGGATTACGGCAAAGCCTATTCAGTAAATACAACCACCTACACACCTGTTACCTCTTGTGGCGGATATCCCACTTGTCCTCCAGCGCCAACAACAAACGTCAAACTTACTAACACGAACCTTTATCGAAAAGATGCAAATTTTACTCTTGATCTGAGGTTTCCGACGCTCGAAAAAGTTTACACGCCGCCGAAATGGCTGCACTTAGGCAAAAAGCTCAAGCATGTCATTGAAGGACAAGCGGCCTACGAATACGTGACGGGCGTCAATGAATTTCAGAAAATTATCCACTTCGATGCGACAGACATTGTGTCGAACACGAATCAATTAACGCTTTCTCTGACGAATCGTTTATATAGAAAGGATAAAGACGGTAATATCAGCGAAATATTAACGTGGCAGATACTTCAGGCGCGGTACTTTGACCCGACCTTCGGCGGCGCTGTCGTGTTGAATCAGCGCAACGTTGTTCTCGCCGCAGAGGAGATCACGCCCTTCATATTTCTGGACGGACCCCGTTCGTATTCGCCGCTCGTTTCCTTGCTCCGAGTTAACTTGTTCCCGCTAGTCACGGTCGATTGGCGAACCGATTATGACCCGCTCCGGCACAAATTCGTAGATGACAGCATCAGTGTCGGTGTCCACCATGGCCTGTATGGTGTAAATGTCGGAGATACTTCCATTAACACGAATCCGCTTTTGATCCCGCGAGCGAACCAACTCACTTTCGGAGGCAACTATGGAAATACGAACCGCAGGGGATGGAATGCGGGAGCGCTTGTCGATTATGACATGCTTCTTCACAGGCGATTATTCGATATTTTTCAGGTGTCTTATAACAGCGATTGCTGCGGGTTCAGTTTTCAACTCCGGAGATTCAACCTGGGAATCAGGAACGAGAACCAATATCTCATTTCATTCGCGGTCGCCAACATAGGAAGCTTCGGCACATTGCAAAAGCAAGCGCGAATGTTCTGATTAGTGCAGTTCGGTCTTCGTCAAAGCCTGATCTAAGAGATTCGCGAAATCGCGGCTTTTGTCATTGACGGACTCTTTCAATACGGCCAGCTCGCGTTCGGCTGTGCGAAGGCGGTCCGCTAGGTGAAGACATGCGAGTACTGCCGTGCGGGTGGAATCGAGGTTTCCAGCACGGCGCGCGATGGTTGACATGAGCTCGTCAATTTCATGCGCCAGTTCTTCCGTATCGCGGGGGTCGCCCGATGTCGAGACACTGTAGACCTGATTGAAGATGGTAACGCGGACAACTTGCTTGGACGAGCGCGCTGAATCCATGCTTTAGCTGACTCAGCTTGCGCTCACCAAATCCATCTGTCCTAGCAATTTCTCGATGCGCGCCTTCACATGTTTGCGCTCAGTGCGCAATTCCTCAAGTTCGCTCTGAGCCCCTTTCAATCGCTCTCGAAGTTGGTCATTTTCGGCGCGAAGAGTCGTAATCAGCTCGACAGCTCGCGTGATCCTTTGCTCAAGGTTCGCGAGTGTATCAATACTCTCCGCACTTTCCGCTTGGACTACTGCTGTTTCCATCTCTTTCCAATCTGAGAAAATTATTGAACTTGAGCCTGAAGCGCGGCTTTCGCCCTTTCAATGAGCGCCAGAAAACCAGCGGAATCGTTGACGGCAATATCTGCAAGAACCTTCCTGTTCAGGTCAACACCCGCGCGCTTCAAACCGCTCATGAACTTACTGTACGAGATATCCGCTCCGCGACAGGCTGCATTTATCCGTACGATCCACAAAGATCGAAAATTGCGCTTCTTGAGACGACGCCCGACGTAGCCGTACCGAAGCGCTTTCTCGACGGCTTCTTGGGCTGCTCTATTTAGCTTGGATTTGGTGAGAAAAAAGCCCTTAGCCCGGCGAAGCGTTTTGTGCCGGTAATCCCGGCGATGTGTACCTCTCTTAACCCTTGGCACGTTTTCTCCTTTTCAATTTGGACCGGCGATGCCGCCATTCGGGAGGCTTGCAGGCACGTGCGGCGCCTCATCCTACCCCGTATTGCTCGATACCTTCCCTCGAAAGAAAATCAGTACGGAAGCATGCTTTCAAGCTTCGCCTGATCCGTTGAATCCGCGATTACTCCTTGCCCAAGCTTCCGTTTCCGGGAACGTGGCTTCGATGTCAAAATGTGACGTGCAAAGGCGTGGCGCCTTACAATTTTTCCTGTGCCCGTCTTCTTGAAGCGCTTGGACGCACCTTTATGTGTCTTTAACTTGGGCATAACGTGTCCTTGAAACACACGCGCCAGCTTGCGCGTGCGCTGGGGTGGAACTACTCCACGCAGTATAACACGCGATTGCGATTTGCGGCTAAGTCACTGATTATCCTGATACTCCTCTAGCCAAGCCATCTGGATCGACTCAAGCTTTCCCTCCGTCGAAGCCGCGGGATCGTCACTGAAGTTCGGCAGTTCCGTGATCCATCTGTGGAGATCAGTGAATCGGATATTGATCGGATTCACCTCGGGGTGAGCCTCGTAAAGGCTTAGCGCGATATCTTCGGTGTGATTCCAAGTGAGCCCAGGCATAATTACTCAAGACATTCAGGCGCGGTCTTCGGTTACGATTTGCTCAATCGATTTTCGTGCCCTTCAATGCACCCTGTACCGCCGAATTCATCATATTCTCTGCGAGTTTCATGGTCGCCTTGTTGAGCTGTTCGATTTTTTCATTCAAGACGTGGTGATCAGTCCCGTGATACGAAGCCTCTAAATCTCGTATGGCGAATTCGATAACCGCGCGCTCTTCAGACGTTAGAGCCATCCATGCCTCACTCTTTTGACCTTTTTCCGTTGCGCTGAGGATATTGTCGGCTTCCACCCGAGCTTCACGGACCTGCCTTTCACGCATGTCCTCTTCCGCTTTCTCAAAGGACTCCCGGATCATCGCTTCGACTTGCTCTTCGCTCAAGCCGTAAGAGGGTTTCACTTCAACACTTTGTTCCTTTCCCGTTCGAGCATCTCGCGCGGTTACGTTCAAGATCCCATTCGCGTCGATCAGGAAACGCACCTCAATTCGCGCCATTCCAGCGGGAATGGGCTCGACGTCTTTGAAGTCGAAGCGCGCCAGGCTCCGGCAGTCCTTTACAAGCTCGCGTTCCCCTTGCAGGACATGGATCAACACGTTACACTGCCCGTCCACAGCGGTCGTAAAGGTTTCAGTCGCGCTGGCGGGAATCGTAGAGTTTCGATGGATCAGCTTTGAAACCACACCGCCCATAGTTTCGATGCCGAGCGAGAGCGGCGTTACGTCGAGCAGCAACTTATCCTCGACGTGTCCAGCTAAGATGCCAGCCTGCACAGCAGCTCCTAACGCGACGACTTCTTCCGGATTCAACTCAGTATGCGGCTTCGCTTTGAACAGGCGCTCGACAGCGGTGCGGACCAGCGGAATCCGGGTCGAACCCCCGACTAGAACCACCTCATCGATCCCTTCCGGAGTAAGCTTCGCGTCATTCAGGCACGCCCGGCACGATTCAAGTGTTCTCTCCACAATCGGCGCAATGAGCCGGTCAAAAAGCTGGCGGTCAATCGCGCGAGTGTAACGCCGTCCTTTGTATTCGAATTCGATACGAGTTTCCGGAACGAAAGAGAGTTCTTCCTTTGCCTTGATCACTGCGCGGCGAAGCCTTTGCACCCCTTCCGAATCTCGGGACAGATCCTCGGCCCATTCCGATTCCAAATCTTCAAGAGCGATACGTAGGAGCAGATTGTCTATATCATCACCGCCGAGGTGAGTATCGCCGTTTGTCGCAAGAACCTCGAAAATGCCTTCGTGCAGCCGCAGAATGGAAATGTCGAACGTGCCACCCCCAAAGTCATAGACTGCGATGATGCCGTTGTTGCGCTTATCGAGGCCGTATGCCAACGATGCCGCGGTTGGTTCATTCACCAACCGCAATACTTCGAGCCCCGCTAAGCGGCCCGCATCTTTCGTCGCCTGCCGTTGAGCGTCATTGAAGTACGCGGGAACGGTGATCACCGCTTCGATAACCGGCACGCCCAAAGCGGCCTCAGCATTGTCCTTCAGTTGCCGCAACACGGCCGCGGAAATCTCGGGAGGCGTGAATGTCCGCTCGCCCAGTTTAACTTTAATGACAGATTCGCTGTCGTCGGCAATACGAAAAGGAAAGAGTTTCAATTCGTCGTGAACGTCGGCCACACCGCGCCCCATCAGGCGTTTAACGGAGTAAATGGATCGGCCGGGATTCGTCAGGAGCAAATCGCGCGCAGGCTCGCCAGCGATCAGCTTCCCATCGCTCGTCGAAGAAATCACGCTCGGCACGATTTTTCGGCCTTCCGCGTCCTCTATGATCCGAGGGCGCGTCAAATCCATGTACGCAACCAGGCTGTTCGTCGTGCCTAGATCAATGCCGACAATCTTCGAATTCCGCTCACTGCCGAAATCAATTTGAAAAGCTCCCATAATCAGTTACAAACGCTCCTCGACAGGCTCTGCGTCGGCTGCCCCCGCATCTAGCGCTTTATCGACATCACGGATCAGATTTTCGATATATCGGCGACGGTTCAGGACGCTTCGGATTTCGTGGAGAGCTTGTTTCGCTGTCTCGCTCTGAGGTTCCGCGGCATCGTACTTCGCGAATAAAGCCATCAGTTCGGAATCAATCCCCATCCGCAAACCAACGAAGTTCTCTCTGGCGTTCTCAAGTTGCGGACGCGCCGAGGCATCGCCCTGCTTTAGCTCTTCAAGCATCATGTTTAGCTCGAAGACTTCTTCCAAAAGCTCAGGAGGCACATCTCGCGAGCGCTGCTCGCCTATCGGAAATCCTTCCTCAGTAAGTAAATACTCCGCGCGCTTTACCGGATCTCTCAAGGTTCGGTAACCATCATTCAAAATGGCCGTCGCATCGAGAGCCTGTAATTGCTCTTCGGCGCTCTTACGGCTGAACCGGTCAGGGTGCCACTGTCGGCTAAGCTCATAAAACCGTTTCTGCAGCGCACCGGTATCGAGCGTGAGTCTTCGCTCAATGCCAAAAAATTCGTAGAAATCTCTAGGGATGGACATTGACGTACTTGGACTAACCTTGATTCGCCCTTATCGAGCAGCCAGGGCCGCGAGAGTCTACGCCGAAAACGATGTGCCGCAGCCGCAGCTTTTCTTGGCGTGCGGATTGTGAAACACAAAGCCCGATTGAATGAGCGAATCCTGCCAATCGAGTGTCATTCCATCTAGAAACAGAATGCTTTTCGGATCGACAAAAATCTTCACGTTCTCAAATTCAAAGACGTGATCTCGCGGCCGGGGCTCAGGTGCAAATTTAAACTGATAACTCAGCCCGGAGCATCCGCCGCCAAGAACACCCAGCCGCAATCCGCCCGACACTCCCTCGCGCGCGAATGCCTCGCGTATTTTTTGAAGTGCCTTCGGCGTGACCTGCACTTGCTTTTGCGCAGTGTCATGTGCCGGTGTTTCGTTCCGCGCCTCCACCCCGCCGAGCTGAGTCAATTCCGCCATCAATCGAAGAAGAATTGCGTCCGCGGCTCAACTGACCGCAACCGCTTCCGGCTTCGCTGCGTTCCGCTTATTCTTGTAGTCGCCGATAGCTGCTTTAATCGCATCCTCCGCCAGCACGGAACAGTGAATCTTCACCGGAGGCAGCGAAAGCTCGTTAACAATGTCGGTATTCTTGATATGCAGCGCCTGATCCACCGTCCTGCCTTTCAACCACTCGGTGGCTAGAGAAGAGCTGGCAATCGCGCTACCACAGCCGAACGTCTTGAACTTTGCGTCTTCAATCACGCCGGTTTCTGGGTTCACCTTGACCTGCAGCTTCATCACGTCGCCACATTCGGGTGCTCCCACCATGCCCGTCCCCACATCGGGACTGCTCTTATCCAACGACCCTACGTTCCGTGGATTCTTATAATGATCGAGAACTTTATCAGAGTAAGCCATTCTGTACCTCTCAATACCTTCCTAAAAATTGTCGTCCTAGTGCGCTGCCCAAACTACTTTTGAAAGGTCGACGCCCTCTTTTGCCATCTCGTAAAGTGGCGACAGCTCACGCAACTTCCTTACCACGTCGATTACCTTATTACTAACGTAATCCACCTCGGGTTCCGTATTGAAGCGGCCAATACCGAACCGAATGGATGAATGAGCGAGATCGTCCCCAGCACCCAGGGCCTTTAACACATAACTCGGCTCGAGTGTCGCCGATGTACAGGCCGATCCGCTCGATACCGCAATATCGTTAATTCCCATCAGCAGGCTCTCTCCTTCAACATAAGCAAAGCTGATGTTCAAGTTATGCGGCAGCCGGTGTTCCATCGAGCCGTTGATGTACACTTCGTCCAATTCCGTCATCAATTTGTTCTTCAGCTTGTCGCGCAAGAAACTGAGGCGTTTCGATTCTTCCGCCATCTCCCTTTTGGCGATCTCGCAAGCCGCGCCGAGTCCGACAATCCCTGGTACGTTCAGCGTTCCTGAACGCATCCCGCGCTCGTGTCCGCCGCCATCCATCTGAGCGGTGATCTGGACCCGAGGATTTCGCCGGCGCACGTACAGAGCCCCGCACCCTTTCGGTCCATAGAGCTTGTGCCCAGTCAGCGAAAGCAAATCGATGCCGTCTGCCATTACGTTGACAGGTATCTTCCCGACCGCCTGCACAGCATCACTGTGGAACAGCACGCCCTTCTCTTTAGCGATTTTTCCGATGTCCTGCATCGGCTGAACCACGCCAATCTCGTTGTTCGCGTACATGATCGAGATCAGGATGGTCTTATCCGTTATGGCCTCGCGCAATTGATCGAGATCGATCAGCCCGTCCTGCTTGACAGGAAGATACGTTACGCGGACGCCTTCCTTCTCCAGGCGTTTGCACGTATCTAAGACCGCTTTGTGTTCGGTGACTTGCGTAATGATATGATTGCCGCGCTCGGCGTACATCTCGGAAATGCCCTTCAGCGCGAGATTATTCGATTCCGTCGCGCCGCTGGTAAACACAATCTCCTTGGGCGTCGCTCCGATTAGATCGGCGATCTGTTTTCGCGCCTTTTCAGTTGCCTCTTCCGCTTCCCATCCAAAGCTGTGATTCCTCGATGCCGCGTTTCCAAATACCTCGGTGAAATACGGCTTCATGACATCAAACACGCGAGGATCCATCGGCGTCGTCGCGTGATTGTCCATGTAGATCGGCAATTTCATAACTCTTGTTCCCTTAATAAACTTTTTGCGTCGAGCGAATTCGCGCCTTGAAGCGCAACCAGCGGGCTAACCAGCGCCGCCTTTCCTTCCTCTTCAGAATCCCGCAACATATCGTCGATGCTGACACTTTCGAGCAGTCGCAAAATGCCTTCATGGATTCGACGCAATGGGCGTTTTACGGTGCAGCGAGTCGAGTGATCGCATCGCATCTCGTCCGTGAAGCAATTTGCCAGAACAATTGGCCCGTCAATCGCCCGGATTACTTCCAAAGCTGAAATCCGCCGGGGATCTCGCGCCAACCTGTACCCTCCATTAGTTCCGTGTTCGGATAGCAAAAATCCACTCTTACCCAACTTTTGCAGCAACTTACACGTGACGGGCAGCGGGAGCCCGCATCCATCAGCGACTTCCTTGGCACTCACTGCGCCACCTGTCTCCCGTTGCCGCAGCGCAAAATGCTTGAGAGCAATGAGACTGTAATCCGCCTTTTTTGTGAGCCGCAGCATTTCAGAGCGCCACAGAACGAATCTGCGACCAAGAAGATCCTATTTATTTATACCATGCCGGAAGAGCTACAGCGAAGAGTTTATGTTCCTCCAAATCACTAACTTGAGAAGAGAAGGCGAGTAAGCAAGGAGCAGACTCATAGGCCTTGATCCCTTCGAATTCTTCTCCTAAACAGCTCGCGTGATTCGGCTCTTCCGCGTTTTCATTCCGGCTACGGTCGTCGCCCTCCTCATTTCCGAGATCATCCTCGTTCTCGGCTGCTATTCCCTGGCTTCGCTATTTACGTTGGGGACGGATCCAGTCTTTTACCTTTTCGAAGAGGGTAATTACTGGAAAATTCTGCTGGTCACTGCGTGCATTATCCTTGCTCTTTACTTCCAGGATCTCTACTCCGAGCTCCGGATAGTCTCCCGGATTCTGCTCGTGCAACAGGTGTGCCTAGCGGTTGGTTGCGCCTTGCTGATGTTGGCGCTGGCTGGTTACCTGAATCCCGATCTCCTCGTATCGCGATGGCTCATGATCGCTGGGAGTTTGCTCGTCGTTCTGGTTGTGCCGCTCTGGCGGGTCGCATATTGGAACTGCGTTATTGTTACGCTCCGTTCAGAACGGGTGCTCCTGCTCGGCAACTCAAGTATTCTTGGCGAGGTGATATCGCACTTAGCGGATCGACCTCAATTCGGGTACACGGTGATTGGCTACCTGCATGAACACTCTGCGAACTCGCAAAACCCGCACTGCGCATCGTGTGTACCATGCCTGGGATCAATAGACGATCTGCGCAGAGTCTGCCAGGATCGCAAACCCACGCGAATTGTTGTGGGGATGGCTGAGCGTAGAAACCGCCTGCCGGTTCAGGAACTGCTTGAAATTCGTTTTGGCGGCGTGATTATTGAGGACGCGGCAGACACGTACGAGATGGCCATGCGGCGGGTCTCAAGCCGAAGCATCCAGCCGTCTCAGCTTATCTTCTCTTCCGAGCTGGGACCTCGCCCACACGCGCTGGCGATTCAAAATTTCTATTCATTTGTGATGGGGTTGATTGGGCTAATCGTACTTTCACCGCTCATGCTGATCGCGGGAGTGGCCGTGAAGCTCTCCTCGCCTGGGCCGGTTCTCTACGGGCAACGCCGCGTTGGGATGGGCGGCCGTGTCTTCACTCTTTATAAGTTTCGTTCGATGTACGTCGATGCGGAGGCGCGCAGCGGCGCTGTTTGGGCTAAGGTCGGCGACCCGCGCATTACCTGGGTCGGACGGTGGTTGCGGAAGCTAAGACTTGACGAGCTGCCGCAACTCTGGAACGTGGTTAAGGGCGATATGGCGATCGTAGGTCCCCGGCCGGAGCGGCCCGAATTCGTTGATTTGCTCGCCCATCAGATTCCGTATTATCGCCAGCGCCTGGCCGTGAAACCGGGAATTACAGGCTGGGCGCAAATCAATCACAAATACGGAGACACGGAATTAGACGCCATGATCAAGCTCGAATACGATCTCTACTACATCAAGAATGTAGCTGCCGCGCTTGACTTCTACATCATTTTTCACACCCTTAAAGTGATGCTACTCACGCGCGGCGCGCAATAGAGACGTCCAATTATTTAATATCGAAGGTCAGCGCAACCTCGGAGCCATATCGATGGTAATCGGAAAAGCTCATGCGGTTCCACTCGCGGCGGTTCAATGCCTCATAGGAGACCGAGTAGTCGCCTGTGTTCGGCAGTAGCCAACGCTTCCCGTTCAGCTCGACCGGTTCTAACGTTACGCTCCATCGAATTTCGGATATTTGCGTGTCAAACGGGATAGCGGTGGAGGTTCGCTCAATTTTCAAAATCTGTGCCAAAGATTTTGAAACCCAAACATCCGTGCGAAATGGGACGCGGTAATGTTGGGCATCTACTTCCAAGTCCCACGGACTATCTTGTTCCGAGACATCGAAACGATAAATTGCTGCCGGGACTCCCTCGAATTCCGAAGCCGCTTCGAATCGCAAAGTTTGCGTGCCGAGCAGGGCCTGCGTCTGCCGCAACAGAGTTCCGTACTCGCCTTCTGACCAAGCTCCCTCGATGCTCGACATTCGAGATCGCGCCCGATTGTCTTGACGAATCTGCTCGTAGTGCTCAACCCCATTTTCAAACGAAACTTTCGCCGTGATGGTGTCGATCTGTTGCCCAGTAACGGCACCTAGGGGTCCTTTAAATCTTTCGACGGTTTCGCGGCAAACGAAATTTTGAAGATCCGTGTACAGCGATTCGTTCACGGCTCGGATTTGTGAAAATGAGCCAGCGGATAGCTGGTTTTCCTGTCCGCTCGCTATATAAGAAGACCAGAGCAGATTAGCGCAGAAAACCACGAGACCGATACCTGGGCGCAAATGCATTCTTACCCAGTAATCGGCCGATTATTTGCAGAACCTTAGATCTAACGCGCGCCCTTCCGATAGGCAAGCACTGCCTTTTCATGCTCTAGGAGCTTGGCCGAGAACTGATGCGATCCGGAATTGTCAGGCTTGGCGACGAAGTAGAGAAAATCCGTCTGAGCGGGGTGCAGTGCTGCCTTAAGAGAAGCGATCCCGGGATTTGCAATCGGCCCCGGCGGAAGGCCTAAGTGAGTGTATGTATTGTAGGCATCTTCGCTCGCCAGATCAGAGCGATGGATGACCCCCTGATACCGGTTTTCTCGAACAGCCGCGTACACCGTAGTGGGATCGCACTGCAGCGGCATATTCAATCGCAGACGGTTGGCAAAAACCGCTGCGACCAGCGTCCGCTCTGGCGGAATTGCTGTTTCCTTCTCCACTAACGAAGCGAGAGTCACAATTCGGTGTGTGTCAGGACTCAGACCTGGCCCTCCAAGCGCGGTCCATTGTTTGCGAAATTCGCGTACCATCGTGGCGCAGAGCTGCCTGGCGGTCGTGTTGTGATTAAGCCGGTATGTTGAAGGGAAGAGATATCCT
>JAFAYL010000008.1 GCA_019240405.1 Acidobacteriaceae bacterium
AATCTCACCGCCTCGTAATTGGTGTTCGTCTCCCAGCAATACTTCGCCACCAGTTCGCGATCCACATCCGGCAGTCCCGGGACGATCTCCGGATGTTGCTTCGCGATCGCCTCCGCCTCAGCACGCCGCGCCAATAGGCAGTTCACCAACAACCGCGTCGCCGTATCGCTCGCCTCGTACAGGAACGCGAACATCGATTGGTGTCCCTTCATGAGCGCGATTTGGTGCGGGTAAGAATTAAAGCGGAGTGTCCACTGGTAGATTGTGCCGCCACGTCCCTGGTAACCGATTGGGGGGAACTCCGGCGGCTTGCCGATCCGATGCGCCAAGCAGCCCCGATCTTCCGCGACCAACTTCTCCGCGAGCGCTAAATCGCCTAGAGCAGCTGCCAGGAAGATATCCGCTTTCGAGCCGCGCTCCAACAGGTACCGCGCCACGGCCGGCGACTCGCCGATACGCCACTGCGCCGGGGTCGAATCGTGATCCTCGTCGCGGGCGTCAATTCGAGCTCCATGATCCAACAGCAACGCCGCCACCGCCGCTGTTCCCGCGCAATGCAGCGGAGTTCGCGCGTCCATCCCCTTCGCGTGGATCAGCGAAGGGTCCACAGCCAACATCTCCGCCAGCTTATCGGTCAGCCCCGCCCGCGCCGCCTCATGCACCGGCTGGTCCGCACTTCGTTGCGCCATTCCCCGAGTGTATGCCGACGCCAGTCTGTAGGGATGCCTCAGAAACCTCAACGTTTGCCCGGACTTCGGGACGAAACACCCGCTTCTCCTCAGTGACCGCGGCATCAAGTCGTGCCCCAATCGTGGCGAAGGCAGGCGTGGGACCATTCCATCGTAATTGCTCGACGTCCTCGAAAAGGGCCATGTCAATTTCAAGGGTTGCGAGCCTACGGAATAGCAAGGCTCGGTCGTACTGGCTGAATAGCGTATGCGCAAGAGCACTCGCATTCGCAGCGTTTACACGCCATTCGCGCCAGTCCCTCGGAATGAGTTCTAGATGAGAATACTTGGCAAGAATTGCCGCTGATGATATCGAACCCCAACCGGGAAGGCCTGGATAACCATCCGCCGAATCGCCCACAAGAGCGAGATAGTCCGGAATTGATCGCGGAGCTACCCCGAATTTTCTGATCACGCCAGCCTCATCGATCAGGACGCGCTTGCGCCGATTCAATTGGACGACGCGCGTGCCTTGCACGCATTGGGCGAGGTCCTTATCCGGAGTACAGATGACCACCTGTTCGACGCGCGGGTCGCGAGCTGCCGCGGCAGCTGCGGCGGCGAGCGCATCGTCCGCCTCGAATTCCACCATCGGCCACACGACTATGCCGGCCGCCAAGAGGACGTCTTCGAGCAAAGTGAACTGAGCCAAGAGCGCAGGCTCAATGCCTTCTCCCGTCTTGTAGCCTGGCCACATCCGATTGCGGAATGACTCAATCACGTGATCGGTTGCAACGCCGATGTGGGTGGCGCCATTCTTGAGCATGCCCATCACCGAGGCGAGTACGCCTCGCGCTGCAGCAACTTCAAAACCGTCCCGATCCTTTGCGGAAAGTAGTGCGTAATAATGCCTGAACAACTCGTAGGTGCCGTCGATGAGATGAATTTTCAGGGTCTGCCTACCGTTTTCACATCAAAGGTTACGAACTGAAATCAGCCGACTGAGATTCCATCTTTACAAAAGTGTCCCAGCACCGATCCTTTATCAGGCTTGGAAGGCTTATCGCTTCAGCGGCTGCGATTGCTGTAGCCGTTTGTCTTAATTGAGCCCTTGCAATCTGGCGCCGCGTATCCATTGAAGGATCGTTTTGTACTGCAAGCTTGATTCGTTGCCGGGCCAACGCTGGCCCCCATTATGTGTAGCCAAGTAGTCCGATACGTCTCCCGCCGAATCAGTGGGTCGCGTCGGCTTGATCAGTATAAGACTGCGCAACGGATCGTTGATATCCACAACGCGCATCGCGTATTTATAATTGTCCTCGCTATCCTGCGGCGAAAATTGACCTTCCGCGTTTGGCGGATGGAGTCGAAAAATCACGTGCGATGCGTGACACATTACGCAGGCCTTTCCGTCCGCTCCGGTAGTGGCGAGAATGGGCTCGACTTTTTCGACAAAATAGTTGAAGTCAAGCACGGAACCAGGTTTTACATCGGCCAACGACTCGCCCAGTTTTTTCCCCGAGAGGACATTTTGGGCGATGAGTTTGAGCCGCGGATTGGGATCCTTCTGCATCCGCTCGAGAGCGGCCCGAAATTCGGAGTTCTGCTCGATTTCTTTCGACCTTCGCAGCAGATCGAGCGCAGCCGCCCGAACATTGGCATCCTGGTCCTGCAGCGCCGCCACTACGGCTTTGAATACTACGGGTTCGGCTAAAAGATCGGGGGGACTGTTGGCCGCATTCTTCCCGAGAAAATACCTCTGATCCTGTGACAGCGCACCGCCCGAGACGCCGAGACGCGTGATCAGGAACTTGGGTTCGTTCACCTCTTCGATCAATATGTTGCGCTGCGAGCTGCCGAATTTGTCAAACACATCGAGATTGATAACCGTTTCGTGGGGATCGATTACACTCTGAAGCGCGATTTGGATCGCCGCGCGCTGGACATCTGCGTCAGAGTCGTTCAAAGCCGCAAGCACCTGGTTGCGGAGCTTTGGCTCTTTCATCAGACTTCGGAAGGCCGCGCTGGCAGTGAGTACGCGAGCATAGTTGGTCACACGAGGCTGGCGATCGAGCAGCGTGCGAAGGGAGGAGACCAACTCCGGTTCAGCCGTAAGAGGCGACTCAGGGGGAAGAGCGCCAAGGAGCGGAAGAACGGTGTTTTGAGCGGTCTCGTCTCCGTGGTCGAGAATTTTTACGATCGTTTGAACTAGGCCCGGATCAGGTTTCCCTGGCGTATTAATATTCAACACGCCGCGCTGTCCGTTCTCATAAACGTAGCTGACGGTTTCGCGGACTTCTTTATCCGGATCCAAGGTGAGTTCTAGGGCGGCTTTCGCGAAATGCGCGTCACCCGCTCCGCTGAGCGTGCTTCCGGCTTTGAGCACTTCGATTTTCATGCTGCTATCTGCGCCCTTTAGGCAATTGATTAAGGCGTCTTCCAGTTCCGAACCGGAGCTTTTGAAGAAATGAATCAGGTCGCTATCGTTGCCGATTCGTGTTTGATAAAAACTGTTGTGCACGTCGTAGCGGAAGTCAACCGTGTCGCGGTACGGCGGATAAATATAGCCCGGCAGATGAAGATCAGCGACACCGGTCACATATTTCGTAAACACTGCGGGTAGTGCAATGGCAACTTGGCCCTTCTTCAGCTCCGGCAGAGAGTAGTGGCGGATGTGGAAGTCCCAAAGAGACTCGAGAATTCCTTCGCGCCCAAGCGGGGTAGCTGAGTTCAGAACCTTAGCTAAAACGATAGCCTGGTCGCGTACTACCGCTTCATAGCCGGCGTGAATACGGTCCTGATCTTCTTGTGTGGCGGCGGCTCGTACCCATGCCTCCAGATATCCTGTATTCTCGTCAAGCACGTCATAGATGCACTCATGAATGGCCCGTCGGAGTGTTGGATCCGATTCGGTGTTCAAGCGCGTTGCAAGCGCTTCCAGAATGCCGTTTCGAGCTTCGCGGTTATCGGTTGTCCAGTAATACCACTGCCAAAGGCCACGCGCCGCATTGAGCCGCACGGCAAGCGCAGGATCGTCAAGATTTTTGATCAAGGAGGCACGGAGTTGT
>JAFAYL010000003.1 GCA_019240405.1 Acidobacteriaceae bacterium
ATCGATATCCCCGAAAATTGCACTCACGATTGTTTGCGGAGTCTCGGGGCAATTCGAGATCAGCACGCGTTTCAGGCGCTCGCGGCCGTATTCCTCGTTTTCCGAAAGCTGATCTTCGATACCGTCAGAGTAGAGCAGGAGTAAATCATTTTGTTGAGCGACAATTTGGATCTGATCGTACTCCTGGTCTTCGAGTAATCCGATGGGAATTCCTTCGCCATGAGACTCCAAGATTTCTCCATTCCGGCAGAGCATCGGAGGGAGTGTTCCGGCGCTGGTAACCCGAAACGTGAGCGCGCGAGAATCCCACAAAACTAACGACAGAGTGGCGTATTGCGCGTCCACCCGGCGCTCCAGGAGAGCTTCGTTCAGCAGCTTCATCAATTGCGAAGGGCTTCTGCGGCGGGGCGCAAGAGTTCGTAACAGGCCTGAGATCAATGCGCCATAGAGGGCCGCTGCGGCGCCTTTTCCACTAACATCGCCGAAAGCTATGAGCGTGTACACATCGCTGTGCTCAAAGAAATCGTAGATGTCGCCGCTGATCTCGCGGGCGGGCCTCGATTTTATTCCAACGGTCAGACCGATGACGTCGGAAATTGTTCGCGGCTGCAACACGGATTGAAGCTTATAAGCTGCCCGAAGGTCCTGCTGCATCCGCTGTTCGCGCTGCGCCAGCTCTTCATAGAGCCGCGCGTTCTCGACAGACGTCGCAATCTGTGGAGCGAGCAGACTGAGCGTGCGCACATGATCGTCTTTAAAGAAACCGATGCGCGCGCTTTCCAGATCCATAACTCCAATCACTCGGTCGCGAAGCACCAGGGGGATGGCTACTTCGGATCGTATTTCGCGATGCGCCGAAATATATCGCGGATCTTGCGTCACATCCGCCACCCGAACCGCCTGTCGTGATTCGGCGGCAGCGCCAGTCAATCCCTTCCCAAGTTCAATATTTTCGACCGTCGCGGTCTCGTCATAGCGCTGGGCGAACCGGCAGCGGAGCAATTTCCGATCTTCATCAATGAGGTAAATGCTAAACGCATCGAAATTAATCAGCGCGCGAACGGTCACCGCGATTTTCGTGAGCAGTTCGTCAATCTCCAGAATTGAACTGAACTCTTGCGAAATATGCGCCAAAACTCGCAGCGTGCGGTTGTGTTGTTCAACCCGCCGGTACAATCTTGCGTTATCGATGGCAATCGCCACCCGACTCGCGATGAGAGCAAGCAATGCGCGATCGTATTCCGAAAACGCATTGAGACGCGTGGATTGCAAATCGATGACGCCGACGAGCTTGCCACGAACCAGCATCGGAGCCGCGAGCTCTGCTCGAACGGCGTCGAGCGCATTCAGATACCGCAGATCCTTTCGCACATCAGGAGAGAGAATCGGCTGCCGAGTCGCCGCTGCCGAACCCGTCAGACCCTCGCCAATCTTTATCGACAAGTTCTTCGCGACTTCATCCCGATGGCCGATGGAATAACGCATTCGGAGCGCGCGGGTACGCTCGTTAAAAAGCAGAATCGCGAAGAGCTCATAGGGAATCACGTCCTTCACGATTTCCGCGACGTTGGTCATCAGGCGATCCAAATCGAGAGTCTCGGCTGTGACGGTGCTGACCTCGAGCAGGAAATCCAGGAGCTCGGCACGCTCGCGGAAACGAACTTGTGCGTTGCGGGCCGCCATTAGTAAATCGTTGGATCGCCGCCTGGGATTCGCGCGGCAGTAAGAGGCGTGAGTGGGTGGGAGGGTTGAATTCCCGCTAGCGCGTTCAGAATGCTGACGCCTGAACTCGTGCCGATGCGATTTGCCCCGGCTTCGACCATCTGGCGTATCGTGTCCAGCGTGCGAATTCCGCCGGATGCCTTAACGCCCATTGAACTCCCGACAATTCTTCGCATGAGCTTCACGTTTTCGACCGTCGCTCCGCCCGTGGAGAAGCCGGTCGATGTCTTCACAAAATCCGCTTTCGCTCGCCCTGCCAATTGACACGCCGTGATGATTTCTTCCTCACTTAAAAGACAAGTTTCCAAAATGACTTTCAGGATCGCGCCGCTCGAATGGGCAAGTTGCGCGAGTGTCGCGATTTCTGTTTCAACCAATTGAACATCTCCAGAACGCAATGCTCCAATGTTCTGGATCATATCGATCTCGCTTGCTCCTTGGGTCAGAGCACGGTTCGTTTCGACGATTTTTGTCGAAATTTCGTTCGCACCAAGCGGAAAACCCACCACGGTACATAAGCGTACATCCGATCCGGCAAGCGATTCCAAGGCGAAACGCACCCAATGCGGATTGACACAGACCGATGCAAAGCGAAACTCCCGAGCTTCGTTGCAAAGCCGAGCGATGTCGCTTTGCGTAGCGTCAGGTTTGAGCAGTGTATGGTCGATCAGCGAGGCGATGACTTGGGGCTGATCGAGCTTATCCGCGAAATGCATCACTTTTGAAGGTATGTCGAGCTATCTTATCTGCTGCCTGAAGGCGTAATGATTTTAGGCGGCACATCGGGCGCCGGAGCTGTATCGGTGATGCCTCTCACCATCCCTTGCGGGTCGCGCTCTGGTTGGGAGCCGTACCGGTGCGCAAAAGATTTGGTTAACTCCGCGCCGAAAAAGAAAATTTGAGCGGAATAGTAAACCCACATGATCAGGAGAACGATGGAAGCCGCGGCGCCATAGGTCGAAGCATAGCTTGCTCTGCCAAGATAGAGACCCAGTACCAGTTTCCCGATCGTGAATAGCAGTGAAGTGGCTGCGCCGCCAAACACCACATCGCGCCATTCGATTCTCACATCAGGCATGATCTTGTAAATTGCGCCAAACAGCGCGCTAATCACGATGAACGAAATGAGAGAGTTCACAACATGAAGAATTGCTTGCTCACCCGGGAAGAAAGAAGCTGAAAATGTACCGAGAGCCGAGATCCAGGTGCTAATTACAAGCGAGACGATCAGCAGAAAACCAATCGAGAGCACGATCGCAAAAGAGAAGAGCCGCTGCTTAATAAAGCTTGTGACCATGCCGAATCCGCTCGCAGTCGGCGTTTTCACTTCCCAAATCGTGTTCAGCGCATCTCTCAGCTCAATCAGCACTCCGGAAGCGCTGAACATAAGCGTGATCAGACCAGCGACGGTGGCGATAATCCCGTGCGTGGTGTTTCGCGAACCTTCGAAAAAAGCCCGAGTGGCATTTGCTCCGGCCTTCCCGACCACCCGTTCCACTTCGTGAAGAATGTCTCGTTCAGCGGCCGTATGCCCAAATACCAGACCAACAATAGAGATGACGACGAGCAGCAGCGGCGCAAGCGACAAAAGAGTATAAAAGGCGAGAGACGCCCCTAGCCGCGGAGCGTTGTGATTGCTCCATCCATCCAGGCTCTCCGATACCAGCGATTTGACGTCGCACCAGCGCAGCGAAATCAGCGGTTTCCGATATCGCCGCGCGCCGCCGGCGGATGTGGCTACTTCCGTGCCGCCTGCTTCGAGCACGCTCTTGTGAGTGTCTTCCTCAGGAACCAACATCGACATCTTTACCGCATGTTCCTCGTCTAATTACATTTTCCTCGACTGGTGGAAGAATCGCACCTGTTATGCTTCCCAAAGGAGGCGAGCGTGCGAATCATAGCCGATTTTATATTTCTGATCTTGTTTTTTGTCCTGCTCATTGGATGGCTGGTTGCGTGGGCTGCCTATCACGTAGCGGGTGGAATGGTTCACCTTCTGCTGATTATTGCGGTAATTGCATTGATTCTGCATTTCGTACGGGGCCGACGAGCCTAGCTGGTGTGATCAAGAATAATCCACCACGATCCGTTCTCTGATCGCAATACCAAACTGAATACTCCACCAACAGGCCCGCCGGAATTGGCGCTTCGCTCGAGATGCCACTCACCGGTGGCGATTGCAATGTGTTCGTCCAACTGGCGCACATCGAGATTCTCAAAAGTCAGTTTCCCCATCGATTCGGGCGTTGGATAAGCTTTCTTGTACCGTGTCAAGACGTTTGCCCGGCCATGCAGCATTTGCTTTCCAACGAAGGTGCAATCCTCGGCATACGTGGTCACAAACGTATCCACATCGCCCCGGTTCCACGCCTCGACCTGCGTTGTGAGCACTTGGCGTATGGCAATTCCGGCATCGGCGGCGTGTAGCAAACTGGCTGTGAGGGACAATGCGGCCCAACAGAGAAAGCGGAAGGTCATCGCTGTATGCTATCGCGAGTTGAACTATTGCGCATCTTGTAAATTGTGAGCGATGCGAAACGATCTGCCCGGCGCGCTGTGGATTGGAACCTCAGGCTGGCATTACAAGCACTGGATCGGGACGTTTTATCCGGAGCGCACGCCTGCCTCCAAAATGCTCGCCCATTATTGCGAGCGATTTGACACGGTTGAACTGAACAACAGTTTTTATCATCTTCCAAAAAAGAGCAGCCTCGAAAACTGGCGAGACTCGACGCCGGATGGTTTTTGTTTCGCCGCTAAGGGCAGCCGCTTTCTCACCCATATGAAAAAGCTAAATGATGCCGAGCAAGGACTCGGTAGGTTTTTGGATGCCATCGAAGTCTTGCAGCATAAGTTAGGCCCCATCTTGTTCCAATTGCCCCCGAATTGGGAACTGGACATTGAGCGCTTGACGAATTTTCTAGCGTTGCTGCCGCCCCACCATCGATATGCCTTCGAATTCCGGAACGCCACCTGGAATGTCAGTCAGACCTATGATCTTCTCGCGCGATATAACATCGCCTATTGCATATTTCATCTGGCCGGGCTGCTCTCCCCGATTCAAGTGACCGCGAACTTCACTTATATCCGTTTGCATGGCCCGGGCGGCAAATATCAAGGCAGCTATAGCGATGACGCCTTATCCGATTGGGCGAATCAGATACAGAAATGGCAGCGTGAATTGAAGGCCGTGTATGTCTATTTTGACAACGATCAAGCTGGTTACGCGGCGGCTAACGCACTTCGCTTGAGAGCACTACTGTCCTCCCTTGACATTCGCTGAACAAATCGCGATCCGGATCGCCGCCCCACAGCGACCTCGCCATCATCCATCATTCGCGGCGCTGGCTTGCACTTTCGAATCAAGCTTCTCGATAACCACAGTGTCGATGCGATTACGATCCATTTTCGTGACCGTGAAGCGGCGTCCGCCATATTCGATCGAATCGTTCACTTTGGGGATGTAGCCGAAACGAAAGAGTAAGAACCCGGCCAGAGTCTCGAAACCTGCTTCGCCAGGCAATGCGACCTGGTACCGAGTCTCCAGATCGCGAATGGTAGTCGCGCCTTCGAGCTGCAGCACCTTTTCCTGATGCGACGGAGTGGGGCGGACCGCATCGTGCTCGTCTCCAATATCCCCGAATACTTGTTCGAGCACGTCCTCCAGCGTAACCAAACCGGCAACGGTTCCAAACTCGTCGACCACGAGCGCCATGTGGGTATGACTGATGCGAAACTCATCAATCAACTGATTCAGGGGTTTGGTCTCAGGCACCACCAAGGGTTTGCGCAAAAAACGTCGGAGGCGGAAAGGGCGCGTGGCGCGGTGCGCATCGTGCGCAAACCGGCGTTCGTCCCAAACGCGCATGAGGTCCTTGTAATGCACGATGCCGATGATCTGTTCAGGGCGATCCTCGTAAACAGGAACCCGAGTAAAATTGTGCTCCGTCATCACGCTGAGCACATGATCGAGCGTTGCATCTACGGGTAAGGAAACGATACTGTGCCGGGGAGTCATGATCTCGCGGGCGGCATAGCCGGAAAGCTCGATGATCCGCTGTATGGCATCCTGCTCGAATTGTTCGAGATGTCCTTCATAGCGACTCGACTGAATAATGTACTTCAGTTCTTCCGGCGTGTGGCCGCCGCGCACATGTCCGCTACTGAGCCGCAGACTGCGGAGTATCAGGGCTGAGGACCGCTCAATCACCACGACGAACGGCTGCGACAGGCGATAAAACACCAGAAGCACGGGCGCGGCGAGCACAGCGATACGGTCTGCCTTCTCAATCGCGAGATTCTTTGGTACGACTTCGCCGATGATCACGTGCGCATAGCTGATGATTAAGAACGCTATGGCAAAAGCCGCGCCATGCAGCAATACAGCTGAAGCAGGGACATACAAAGAATCCAGCGCGCTTCGAAGCAGACGATAGAGCGTGCCTTCTCCAGCCCACCCCAGGCCGAGACTCGCGAGTGTCACTCCTACCTGCGTCACCGAGAGCAGTCTTCCCGGATTCGCCAGCAAACTGAGTGCGGTTTGCGCTCCAGCCTGACCTCGCCCGGCGAGTTCGCGCAGACGCGATTGGCGAACCGATACCAATGACACTTCGGCCGCGGCAAAGAAGCCGTTGGTACCGAGAATGAACAACAGAATGATGAAGCGCAGACCCATACCGCATTAGAAAGGCCGGTCGACAGTGGAACACCGTGCCCGAATAGCGGAGTAAAATCGGTGCTTGATATCCCGCATAGTGCGTATTGTCAATGTGAGCATAGCGGTTCTGATTGTGCTCATCGCGATCGCGGTGTATTGGTACGCGGTGCGTCCGTTACCTAAGACGTCAGGTGAACTCATCGCGCCCATCGCGGGCAACGCAACCATCCAGCGGGATGCCCGCGGAGTTCCGCATATCGAGGCATCTTCGTGGCAGGACGCAATCTTCCTGCAGGGTTATGTCACGGCCCAAGATCGATTGTGGCAGATGGATGGGCTGCGCCGCTTTGGGGCGGGTAATCTCGCCGAAGTGTTCGGTGCAGCGGCTGTGAGCGCCGATGAGCATTCGCGGAGGATGCGAATGCGCGCCATCGCGGAAACCGATGTCGCCCGTTTGACGCCGGAATCTCGCGCAGTTCTAGTCGAGTACGCGCGCGGCGTAAATTATTTCATTGACACGCACCGAGGAGACTTCTCGCTCGAGTTCTCTTTACCAGGTCATGCCTATGATCCTCAACCGTGGACGTTGAGCGATTCGATGCTCGTGGGTCTGGTGATGTTCCGTGACATGACCGATGAATCGAAGTTTACCTTCGATAAGGGCCGGGTGCTCGGACAGGGAGCAGATCCCGCGAAGGTCAGAACCCTGTTTCCGGCCACGCAGGGTCAATACGTTAGTCCCGGATCAAACGCTTGGGCCGTTTCCGGGACGCACACTGCCGACGGAAAAACGATGGCAGCAAACGATCCCCATCTCGCATACGCTATTCCAGGGACTTGGCATTTAGTGCACCTGCAGGCGCCCGGACTCAACGTCTCGGGTGCGGCGCTGCCCGGTTTGCCCTGCGTGATCACCGGCCACAACCAGCAAATCGCCTGGGGTGTGACGAATCTGGAGGCAGACACTTTGGATTTGTATGTCGAGCAACTCGATGAGCGAACCGGCCGCTATGTGTTCCAAGGGAAGTGGGAGCAAGCGCAACTGGATCGCCAGTTTCTCGGAGTTCGAGGCGGCAAGCCGGTCCAGGTAGATACGTGGGTTACCCGCCATGGGCCCGTAATAATCCAGGCGAACGGCAAAGCTTACAGCATGCGCTGGAGTGCGGCGGACGGATTCGGCTTCCCCTTCTTCGATGTCAATCGTGCGCAGAACTGGCAGCAATTCCGGGCCGCGATCAGCACCTTCTGGGGACCTCCGCAGAACTTCATCTATGCGGACAAGGCAGGCAATATTGGATTTCAAGCCGCCGGAAAGGTGCCGATTCGACGTGATTTCGATGGCGACGTTCCCTTGGACGGGTCGTCCGGGACATTCGAGTGGGACGGCTACATACCGTTCGAGCAGATGCCTAGCATTTACAACCCTCCTTCCGGAATTGTCGCGACCGCAAATCAGGATTCGTTCGCTCCAGATTTTCCGTACCGTATCAGCGGAGATTTTGCCGACCCCTATCGGGTGAGGCAGATTCGAGCGTTGCTCCAAGCCAAGAACAAGCTGACCGTGGACGATATGCTCGCAGTGCAGAAAGACGTGTACTCGGCTTATGATCATTTCCTCGCGCAACAAGTAATTGCAGCGTGCGGCGGAATTCGCCAAAACGATCAAATGGTGCGCGATGCCGTCGACATTTTGCGGCGTTGGAACGGTCAGATGGATAAGGATGAAGCTGCGCCGATGATGACGCAGCTTCTCAACAATACGCTCGGTACCACGCTTGTCGTCTCTTTACTGCAGCCCGCCATCAACAAAGCCGTTCAAGAGAAATTGAAAGCCCAACCCCAAAACTCGCCTGAAAAAACTGGGGGACGTCCGGGGTATCGGATTGTGGGCTTCGCGGGTCCAGGGATTCCGGAAATTTTGCCGCGCCCTCAGGTCATCGAAAACTTACTGCGGCAGCGGCCACCAGGATGGGTCGCAAAAGACGATTGGGATACCTGGCTGATTGACAACTTCCGTTCCGCTCTGAACGACGGTCGCAGACAGCAAGGCACGCCAGTTTCGAGATGGAAATGGGGGCGCCTTCTGCAGTGGAAGTTTGCCCACCCCGTAGGCAAACAACTGCCGCTGGTCGACCGGTTTTTCGATATAGGACCAGCCGAGATGAGCGGCTCTGGAACAACCGTGAAGCAGACTACCGGAACGCTCGGGCCTTCCGAGCGAATGGTGGTGGATTTGGGGAATCTAGACAACTCGGTGCAGAATCTACCCGCGGGCGAGTCAGGATTTGTGGCATCCAGACATTATAAGGATCAGTGGCCCGCCTATTACGCCGGAAAAAGCTTTCCGATGCAATTTGATCGCGTCGATGCAAAGGAAGTGCTTCGCGTAAAGCCGCAATAAGCGTACGGCTTGCTCTCAATGCACGCAGCGCACAGCTAACCTTACCGCAGCGGCCGCCCTTCGTAATATCCGAATTCGATCCAGTGCCGCGCTGGGTCGCTTTTTGCCGCCGCCACGTCGGGATTTGCCTTCAGGTAAGCCGCCGCATCAAAGCCCGGAGGCGTTTTAGTGGGCCGTATAGAAAATTTCCCGGGCGCCGTCCGAGCGACTTGATCTTTCGGCACCTCTGTTCCGTTGAAAATGCTTGGGACGGTTTTGCCTGTATGGACATCCACGACCTCCCGAAACAAAATCGGTCCCAGAAAAGGCGCTGAACCTAGGGGAGTGTAGTAGCAACAGCCTTCGAAATAGTAATGCGTCACTTGGCTGTAGCGAGTGCGATTGATGTCTTTTTGCGCTGCCCCGCCGTGTAATAAATTTGCTGCCCAGATCAGCGCTTGGCCTTTCTTGGCATGGAAATACAGAGGCTTCAATTCCAAAGCCTCGACAATTTTCTCCCACGCGCGCTCATACGCAGGGTAGTGGCTGAATGGATTCGGCCCCTGCGTGTCTGGGTTGATGCCGATATGCTCGTTCGTAAAAACAGGTAAGGCCTGAGAACCCGGGTAATACACCAGCGGACCGTTGTCGGAATCGATATCTTCCAGCGCCACCCAAACTCCGCACATGAAACGTTCCGGACAACAACTGAAATGAACGCTGTCGGTGTGGAAATGCTGCTGCGTGCCGACCGGAAAATTGAGCGTCTGGAACGGAAACGCGCGCCTGCCATACAAATCGGAGAGCATTCTCAAAATCGTCGGGTTGCAGGCGATTTGCTTCACTTCGGGAACCGTCTTCCAGGCATCCTGGATTCTCAGGTTTGGCGTTTTCCCCTCACGCCAACCTCGCCAATCGTATTTGCTATCGAGTGTCTTAATAATGGTCGAAGCCAGACGGTTGAAATCAGGGTCCGGGAAATCGATCACGGCGAAGCCGTCTTTCCGGAGCTTGCGGGCGACTTCCATAGTCTCGGCGGGCACGTTCTTTGACCTGAATATCAATTCAAAGAGCGGTGATTCTACATCCGGAACTCCCGGCAAAGCGTTTACAGCTGAAGGCATTCCTTACTGCATCTCCTTTATCAATGCTTATTTCAGCTATTCTCCCACGCAATGTTTACTATGCCGAACGGCATAGAAGAACGTAGCCCGTTCGGCAGTCGCTGAATTGTTGCGCCGCGCTCATAGTCGAAGTATGTCTCCTCCCGATCATCCGGAACAACGACACCTATCCGGCAATAGAGTCCCACGGCGGCGGCGGCGCTGGGCAGTATGGGCAGCTCTCTTATTCATGCTCCTAGGCGCCGGTTATCTATTGTCGCAACGATCGTCAGCGCCGCAAACCAAGGGCGGAAAAGGCGGCAGAGGAGCGGGCGGCGGCGCCATACCGGTTGCGGTAACGCCCGTCAAGCAGGGAGACATCGGAGTCTACGTGAACGCTTTGGGCACCGTAACGCCTGTGTACACAGCCACCATTACCAGCCGAATCGCAGGCGAATTGATGGAAGTGCATTATCGCGAAGGCCAAATGGTTCACAAAGGAGACTTGCTTGCCGTTATCGATCCGCGGCCCTATCAGGCGACCTACACCCAAGCGGAAGGGCAGCTCGAGCGTGATCAGGCGCTATTAAACAACGCGCTAATCGATCTCGCCCGTTATAAAAGCGCATACGAAGAACACGCCATTCCCGAGCAACAGTTGGCAACTCAAAAAGCAAGCGTGAACCAGGATCAGGGAACGGTAAAGCTCGATGAAGGCAATCTCGACGCGGCAAAGGTGAACCTCGAATATTCGCGGATCACTGCGCCGATTAACGGCCGCGTGGGACTGCGTCAGGTGGACCCCGGAAATATCGTGCAGGCGAACGGTACACAGCCGCTGCTCACCATCACGCAATTGCAGCCCATCACGGTTATTTTCACGATGGCCGAAGATTACATCTCGGAAGTCGCTCCACAAATGCGCGCGGGACACAAGCTGCGTGTGGACGCGCTCGATCATGACAACCAGACGGAACTGGCTCAGGGAACACTTCTGACCATCGATAACCAAATCGACACCACAACCGGAACGGTAAAGGTGCGAGCCACTTTCCCGAATCGCAACTATGAGCTCTTTCCAAACGAATTCGTAAACGCAAGACTCCTGGTCAAGACTCTCAACAACGTAAACCTCATTCCCACAGCCGCAATCCAGCGGAACAACGACATCGCGTTTGTGTACGTCGTGAATCCCGATAGGACCGTACAATCCCGAAACATAAATATCGCGACCACAGACGGCAATACAGCAGCCGTGACGGGTGTGAATCCGGGCGAAACGCTGGTGACTGATGGTTTCGACAAACTGCAGGATGGCACGAAGGTAACGATTCGCAAACCGACGGCCCCGGCTCCTGCGCCTCCCAATTCTCAGCGAAAAGAAACTGCTTCGCAAGCGCAGGGAGCGCAGCAGCAAAGCGCAGCGCCCAATCCTGGCCGGAGCAAATGAACCCTTCGCGCCCATTCATTCTGCGGCCGATTGCAACGTCTCTGTTGATGGCCGCGATTCTGCTCGTAGGTATCGTTGCCTATAAGCAACTCCCGGTATCGGCCTTGCCGGAAGTCGATTACCCGACTATGCAGGTTGTCACTTTTTATCCGGGCGCCAGCCCGGATGTGACTGCCTCCGCAATCACCGCTCCGCTCGAACGTCAACTCGGCGAAGTGCCGGGCTTGAACCAAATGCTCTCCACGAGCTCTCAAGGCGCTTCGGTGATCACGCTTCAGTTTGTTTTGAGCCTCAACATCGACGTTGCGGAGCAAGAGGTTCAGGCAGCCATCAACGCCGCTCAAACTTACCTTCCAGCCGATCTGCCGCTTCCGCCTATCTACAGCAAGACCAATCCGGCAGACGCGCCTATCTTAACGCTGGCTCTGTCCTCGAAGAAGATGCCTTTGCAGCAGGTGGAAGATTATGCGGACACGCGGCTCGCCGCGAAAATTTCACAATTGTCCGGCGTCGGAGCAGTCACCATCAGTGGTGGCCAAAAACCGGCCGTCCGCATTCAAGCTAATCCGACTCAACTCGCTTCTTATGGTTTGAATCTCGAAGACCTGCACACCGCTTTGACCGCCGCCAGTCTTGATTCGGCAAAAGGCAGTTTCGACGGTCCTAACCAGGGTTATCAGATCAATGATAACGACCAGTTGTTAACCGCGCAGGATTACAACCAGGTGATCGTTGCCTATAGAAACGGCGCGCCCGTGATGTTGAAGGATGTCGCCAAAGTGGTCGATGGAATCGAGAATGTCCGTCAAGCCGCGTGGATGAACCAGACGCCTGCCGTAATCGTCAACATCCAGCGCCAGCCTGGCGCAAATATCATCCAGGTTGTCGACCGAATCAAAGCTCTGCTTCCGAAGCTGAGAGTCACGATCCCTTCTTCCATCGCAATAGCAATCCTTACGGACCGAACGTTAACTGTTCGCGCATCCGTCTCGGATGTGGAATTCGAGCTGATGTTGTGTATTGCCCTGGTCGTGATGGTGATCTTCGTTTTTTTGCGAAATCTCGCGGCCACCTTTATTCCGAGCGTCGCTGTCCCGCTATCGCTAGTGGGAACTTTCGGCGCCATGTATTTGCTCGGCTATAGCCTGAATAACCTGACGCTCATGGCTTTAACCATTTCGACCGGCTTCGTCGTCGACGACGCGATCGTCATGATCGAGAACATCACGCGCTACGTCGAGGAAGGCGAGGCGCCCCTCGAAGCCGCGCTCAAAGGTGCCGAGCAAATTGGCTTCACCATCATCTCGCTGACCGTCTCCCTGATAGCCGTCTTGATTCCGCTCTTATTTATGGGCGACATCACCGGCCGATTATTCCGCGAGTTTGCCGTAACCCTCGCAGTGACGATCCTCATCTCCGCTGTCGTGTCTCTGACGTTGACTCCAATGCTTTGCGCGAAGCTGCTACGCCACAAGAAAGAATCCGAGCAAGGCCGTTTCTACAAAGCCTCCGAAAAAGTATTCGAGAAAACGATTGCCTTTTACGGCAGAACACTCGAGTGGGTGCTCCAACATCGCAATCTCACTCTCGCGATCGCGGCAGCGACGTTGGCGCTTACCGTTCTTCTCTACATGGTCATTCCGAAAGGATTTTTCCCGGTTCAGGACACAGGAGAAATTCAAGCTGTTTCCGAATCCGATCAGAGCGTTTCCTTCGACAAAATGTCCACGCAACAACAGCGTCTTGCTGCGGTAATTCTGAAGGACCCTGCAGTCGAAAGCATTTCGTCATTTATAGGCGTAGATGGCACGAACACAACTCTAAACGCGGGCCGCATTCAGATCAACCTAAAACCTTTGGCCCAGCGAAACATGAGCGCTTCCGACGTCATCCGCCGCTTGCAGCCGGAGCTTGCCAAAGTAGACGGAATCACGCTTTATATGCAGCCGGTCCAGGATTTGACGGTCGAGGACATCGTAAGCAGGACCGAGTATCAATACAGCCTGGAAGATCCAGATTCTAATGAGCTGAGCCAATACACCGCGCAATTCGTGAACCGGCTCAAACAACTGCCGGATCTCGCGGACGTGGCCAGCGATCTCCAAACGCGCGGCTTGGCGGCCTCGGTTTCAATTGACCGGCAGACAGCGATGCGCGTCGGGATCACCGCGCAAAACATTGATGCGGCCCTCTACGATTCCTTCGGACAAAGGCAGGTCTCAACTCTTTTTACTCAGTTGAATCAGTATCACGTCATCCTCGAAGTTCTGCCCGAATTCCAGACCAATCCATCCCATTTGCAAGATATCTACATCAAGTCGTTGGCCGGGGGCGCTGTTCCCTTGAGCACGTTCACTCGCTCGACGAATTCCTCCTTGCCGATTCTGATCAGCCACATCGGCCAGTTCCCGGCGACCACCGTCTCGTTCAATCTGGCGCCCCGGGCCGCTCTCGGCGAAGCAGTCAACGCAATTCGAAAAGTCGAGCAGGAAATGCCTGCTCCAGCGGCCATGCAGACCTCTTTCCAGGGCACGGCAGAAGCCTTCATCGCCTCGCTTACTAATGAACCTCTGCTGATCCTGGCAGCCCTTGTCACCGTCTACATCGTGCTCGGTGTTCTATACGAGAGCTACATTCACCCGATCACAATTTTGTCCACGCTTCCGTCGGCGGGCGTCGGCGCACTTCTCGCGCTGATGATTTGCCGCTCAGAATTAACGGTCGTCGCCATCATCGGTATCGTGCTGCTCATCGGCATTGTGAAGAAGAACGCCATCATGATGATCGATTTCGCGCTCGAAGCCGAGCGCCAGGAAGGCAAGAGTCCTTACGATTCCATCTTCCAGGCCTCATTGCTGCGCTTCCGTCCCATCATGATGACCACCATGGCCGCCCTATTGGGAGCAGTGCCGCTCGCGTTCGGACACGGCGTGGGATCGGAGCTCCGGCGCCCGCTCGGCATCACGATTATCGGCGGCTTGTTGCTCAGCCAACTCCTCACGCTCTACACGACGCCGGTGATCTACCTGTTCTTCGACGAGATCGCATCGAAGTTCGCGGATTGGCGCCATCGCAGATTTACACAGGAACCCGGAACCGGAATGGAACCGGCGCCCGCAGCCGGGGATTAGATCATGAGCCTATCCTCGCCCTTTATTCGAAGGCCGGTCGCAACGGCTTTGCTCACGGTCGCTGTCGGACTTGCGGGCGCGGTCGCGTTTCGTCTTCTTCCAGTTTCCCCGCTACCGCAAGTTGATTTCCCCACCGTTTCTGTTTCTGCATCGCTGCCCGGCGCCAGCCCCGAAATTATGGCCTCTGCCGTGGCGACCCCTCTCGAAAGGCAGTTCGGCCGAATCGCGGCGGTAACCGAAATGACCTCATCGAGCTCGCTCGGACAAACCAGCATCACTCTTCAATTCGATCTGAACCGTAACATCGATGCAGCGGCGCGTGACGTCGAAGCCGCTATCAACGCCGCTCGCGGCTATCTTCCCGCCGATCTTCCTGGTAACCCAACTTACCGGAAGGTGAACCCGGCCGACTCGCCGATCATGATCATCGCTTTGACCTCCGATACGCTGCCTCCGCCCACCGTCTACGATGCAGCTTCGACCATCCTGATGCAGCGCATCTCGCAAATTCGCGGCGTCGGGCAAGTCGTCGTCGGAGGTAGCTCAGCGCCCGCGGTTCGCGTTGATGTGAATCCTACTCAGATCCAACATTTCGGACTCAGTCTCGACAACATCCGAACCGCCATTTCGGGCCAAACCGCCAATCAAGCCAAGGGCAGCTTCTCCGACAAGAACAGGACCTGGATGATTGAGGCCAACGATCAATTGATGCACGCTGTCGATTACCGCCCGCTTCTGGTCAAGTACAACGGAGCGCCGGTAAGGCTCGCGGACGTCGCCACGGTGACTGATTCTGTGCAAACGGTCCGTTCGCTTGGCCTCGCGAACGGAAAACGCGCCGCATTGCTCATCATCTTTCGCCAACCCGGAGCAAACATCATCGACACAGTGGATGGCATCAAGGCTGCTCTCCCACAACTGCACGCTTCGATCAATCAAGCCATCAACATGACCATTACGCTCGATCAGACCGTAACC
>JAFAYL010000052.1 GCA_019240405.1 Acidobacteriaceae bacterium
AACGATCCACTGCAGACTTGTTGATCGGATCATATTTCGATGTGTCATGGTCGCCATTTCGTCTCCTTTTACCTGGTCACAACAACGGCACTCCGTAGGTTCGCAAAGGACTCAGCCTGTCGATTCTCCCGGTCAGGAACAACCAGATTTGAGAGATAATGCTCGAACAGGACTGTCATTCTCTGCAATCCCTTGACAAGAATTGCGGTCGTCCTTAAAGCGATTCGCTGCGCCTCAGTAGGTAATTCGCAGAAAGGGCATCGGAACGGACAGTGAGCGGGAATGTAATGCATAGATGTACTGCGAATGTCGAAATCAACCGTAGCTCTCAGCAACGATGAATTCTTCTCAGCGGCATATGAAGAACTCCGCCGTATAGCGCGCAGTAGATTCGGCGCGCAGGGCGGGCTCACCTGGAATCCGACCGCGATTGTGAATGAGGTTTACGTTCGGCTCGCTGAGTCGAAGCGTTTTCAGCCCGCTTCACCTGAGCATCTCAAGCACACCGTTATTCGGGCTATGCGATACATCCTAGTGGAAGCTGCGAGGCGCAAAAACGCCGAGCGGCGGGGCGGCGGCAAGGCGCCGGTTCAGCGGGTGCCATTCGACGAGTCTGCCGCGCAATCAGCCGCTTTCGACCCGAACGAGATACTCAGCGTCGACTTCGCTCTAGATGAGCTCAGCCGACACAGCGAGTTTCAAGCGCGTGTCTTCGAATATCAGTTCTTTGGTGGTTTGCAGGTGGTTGAGATTGCCGGAATGCTAGGGATCTCGGAAAAGAAGGTGCAGCGTAGTCTTCGCCTTGCTCGAGCGTTTCTAACAGTCGCCTTGACCGGAGGAAAAATCGAATGACTCCAGCGCGCGCCGTGAAAATTGAAGAGCTATTCGAACTGACGATTGACCAACCAGCCACCGAGCGACGGTCCTTGCTGGAAGCTGCTTGCGGAGGAGATCAGACCCTTATTGAGGACGTGCTGCTTTTACTCGAAGCCGATGCCGCAGGAAGCCATCGGGCATTGCGTCAAAATATGACGAACCTGGCCGGCCAGCTACTCTGTCAGAATGGCATTCCCACCGTTTCCAGTCAGTTCGGCCGGTATACCATCATCGATTTCCTCGGACAGGGCGGCATGGGGTGGGTCTACTTGGCCGAGCGCCAAGATCTGGGCGACAAAGTAGCAATCAAGTTCCTGCAGGATGCCTGGAGTTCTCCTGAGCGCCGTGACCGTTTCGCCAGGGAACAACGAATGCTTGCGAGCCTGACTCATCCTCATATCGCCCGGCTTTACGATGCCGGTGTTGAGAATGGCACTCCTTGGTTCGCGATGGAGTACGTGAAAGGTGAGCCCATTACTGTTTATTGCGAAGCCCATCGCCTCGGATTGGCGGAAAGACTCAGGCTGTTTCGCGCAGCTTGCGAGGCGATTCGCTATGCGCATCGCGGTCTTACTGTCCATCTCGATTTGAAACCCTCAAACATTCTGGTTAACGAGGGAGGCGAGGTCAGGCTTCTCGATTTCGGAATTGCGAGAAGTCTCGACACCGACGGGCGCGAGACCCAGAAAACAAAAACCGGGTTTCGCCTGTTTTCACTAAATTACGCCTCGCCCGAGCAAATCCGTGGCGAAATGCTCGATGTCCAAACGGACATTCACGGACTCGGAGTCATTCTGTACGAACTGCTCACTGGCAGAACACCCTCCGATCTTTCAAATGCGAGTGCCAGCGAACTATCGCGATACACGGAGGAGGAGGTTCTGCCAGCCTCCCAGGCCGCTCGGGAAAACGAGCAAACCGCGATCCAGATTTCGCAAGCCGATTGGAGGGATCTCGATGTCCTCTGTGGAACGGCTCTGCACAGGGATCGTACGCGCCGTTACGGCACAGCCGACGCCTTGATCCGAGACCTGGACCATTTTCTGGCGCATGAGCCTTTAGAGGCTCAGACCGACAGTTTCCGTTATCGCCTAAGTAAATTCGGCAAGCGTAACCGCCGCCAGCTCATCGCGGCAGCAGCCGTGGTTGCCCTGATTGTCGTTTTGACTTCAGTCTTCACGGTGCGTTTGGTCGCAGCAAGGAGCCGGGTTCAGGCGTCCGAGGCGCGCACGCAGCGGGTCCACCAACTCATGTTGAATCTGTTCGAGGGTGACGACGATGTGGCAGGACCGGCTAGAGGGTTACGTGTTGTGGATCTGCTGGATCGTGGTGTAAAGCAAGCCGAGGGCTTGACGGGAGACCCCGCCCTGCACGCGCAGCTCCAGTATACGTTCGGCAGTCTCTATCAGAAACTCGGAAGACCGGGACGCGCCGAGCCGCTGTTACGCTCCGCCCTCAACGAACAGACAAGGGCTTTTGGCCCAGACAATCCGGAAACAATTAAGAGCCAACTGGCACTGGCACGTCTTGGAAAGGAGCAATCCAAGCTCGATGAAGCAGAACGGATGGTACGCGACGTTATCGAGCGGGCAAAAAGAAACTTTACAAGCGATAGCCGCGAGGTGGCAGCGGCAAATGCGGCGCTTGGCTCCGTGCTCGAGGCCCGAGGGGACATCAAGGGTGCGCTGCCACTACTCGAAGGTGCAGAGAGAATTTTAAGCAGCGGCCCCGTGAGCGTGGAATTGTCGGAAGTCTTGTCGGATCTCGCTGACACTCACTACTTGCGAGGTGATATTTCGATTTCTGAGAAGATGCGTCGCCGCGCATTGGCGCTGGATCGAGAGCTGTTTGGAGCACATCACCCGAAAGTTGCCGCGGATCTCAACAATCTCGGTGATATGCAGATGGATCGCGGCCAGTATTCGGCAGCGGAGGGGCTATATCGGCAAGCACTAGAGATCGATCGAGCCTGGTACGGTGATGCGCATCAAAAAACAGGAGAAAACTTTCTTGGACTCGCAACCGCGCTACTCGAGCAAAAGCGATACGAAGAAGCTGGCGCAGCATTCGATCGGGCGCTTGCGGCAATCAGAGCCTCCGACGGCGAGCAGAGCTTTCGGTTTGCTGCTGTGCTGAGTCTGATGGGCGACATGGCCCGAGTTCGTAAGCAGTTTGATCACGCCGGGGAACTCTATGAGCAAGCAGCAGAGATCATGCGGCATGCAGTCGGTGAGAGAAATCAGTTTTACGCCATGCAACTTTCCGGTACGGGTGCCATTTACGTCCTTAAACGAGAGTACCGGAAGGGCGAGATCGTTTTGCGTAAGGCGCTCGGTATCCTACAAGCCATCGGCCCAGCGGAGCGATATACCGGTCTCACTCTGATACGCTTGGCTGCGGCGCTTGCGGGACAGAAGCGTTACTCCAACGCGGAGAAGGAGGCCCTTGCCGCCTACTCAACGCTCCGCGAAAAAACCGCTCCGCAATCGATAGAGCAAATAACTGCCAGAAAACAACTCTACGAGATCTACATGGCCATGCAACAGCCTGCGAAGGCAAACCAATTCCGATAGGTTGCTCGGGCTCGAAAAGAACTCTACAACTTCTCTTGGGCGAAATAAGCAATGCCCAACTACGAGTGTGCGCTCTTGGTTTACCATTCCCAACCCCTGCTAAAATCCCACCGTGAATCACCTGAAGCAGCTCATTCGCGAAATCCCTGATTTCCCGAAGCCCGGCATCACCTTCTACGACATCACCACTCTCCTCAAAGACAAACAAGGTTTTCGCCGCACCGTCGATGCCCTCCAGGAGCACTATCGCAATGCTTCCGTTGACGTCGTCGTCGGGATTGAAGCTCGCGGATATTTTTTCGCGCCCGCCATGGCTCACGCGCTCAACGCCGGCTTCGTTCCCGTCCGCAAGCCTAAAAAGCTTCCGTGGGAGGTTAAAAGCGTCGACTACCAGCTCGAATACGGAACCGACCAGCTCGAAATCCACTCCGATGCAGTCGAGCCCGGCCAGAAGGTGCTCATCATTGATGACGTGCTCGCAACCGGCGGTACTGCTTCAGCCGTCGCCCGGCTTGTCGAATTGCTCGGCGGTACAGTCGCCGGACTGGGCTTCGTCATCGAGCTCAGTTTTCTCCACGGCCGCGATAAGCTCGCGAGCTACGATGTCTTTTCGCTGCTCCAGTATTAGCCGTGCAGGTTACCCTCCCCTGCTTCGCCAAGCTGAACCTCGATCTCCGTGTTCTGCACAAACGGCCCGATGGCTACCACGAGCTACGCACAATTTTTCAAACCATCAGCCTCAAAGACACCCTCCAAATCCAGGTCAAACCCGCCGAATCCCTCAGAATTGACCTAAGTAGTTCGATCGACATCGAGGACAATCTGGTAGTTCGTTCCGCAAAATTGGTCCTCGACCACCTCGGCAGCCCAAAGGTTTGGGTTCGTTTCGTAATAGACAAGCAAATCCCCATCGGCGCTGGTCTCGGCGGCGGCTCCTCCGACGCTGCCGCGGTGTTCATCGCCCTTCCAGCACTTCTCGGCCGCCCGATCCCCTTCGCCGATCTAGTTCGTTTCGCAGAATCGCTCGGGAGCGATATCCCGTTCTTTCTGCACGGGGGTACCGCCCTCGGCTTTGGGCGCGGCACGGAACTGTACCCGCTCCCGGACATTCCTTCGTACCCGGCCCTCGTGGTTTCCTCCGGCATTCACGTCTCCACCCCTCAGGCATATGAAGCCCTGGGTCGCACCGCGTTGACTTCGCCCGGCGAGTCACATATTCTGAGAGAGTTTCAGGCGAACGCCTGGAAACTGGCCGAATCCAGTCTGGATCAAATTCCGCTCAAGAACGATTTCGAAGAGCCCGTGTTTCGAATGCATGAAGAGCTTGCGCTGCAAGCCCGAAAACTGCGCAGTTTAGGGGCGGAACCCGTGCTCATGACGGGAAGCGGTTCGGCTTTGTTTGGGATATTCGGCTCCGCCGGCCAAGCGAGATCAGCCGCTTCAAATTTTCCACCCGGGATGGCTCACCCGGTTCGCTTCATTTCTCGGCGGCGGTATAAAAGCATTTGGCGGCGATCCCTGGGCAGCGCTGCCGGAGCAAGTTGCTTTGCCTGATAACGCGGAGAATAGTTCGACGATGTCCGCTGCCAAACCGGCTCGATCATTATTTACTGATTTCAAAGTTTTTAGCGGGACCGCGAATCCGGCGCTGACTAGCGAGATTTGCGATGCGCTCGGCTGCCCGCTCGGAGCCGCCATGATCAAGCGGTTTTCGGACGGCGAAACGCATCTGCAAATCCAGGAAAACGTCCGCGGCGCTGACGTGTTCGTAGTGCAGCCGACCTGCACCCCGGTTGACCGCAATTTGATGGAGTTGCTGCTGATGATCGACGCGTTCAAGCGCGCCAGCGCCGAGCGCATCACGGCAGTGCTACCCTATTATGGGTACGCGCGGCAGGACCGTAAGGATCAGCCGCGAATGCCGATATCCGCGAAACTGGTTGCCAGCCTGCTGGAAAGGGCGGGAGCGAGCCGGGTTTTGGCGCTCGATCTGCACGCCGCTCAGATCCAGGGTTTTTTCGATATTCCTGTCGATCACCTGTTTGCGCTGCCGGTCATGATCGAGTATTTTCAGGACCGTCACAACCGCCGCGAGTTGATTATTGTTTCGCCGGATGCCGGTGGTGTCGAGCGTGCCCGGGCGTTCGCAAAACGCATGAACGTGCCGCTGGCGATTATCGATAAGCGGCGTACCGAAGCGAACGTAGCTGAAGTAATGAACATCATTGGCGATGTTCGCGGGAAGCACTGTTTGATGGTGGACGATTTGGTTGATACAGCGGGAACACTCATTCACGGCGTAGAAGCGCTACTGGAGCAAGGAGCTAAGGGTGTATCTGCTTGCGCGACACACGCTGTTCTTTCCGGGCCTGCGGTAGAGCGCATCAGCAAATCGCCTTTGAAAGAACTGGTCGTCACGAATTCGATTCCCCATGAGTGCCACGCGAACGGATGCAAGAAGATTCAGACACTTTCGGTAGCTCCACTGCTCGCGCGGGCCATCGAATCGATTCACCAGGGCGGCTCCATCAGTTTATTGTTCGTTTAGGAATGAGGAAATGAGAAAGGAAATTACAGTCACCGCAGAAGGACGCGATTCACGCGGGAAGAACGAAGCGCGCCGCTTGCGCGCCAAGGGGTCAATGCCGGCCGTGGTCTATGGCGGCTCGGATGGGCCATTGCCGGTCGCGGTCAACCCGAAAGAGCTCTCGCGAATTCTGAATAGCAAAACCGGTCACAACACAATCTTTAAATTAAATTTGGCTGGAAGCGAAGACACCCCGGTGATGATCGTCGATTGGCAGTACGATCCAATCAAAGATTCGCTGCTTCATGTCGACCTGAAGCGAATCGATTTGACTCAGCGCATCACCGTTAACGTCCCTGTCGTGACCCAGGGTGATCCCAAAGGTGTGAAAGTGCAAGGAGGCTTGCACGAGGTCGTTACCCGTGAAGTTCAGATCGAGTGCTTGCCAAACGAGATCCCGGAGCAGTTTGTCGTAGACGTCTCCGAGCTGATGATCGGCCAAAGCATACGCGCGGGCGAAATTCCGATGACGGGATCGATCAAGCTGTTGAGCAATCCCGATACTGTCATCTCGCACGTGGTCGCGCTAAGAGCTGAGGAAGAGCCGGCTGCGGCCGCAACAGGTCCCGAAGCCGCTGCTCCAGCAGCCGAACCCGAAGTGATCAAGAAGGGCAAGAAGGAAGAGGAGGCAGCCGCAGAGCCGCCGCCGGCTCCGAAGAAGAAATAGCCCTGTGTGGAGACATACTGTATCGCCGGACTTGGGAATCCTGGGGTTCGGTATCAAGACACCCCCCACAACATCGGATTCCGAGTTGTCGATGAGCTCGCGAGGCGTCACTTCATTCGCATTTCGAGACGTGAAGGGCAGGCGATCACAGGCACAGGCAAGATCCGGCACAAAGATGTCGTTCTCACCAAGCCCCAAACGTTCATGAATCATTCGGGTGTAGGCGTGAGTGAAGTTTTGAAGGCGCATTCGCTCGCCAACGAAGACCTGGTTGTGGTCTACGATGAGATCGACCTTCCGTGGACGGCGTTGCGGATCAGAACAAATGGATCTTCCGCCGGACACAACGGTGTGAAGTCAATTCTCGCTGCTCTCCACACGGACTTGTTTGTGCGAGTCCGGGTGGGTATTCGTCCCGACCACCCTGTGGAGGATGCAGCCGAGTATGTGCTCGCTCCTTTCGAGCGGGAGATGAAGGATGAAGTCGCTGAAGTAGTGTCGTACACTGCCGACGCGATTGAGTCTATCGTTGCCGAAGGCGCCGTTCAGGCCATGGCGAAATTCAATCGCCGCGCCCGAGGCAGTCAAGAAGAGGAATGATGAGGATTTACGAAGAGTTGTTTATCGTTCGACCGGATGCTACTGAGGAAGAAGTGGATCCGTTCATCGAACAGTTGAAGAACGTGATCACGCATGCAGGTGGCACCCTCGATAAGACCGATAAGTGGGGTGTTCGCAAGCTCGCGTATCGCCTTTCGAAGTACAACGAGGGGCAGTACATTCTGCTTCAGTTCAACGCGAAGCCGGAAACCGTCAAGGAGATCGAGCGCCGGCTGCGCGTGTCGGATATGGTGCTGAAATTTATCACCGTGCGCATCGACGAGAAGTTGAAGCGCATCGAAAAGCGCAAAAAGGCTCGTGATAAACGGGCAGCACGTAAACCCGCGCCTGCGCCCGCATCGGCTCCGGCCGTTGCGTCTCCAGCGATGCCAGCCGAGCCTCCACCTCCTGTACCAGGCGCCCCAGGAACTTCGTCGCCATCCAGGGCGGAATAGGTGATTCAGAAAGATTTAGGAGAGATTTTTTATGGCAGAACCAAGAAGTGGCCGCCCCATCGCGGCTTCACAACGGCCTACCGGCGGCGATAAGGCGATAGCTACCGGTAAGAAACAGTACTTCCGGCGTAAGAAAGTTTGCCGCTTCTGTGTCGACAAAATCGACGACATCAATTACAAAGACGTCCGCCTGCTATCAAGCTTCATTTCAGAGCGCGGAAAGATCACGCCGCGCCGGATCTCCGGCGTCTGCACTCCGCATCAGAAGCGCTTGAGCGAAGCCATCAAACAGGCCCGCAACATCGCGCTCCTGTCGTTTGCGGCGAAGCAGTAGGAGCAAACATGGAAGTAATCCTCAGAGAAGACGTCGATAAGCTCGGCTCTCGGGGCTCGGTCGTGAAAGTTGCCGACGGCTACGCGCGCAACTTTCTTTTACCGAAGCGCATGGCTGTCCCGGCAACTGCTGCGAACAAGAAAATCGTCGAGCAGGAACGCGAAGCCCATCTGCGCCGTGAAGCCAAATTGAAAACGGACGCGCAAGACCTCTCGAAGCTGATGACCGGTGTGAAGCTGACATTCCGGCAAAAGGTGGGCGAGAACAATCAGCTCTTCGGCTCCGTTACCGCTAAAGATATTGCCGATGCGCTAGAAACTCAGCGGTTCCATATCGAACGGCGCAAGATCCAGCTCGATGAGCCGATCCGCACACTCGGCGATCACAAAGTCACCGTGCGATTGCATCGCGACGTCTCAACGGACATCGACGTCGTTGTCGAACCCGAACAATAACGCGGGGACGCCGCTCGTTTGTTTCCGGATCCAACTAGACTCGCCGAGATTCCTCCTGCTGAAGTATTGGAGGCGGCCGCAAAAGGTCACCTTGGTCTCGATCACCGCTTTCTGCATTCGCTTATCGGCCGGCCTGCGGAGTCACTGCCTCCTGTTCTAGCGTTCGCCGAGCGAGATCTTAGCCGGGAGGCCGTGGATCTCAGTCCTGACTTCATTGCGCTGTTTCGGTACTGGAAAACTCCAGACGCACTGCCGTTTTTTATTCGACTCATCCGCGAATCTCCCGAAGAGATTCCCGACGAGGTGACGGAAGCTCTGGTCGAGATTGGAGCGCCGGCGCTCGAACCTCTGCTTGCGTTGTATGAAGAACTCGAGAAATCTCAACGTTCCGAGGTGGCATTCATCCTCGCTAATCTCGGTGTCCGAGATGACCGTATTTTGAAACTGCTAAGGAACCGTGGGGAAGACGATCCAGAAGACGCAGCTTTCCTTTTGGAAATATATGAGGACCCTAATCGCCGGAGGGACGACGAGCCGTTCGATATCTGGTCCTTATATCCGGCGGAAGCCGATATTCCCATCGAGTCTCTCGATGAAGACGAGCGTGCTGAACTTCTTGAGCATCCTGTCGCTTCCGTGCGCGCTGCCGCCGCGAATACATTCTTTAACCGCGAACTGAGCGCCGATCTCCGCGACAAACTGCTTCAAGTGGCGAAACACGATGAGTCCGCAACGGTCCGAGCGCGCGCTTGGGAAGCTTTGACCAGTGCCGCCGAGGACCCAGAAATCGTCGATGCAATGCTGCGTGCGATGCGAAATCCCGAAACACCAGTTGAAGAGTTAGCGGGCTTGCTCGTCGGCCTTGCACCGGAGGCCGACCGCAACGAGGTTCGCTCCGCAATGATGCGGCTCTATGAGAGGCCGGAAGGTCGAGCCAAAGCGTTAGAAGCGATGTGGCGTTCGCTGCATCCCAGTTTCCGTGAATTTTTTTCAAAGCATCTGGACGACCCCGACCTCGAAATCCGTCGCGGCGCAGTATGGGGCGTCGGTTACTACGGATTAAGAAGCGAGCTCGATCGTTTGCGCAAGCTTTTCGACGATGAAGGTCTGCGCTCCGACGCGCTATTCGCATACACGCTGGCGCTGCCGGGCGACGTTTCGCGCGGTCGCATGAAGGCGCTGCTCTCGCGTATAGAGAAAGATGCGCGCGGCCTCTCTGAAGCTGAAGAGGAATTAGTGAAAGCTGCGCTCGATGAACGTCTCATGCTGGCCGGCAAGGAACCGGTTTTCGTTCAGCAGGAAGACTGAGTCCCCGTGCTAGATAGATTCTGCAGCCTGCTCTGCGCGTCTGAGAGCAGGGGAATTCAAATTACTGTGCCGTTGGCTATACAAGAAATAGATGCACAGCCCGATCGCCATCCAGAGAAGCGCAGTAAGCTGCGTGCGCCGGTCGAGCGAAACGATCATTCCGCCGCAGACAATCACTCCCAGTATGGGGACCAAGGGCACAAGCGGCGTGCGGAATGGCCGATTCAGGTCCGGTTGCAAGCGGCGCATGATTATTACTCCGATACACACCAGCACAAACGCGAAAAGCGTACCGATGGACGTAAGATTTCCGGTCACATCGCCGGGCGCCAGAGCAGCGAAAATACTAACAAAAAAGAAGAGCACGATGTTGCATTTGTAGGGAGTGCGGAAACGCGAGTGAACGTCGGAGAAGAGCCGGGGCAGTAGTCCGTCGTTTGCCATCGAATAAAACACGCGGCTTTGGCCGAGAAGCATCACTAGAATGACGGAGGAAAACCCGAGAAGAATCGCAACCGTGATTGCAGTAGCCAGCCATGCATAACCCGGCATGTAGTGCTGCGCTGCATAGGCGACTGACGCTTCTTTTCCGACCGTCTGGAACTCCCTCCAATTACAAACTCCAGTAAGCACGTATCCGAACACGATGTAAAGGATGGTGCAGATAGCGAGAGAGCCGAGAATTCCTTTCGGCATATCGCGGCCGGGGTTCTTAGTCTCCTGTGCAGCAGTTGAAACGGCATCGAATCCAATGAATGCAAAGAAAACGATACCGGCGCCCCCAAGTACTCCGCCCCACCCGTGCTTGAAGAAGCCCTCGTGACCGGGGGTGCCCGCAGGTATTGTGTACGGGTGCAAATTAGCAGGCTTCACAAACTGCCAGCCGACTAGCACGAACGCGATAACGATCGCCACCTTCAGCATGACGATGATCCCGTTCACAGTTGCGGATTCCTGCGTTCCTTTGATGAGTAGTAGCGTGAGGATCAGAAGGATCAAGAGAGCCGGAGCGTTAAAGATGCCCTGAACGCCGGTGTCGGATGTTTGAAGCGGAGAGTGGCACCACTGATACGGGATTCCTCCAGGCACTAACCTGTTCAGATACTCGCTCCAGCCGATCGCTACCGTCGCAGCGCCAAGCGCATATTCCAGAACGAGCGCCCAGCCGATGATCCAGGCGACAAACTCGCCCATAGTGGTATACGCATACGTGTACGCACTGCCCGCTATGGGGATCATGGCTGCGAATTCTGCGTAGCAGAGCCCCGCGAACGCGCAGCCTATGGCAGCGACAATATAGGAAAGTGTAACCGCCGGTCCTGCATTTTGCGCCGATGCCGCGGCTGTGCGCACGAAGAGCCCGGCACCAATGATCGCGCCAATGCCGAGGGCCACCAAGCTTTTGGCGGTCAAGCTACGTTTGAGATTCCCGTGTGCGGCCTGCTGAAGTAATGCCCCGAGTGGTTTCTTGCGAGTGAGATCCATCAGTTACCGATTAGGCTAACAGAAATCCATTCCTCAGCGCGACGCCGCATGCTCTTGTGGTCGCAGTTTTTTGGAAGCAGCCCTGAAATGATCGCTACCGAATCCGCGCCCGCTTGAAGAGCCGAACTTGCGTTTTCGATCGTAATCCCCCCAATGGCAACCAGAGGCTTTTTGGTTAATTTACGAAGGCACTCTAATCCGTCAAGGCCAACCACCGGGTCGGGATTGTTTTTAGACTTTGTTCCAAAGATCGGGCCGAGCGAGATGTATTCGACCGGCTCTTCATCCGCGCGAGCTAATTGCAGCTTATTATGTGTCGAGAAGCCTATTACCTCGTCGCTGACGACGCGTCGCGCAGCCACCGGCGGCAGATCGTCTTGTCCGACGTGCAGCGCCGCTCCCAGAAGGCGCGCAAAATCCGCGCGATCGTTCAGCACAAACAAAACCCCGCACTCGTGACAAGCTGTTGCGATCTGTTTCGCTTCATCGAAATGCCGTTGGGTCCATGCTTCCTTGTGACGATACTGCAGAATCTTTACTCCGGCTTCGAGCAGCGCATCGCCGACATCGCAAACGGAACAGCCACGTTCGGCAAGCGCGATCGTGTCCAGGATCGGATAGAAGCGCGGCAGGCGGAAGGGTATAGGCGTGCCGGAGAGGCCATCACTTCGTTGAATCGCGCTGGCCCTCTTCTTTCAAGTAACGATCAAAGAATCGCGCCGTGCGGCTGAATGCGTCCTTCAACGTTTCCTCCCGAGTGTACGCGTGGCTCTCCTCGGGATAGAAGGCTTCTTCGAAGGCTTTCCCTTCGTGGACTAGTTTTTCTGAGAGCTGAATCGCGTCCTGAAACAAAACGTTGTCATCCACGATTCCGTGCACGAGTAGAAGGTGATTCTGGAGTTGACTCGAGAAATAAATTGGCGAGCTGCGGTGATACGCTTCGGGATTTTCAGCGGGCGTGGTCAGCCGTTCTCCCGTGTATCCGGCGTTGTAATTGGCCCAATCATAAACTCCAGAGAATGCCGCACCCGCTTTGAACACATCCGGTGCGCGAAACATCGCCATCGCGGTCATGAAACCGCCGTAACTCCAGCCCCAAATACCAATCCGCGAAACATCGATGTTCTTCAAGCTCTTGAGATATTCCACTCCACCCAGCACGTCCTCCAAATCCGGACAGCCCATATTGAGATAGACTCCGCTTCGCCACTCACGTCCGTAATTCGTGCTGCCTCGATAATCCATTTCGAGCACAACATAGCCCTCATGCGCCAAGTAATTATTGAAAACGAATCGGAGCTCCTGATAACTGCCCCACTGCTTCAACACGCTCGTCGCGTAACCTGCGCCGTGAATGTACACGATCGCGGAGCGCGGCTTCTGATTCGCGTCATCAGGATTGTAATCGGGCGGCAGAAGCATCCGTGCGGCTACTGGCTTGTGATCTTTCAGAGACGGATAGCTCACAAAGCGGCTTTCGGGCCATTCGAATTTAGAAAACTCCGGCTGTGGGGACGTCGTCACGCGATTGCCATTCACGTATAGATCAAATGGATTCTTAAGGTCAGCCTGCATAATTGCCTGTTCTTGGCCGTCTTCAGAGATCCAGCCGATATTCAGGCCTTCGTGCTTCGACAAACGTTCAGGTGCGCTCGAGCCATCCGCCTTCACGCGATAGAACTGGCGCTCGGCAGCTCCGTCCTGCGTAGATGAGTAATAGATGAAGTTCCCGATCCACTGCGGCGAATGAGAGAACGGATCATTGTGGATCTCCCAAGAACCGCTGGTGATTTGCTTGAGATTACTTCCATCTATATTCACCGCATAGAGATGAGAGAATCCCGAGCGATCGCTCGTGAGCCAAATGTGCTTGGAGGTAGGCTCCCAACCGACATCGGAGATTTCGACCCAACGATCGTCAGTTTGATGGAACACGACGTTCGACTTTCCGGTGTTGACATCGATGATGCGAACATCCTCGCTCTTGTAATCGGGCGCCATAGAGGCAAAGGCGAGAAATTTCGAATCTTCTGACCACTCAGGAGCTCGAAACCCGAATCCCCTCGCGGTGTCGAGCAGCCGCGGCGGATTGTCCCCGGTCGCGTGCACAACGTAATACTGCCACTGCTGTGTAACATCGCCGGCAACGGTGCGCGGAAAAGGCGACGCTGTGACAAACCGTCCGGAATAGATCGGCAATGGCATGGTGCGTCCGGGCACGGGCTGGACGGAATACAGAAAATGCTTCCCATCCGGCGACCATTTGAAGCTGGTCAGCCGCGCCGGCGCGTGAATGTCCGTTCGCTGCTCGAGAGTTCCTGTCGTGAGATTGAGAACGTAAAGCTGATCCGTTTGTGTGAAGGCCACTTTTGTGCCATCCGGCGAAAACTCCGGATTCACTTCGGGAACTTTCGTTTTGGTGAGCCGGAGTACGGATCCACCTCCGGTTGGAGCAATAAAGAGATCGCCACGATACGACAAGACAGCTTTAGTTCCATCCTGAGAGATGTCAAAGGAGGTCACCCCCGGAGGCGGCGGCAAGTATTCCTTCCTGTGAATGTCTTGTTCGGCCTCCGTGTCGTTGATCGGATCTCTAAGACCCTCGAGGTTTGTGAGCCGCGTCAGCTTCTTCGAATCCGCATTGTAGGCATACACGTCGCGAAACGTCGCGCCTTTTTCATTCCATAAAAATCCCAACACGTGCGCATGCTTTGCCCATGCAATTGCAGAGGGTGTTGTGCCCCATATGAAAGGCCGCGTAAAAAGGCGATTCAAGGACCAATCTTGCGCTTGGAGAAAAATCGCCGAGAGCAGCAACCCACTAATGACGCGGAGCAATCGACCATTGTAGCCGCCATCTACTCGCGGTTCGCATCGGAATCACTAGCCGGTTGAGCTGAACTCTGCCGCCAGGACACGAGCGGGAAACGGAATTTGCTCAGTGATTTGGATCCCAAACCCTTCGACGCCCACAACTTTTCGCGGATGATTCGTCAGCAAGCGAATTGTGGAGAGCCCGAGATCAGATAAGATCTGAGCGCCGACGCCAATTTCGTGTTGCAAAGGCTGATGTCGCTCCGAGGGAACAAGGGTTGAATGACTTTTTCCATGGCTAACGATATGGCGCCGGCCATCCTGAGACAACAACTGCAGACCCGGACCCGTTTGGTGAAGGTAAATCAGCACGCCGCAATCAGCTTGCGAGATGGTCGCAAGAGCTGCGTCTATCAATCTGTTGCAATCGCAATCCACCGAGTGAAACACGTCTCCATAGACGCAGTGCGAATGCATGCGCACTAACACGTCGCGTTTGTCCGCGATATCGCCATGAATGAGCGCCAGGTGAGCTTCGGCATCAATTTGGCTGAGGTAACGAATGGTTTCAAAATCTCCGTAAGCGGTCCGAACATGACCCGACGCGTCGCGCTTCACGAATCTTTCCGTCTGCATGCGGTAACGGATCAGATCGGCTACAGAGATCATCTTCAGGTGGTGCCGGGCGCAGAAATCGAGCAGCTCGGGAACGCGGGCCATTGTCCCGTTCTCGTTCATGATTTCGCAAATCACGCCTCCGGGCGAAAGACCGGAGATGCGCGCCAGATCGACTGCAGCTTCGGTTTGACCTGAGCGCACCAGCACGCCGCCGGAGCGAGCGCGTAGAGGAAAAACGTGCCCGGGCCGAGCCAAATCTCGCGGGCGCGTTTCGGGATCTATAGCGACGCGGATCGTGTGAGCGCGGTCATATGCTGAAATGCCCGTCGTGACACCTTCCGCTGCGTCAATCGCTTCGCAGAAAGCCGTGCCCAATCGAGCCGTATTGACTAGCGACATCGGTTGGAGATTCAGCCGTATGCAGATTTCGGGATCGAGCGCCAGGCAAATCAAGCCACGCCCATGCGTGGCCATGAAGTTGATCGCCTCCGGAGTGATCTTTTCGGCGGCAATCGTGAGATCGCCCTCATTCTCCCGATCTTCGTCGTCAACAACGACCAGGACTTTGCCGCGCCGGAAGTCTTCAATCGCTTCGGGAATAGAAGCAAACGGCATTACGAGCTTCGATGCCGCAGCTCAAGCCGTAGCGGCAACTCCGTATTTTGCATGCCACGGTTTCGCCGATTTGATTGCCGCGTTTACCGCGTTAATATTCTTCACGCCTTCGTTCGACAACCAGTCTTCCAGCGCTTTCACGCCTTGCTTCGAGTAAACGGGTATGCCGTCCTTCCATGTGGCGCGACCGCAAAGAACGCCTGAATAATCCGTTCCTGCTTCCGCTGCCATGTTTAAGGATTCGACAAACTGAGGATTAGTGACTCCGGCGCTCAGATAAATAAATGGCTTTTGAGCAATGGACGCAGCTTTGCGATAGTAATCGAGAGCTTCCTTCCGGCTGTACGCTGCCTTGCCTTTAAACACGCTGCTGCCTTCTACGAACTCGGCGTTCACAGGCACTTCCACCTTGAGAACATCCACGTTGTACTGCGGCTTGCCAAACTCTTCCATCGATTTGATCACGATCTCAGGCTTCTTCTTCGCGTAATCGAAGCCCTTTTCGTCGCCGCCCTGAGGATCGTACCCCACAAATTCTAGGAAAAACGGAATCTGATGATATTCGCATTCCGCGCCAATTCGCTCGATGAACGCGTGCTTGATGTCATTCACATCAGCGGTGTCAAAAGGTGAATAGTAGATCAGAATCTTGACCGCGTCCGCGCCCATTTCCTTGATGCGCTTCACTGAGAGATGAGGAAGCAGATCTGGAAGCCGCCCCGGTTTTGTGTTGTCGTAACCGCTCTCTTCGTATGCGAGCAGAAGGCCCGCATTCCGGGCACGCGCCTTTGCGGCCGGCAAACCGAACTCAGGGTCGAGCAGAATGGCGCTCGCGTGCGGTGTCAGCACTTTCGAGACCGCAACCTTGAACTCCTGCATCATGTCGTCGGTGACTTCGTTTTGAGAGACACCTTTTGCTGAGGCGATTGCCTTTCGCAAACTACCGCGCTGGTCCATAGCTGCCGCGGCAATCACGCCGTTCTTGTCGGAAAGTGCATTCAGATGCTTGATTTTGCCTTCGGAAAGCTGCATGATTCGTCTCCGCGTTCAGAAGGATTCTTGAACGCTCTCAGTATATCGAAGGAGCAGGTTGTGCCGACTTTGCGACCCGGCGCCAATAGCTTTGGGCTCTGGAAACATCACGCATGATTTGACTCTTCAGTTCCGCTGGGTTCGGGAACTGGCGCTCTTCGCGCACAAAACGGCGAAATTGAACCTCGATGTGCTGAGGAGTCCAACCGTCGAGCGGCCTCAGTAAGAACGTTTCGATGGTCAACTCGTCACCTCCGAAAGTAGGCCGGAGTCCAACATTCGTAATGGAAGGCCAGCGGCGGTCCTCGGGAAAGGAGATCGTCTCGGTGATGTAGACGCCACGCGGGGTAAGCTGGCCTGGAGTAGGACGCAAATTCAACGTAGGGACAGTCTGCTTTGTACCGATCCCATGTCCCGCAACAATGTCTCCCGACAGCGAGAAACAGCGGCCAAGGAGTCGCCCGGCGCGAGATACGTTACCCCTAGCAAGATAACGGCGGATCAGTGAACTTGAGACAACCTCGCCGCGCGAGGTGACCGGCTTTAAAAAGTGCGAAGCGAAGCCACGCTGCCTGCCGAGTGCCTCCAGAATTTCCGGCGTACCGGCCTGCTGGTACCCGAAACGGAAATTCTCGCCAACGAAAACCGCGCCGGTTTCGAGTGCATCCGTCAGAATTTGCGAAACGAATTCTTCCGGTTGCAAGCGCGCGACTTCACTGGTAAACGGCAGCACGAGAATCTGCTTCGCGCCCGCACTCGCGAGTAGGTTCTCGCGTTCGTCTAACGGGCAAATCAGTTCCGGGATCCGTTCCGGAGCGACAATCGCCGCAGGATGAGGATGGAAGGTTAGAACTGCTGGAATTAAGCCGTTCGCATTTGCGTAAGCAACCATCTCCCGCATAAGCGCCTGATGGCCCAAATGGACACCATCAAAATTTCCAATCGCGAGCGCGCATGGGCCGAATCTCCCGCGCGCATCTTCAAGCGAACGAAAAGCGGTTGCTTTCATTCTGAAGCGGCTCTGCCGATCGGGATTTCCAGTCCGTCATATGCGAGGCGTACATGCGCCGGCAAACGCAATTCGACTTTCGCGTGAAGAAGGTCGTGCGAAACATGTGTAAAGAATGCTCTTTTCGGCGCGAGCGACTCCACAGTTCTGAGCGATTCCTCAACGGTGGAATGCGTCGGGTGAGGATTGTGCCGTAAAGCATCGAGAAACAGAACATCGAGACCGCTCAGTCTTTCTAAGCTCTGGGGCGGAATCTCGCTGTGATCGGTCAGATAGGCGCAGTCTCCGAATTTGAATCCATGCACAGTGCCTTTCCCGTGCGAGGCGCGAATCGGCACGATTTCGATGCGGTCGATGAAAATCGGCTCGTCTTCGAAACAGTGAAGCGTGAGCCGCGGCCGACTGGATTCGGTCGGACTTTTGTCAAATACATACACGAAAGTTCGTTCAATTACCTCCAAAGTTTCGGCTGACGCATAAATCGGGATCTCTTGTCTAGACATGAAGTTAAACGGGCGAACATCATCTAAGCCCAGAATGTGATCGGCATGCGAATGCGTGTACAAAATTGCGTCGAGGCGATCAATGCCGAAACGAAGGGCCTGATACCGAAAATCGGGTGATGTATCGATGAGCACGCGTTTACTGCCGAGCCGCAAAAGAATAGAAGGGCGGAGGCGCTTATCGCGAGGATCAGTTGAACTGCACACCTGACAGCGGCAACCGATCATAGGCACGCCCACGCTGGTTCCGGAGCCGAGGACTAGGATGGAGGCGTGCTCGAATTGGTCGAGCATCTACCCCGTTTTCGTTCCTTTGCCGCCATCAGCCGTAATGATTCGCGGCGCATCGTCGGAACTTGCCGCTGCACCTTCGGGTTCGGCGCGCTTCTTGATTTCGTCGGCGACTTGAACGTAGCGAAAACGAAGCTCAGTCAAACCGTTTTCGAGAAGCCGCTGTTCTTCAGCGCTGAGGTTGCCTTTCGTTTTGCCCTGCAGCATTGCCAGGAGATCGATTGAATGCCGGGCCAGAGGAAGATTCGGCTCGTGCGCCTCTTCCTCTTTCTCGCCGAGGTTCAGCAAACCGAGCTGGATCTGCGTCTGCATCAAGATGGATTCAACAAGGAACGAGAAGCTCGCTGGAGGAACAGGAAATTCAAAAGAGGATTCGCTACTCTCTGCCATATAAACCACCATCTTATATAGTCAGGGCGAGCGATGCCGGACAGATTTGAAGAAGCTGGAGAGAAATTCAAACGACTGGTTCAGGTGATGGCGAGACTGCGCGCTCCAGGCGGCTGCCCGTGGGATCGCAAGCAAAGTTTCGACACAATCAAGCCGTACCTGCTCGAAGAGAGTTATGAAGTAATGGACGCGATTGACCGGCGAGATTGGAACGGGTTGGCTGAGGAACTCGGTGATCTTCTGCTGCAGCCGGTTTTCTTTGCAGAGATTGCGGCGGAAGAAGGACTGTTCACGATTTCAGATTCGCTGGATGCAATCAACGAGAAACTTGTGCGGCGCCATCCCCACGTGTTTGGGGACGCGACGGCGCATACTGCGGAGGACGTAAAGCAGCGGTGGGATGAGATCAAAAGGAATGAAAGATCAGAAGCAGGCGATGCTGGATCCGTTCTCGACCGAGTGCCACGGAACCTTCCGGCCCTGGTAGAAGCGGATAAAATCAGCCAAAAAGCGGCAGCTCTCGGATTCGAGTGGCCGAACATCGGCGGTGTTGTTGAAAAGCTTGTCGAAGAGGCCGCTGAACTGGCGAGGGCAAATGAATCACGCGATCAGGAACAGGTTCAACACGAGATTGGAGATCTTTTGTTTACGATTGTGAACCTGGCGCGGTTTTTGAAGGTGGATCCAGAACAGGCGCTGCGGAAAACGAATGCGCGTTTTCGAAAGCGCTTCACACATGTTGAAAGAGAAATACGCGCGGCATCTTCGAAACTCTCGCTCGAAGCGATGGAAGAACTGTGGCAGGAAGCCAAACGATTGGAAGAATCAGATCAGTGAGAAGAAGCCGCAACTTTTTCGACCTGACGCATCAAGCGAAGGGTGTTCCCGCCGTAGATCTTCTTGATATCAGATTCTGAATAGCCTTTTTCTAACAGCGCACGAGTCAGGTTGGGAAATTTCGAAACATCATCGAGTCCCACCGGCGCGCACGTGATGCCATCAAAATCCGATCCGATACCGATCGCGTCAATCCCCGCAATTTGCCGGACGTGATCGATATGCGCGACAACATCATCGAGGGTGGCCCGGACTTGCGCTCTCTTCTCTTCCCCGGCGAGCGCATCTAGTTCAGCTTTAAGCTTCGCGGGATCGTTCGCGTACTGTTTTTGCAGATCCCTGGATCGTTCACTTAAATGCAGATTCGCAACGGAATCTGCGGCCTTTTGCGAAATGAAGTTGCAATAGAAGTTGATCTGAATTACTCCGCCTTTTTTGGCCAGAGCGACGATCATGTCATCGGTCATGTTGCGCGGAGCATTTGTTACTGCGCGGCATGAGGAATGGGAAGCAATGAGCGGCGCCTCACTCGTTTCGAGTGCATCGTAGAAGGTTTTGTCAGCTACGTGAGAAATGTCAACCATCATGCCTAGCCGGTTCATTTCCCGAACAATGTCTTTGCCGAGCGGCGTCAGACCTTTGTGATGCGCGATGTTCGCATCATCGATATCTCCCGAAGAATCGGCCCAGTTGTTCGTATTGACGTGGGTTAGGGTCATGTAACGAACGCCGAGCCTGTAATAGTCGCGAAGCAAGCGCGGACTGTCTTCGATAGCGTGGCCGCCTTCGATGCCGATTAGCGCCGCGATTTTTCCCTTGCGATGCGCCCGTTCGATATCGTCTGCGGTAAGCGCGAGCATGAAGTCATTCGAATACCGCTGAATGATGTCGTGATAAATCGTATCGATCATCTGCAGCGTGCGGTTTGCGGAGTGATTCCCGTTGACATATTTGGCGTCGACGTAAGCCGCGAAGAAAACGGCGCCGACTCCGCCTTGGCGCAGCCGAGGGATGTCCGTGTGGTTCTTGGGAGCATTACCGATATCGGTTCCGTCGACCGTAAAACTTGGAATGTCGTTATGAGTGTCGATCAAGATCGCAGATTTTGTTATCGCCGCGACCTCGGCGTCTATTTTCTTCGAGTCTATGGCTGCGGCCCCCAAGCTGGCGAGAATTGTAATTGCAATCGTGACAAGAATAGAACTTTCACGCATGGCGGTTGCGCCGGTGTTTCACGAACACCTCGACATCCTTTCGTTTAATCCGCAGCAGTAAATAACCTAGCAGACCACCCATGGCAATGGTTGCCACATTGATCCCGAATGTGCCGATCCGCACCGCAGTCACGCCGGACGGTGGAAAACCGCGGATCAGACAATAACCGAACCAAACCGGAAAGATGCCATACTGCACGGCAGCCGCGACTCCAATGAAGTACCTGCGGCCCGCGTCGTCTGCCGTGATGGGGCCTGCGGCGAGGCCGATGACTGCCGAAATAGCAAAGCTAGGCAACAGCGAACTGAAATGCTGGAAAAGCATCGGACCACCATGCAGATAGGTGACGATTGCGCCCGCAAAGATAGACGCAATCGTGCTTACGGTAAGCGCCTTCAGTCCTTGTCCGGCTAAACTCCAATCGCCAGACCAAGCCCCGAAACTGATGGCGAGAACCTGCGACAAAAAGGGCAGGAACAAGGCAGCCACGACGATCGTGATCGGATTGTCTTGAAGCATTCCGTAGGCGAGAAGAATGGCTCCCGCGAAGGCACGCGCGAAATAACTGACTGTAATGTTGTTGAGCTGCCAGAGATCCTCAAAAACGTTTATCGGCGGCTCGACCATGGGCCGGGTAATTTCGCGGGCCCGATCCTCGGTCACGATCGCCCGCAACTCCCGCGAAGTGAGGGTACACTCAGCGGAATCGAACCAGGAAGCGGTAAGAACCGCGTCGGCAAAGTGTCTGGCCTTGGGAGTAGAGGTCTCCGCGCTGATCACCTCTTTGCGCTCGTTCGGGCCGTACGCGAAAACGGGGTAAACAGAAACCTGTTTTATGCCCACATTGCGCGCGAGGCTGGCGACATCCTTGCCCCTGCCTTCTGGTACCGTGACACGGATCTCATGCATAGATGGGGCGGGATTTGTAACCGGCTTGTAACAAATTAAAATATACAATCAAAACGGATGGTCGAAAACACAACAAGCTGGAAACGCAGAGTGGCGACTATTTCCGCGATCGTACTGGGCTTGATTTTTCTTGTTTCGGGCGGGTGGAAAGTGCTGAGCCCATTCAAAACAGGTGAGCTCCTGGAACAAGCGCGCGTTCCCGCCGGAGCCGGAGTTCTAGGCGCGGCATCGCTGGGCACGGTCGAACTTTTCGCAGCATTTCTATTGTTTGTTCCGCAATTCAGGCGTTGGGGCGGTTTCCTCAGCTCGGTGCTGTTGATCTTCTTTATGAGCTGGGTTGGATATTTCTACCCGGCGCTGGCGGGCCAGGAGTGCAAGTGTTTTCCGTTCATCAAGCGAACCGTCGGTCCGGGATTCTTTATCTCGGATGGAATCATGCTGCTGCTCGCGGTTGCCGCGTTCCTCTGGTCGCCGCGAGTGGCTCGATTTAGAGTGCCAGTAATCGCGTTTCTCGCGTTGGCCACACTCGCATCGGTGAGTTATGGCGTAAATGCGGCGGAGAGGCGCAACGTGCAGGTGCCGACGCCGGTCGTCGTCGATGGGAAATCGCAGAGCCTCGCGGAAGGCAAGGTGTTTCTGTTCTTCTACAATCCTTCATGCGAGCATTGCGACGCAGCGGCGAAGTTCATGTCGAAACTAGATTGGGGCGATACGCGCATTGTGGCGATCCCGACAGAGGATCCTCAATGGGCCGGATCGTTTCTTCACGATACGGGACTAAGGGCTTCGACCAGTCTTGAAACGGCTAAGCTGCGAAAGTCATTCGCGTTTGTGGATCCGCCGTTCGGTGTTGCCTTAGAAGGCGGCCGTGTCAAGGAGACCTTTGGCCAGGCGCAATTCTATGCGCCCTTACCTGAAGCTGATTTGAAGAAATTGGGATTCGTGAAGTAGCTCCAATTCGCGGTTAGGCGGCTTTCGCTCGCGCTTTTTTCAGCGGCTTCAGTAGCGACAACACGATCTGTTCATAAAGGCGCGCACTGTTGCTTTCGCGAAATCTCTCCGCAAGCGCGCGCAAACTTCCCGCAGCATAGCAGTCCATGATTGCCGGATGAATGTAGTACTTCTTGCAGGTTGCCGGCTTGTTGCCGAGCTTGCAGGCGACGTCTTTCACTACATCGACCAAAACTGATTTGAGCTCGTGTTTGGTTTCGGGATCCGTTGCGTCGGCGCATTTCGCGAGCAAGAAACTGGCGGCGAGACAGGTTCCTCCCCATGTCCGGAAGTCTTTGGCCGTGAAATCGCCTCCGCTAATCTCGCGCAGATACTCATTCACGTCGCCCGATTCAATGCTCTGCGGCTGTGCCTCTTCGTCGATGTACTGGAACAGCGCGCTTCCGGGAATGTCCTTGCACTTTCGGATGACGCGCGCGAGGCGCGTATCGGCGAGAGTGATCTCGTGCTTTTGTCCGCTCTTCCCGCGAAAGCGGAATTTCAACATCTCACCAAGGATTTGAACGTGCTGGTTGCGAAGAGTCGTCAGGCCAAATGAATTGTTTTCTTCCGCATATTCTTCGTTCCCGACTCTGATGTACGTGGTTTCGAGAAGCTTGACGACAGCAGCGAGCACTTTTCGCTTGGGTAATCCGCGCCGGGCTAAATCCTGCCCGACGACCCGTCGGATCTTGGGCAGGGCTGCTCCGAACGCGCGCATTCGATCAAACTTAACAAGATCGCGTATCCGGCGATATTCAGGATGATAGCGGTACTGTTTGCGGCCGCGCGCATCGCGTCCTACGGCTTGGATATGCCCGTTAGGGTCTGGACTGATCCAGACGGAAGTCCATGCTGGGGGAATCATGAGGGAGCGGATGCGCTCGAGAGTAGCCGCGTCGTCAACCGGCTTATCGTTTTCGTCGAGGTACTCAAAACTGCTTCCGCTGTGACGACGCCGTATGCCCGGGCCTTTGGGTATGAAATAACGAAGACCAGCCTTTCGGGCCGATTGGACTTCGTCGGGAAGTTTTGGGATTTCGGTGGGTAATCCCATCTGCAATCGTCTGACGCGGTTTGTAGCAGAAATACTACGGAATTGTTAGATGCGCTACACAGAAGATGCCGCATTTGTTATACGCTACGTATAGCGCAATGCGATTCCAATGGGATTAGGCCAAAAATCGGGCCAAACGGCGGCAGCATGGCGTTAGCTTTGAAACAGCGCCGCGCGCCTTTTTCGATGCAAATGTCGTGATTGAGAAGGACCGTATCGACAAAGAGACGGGCGAGCAGCGCTGGATGGCACTCGGCCTTGTCGCCCCGCAATTGCTCGTGGTGGTTCACGTGTACAGGAGCATCAATGACGAAGACGAAGAGGAAATCATCTGTATCATCTCGGCCCGGAAAGCTGATCGAGGTCAGTGCCGCCGATATTTTGAATAAACCGCTCACGAAGCGCCAGCTGCGCGACATTGAGAAATTGCGGGCCATGCGCGACTCGGCCATAGACTTCAGCGACATTCCAGAGTTGACCGAAGGAAAGCTGGCAGAAATGAACCGGCGGCGTGAACCGAAAAAGCTCATCGCTGCGCGCCTTGATGTCGATGTAGTCGCCTGGTTGAAGACCCTCGGTCTTCGAGAGAGTGGCTATTCGAGCCATATCAACACGATTTTGCGATGGGTTATGGAGCACCGGCGCAAGGTGGCATCATAAGACGGTCTTTGGCCTAACTCAATCGGGCTCGATGCTACTTTCCAATCATGGCGGAAGCCGTAATCTTCGATATTGACGGTACGTTACTCGATTCGGTTGATCTGCATGCGCAAGCATGGCAGGAAGCGTTCCGGCACTTCGGGCACGATATCCCTTTTGATGAAATTCGAAGCCAAATCGGAAAAGGCGGCGATCAGCTTATGCCCGTGTTTCTGTCTCCGGGCGAGTTGAAAGAAAGGGGAAAGCAGATCGAAAAGTTTCGTGGCGAGCTGTTCGAGAAGAGGTATCTCCCGCAAGTCCGACCATTTCCGGGTGTAAGAGAACTCTTTCAGAAGATCAAGCGAAACGGGCAGGGCATCGCGCTGGCTTCATCCGCAAAGCCCGATGAGTTGAAGAAATTTGAGCAGATTGCAAATATCCAGGACCTAGTTGAAGCGGAAACCTCGTCAGGTGATGTGAAAAAATCCAAGCCGCACCCCGACATTTTCGAAGCTGCGCTTGACCGGCTCGGACCGAACGTTCGCCGCGAACGTGTAGTGGTTGTCGGCGATAGTCCTCATGATGCCGAGGCGGCGCGAAGGGCCAAGCTTACGGTTATCGGCGTATTATGCGGCGGATTTCCTGAGGTGGCGCTTCGCGAGGCGGGTTGTACTGCGATCTATGCCGGTCCCCAAGAACTGCTCGAGAGATACGAAAATTCGCTCCTGGCGAAACAAGCTTAAACAGTGCTGCGGCCGAGTCCGGTGCAAAATGCCATCATCGAAAACATTAAGAACAGCAAATCGTTATTCCAATAGACGAATGCCGTCGCAGCGCACATAAGCGCAAGTTGAGCGCGGGCGTCCAGGTCGCGGTTAAACATTCGGGTTAAACTGTAGTGCCCTGAACGGGGCTACGCTCTCTCTTTAAGCAAAGCGATCTCTGCAAATCTCGGTTGCAACTTGCCGTAAGTTATTTCGAGCGATTCAGGAATAACGCGAGTACCACCAACCGTACTCATGAAATTTGCATCACCCTTCCAGCGAGGTAGGACATGTAAATGGATGTGCTGCTCGATTCCGGCCCCTGCCGCTTCACCTAGATTCATGCCCAAATTTAGCCCCTCGGGATGGTAAGCGTCCTCCAGAATCTGTTCCGCATAACGTGCGAGAAGCATCATTTCATCGGTGGTACTCACGTCCGTCTGAGAGAGGCGCGACACGTGTTCATAGGGAGCGATCATCAGATGTCCGCTGGTATAAGGAAACCGGTTCAGGATGACAAAGCAGAGCGCTCCGCGGTACACCAGGAGGGCTTTCTCATCAGCCGTGCCCTCTGCTGCCTCGCAAAAGACGCATCGACCCATCTCAGTTTTCGCTTGAATGTACGCAGAGCGCCACGGAGTCCAAAGATGCCTCATCAAAAAGCGACGAGCCTAAGCTCAAAACTCCCCGTCGGAAAAAGTTGAGGCTTCTTCGGCCTCCTCCGCTGCCGTAAGCGGCGGCTCGCTTTTGCCCGCCGCGGCAGATTGATTCACAAGGTCGCGCAATTCTTTACTCGGCTTGAAATAGGGAATCCTTTTGGAAGGGACTTCAACGCGCGAGCCGGTTTTTGGATTGCGGCCCACGCGCGGCTGGCGCTGGCGCGTGCGGAAGCTGCCAAAACCGCGAATCTCGATCTTGTCGCCTCTGTGCAGACTGTTCACAATGCTTTCGAAGATAGTCTCGACAATAATCTCGGAATCCTTCCTCGTCATCTCGACAACTTTCGACACTTCTTCGATCAGCTCAGCCTTGGTCATACTCTGCATGTTTCCTTATCTAAATCTCTCGGTTGATTCGTGCTGCCGGATCGCGGTTCCACGGCTGGAAGTAGCGGCGGCAGCTTGACGCTGATATTCTCTGAGCCGGAAGCGCTCCTCGTATTCCGCGAGAGCACGATAGCTGAGCCCAATTCTTCTTTGCGCCTCATTCATTTTGACGATTTTGAAATCGAAGCTTTCGCCGATCGGCAGCGCCGGAGTCTCGGGATCTCGATGCGGCTTCCGCCGCTTGCCTCGTTCGCCGGTAATTTCGCTGTTATGGCAGAGGCCCTCGACACCGGGGAGCAATTCTACGAACACCCCAAATGGAACAGCGCGGCGCACTTGTCCCCTCACGATGTCGCCTACTTGGTGCGTGCGGAAAAAGGTCTCCCAGGCGTCTGGTTGCAGTTGCTTCATTCCTAAAGAAAGGCGGCGCTGGGGAGCGTCGATATTGAGAATGACAGCCTGAACGGTCTGGCCTTTCCGGACCATTTCCGAGGGATGTCTTACGCGCATGGTCCATGACATGTCGGAGACATGCACAAGCCCGTCGACGCCTTCCTCGATTTCGACAAAAGCGCCGAAATCCGACAGCTTTCGTACGCGCCCCTCGACAACGGAACCAATGCTATAGCGCTCCGCGACGGTGGTCCAAGGATCGGCTTCTAGCTGTTTAATTCCAAGCGAGATGCGGCGTTCTTTGGCTTTTATCTCGAGCACTACGGATTCCACCTGGTCGCCTGTTTTTACCACTTTGCCTGGGTGCTTCATCCGGCGGCTCCAGGTCATTTCAGAAATATGAATCAGCCCTTCAACTCCGGGTTCCAGCTCGACGAAAGCTCCGTAATCGGTTACGCTGGCGACGCGCCCAATCACGCGGCTCCCCTGCGGATATCGCGCCTCGATATTCACCCAAGGGTCCGGGCGCATTTGTTTCAACCCGAGAGAGATGCGTTCTTTCTGCTTGTCGAATTTAAGAACTTTGATCTTGACCTGTTCACCGACGTGTACCACTTCGGAGGGGTGCGTGACTGGGCTGTAGCTGAGATCGCTCACGTGCAGAAGTCCATCGATGCCGCCTAAATCGACAAAAGCGCCGTAATCGGTCAAATTCTTGATTGTGCCGGTTACCTCAGCGCCTTCGTAGATGTTCGCCAATGCCTCGCTCTTTCGGGCTTTTATGGCGTTTTCCAGCAAAACGCGGCGAGAGACAACAGCGTTGCCGCGGCGCTGATTCAACTTGAGAATGCGGACTTCTATCTCGCGTCCAAGATACGTTTCGGGGTTATAAGAAAGCCGCGTCTCGACCTGCGAATTGGGCAAGAAGGCGACGATGCCGATATCTACCGCTAGTCCGCCCTTGATTTTGCTTACGACGCGGCCTGAGACAGGCGCGCCTTCTGCGGCGGCTCTTTCAAGACGATCCCATACCTGTCGCCGATGCGCCTTCTCATGAGAGAGCAGGATATAGCCTTCCACAGGAGGGCCGGCGCGGTCGAACATCACCTCGATGACATCGCCCGGTTTTACCACCGGTTTCCCCTCTTCGAGAGGAAATTGAGAAGCGGGGACGAGGCCTTCGCTCTTCCGTCCAATGTCGACGATTACTTCTTTGTCGGAAACAGCGAGAACGTGACCATACAACACCGGTCCTTCGCGGTGTTGGAATTGATTGGTATAGCCATCCAGGAAGGCTTGATAATCTTCGTTTTCGGGTGTGCCCGGGATTTCGACGTAGTTCTCAGACGCGCTGGTCATATAATGCTTTCAATCGTCGATCCGGTGTGTTACGGCTCTTTGAGCAAGAACCGGAGAATGGGCCGTTAGCAACCCCGAACATCTGGAACTTCGAACCTTAAAAACCTGATCCCCGACTGTAGTTCAACTTATTGATAGCTCAGTACTTCAGAACTATAGCGGACGCCCAAGAGGATGTCAACCGGTATCGCCTACCGGCGGCAGGTCTTAAACCAGCAACCTTTTGTAAAAGGTTTGTACAGCTTTGATCTAGGCCGGTGATAGAGTAGCGAAATCGGATATACTGAGATCGCCGGCTAAAAATGCCCGCTGTTTTCCTGGAGAACCCTCATGCTTCATGACTTATTGCTGCCGCAACATCTGCTGATCATCTTGCTGGTTGCGCTGTTTGTTTTCGGCCCGAAAAAGCTCCCGGAGCTGGGACAAGGCCTCGGCAAGGGTATCCGCTCGTTCCGCGAGAGCATGAAGAGCGTGACGCACGAGGAGTCGGAGAAGGTGGAGCCCCCTTCTTCGAAGGACAACGAAAACACAAAACAGAGCTAGCGATTTTGCTAGGGCCGAGCTGCGGCGGTATTCCCCCAATTTAGTCGATTCAAAGGCTTTAGATCAGAAATTTTTGCACCGAGCGGGAAAGATTTGCTTACGCGCCAACGGCTGTGCGGCGAGGGCTCCGCGCGTGGCATAATCGCCGGAAACCTCTGAGCCTGCTGTGTTTCAGCACCGAATCTTCCATCAATTGAGCTGTGCCCCCAGCGTTCATCTCGAGCTTGGCACCAAAACTGCCTACCAGTAATCCGATGGTGATAAGGGAATCCGTCACCAAACTTGATCCAACAGAGATCGTTCGATCGCAAACCCCTTCACGACTAAAGAGCGTTGTAGCCCAACAAAAGAAAAAAATCGAAAACGAAAAAATTATTAGGAGCGATGGAAGGCAAATGACTAAGGAAGAATACGGCAAGGCCTATCAACGAGGATTTAATCTGACTGTGCGATTTCTCGTATCGAGGGGCCTTTCTTATGATGCGGCGCTTGACACCGCGCAAGCAGCCTGGGCGAAAGGTTGGGAACGCCGGGAGCAGTTGCGTGATCCCAATCTCGTACTCACATGGACGAATAGCATCGCCCTCAATATTCATCGGACTTTTTTGAGACGCGAGCCGCAGATGCAAACCCTACCTGAGTTGCAGGCTCCGCCTCGAATGAATGTGGCTGCAATCGATGTAAAGCGCATTTTGAAAGAGTGCAAACCGAACGACAAAGTCGTCCTCGAAGGTCACTACATCGAAGGCTACAAAGTCCAGGAAATTGCCCGCCAACACGGATGGTCCGAGACCGCGGTTCGCATCCGCTTACTCCGCGCCCGTCGAAGTGTAGAACGTCGGTTGAGCCGTCCGAAGCACGCTCGTCTGCGCAATCTGGCAGAGAAAACAAAGCACGCTCTTGCCAGCGCTCTCGAAGTGCCGACTTATCAGCCAAGAGTAGCTTAGCGATATCGAAAACGGCCAGCCCGGCCGCAAACAGCTATAGCAACTCAGCTCCGCTGAAAAAAAAAGGGATCTCTTGAGCGGCCGTTTCGGGAGCATCCGAACCGTGAACTGAGTTGCGCTCAATGTTTTCGGCAAACCGTTTACGTATAGTCCCTTCGGCTGCGTTTCCCGGGTTCGTCGCTCCCATAAGCTCCCGCCACTGTGCAACGGCGTCTTCCCGCTCGAGGGCGAGCACGATAACAGGTCCTTCGGTCATGAATTTCACTAACCCGGCGAAGAATGGGCGCTGCCGGTGAACCTCGTAGAAGGCTTCCGTTTCCGATTGTGAGAGGCGCAGCATTTTGGCTCCCCGGATTCGAAAACCGTTTTGCTCCGTTATGGCGATGATTTCGCCGATGTGACCACCCGCGACAGCGTCAGGTTTGATTATTCCGAGCGTGCGTTCCAGAGCCATTTACAAACCTCTGCTTCCAATTGAACCTACTTCCTGCTGCTGAAGCGCCTCTTGCATCTTTTCTCCCATCAGCGCGGGCGAGGGGCACACGATAATTCCAGCCCCGGTCATGGCCGCAAGCTTATCCTCAGCCCGGCCTGAGCCGCCCGAAATAATTGCACCAGCGTGTCCCATGCGCCGTCCGGGAGGCGCCGTCTGACCCGCTATAAAACCTACAACCGGTTTGCGAACGTGAGTCTTGACGTAAGCGGCGGCTGTCTCTTCGGCATTACCGCCGATTTCGCCGATCATAATGATCGCGTGCGTCTCCGGATCTTCGTTGAATAACCGGATCGCGTCGGTGAATGTGGTCCCGATGATCGGATCGCCACCGATTCCGATACAAGTCGATTGACCGATGCCCAAGCCAGTTAACTGGCCAACAGCCTCATACGTTAGCGTGCCTGATCGCGAGACGATCCCGACATTTCCCGGCTTGTGAATGTGACCGGGCATGATGCCGATCTTGCATTTACCCGGCGTGATCACGCCCGGGCAGTTAGGCCCGATCAACCGCGTAGAAGGCCTGGTCTTCAGGAACGTCCAGACGCGCAGCATATCGCTTACGGGAATGCCTTCGGTGATGCAAACTACGAGCGAAAGACCGGCATCGGCAGCTTCCATGATGGCATCTGACGCGAATGCAGGAGGCACAAAAATAATCGAAGCAGTCGCTCCCGTTTCGCACACAGCTTGATCGACCGTGTTAAACACTGGCCTGTTCAAATGTTTCTGGCCGCCCTTGCCTGGGGTAGTCCCGCCGACCACCTGTGTTCCATAATCAATCGCTTGTTGCGCGTGGAAAGTGCCCTCGCGGCCAGTGAAGCCTTGGAACAGAACTTTTGTCTTTTCGTCTATGAGCACGCTCATTGCACCAGTCTCACGACTTTCTCGGCGGCATCCTTCATTCCACTCGCAACCGCAAAATTGAACCCCGATTCCTTAAGGATCTTTTGGCCGAGCTCGACATTGGTTCCTTCCATTCGGACTACAACGGGAATTTTGATTTCCAGTTCGCGCGCGGCGGAGACGACGCCCGTCGCGAGCGTGTCACAACGCAATATTCCTCCGAAGATGTTGATGAGCACTGCTTTCACTCCGGCATCCGACAGCAAAATGCGAAAGGCATTCTTGATTTGCTCGGCGCTAGCGCCCCCGCCTACATCCAGGAAGTTGGCAGGTCTGCCTCCGGCATATTTGATAATGTCCATCGTGGCCATAGCCAAACCTGCGCCATTTACCATGCACGCAATGTTACCTTCGAGCTTGATATAGTTCAGCCCGAATCGCGAGGCTTCGACTTCGAGCGGGTCTTCCTCGTTCAGATCGCGCAGCTCGAGCAGGTCCTTGTGACGATACAGCGCGTTATCGTCCAGGTTGATCTTTGCATCGAGCGCGTAAACCTTCCAGTCTTTCGTCAGGATGAACGGATTGATTTCGGCGAGGGAGCCATCGATCGCCTCGTATGCTCTGGCAAGTGCGGCCATCGCGGAAGCTGCAGAGTTCACCGTTGCCGCTGGAATGTCCATTCCGAACGCCAGCTTGCGCGCTTGATAGGGCCGAAGCCCGCTGCCTGGAAGCAGCGCTTCTTTCAAGATCAACTCAGGAGTTTTCGCGGCGACTTCTTCAATCTCCATGCCTCCAGCTTTCGAGGCCATGAATACGGATGCGCCGATCGATCGATCCAGAACGATTCCCAAATAGAGCTCTCGCTCGATCGGCAGCGTTTCTTCGATCAGTAACCGTTGCACCACGCGTCCCTCAGGACCGGTTTGATGCGTCACCAAAGTCATGCCAAGCATCTTCTTGGCGATCTCGGCCGCCTCGGTTGCATTCTTGGCGATTTTGACACCCCCGCCTTTCCCACGTCCTCCGGCATGAATCTGCGCTTTGACAACGACGCTGCCTCCGATTGTCTTTGCGGCAGCCTCAGCTTCCTCGACCGTGTAGGCGACTTCCCCACGGGGAACCGGAACATCGTACTTGGCGAGGATCGCCTTTGCTTGATACTCGTGAATCTTCATAGATGATTAACGTTTGATGAGGAGGGTTGAAGCGGATCAATGGCTAGTGTATCTCGCGATTGTGAGGTAGACCGATACTACAATATCCAGACTTACCGCACGCCCGCTGGGATCTTACGCCTAGCTGCGAGCAGTTCCGAAATCGCGCGACATTCGGCGGCCATTTCTCGAAATTCAGCCGGATCCAGCGACTGAAATCCGTCCGATAGCGCGCGCTCGGGAGCCGGATGAACTTCAACCATTACTCCGGACGCGCCCGCCGCGATTGAAGCCAGCGCCATGGGAATGACTTTGTCACGCTTTCCGGTCCCATGGCTGGGATCCACAATGATGGGCAAATGGCTGAGTGCCTGCACCGCCGGAACTACGCTGAGATCGAGCGTGTTCCGCGTGTGGTCGGCGAAGGTTCTGACGCCGCGCTCACAAAGGATCACGTTGTAATTGCCCTCGGATAAGATGTACTCGGCCGCCATTAAGAATTCTTCGAGCGTGGATGCTATGCCGCGCTTCAGCAATACGGGTTTTCGCGATCGGCCTGCACGTCTCAGCAACGAGAAATTCTGCATGTTGCGCGCACCGATCTGAACGCAATCGGCGTAGCTTTCGACCATGTCAAACGTTTCCGTGTCGATCGCTTCAGTGACGATTCCGAGTCCAGTCTCCGCGCGAGCTTCGGCTAGGTAGCGCAAGCCTTCTTCTGCGAGGCCCTGAAAAGTATAGGGAGAAGTGCGTGGCTTGTAAGCGCCGCCGCGCAGCAGCTCGCCACCTGCGTGTTTCACGGCGTGAGCAGATTCAAGAATCTGCTCCCTGCTTTCTACAGAACATGGGCCGCCGCACAATACAATTTCCTCACCACCTACGGCAACCCCGTTCACCATCACAACGGTGTTCTCGGGCTTGGTTTCGCGGCTCACCAGCTTGTAAGGCTTGGAGACGCGGATTGCCTCGGCCACTCCGGGAAGGTGATCGAATTCCGCAGAATCAATAGGACCGCTATTCCCAGTAATGCCGATCGCAGTCCGCTGCTCGCCGGGAATAATATGCGGCTTGAATCCCAGAGCTTCAATTCGCTCGCAGACGCGCGCGATCTCGGCTGGGCCGGCTTGGGCCTTCATCACGACGAGCAAGGTTACGGAATCCTCTCGTTTCTTAGAGTATCGAAATCAGGCACGCTTCAGCGGGCGTACTCCAAATATTGAGTGGTTCACAATATGATTTGCGCGCAATGGCGGAAGCGATTATTTACAAGTGTTTGTGATCGAATAGTGGCGGACGTATGGCTCATCTCCCCTACCGGAATTTCGTCCACCTAACTCAGCCTGAGGCATACCAGTTAATGCACGAGATGCTATCAGGCGGCATGAGTACTGAAGGCATCGCCGAGGTGCTCAGCTTCTTGCGCCGCAAGGGAGAAACGGTGGCCGAGCTTGTGGGATTTGCTAGCGCGATCCGCGATATGGCTCCGCCCGCGGAGCTCGATCAATCGAATGAGCCTGTGCTCGATACGGCGGGAACGGGTGGCGATGCAACGAATAGCTTCAACATATCGACCGCGGCCGCATTCGTGGCGGCAGGAGCCGGACTGCGTGTCGCCAAACACGGCAACCGAAAGATTTCGAGCCAGTGTGGCAGCGCGGATGTGTTGGAAGCCTTGGGCGTCTCAGTGAGCCTTTCTGCGGAAGATGCAATTGAGTGCCTCCGCAAGATCGGGATCGGCTTTTTCTATGCTCCGCTGCTTCATCCGGCTGTGAAGTACGCTCAGGAGGCGCGTCTCATGCTGAAAGGTCGCACGGTGTTCAACATGCTTGGACCGCTCACGAATCCCATTCGAGCGCGCGTCCAACTGATCGGAGCATTTTCGGTCCGCGCGGCGGAAATGCTAGCTCAATGCGCGGCGCGGCTAGGGATTGAGCGTGCTTTCGTTGTGCATGGTTGTGATGGGCTCGATGAAATTACCACCACGGGAACTACAACCGTTTTTCAGGTGGATGAGAGACGCGTGCAAAAGGGCCAGTGGTCGCCCAATCATTTCGGTGTTCCGCAGGCGGCAATCGAGGATCTGAAAGGCGGCGATCCGGAAACAAATGCCGGAATTATTCGGGCTGTGCTCAACGGCGATCCGGGTCCGCGCCGGGATGTTGTATTGGTGAACAGTGCTGCGGCGCTCCTGCTCAGCCGGAAAGCGAACGATATCAGAGATGCGCTCGCGATCGCCGCGGAATCCATTGACTCTGGCTCGGCTCGCTCCAAGCTTGAGCAGTTGGTCGAATTGACGAGTGCTCTGCGGGCATGAAAGCCTTCGAAGTACAAGCGTTCGGAATCGACAACCTGAAGCTTGTCGATCGCGAGATGCCACGTCCAGGTCCCACGGACGTGCTCGTGAGGCTTACCGCTGCTTCGTTGAATTATCGGGACTATATGGTCGTGCAGGGCGGCTATAATCCGAAACTCAAGCTCCCCATGATGCCGCTCTCCGACAGTGTAGGGGTTGTCGAGGAAGTCGGGGCAGGCGTTACTCGGTTCAACAAAGGCGACCGTGTGGCGACGTGTTTCATGCAGAGCTGGATCGATGGACCTGTGACTCGCGAAAAGGCCCAATCGGCTTTAGGCGGCGCGATTGATGGCGTGCTCCGGGAATTCGCCGTCTTTTCCGAGCAAGGTCTTGTCAGCGCGCCGCCCGAGCTCACGGACGAAGAAGCTGCAACGCTACCTTGCGCGGCGCTTACCGCCTGGCACGCTCTGTTCGAGCACACGCCGACGGTTCCAGGTCAAACCGTACTCATCCAGGGTACGGGCGGAGTGTCGGTGTTTGCACTTCAATTTGCGAAAGCCGCCGGATTGCGGATCATTCTGACTTCGAGCAGTGACGAAAAACTCGCGCGTGGGAAAGAACTAGGCGCAGATGAACTCATAAATTACAAGCGCACTCTTCAATGGGATGAGGAAGCACGCAAGCTGACTAATGGTGAAGGTGTAGACCACGTAGTTGAAATCGGCGGCAGCGGAACCATGCCGCGGTCATTGCGAGCGGTGCGCATGGGAGGAACCGTGAGCGTGATTGGCGTGCTCAGCGGAGCAGACCCGTCAGTCAGTCCAGTACCCATCTTGATGAACAGCATTCGCGTGCAGGGAATCTACGTCGGCTCACGCGCGATGTTTGAGCGCATGAATCGCGCGGTGGAATTTCATTCAATCAAACCAGTGATCGATAAACTTTTTCTCTGGACTGAAATACGGGAGGCCTTACATTACATGCAGAGCCAGCAGCATTTCGGGAAAATTTGCCTTAGCTTTCGGTAGCAGCAGCCGTTTCGGCCGGCGGTAATGGCGGGCCGATACGTGCAGATTGGCGTCTGAATATTTCCTGCGCTGCCGGACGCTGCATAACCATGAAAGTGAAGACCCCGAGAACTGTGCCGTAAGGTATCGCGAGACAGCTTAAGGCGGCGATTACGTAAATAAAAACCTTATTTGTGCGTCGCGCGAGCCAGTATCCGGCCAAGAAAAGGCAACCGGTCCAAGCGATGGCGATGAGAACAGCGATACCAATAACGACAGAAATGATTGGGATTATCGCTGGAGGAATCGCGACGCCACGTTCCGCGTTCGTTTTAGAGAGCTCAGAGAGGAACGTAGCGAGAAATCCGAAATATCCCAACACAAGTAGGGAATAAAAGCCGATAATTCCGCCTTGGATGTAGTAGCCAATGGTAAGAAGCTTCAGGTCGTGCGCAGTTGTATCCATCTGTTTTTCTGAGCGCAGGTCGAAAACATCTGTGAACTGATTCTAAACCCTACTCGAAGGACACGTCGTTTCCATCCACCTCGGTTATTCTCCGCTGCGCTTAGCCGCAACGCTATCGCGCATGATGCTTTTACAAGAAGGATTCACGAGCTTGTAACAAGCCGGGTCAATACTCTTACACGGAGGATTATTGATCTTGTTCAGAAAGATTTGTGTTGGAAGCCTTGGGATCGCTGCTGGTTCTCTCTTCATTTCGGCGGCGTATTCGCAAACGGCGAGTGTACAGCACGTTCTGCTCATCAGCATTGACGGCATGCACGCGGTTGATTATTTGAACTGCTCGAAAGGGATCCCGGGTGCGAATGGCGGTGCGCCCTATTGCCCGAATTTGGCAGAGCTTGGCGCGACCGGAATCAACTACCTAAATACATCAACGTCTAAGCCGTCGGATTCTTTTCCCGGTTTGACGGCAATCGTGAGCGGCGGCTCGCCCCGGTTGGAAGGAGCGTTTTACGATGTTGCTTATGACCGGTCGCTCGATGCGCCGGCGATGACTACCGGAAACGGAGTTGCAGCCGGGCCCTGCACTCCAGGAGCGGCTCCGACGGGCACCACAACCGAGTACGAGGAAGGCATAGACATTGATCAGAGTAAGCTGAATGGCGGCATACCAGGCGCGAGTCTCATCGATGGCGGAATAGCAGGCATTCAACCGAAGCGCCTGCCGCGAGATCCGAAGCACAACTGCGAGCCTGTTTATCCGTGGAATTTTGTTCGGACAAACACGATTTTTGGCGTGGTACACGCGGCTGGAGGCTACACGGCGTGGGCCGACAAGCACCCATCGTATTCGTCGGTTGCGGGCCCGGGAGATGGAAGCAACGTGGATGATTACTACTCGCCGGAAATCAACTCGCTTGTAGTGCCGTTACCGGGAATTACGACGCCAACTGGAATGTCATGCGCATCGATTGCGGACCCCTCGCAAACAGGATCCTGGACGGATAGTTTCCTGAATATTCAATGTTATGACACGCTGAAGGTGAACGCGATTCTGCACGAAATTGATGGAAAAACGCATCTTGGAAATCCCAAGGGCAAGGTTCCCACTCTGTTCGGAATGAATTTCCAGGTCGTGAGCGTGGGGCAGAAATTAATTGAAAAAGGCTTCGGAAAAGGCGGATATCTGGATGACCAGGGCACGCCCAGCGAGTTGCTGCTGGGCGAGATCAAATTCGCGGATACCGCCATAGGTGAGATGATCAGCAGGCTAAAGAAAAACGGCCTTTATGATTCGACTCTTGTTGTTATCACCGCGAAGCATGGCCAATCGCCTATTGACCCCAACCTCTTCTATCCAATTCCGGGACACAGCGGAACCAATGGAGAGACTCCGGCAAACGTTATCGCCGCTTATCTTCCCTATTCTGAATCTCCTAACAACCCGACGGGAATTGGGCCAACTGAGGACGACGTATCACTGCTCTGGCTTAAGAATTCTAATGACACTGAAAAGGCAGTGGCTTTGATCGAAGAGCACGGGCATGAGGAGGGCCTCGGGCAGGTATTCTCGGGGAGATCTATCGCTCAGATGTTCAATAGTCCCGGGCTTCCTCCGGATGGCGATCCACGAACGCCGGATATTATCGTTACGCCTAACGTAGGAGTCATCTACACAGGAAGCGCGAAAAAACAGGAAGAGCACGGCGGATTCTCGCATGACGACACGAACGTGATACTGTTGATCTCACACCCGAGTTTCCCGTCCAGGACGATCACAACCGCAGTAGAAACGAAGCAGGTAGCGCCTACTATTCTGAACGCGCTCGGATTGAATCCGCAGAGTTTGCAAGCGGTGACTACTGAAGGAACTCAGGTCCTGCCGTATTAGGCCACGCGGATTAAATTCAGCGCTGGGTAAAGTCGACGACGCTGGTGTTGCCGCCACAAACCAGGACGCCGACTCGCTCGCCGACTTCGGGCTGATATCGACGAGAAAGAAGGGCTGCGAGAGCCGCCGCGCCTCCAGGCTCGGTGGCGACTCGCAATACTTCCCAAAGAGTCTGCTGTGCTTGGTGGATAGCTTCGTCCGGAACGAGCACGACCCCGCGCACGAACGCTTGTGCGAGGGGGAACATCAAATTTCCGACCCGTTTCGGAGCGAGTGAATCTGCGGCGATTCCTCCCGCTTCTGCATCGACCGGCTCACCCGCCTCGAGTGCGCGGGTCAAAGTTGGTGCGGCATCAGGCTCGACGGCAATCAGCTTGATGCGGCCGGAATACCAAGCTGCGATGCCGCCAATCAACCCACCACCTCCCACTGCAACGAGCAGCGAATCGATATGCGGATCTTGCTGTTCGAACTCCAGCCCCACGGTTCCTTGTCCGAGCAGAGTTTCGGACTGGTCAAACGCGTGAATCGCGAGCGCGCCCGATTCAGCGGCCCAACGCTCACTCGCGGTAAGCGCTTCTGCGTACCGCTCGCCCGCAATTACGAGTTTCGCCTTATAAGAGCGAATGCGATCGACCTTGGATTGCGAAGCTACACTCGGCACAAAGATGGTTGCCGGACGATCTAGTTTCATGGAAGCGAACGCCACCGCGGCTCCGTGATTGCCGCCCGAAGCGGCTACGACACCGGCCTGAGGAATATCGCGGGTCAATAGGTTCGCGAACGCTCCCCGCGTTTTGAATGACCCTGCGTGTTGGAGAGACTCCAGTTTGAGGACCAGTGCAGCTAGATCGAGGCCGAAATCCAAGCCATTGATTTCGATAATTGGCGTCCGGCGGATGTAGGGCCTGATAAGCAGTTCGGTTTTTGCAATGCCGTTTCGGTCGATCGCGACATTTGGCATCCGAATACTAAGCCGCTGTTCCACTAGCCTGCGGTTCAGGCCTTTCAGCATCGTGCGGTTTGTTGTCGGGAGTATCGTCGCGCTCTGTTTCCATAGCTAGCTCGCAGATCGAAACCTCGGCCGGGGGATCCGCGGCGGCGGCAGATAGACAACGACGGGCCGCCTCTGATTGAGGATTAAGTTTCAGCACTCGATCCCAGTAATGAGTAGCAATATCTTTCTTGCCCGCTTCAAAGGCAACTACTCCCAGGTTGCAGGTGGCGTCCGCGTTTGCAGGATCGAGGGTCAGCGCTTCCTGCCATTTGGCAACTGCAAGATCCTTGAAGCCAAGCCTGTAATAACAATTTCCAATTTGATAGGGGATAAAGCTGACCTTAGGGGCTAATCGAAAGGCTTCCTGGAATTTGCTGAGAGACTGATCGAAGACTTTGCGGCGATAGAGCGCAGATCCTAAATTGTAATGGACCTGATACTTATCTGGCGCGAGATTCGCGGAAACCATATACTGGCGCATTGCATCATCACGTTGCCCGAGCCAATCGTACGCTGTGCCGATATTGTTCTCGATTTGCGCCTCTTCTTCCTTGCTCAGAATGCGCGTAGAAGGGTCCTTGGAAGGGTTGTCACGAACATCGCGCAGAGCGCTCTGCCAGTACTGGATGGCGCTGTTGTAGGCTGCCTTTCGATCACCTCCCTGCTTATAATCCGCCTGCTTAAAAGAAACATTTCCCAACGCTCTCGAGAGCAACACGCGGTACTTCGGATTAGTGTCGTTGGGTGGCGCGAGAGCTCTCTGGTATTCTGCGACGGCATCTTCATAGTCGCCTTGCAGTTCACAAATGCGGCCTCGCTCGTAGCGAAGAGTTGAGTCGCCCGGAGAGGCAGCAATCGCTTGATCGCATACACTGGCGAGAGATTCAAGCATACGCTTGGCGTCATTCGGGCTTTTCGCGACATAACGAGAACGAGCTGCCTCGTAGTTCTGCAAACAATTTGGGAAATCCGCTCGCGAGTAGTAAAACCCACCGGCGGACTCGTAGGCCCTGGGGTCCTCTGGGTGCTGCGTGATTACAGTGTTGCAGAGCGAGAGGGCCTTCTCCGTATTCTTGGAATGTCCGTATGCATAACATTCGGCCGCGGCCAATTTGCAATCGATGTCTTCCGGCTGCTTAGCCAGAACGCGGTCGAGGTTCGGCAGCGCAAAATCGTACAGTTGCTGAGCGTGAAAGGCGAGGGCGAGATTTCTCACAAAGGTGAGATTTTCGGGAGCGAGGTGAATGGCTGTAGCGTAAGAGCGAAAAGCCATCTCCCACCTTCCCAACCTCCGGTAGGCCAAACCCATTGCACTGTGATAGTCGGCTTTCTCAGGATCCATTCGCACCGCAGTGTCGTGCTCAAAAAGAGCACGTTCATAGTCGCGCCTCGAAAAGTGGATCTGGCCGGCACGATAATGATGCACTGCATCGTCAGGGGTGGCACTGTGACACGCGGCGAGAGCCAGCTCGTAGTCTTCGTCCGGAATGGGCAATCCCGCATCTTCGTACATTCTCACCATCTGCACAGCGAACAGACTGTTACTCAGGTCGGCAGCAAGAGCTTTGCGCCACTCACCGGCAGCCTGCTCGGGTTGAGCCATTTGGAGCTGGAGTTTCGCGATCGCAGCGTGGTATTCCGCCTTCTGCTTTTCACTGCCTGCGCTCAGTTCGATTGAAGTTCCATACAGCTTTACGGCTGCTGCGTAATCCAGTTTTTCTGCCAAGGCCCCCGCCAGATTGGCATACAGAACGGGCTCCTTCGGAGAGCGATCAATGGCGAGGCGATAGTTTTCGCAGGCATTGTCTAGCCGCCCAGTTTTTGGGGCCCCCTGAAGGGTGAGTGCGTAAGAGTAATAGGCGTTGCCCAATTCGTTGTAATAGGTTCCGCTCGGCGCATCTAGGGCTAGAGCGGTTTGATAGCGCTGGATGGATTCCGGGTATTTATTTTGACGGTAATAAAGAGCTGCAAGATTCGCTTCGAATATTGCAGTTCGGCCTTGGCGGCCCGCGTTCTTCTGATCTAAATCAATCGCCTGAAGGTACATTTCTTCTGCTTTTCCAGCATTGCCTTGAGCCAAATAAGTGTTTCCGAGGTTGTTCAATACGTCTGGGTCGGGCGGATCGTGCAAGATGTTACTGTACTCTTCGAGAGCGAGATCATACTGGCCGGCGACATAATAGTTCCAACCCCGATCAAAGTGTTCGCTGAAATCGCGATCACGCGTCGAGCCTTCAACAACTCCGCCGAGAAATTTTCTCCTCCTTTCGAGCGCCAGGTCAGCGTCATCGGCAGCCCGCCTTACGAGCCCTTGAGTTTCTCTCAGCAACATCGAAGGTTTTGCTTTCACCTCACGCGCTTCGCGCGGGTCTTGCCGGCGCTTGCCTTGAAAGAGTTTCGAGGACCAAAGCGAGCCGATTTCTTGATCAAAAAGATCGGCGTAGGCGTATGCGAAAGCCGCAAGTTCCTTAGCTTCGGCGTCGCTCTTGAGGAGCCAGTCCCGAAACTGTGCCTCTTGCTGACGAATGTCATTAAAGCCCGGATTTGTGTTGGCGGTTTCCAAAGTGTCAAAGAATTCTGGCCAATCAGTTTTGACTTTGACGTACTTCAGCACCACTTGCGGCTGGAAGTTCAAATGCGCCACGAGCTCGTTGTGAAGATCTTCAATCGCTTCGCTCGCCCATCTATCAGGTAAGTAATACTTCCCGCCTTTCGTCCAAAATAGATCCGACATGACACGGTACAGTTTGACGGCGTAAAAGAGAGCCTCTCGCGCCGCATTGCCGGCTGTTTCTTCAATATTGCGTCGGGCCCGCTCGGTACCGCCGCCGTCGATTTGCATGAGCTGAACGACGCGTTTCGCCCGAAGATAGGCCGTCAGCTTACCTGCCAGCAGGGAGGCATGATTGCTCATCAGGTTATAGGTCGAGGCGAACCGTTCCGTGTGCTTTATGACTTGGTCCTGAAGAGCGTATCGCCTGCTGTGTTCAGCGGAGAACCAATCGCTGAACAGTTTGCCGGCCCATCCGGCCACGCCCCCGACCACGCCGCTGCCAAGAATCGTGAGTAGATCCACAAGTGCTCCCTAGAGCGACATTCTCACGGAAGCTCGCCGCGGAATCAAGTTCACTGTTTGGGTCATGGGACAGCAAAGTAAGGCAGTGCACAATTGCCTGCAAGCGACACTGGTACCTACTCTTTACTTTCGAGTGTGACCATTTTGACCGAAGGCGCGGTCTAAGCTTTTAGAGGTTGCTTTGTGAGAATGCCCGGAAACTTGGTGTCCTATCTCGCCCTCGCATTATTGATTCCCTCTGCTCAGAGCGCTTCCACTCCCTCGCCGCGGTTGGAAGGCCACTATATCGCAACCGCCTATTCGCAGCAAGGGACAACGGCCTCAGGGGAGGACACACACCGTCACATAGTTGCCGCCGACCCGGCGTTTTTGCCTCTGGGCACGCGAATCAAAATCACGAGAGCGGGACGTTACTCGGGCGAGTACGTGGTCGCCGATACAGGACGCAAGATTGCAGGCCGCAAGCTGGATATTTACATCCCGAACGTAAGAGCGTGCCGGAAATTCGGAAAGAAGCGAGTGAAGGTGAAAGTAATTCAACTCGGGGACAATACCCAAGCCACCACCAAGCAAGCGGACCAGGCCGTGAAAGCTGATGTTAAAGCCGACGTTCAGAAAAACGTAGTTGGAAACGCTGCAACCGAAGATGATTGGGCCGCAAAACACCGCGCTGAAACAAAAGGAAATGCGGGCTCCACCGCGCCGTCAACCAGTACACCTGCAACAAACCCGCCAAATCCAAAATAGTCGATCTCTGCGTTACCCTAAATTGAATCTCGAAACACTAAATCACAGGTATGGTGGGGAACACCGTTTCGCACTATCGCATTATCGAGAAGCTCGGTGGCGGCGCAATGGGCGTTGTGTACCGCTCAGAGGATCTGAAGCTGGGCCGAGAAGTGGTCTTGAAGTTCCTTGCCGAAGACTTGGCACCCGACCCGGGCGCGGTGGAGCGTTTCAAGCGCGAGGCGCGAGCCGCGTCCGCGATTAATCATTCGCATATCTGCACGATTTAAGAGATCGGCGAATTCAATGGAATGCCATTCCTCGCCATCGAGCTGCTTGAAGGCGAGACGCTCAAGCAAAAAATCGGCGGCCGACCGGCCAGTCCTGATAAAATTGCTGGACTGGGCGATCCAGATCACGTCCGGCCTAGCGGCAGCACACGAGCGCGGAATTGTGCATCGCGATTTAAACCGGCAAACCTTTTCATCACTACAACGGATCAAGTGAAGATCCTTGATTTCGGGTTGGCGAAGCTGATCTTGGAGCTCCGACCTGTTGTAGCGGCGGGATCAAATAACACAATGACTGCGGTACAGACGGACCCCGCGGGCATGATAGGAACGCCAGCCTACATGTCACCGGAACAGGCGCACGGGGACAAGATTGATGCAAGAAGCGATCTTTTCAGTCTCGGGGTGGTGTTGTATGAAATGGCAACGGGAGAGTTGCCGTTTCAGGGAACGAGCGGGGCCGCCACTATCGCTTCACTCCTGCGTGATTCTCCCGCTCCAGCAGTTCGCTTGAATCCGGCATTGCCACCGGAGCTCATTAAAGCGAGTGAAGCGCGCCAGGGACTCGAGTCCGCTGACTACAACTGTCTTTTCCGGCGTGTCGTCCTTAGCGGGTTTTATCAGGTTCACTACTCGCGGCCGCTGCGGGTGCGCTTATCGCCGGAGCTATCGCATTGCGCTTGACCCGTCGAATTCCTCCCCCGCGAGTTTTGAGCACAACGCAAATCACTAACGACAGGCAGGAAAAGTCCGCGCCCTTCTTAGTGGACGGTTCGCGGCTGTATTTCAACACGGGAAACTATCTGGGTTCGTTTCGTAAATCGTGGTCGCTCGCCCAAATTGGGTTCGTTTGGCAAATAACAGGTCCTCTGGCCCACTAGATCTTTCGGAGCAGCGGATCCGGCAACAGGTCAGCCGAATCGAGTTCGTTTCGCAAAAGGAGGGTGCCGCGCCTGAATTGGGTTCGTTTCGTAAAACCGCCCGCTCTTCCGGGCCGGATCGGCTTCGTTTCGTAATCCGCACGTCTGGTCCCAAAAGCGGACAGCAGTTCGTTTGGTAGTTTCGGCCTTGTACCGTCAATTCAGTCGTTTACGATAGATTCGACCGCTGGCCGCTGAAATGCATCCTATAAGGAGTTAAGAATGTCCATGGATGTCCCTCGAGGAAAAGAAGTCGCCCGGAAGCGTCTGATCCGGCGAGTTGTTTTAATCTCCCTCGGCTTAATCGTAATTGGCGGCGCAACATTCGCGGTCACCCGTCTAAAACCCGCAGCTCCCTCGGTGGAACGCAGCGGCGTCTGGATCGATACCGTCAAACGGGGCCCCATGGAGCGACAGGTCCATGGCCTGGGGCGCCTCACGCCGGAAGCCGTTTACTTTATTCCTGCTGTCGTCGATTCGCGTGTTCTTCAGATCGTCCGCCGGCCAGGTCTCGACACCATAAAGGCCAATGACGTCATCATGGTGCTCAGCAATCCGGACATGGAGCTCGAAGCAGAAAATGCTGCCTGGCAGGTCAAACAGGATGAAGCTACCCTGGCCAATCTCAAGGTCAAACTTGAAAGTGAGAAGCTTGACCAAAGAGCCAGTCTCGCCGAGCTCGAATCCCAGTACACGCAAGCGAAGCTCACTGCTGACCGTGATCTCGAACTTACGCGCCTGAATCTGAAGAGCGACTTGGAATCCAAGCTGTCGGTCGATAAGGCGAACGAATTGGAAAAACGCGTCGCCCTCCAGAAGCAGCGCCTTTCAATCGCCGATGACTCGATTAAGGCCCAAATTGACGCGGAACAGGTGGCTTTAGAGCGGTCGCGCGCCGCTTATCAGCTCAAGAAAAAGCAGGTCGATCAGCTCACCATTCGCGCAGGGATTGACGGCGTTTTGCAGGAGGTCGACGTGGAGGTTGGCGAACGCGTCCCGGCGGGCAAAATCCTCGCCAAAGTAGCCGATCCCAAAAAGCTGAAAGCCGAGCTCAAGATCGCTGAAACGCAGATGAAAGATGTCCGGGTAGGATTGGACGCTTCCATCGACACTCGGAACGGCATTATTCCAGGGCGTGTAATTCGTATTGATCCCGCAGCACAGAACGGCACGGTCACGGTTGATGTCGCGCTGCTCGGATCGCTTCCCGAAGGCGCCCGGCCAGAGCTGAGCGTTGACGGCACTATCGAAATCGAACGGCTGCCGGACGTCGTTTACGTCGGCCGCCCTGTTTCCGGCGAGCAGGATGCGACGATCGGCCTATTCAAGCTTGATCCCGATGGCAAGGGCGCCGAACACGTAACTGTAAAACTCGGCCGGGCGTCGGTCAACACAATCGAAGTGAAAGATGGGCTTAAGGTAGGCGACCAAGTGATACTTTCTGACATGTCGCAGTGGGATTCTCAGCCCCGAATCCGGTTGAACTAGAACATGGCAGCGCACGTAATTAGGTAGAGATACAGGAGGATTGAACCAGAATGACCGCTTCCGAGCCGTTGATCCATCTTGATGGCGTCACCAAAGTATTTGTCACCGACGAGGTGGAAACGCACGCTCTATCAGGAATTCACATCGACATCCAGCGAGGCGAGTACGTCTCGATCTCCGGCCCGTCTGGCTGCGGGAAATCTACGTTGCTCGCTATTCTCGGTCTGCTTGATTCACCAACCTCCGGGACCTACATTCTTAACGGCAAACCTGTTCAAAGCCTGAAGCTATCCGAGCGCGCTCGCATTCGCAACCGCGAAATTGGCTTTATTTTCCAAGCTTTCAATCTAATCGGCGACTTGAACGTCTATGAGAACGTGGAATTGCCGCTTACCTATCGCGGTATGGGATCAGCCGAGCGCAAGAAGAAGGTTCACGAAGCTCTTGAGCGCGTCGGGATGTCGCACCGCATCAAGCACTACCCATCACAGCTCTCGGGCGGTCAGCAGCAGCGTGTCGCAGTCGCTCGCGCATTGGCCGGCGATCCGTCCATCCTGCTTGCAGACGAGCCTACCGGAAACCTGGACTCGCAAAACGGTGAACAAGTAATGGATCTACTTCGTGAGCTGCATCGCGGAGGCGCGACCATCTGCATGGTTACGCATGACCCGCGCTACGCTCGGTACGCTGACCGTTCCATTCACCTGTTTGACGGTCGTGTGGTTGAGGAGAATATGGAGGTTCCTGTATGATTCGCAAGAATGTCGACATCATCGCAGTATTTGTGCTGTTGTTCGGGATCGCGCTATACTCGCGCGCGCGTGAGTCGAGAATCCTCGAGGTCATCCCCGCTAAGCGAATCGCTCTCTCGAAAGGCGGCTTGTGCCGCGCTTATTCGGCGTTTCACCAGCTTCGCTACATCGAATACAAATAGCGGTTACGCAGCGTGCGAAGCCCGTCTTCACGCTTATCGTCTATCGCGTCGATCCCGTCGCTGCTTTACGCTATGAATGAGCGTTCCAGATTCTAATGATCTCTCTTCGCAACATTGAAAAGTATTTTGAGCACGGTCCTACAAAGACTTACGTGCTTCGCCGCATTAACATCAACATCAAGGAAGGCGAATTTATCTCCATCATGGGTCCTTCGGGCGCAGGGAAATCAACTCTGCTCCATCTCCTCGGCATGCACGACAGCGCATGGACGGGTGAGTACGATTTTTTCGATCACCCGATTCATCGACTCAACAAAAAAGATCGCTCGGAGCTCTATAAAAAATACATCGGCTTCGTTTTCCAGAGTTATCACTTGCTTGATTCGCTAACTGTCTACGAAAATCTGGATATTCCGCTTTCGTATCGCAACATCAAGAAGTCCGAGCGGCAAAGCATCGTCTGCGACACGCTGGACCGGTTCAATATGGTCGGGAAAAAAGATCTTTACCCAAACCAGCTTTCAGGCGGGCAGCAGCAGCTTGTGGCGGTCGCGCGCGCGATGATCGCCAATCCGAAACTGATTCTCGCGGATGAGCCCACCGGCAACCTGCACTCGAGCCAGGGTAAGGAGATCATGGAGCTGTTCAAGAGGCTGAACGAGCAGGGAACAACGATCGTTCAGGTGACCCACAACGAAAAGAATGCCGAGTACGGAAATCGGATCATTTACATCGAAGATGGCTGGATCACCCGAAATTAGCGTTCCGTTCAACAGCCCGGCATGGCAGCCGAGCAGTATGACAATCGTGCCTTCGCAGATGCGCATTTTGATCGCAGACGATCAACCCGATGTGCTCGAAGCGCTGCGGCTGTTGCTCAAACGCGAAGGCTACAAAATTGAATCGGCCGAATCTCCGCAGCAGGTACTGCAAGCCATCGAAAATCGCGACTATGACGCCGCAATTATCGATCTGAACTACACTCGCGATACAACATCCGGGCAAGAAGGTTTGGAGTTATTGGCGAAAATTCAGGCGATCGATGCGATGCTGCCCGTAATCGTGATGACGGCGTGGAGTAGTGTCGGTCTCGCGGTAGAAGCCATGCGCCGCGGCGCGCGCGACTTCATTCAGAAGCCTTGGGAAAACGAGCGCCTCTCCTCGATCGTTCGCACCCAGCTCGAATTGAGCGAGGCTCTGCGCCGGGGGCAACGGCTCGAAGCTGAAAACCAACTCCTGCGCGCGGACAATTTGCCGACGATGATAGCTCAGGCGCCATCCATGCAGCCCGTGCTCGACATGATTTCGCGCGTCGGCCCGTCCGACGCAAACGTCCTGATCACTGGCGAGCCGGGGACCGGTAAAGAGGTCGTCGCGCGTACGCTCCATGCCATTTCCAGCCGGTCGACTAAGCCAATGGTAACCGTCAACGCCGGAGGTCTTGCGGAAGGCGTTTTTGAAAGCGAGCTGTTCGGGCACATCAAGGGCGCATTTACTGACGCCAAGATGGATCGCGTCGGCCGTTTTGAGTTGGCGGATACCGGCACATTGTTCCTCGATGAGATCGCAAACGTCCCGATGAATCTCCAAGCCAAGCTTCTGCGCGTTCTTGAGACAGGCGAGATGGAGCGCGTAGGCTCATCGAAAACAAAGCGTGTAGACGCCAGGGTGATCTCCGCCACAAACGCGAAGCTCGCCGATGAAGTGCAAAATGGCCGGTTCCGCCAGGATCTCCTGTTCCGCCTCAACACAATCGAAATTCATCTGCCTCCGTTGCGCGAGCGCCGCGAAGACATCGGTCCTCTGGCCGGCCACTTCCTTGGTGTTCATGCGCGGCGTTATCGCAAGGCGATTACCGGCTTTGATCATAATGCGCTTCAGGCTATGCAGGAGCATCCCTGGCAAGGTAATGTTCGCGAGCTCAATCATGTCGTAGAGCGCTCCGTCTTGATGGCTCAAGGTAATTGCATTAAAGCGAGCGACCTCGCTTTGCGTGCCTCTACGATAGCGTCGCCTCGATTGGAAGATATGAGCCTCGAGGATGTGGAAGAGTTTCTGATCAAAAAGGCCTTGGCGCGGTACGGTGGCAATGTCAGTCATGCTGCCAATGCTTTAGGCCTTAGCCGGAGCGCCTTATATCGCCGCCTGCAACGCTTCGGGCTGTAGCGATCTCTCCCGGGCGAGCACATGAAGCTCGGCCACACTAGCCACGATGTCCGAGTTTTGCTGCTCGCGCTTGCGGGCGGATTGCCGGCGATTGCGACGTGCATCATTATTCTGTTCACCGGCAACTTCTCGGCGAGGACGCAATGGACAGTAACCATTTTTGTTGTTCTTCTGTGGCTCGCTTTCTCGTTCGCCGCGCGAGAGCGTGTCACGAGCTCTCTACGAACTCTGGCGAATCTCCTCGAAGCCATGCGCGAAGGAGATTATTCCATTCGCGCTCGCGTAGACAATCCCCGCGAACCGCTCGGCGAAGTCATGCAGCAGGTCAACACGATGGCCGCGACTCTCCGCGCCCAGCGTCTTGGCGCATTGGAAGCGACCGCGCTCCTTCGCAAGGTTATGGAGGAGATCGATGTTGCCACATTCGCTTTCGATCCGCAGCAGACCTTACGGTTAGTAAATCGCGCCGGCGAGCGTCTCCTTGCTCAACCGGCCGAGCGCCTTCTGGCGCGCGACGCAACTTCGCTGGGATTGGCTCAATATCTGGCTGGCGAACCCGAACAAACGATTCAGCGCTCATTTCCTGGTGCCACGGGACGATGGGGGATCCGCCGCAGTCAATTTCGAGAGGGCGGCCTGCCTCACCAGCTTCTCGTCGTAACGGACTTGACGCGCCCTTTGCGCGAAGAAGAGCTCCAGGCTTGGCAGCGCTTGGTTCGGGTTATCGGGCATGAGCTGAACAACTCGCTCACGCCTATCAAATCGATCGCCCAGAGTCTGGAGTTGCTGGTTACGACCAGTCCGCCTCCTGAAGATTGGCAGGATGATATGGCAAAAGGATTAAATGTAATCGCGGCCCGTTCTGAATCGCTCAGCCGTTTCATGAGTTCCTATGCCCGCTTGGCCAAACTGCCGCCGCCTAAGTTTGCGCCGGTCGAGATCAATGAGCTTTTGAGGCGTGTCACCAGTCTTGAAACGCGCGCTCAAGTGTTTTTTGAGGAGTGCCCTCCGCTGACCATTCAGGGCGATGCCGATCAGCTCGAGCAGGTTTTGATTAACCTGATCCGGAACGCTGTCGATGCTGTGCAAGAAACCGGAGGACGGGTCTTTGTGCGGCATGAGCGCGCGCCAACAACAGTGCAAATCACAGTGCGCGATGAAGGTCCGGGGCTTTCCAACACTTCGAATCTGTTCGTGCCGTTCTTCACAACGAAACGTGGCGGCTCAGGTATCGGGCTCGTTCTCAGCCGGCAAATCGCAGAGGCGCACAACGGATCGGTCAGTCTCGAGAATGCGAGAGATGGAGCGGGTTGCGAGGCGAAACTGATTTTGCCGGTTCAGTAACAACTCAAAGTCTTATGCTTTCGCCGAAGCTGCAGGGTACATCTCTTCCTTTGATGAAACGAGAGAGCTCGCGCCGAACTCGAGACAGAAGCAAGCGCCAGGTCCGGATTTCTCGACTAGCTGCAAATCACCGCCAATGTCGAGCATCGTTTGCCGCGACAAACTCAGGCCAAGGCCCAAGCCAGTCCGTTTGCCCGCCGTTACGAATGGTCGAAATAGCTGCGGACGAAGGTCGAGGGGAACGCCCGGTCCTGTATCTTCGACAAAAACCTTGAGCTTATCTGTCTCGCTCATCTGATATACAAAAACATCGCCCCCCTCCGGCATCGCGTCAATGGCATTCGAAAAGAGATTTACAAAGACCCGCTCCAACCTGGTACGATTCACGAATAACTCCATCGCATCGTCAATGGCGATTCTTACGCGCACGCGATCGCTCGTGGCGTGAACAGAATCGGCCGCCGACTCGACGATCTCTTTCAAGTGGCAGCGCTCGAGGTTGCTCGCTTCCCCGCGGGACACGTTCAGCAAATCTTGCAGCAACTCCTGTATTCGGTGAGATGCCCGGTAGATATTTGACGCGATTCTCCCGGTCTGTTCCGGCGGGAGTTGCCCATCAACGAGCATCTCCGCACCCCCGTAGACGGCTGCCAATGGATTTCGTAAGTCGTGGACGAGTGAGCTCGCCAGCCTGCCAATCGTATGGATCTGCTCCTGGTGAATCAAATCGGCGCGGGCCTGCTCGATCGAGTCGCACATATGATTAAACGTTTCTGCGAGCCGCGACAGCTCGTCAGTACCCTGGACCGGTAAACGGTAGCGATAATTTCGCGAGGCTATTTCCGCTGCTGCGCGATCAAGCAGCGAGACTGGTTGCAGCAGGCGATTCGTGATAAACGAGGTGAGCAAAATGGCGAGTGCAATCGTGGCGAGCCATGCCAAACCAAGACTTCGTCGAAGTTCGCTGAGCGACCGCTCCAGGTTCGCAGACGAGTGGAGAATTCGAAGCTCCGCGATAGGCTTGCCTGTCACGTCGGCTAGACGATGACTGAGGGCTATGAACTGATTTCGCTGGATACGTTCATATTGAGACAGCGCGTCTTGCGCTGGCTCTTCCGCCAAAGACCTCTTTAGACCCGGGCCTAATGTCGAAGCAAAAACCTTGCCTTCCCCCAAGAAAGCAAAATCACTTCCGGGAGCCAGTTGTCTCAACTCGTTCGCCAGGTGATCATCAATCCGGAAACCGGCGCACAGTACATTCAGCAGCAATGGCTGTCCAGTCGTTTGCACATAGACAGGAGTGAGCACGATGTAGAACAGCCGCGAACCTTCGCGCAAATATCCAGCCTGTTGGCGAGGAAATCGCGAGGAAATCTGTTGAAGCGGGATCTCAGCCGGAGAGAGTTGTTCGCCATTCTTACCTAACGCGCAAATGAGACTGCCATCTCCGCGGAGAACAAGGAAAACGGCTGATTCATTGGAAACCCGAGACCATAAATCTTGAGCGAAATCATGTATTGTTGTTTGATCACGGGTCATCAGAACTTTCCGCACATCCGACATCGAGCTCATCAGGGCGGACGTAGCCGATAGCATCTGAGTTCGAGCCTTCCAAACCGCGTCATAAGCCTGAATGCTTCCACGAATCTCTTGCCTGATACTTTGGTCCGCAACCGAAAGCGCGTAACGCTGAAGCCCCCACCCCGCCACGGCGAAAAGAATAGTAATCGTGATGGACGTGGCAAGGAAAACGCGCCAACGAAGCGGGATTTTACCGATCACTCTCATTATTTTGGTGGACCGATATATGTATCTGTCTCGCTGGATGGCGGATAATCCAATCCATACTTGTTCTTATGCGGCAATTGCACGTATCCCGCCTCTGACAGGTGAATTGGGGAGGGAGTCACAACAGATTGCGTCTCATCGACTGAGACGAGCATCTGAGAAGTGGGTTCCTGAGTGGCGCGTTCGTCGAAGACGTGCAATTCGTATTCTCCTGGCGGAACATTCATCAGCCGGTAGCGTCCATCACGTCCGGCTTTAGTGAAATACGGCGTATCGACGACTACGATGATCGCGAACATGGACGGATGAATATTGCAGAATACACGCACGATGCCGGACTTGCGAAAGCGCACGGACCTGCTGGTGCCGGGAGGATACAGACCCACATCGAAGATTTGACCGTCGAAAGTTGAAAAAGCGTTGTGAAAAATTGGATCTGCATTCGGAAAGTCGACCGTTGTCCCCGCCGTGATCACAAGTGTGTGCGGGTGAAACATCTTATCTTTCTGAAGTAGTTGCGCGTGCTGTGGCTGTGAGGTGAAAGCGGAATTCGGATGAATGGGAGTAAGCCATACAACAATGTCGGAATTGCTTTGTTCACCGCCGCGCGTTGCCTCAGGCGTGCGCGTAACATCTATATTGCCCGATACCATCGCGCTCCAGGCAGTCCCACCGAGCATGACTCCAAGAGCAAATGATGCAGATCTAAAAAAGATACGCGACAGACGCGTCATATCGATTCGTAAGAGCATTTGTGAGATCGAGATAAGTCAGCCGTTGCTGAGAAGCCTCGAGCCCAATGACCACGTTGGGACTAATGCGGTACAGAATATTTCCAGCGTACGTCAATGTTTTGAGAATCGCGGGATAAACAAGATCGCGGCCTTCGTTTACTTGCCGGCCGGCGTAGAGATCGAACGTAACGCGGCTCGTTACTGGGAACGCCAATTGCGTCCATCCACCAGCTCCGTGGATCGGGATCAGCGTACCCTCATAAAAGGTGAGTCCCGGTGGCCCGCCGCCGATGTTGGCGAAGTTCTCTCCGCGGAACAGCGTGCCTGTGAGTTCAAATTGTCGAATTGGCTTAAACGAAAGATCGGTGCTAACGACGCGCGATTTTATCGACTGTCCATAAAGCTGCGTTTCACTCGAGTGAAAACCGAGGCCGATAGCGAGCCAGGAGTCATCACTCCATTGATGTCGCACAGCTCCATGAGCCTGGATCGCAGGCCTGGACGCTGTGAGCAGATCGGTGCTCTGCAGATACCCGAGCGAGTATCTCTCATCGGTCTCCACAACGCCAACTTGCAAAGTCGCTTGTGTTTTTGTCGTAATCGGAATACGCTCTTCGTAACGAATCTGCGGCCGCCATAGCCACAGATTTCCAGCGCCGTCCAAAGGCGGAATTCCCACCCGTGCGAAGGAGGTCGGTTGAAACGGAGAAATCAGTGATCTGTCCTGTCCGACGATGATGCTGCGCCTTTTCCAATCGAGCGAAACTACGCCCGTTCTGATTCGGAAAACGTCATCGTAGTACGGACTCTGGGCGAAAAAATCCATCGAAAGCGATCCGTGCACCTGCCCGCCCCAGGGAAGTTGCGGGCCTCGAAACTCGAGGCCTAAAACGGACTGCCTTACTGTCGCTCCTCCGCTCGACGCAAACGGATCAGGCTCTCCATACATGACCGGCGGCGGCCCGGAATTCAGAAAAGCGTTGAAAAGCAACATGCCGTTGAGCGTAATTGGGAACCGCTGCGATGCTTCAACCTTCGTTTGGGCCTGGTCTTTGATTTGCTGCTCCGCTACGTCGAGCCGGTCCTGGGTTTGTTGAGCGTCGCTTTGCGGGTTCTGCGGGGACGATTCGCTGCTCTCAGTTTTCGCTTCGCTTGACACCTCAGCCCCGGCCCGCGTCGCTTTGACCTCTTCACGAAGTGATTTGACTTCCTCTAACAGAGCTTGATTCTGTCGCTCTAGTGCATCGAGACGATTCAAAATGCGCGCCAGAGTGTCTGGCGCGGGTGTCTGTTCCTGAGCCAGGATTGATCCATTCATGAACACCATCAAGCTCAGTGCGCCGATGCTACTGAAGCAATTGTTCCAACACACGACAGACCTCCTTCGGGGAGAATGGCTTTTGGAATAGAGCGTTTGCGGGATGTGGCGCCGATCCATTCAACACGCCGGCGCGTTCGTCCGCGCTGATCATGATCACCGGCAAGTTTCGGTACGCTTGCATCGTGCGAACTTGCCGGATCAGCTCGAACCCGTCAATATAGGGAAGATTTAGATCTGTTACCAGTGCAGCTATTGCGGAACCGGGCGTGCTGAACAGAGAAAGCGCCGCTCGAGGGTCCCGAGCAACGATCGCTTTTACATCCGAAAGCGTTTCGATGGCAACCGCGAGAGAATGCGCAACGGTCTCTGCGTCTTCCACAATGACGACGACCTTCTGCATTAGCGCTGGTACATCAAGGCACGAATCGATAACCTACTCCGTGAACCGTTACAAAGTGCTTTGGAACGCTTGGCTCTTCCTCAAATTTCTGCCGGAGCCTTACGACGTGAGCGTCAACGGTCCTGGTGTTTGGATAATACTCATAGCCCCAAACGGAATTCAGTATCAGATCGCGAGTCAAAACGCGGTCTGCGTTCTGGAGGAAAAACAGGAGCAAATTATATTCTGCGGGAGTCACACGAACCTCTGCTCCACGTTTTGTGACATTCCGCCGCTCTACATCTATCTCCACTTCGTTGAACCGGACAATTCGCGCGCCATCACTCCCGCTACGCCTTAAGACAGCGCGAATGCGAGCCAGGAGCTCACGCGTGCCGAACGGTTTTACCACGTAATCATCAGCGCCGACCTCAAGAAGCAGAACTTTGTCCACTTCATCGGCTGCGGCGCTCAACACAATGATCGGCGTGGTCACGCGGCTGGCACGAAGCTGTTTGCAGACTTCGATCCCGCTTAACCCCGGCAACCGCAAATCAACGATGATGAGGTTCGGCTTCGTCGAAAATGCCTTGTCAAGGCCGGAAGGACCGTCGACGGCCTGTATAGGGACGAAGCGTTCACGCTCGAGTAATATGCTGACCGTCTCGCGCAATTCTGAATCGTCATCAACTATCAAGATCTTTTCCATAGCTCAATACCTCCCGCGGAGCGCCGACTGTAATGACGATTATTGTTATCTTCGGATTCTAAAAACCCGGCGACAGGTCCCGTTTTTACAAAACTTTTACAGCCGCTGCACAAGCCCCTGATGTACTCGGCGACAATCAGAACTTTACGAGAAATTTACAGCTTTCTCACCCCTGCAAGCCACTTCCGGCGCCACACTACAAGCGTAGATGAACCTTCGCGCAAGAACAATCGAGTCGAGTCCTATGGTACGTCAGCACGCGTCGGATCGGTTTTCTCTGCGGGGTTCGACACAAGGCCCTTCCTTCCTCCCATAAATGAGACATGCACTGGCCTGAATGAACATAGGTCAGGTTTGATTCTCTCAAGGGCGCAGCCACTGGTTGCGCCCTTGATTTTTCGGAGTGCCGGAAGGATTTGAGGTTGGAATAAAGCGGCGGGAGGTCTCAGTACCTGTCGCACTCGCGCCGAGCTTCATCGGCGTCCTCAGCCAAGTCGCGCAGATATTCAAAAAATTCCTTTGATTGACCTATGAACAGGCCATCAGCAGCGAGCGCCTTGAGAGCGCCCATGGCGACGCCTTTCGTTTCGGTCGGGCGGATGATCGAACATGCCGGAAACTTTCGGCTCAGGAATGGGCAGGGCTCGGGCATGATCAAGTTGGCTTGCAGCGAGTCTGGCTGGCCACTTGCGAGGTTCACAAACGTTACGGTTGCTTTCGTGATCGGATCCGTATCGGTCAATGGAGTTGCATTTCCGGCTTTATCTTGCCAGGTCTGGAAATGCATCGTCTCCGTCGGGCCAATGCTCAGCAAGATTCGAAGCACCTCAAGACTCGTCACTCTCTGAGCTAACGATGGATAGAGACTCGTTCCGCCCTGCTCGATAAATGCGAAATGGAATCCTGCTGTAAAAGCAATGGCTTTGAGGTGGTCGGTTTGATTGGCAAGCGTGCTACCCGCAGTATCCGCATTGCTGCGCGGGATCGCAGGATGCTCTCCGACATTCAAACCTTTTACGGCTTGGCCGAAGGTGAAACCGGGATCGAGGTCGGGATTGTGCGTGCTGCTTCGGTAGCGTGTCCAAAAACTCGTGTTAACCGTAAGTCGCATCAAATTCGTGAGCCGAGCTTTTCCCGAAGAGCCGTCGGCTGTACTGCCGGGCAATGTGCGAAATCGATCCAGATTGACTGTATCGGCGCCTTTGGATGCGAGATACGCATCAATGAAATGCCAATGACTGAACTCGTCATCCGTATTGTCATGAATGTACTGGGGCATGTCCATGTCCAGAATGGTAAGCGCTGCCGTGTATAACGGATTCCCGCTTCCGCTCGGCTCTTCGCTGTCTTGGATGCCGCCAAGTTCGTTGTACTGCTCCCAAAGATCGCTTTCAAGGATTTCGGCTGCTGCGAGGAACCTGAGAATTGCGGCGTCTCCTTTCGGGAGTGAGCCGCTTCCTTCCTCACTGCCAAACGCGGGTAATCCGCTTCCTAAAAGGCCGGCTCCGACCGCCGAGGCGCCAGCCGTAAGGCTGCCCCGCAGAAAGGAACGGCGATTCTTGCCAAGATCTGCACTCATAAATTACAAGTCTCCTTTTTGGAGCGCTGTTTCGCGTAATGCTTGCGCTCACGGATCTAGCGTGCGGCTTTAAGGCGCTAGAAATTGTCGGGGGTCCGTAAACGATTCGTAAAATCGTTTTGTTTCAGGGAATACTAATGAGTGCAGGAGTGAATCGCTGCTGCGCTCTCACGCGAGCTGTCAGCGTGATATGAGCTACGCACGAGCGGGCCTGCTTCGATATGCGCGAAGCCCATTTCTTCACCCGCCTTTTTGTACTGATAGAATTCCTGCTGCGGAATGTAGCGCAGGACAGGCAGGTGCTTTTGCGAAGGCCGCAAATATTGTCCCAGCGTCAAAATATCTACGTAATGTCCGCGTAAATCGAGCATGACTTCGAGCACTTCACGTTCGGTTTCTCCGAGACCCAGCATCAGGCCGGACTTTGTCGGAATGCGCGGCCGGACCTGCTTCGCATACCGCAGAACATCCAGCGATCGTTCGTAGCGAGCCCCCAACCGCACTTGGCGGTACAGACGAGGTACAGTTTCCGTGTTGTGGTTCAGTACGTCGGGATGAGCGTTCATAACGATATTCATGGCGGAGTGTGAGCCCTGAAAATCCGGAATCAGAACCTCGACTTTGCATCCGGAGATCCGTTCGCGAATTGCCGAAATGGTGAGAGCGAATAACTCTGCGCCACCATCCTTTCTGTCATCGCGATTTACGCTTGTGATTACGGCGTAGCGCAGTCCAAGCATTACACAAGCTTCCGCGACGCGCCGCGGCTCATCGTAATCTACTGGGAGCGGAGCGCCTTTCTGCACGGCGCAAAATCCGCAACGCCGAGTGCAGACATTTCCCAAAATCATGAACGTTGCTGTGCGCCTATTCCAGCACTCGCCGACGTTCGGACAGGCGGCGCTCTCACAAACTGTATGCAGGCGAAGGCGGGTGATCAAATCCTTCAGTTCGCGGTAATTTTCCCCCACGGGAGCCGGAGCGCGCAGCCATTTCGGCCGCTCAGGCTGCGAAGAGATGGTGACCAGCACTGATTTCAGTGTAGCTTCCGAAAATCTTGTTTCAGATCCAATTCCCTGGCGGCACGACCTCCACCCAGGGCCGTTCTGCGGGCTCGCGATGCAAGGTGATGCTCCGGATATATTTAGCTAGAACTGGAAATCTGTCCGGGACTTGGATCTCGTCCCCTTGCGGCGAAGCCAAAGCAGTTTCATTTGCAGTGTGTTCCTGAACGCACTCAACTAGCTGTCTAACCAATCCCTCCCGCTCTTCCGAATCAGGACTGACATCGTAATCCGGCTCAACCACGACTCTCCCAATCTGAGGAGAAGTTGGCGTTACCGATTGAAATGCGTCCTCAAGAAAGAATTCAAGTTGCGGATCCACGAGCTACATCTCCCTCCGGTTCTCGAGCGAGCGGGACATTGTCACTTCATCTGCAAATTCCAAATCGCTTCCCACCGGTATGCCCATGCCAATGCGCGTAACGCGAGGGCCGAGCGGTTTCAAGAGCCGTGATAAGTACACGGCAGTTGCTTCCCCTTCCGCCGTAGGATTCGTCGCGAGAATGATCTCCTGAATACTGTTGTGGCGGAGCCGCTCGACGAGGCCTTTAATTCTTAGCTGGTCAGGACCAATCCCGCGCAATGGTGAAATTGCCCCGTGCAAAACATGATATACACCGCGGAACGCATGAGTTGTTTCAATAGGAACGATGTTATGCGGCTCTTCGACTACGCAGATTTGAGTCCGCTCGCGATGGGGATCGCGACAGTAAAGACATAGCTCTTCGTCGCTGATGTTGTTGCACTCGATGCAAGTGGTGAGCTTGTCTTTGACGTCCAGAATTGCTTGGGCCAGATGTTCGGCGTCCTCTCGAGGCACTCTCAAAAGGTGAAACGCAATCCGCTGAGCCGATTTCTGGCCGATACCCGGCAGCCGCTTGCATTCTTGAATGAGTCGCGCGAGCGGTTCAGCGAACTCGGGCATGCCTCACAGGCCTAAAGCATGCCCGGAGGCAGTCCGAGCCCGCCGAGCATGCCGCCCATTTTGGATTGGGCTTCGTCGTCCACTCTCTTTGCAGCTTCATTTACTGCTGCCATCACCATATCCTGAAGCATCTCGACATCACCGGCTACTTCGGGATCAATCTTTACGCCGAGGACATTCTTATGGCCGTCCATCTTCACGCTGACCATGCCGCCGCCGGCAGAAGCCTCCACTCGAATTGCCGCAACTTGCTCCTGCAGTTTCTGCTGCATCTGTTGCGCCTGCTTCATCATGGTCTGCATGTTGCCGGGTATTTTCATAGCTGATTGAATGCTCCCCTTTTACTCATTCAAATTTCGCACGGTGCGGACTTGGGCGTCCGGAAAAAGCTCCTGAAATCGCTTGACGCCCGGATGTGACAGCGCGCGTTGCCGAACATCATTCTCGCTGGGCGCAGATGTTCCAGACGTTTGCGGGGATTCTGTTTTCATAGGTTCGCGTGCCTCGATCCGCACTCGCACAGGTCTACCTGTTACTTCGACTGCCACACGCTGTACACCAGCATCTTTCAACCCGAAAGCGATGGATTTCGGAGCTCGCACGAGAAGTTCATTACCTTCCAAGCGCAGTTCCGACTGTCGAACGGCGTCTGCGGTTGTTTCCAATCCAGCCCTGCTCAGAGCGTCCGCAAGATCTGTTGCGAGGTCGCCCGATTTTACCGGTTCGACGGGTTTTCCCGCCGGTGCCACAGGCGATTGCGTCGAATTCAGTGCATTCTGTTCGCCGCCCGGGTTTGCCTTAGACGAGGCTGTTTGGAAAGTGGCCGGCTTCAACCTTTCCGCCCGAGATGTTTCGGGCTCCGGATTCTCAAGACTTGCGAGTGCCTCCTCAATGGACTGAAGTCTTCCCGCCTGTACCAGCTTGATCAATCCAACCTCCAGATGGAGACGCGGCTGGAGTGAAGTCTGGAGCGTCTGATAGAGCTCGAGCGTTAGGTTCAGATAACGCGTCAAATCTTCTTCACCGAACAAACCCGCCGTCTCTAGGAAACCTTGCTGTTCGCGCTCAGAGGCTGCGATTAGCCGGTTGGGTTTGCCGGAGATCTTTGCGACAAGTAAGTTGCGCCAATAACGCGACAGCTCGCGGCAGAAATGTTGTAAGCTCTGCCCGCTGCGTTCGAGTTCCTCCACAATATCGAGCATCCGCGCGCTGTCCTGGTTGTGAATCGCTTCGGCAACAGAGCGCAGCGATTCAACCGCGAACATACCGAGCAAAGCACGAACATCCTCGACGCGGAGCGCTTTGCCGCAACAGGCGATTGCTTGATCCAGCGCCGAAAGTGAGTCCCGCACACTTCCTTCACCCGCTTGCGCGATCACTGATAGGACTTCGTCACTTGCTTCGATGTCCTCCTGCGCGGCAATTTCCCGCAATCGGTTTTGAAGCTCGGCATAATCGATTGATCGAAAGGCAAAGTGCTGGCATCGCGACGCGATCGTGTTCGGAATCTCATGCGCTTCGGTGGTGCAAAGAATGAATACGACCCACTCAGGCGGTTCTTCAAGCGTTTTCAGCAGCGCGTTGAAAGCTTCCTTCGTGATTTGATGCGCTTCATCGACGATGAAGATCTTGTAGCGATCTCGGGCGGGGCGGTAACGAACGTTCTCGCGGATTTCCCGCATCTCATTGATGCCGCGGTTCGAGGCAGCATCGATTTCGATTACGTCAACGGAATTGCCATTGCTGATTTCGACACAACTCGCACAGACGCCGCAAGGGGTCACGGTGGGACCGTTGATGCAGTTGAGACATCGCGCCAGAATGCGCGCGACGCTTGTCTTGCCTGTCCCTCGCTGGCCCGAGAAAATGTAGCCGTGCGCTAACCGGCAGCTCGTGATCGCGTTTGCGAGAGTTTTTTGAACATGTTCTTGCCCGATCAGCTCGCTGAAATTTTGCGGACGATACTTTCTCGCAATCACTTGATACATGAAGTTACTCAGCGCACCGATTTGTGGGGGAGCTTAGGATTCCAGCAACAGGAAATGAAATGCTCGCGCCTGCTTACCGGAATAATGCCAGACCCCGGGTGATCCGCGGCACACGAGCTAAATCGCTACCGTTGCTTCCTTCCGGACCTGGCGGGGTTTGCAACCGCCCATTGCACGAAGCCCGGAGCCTGACAATCCACAATCGTATCATCGGCATCAGTTTTGCTCATCCAGAACGGCTTGCAATTTTTCCGCGAAGAGAGTGTTCATTGGGGGCTTATGCTCATTTCTTGCGGGACGTGGTTCGTGGCCAGGGGACGCGGGATGAGCCGGCTTAGAAGACGGCTCAGGTGCAGACTCCGCTGTCGCTTCGGGGGCGCTATTCAGTGCAGGGGCCGTTTCGTTCTTTGAGTCTGCGTCTTTTCCGAGAAATCGATCCTTCTTTAGAATGATCCGTTCCAGTGATCCGACCCAACCGGTAAATTCGCCTTCCACGCGATCCCGGTTCAATGCAACACGCATGGCCTCCATCTTCGAGTCAAGGTTATCGAGATGATGCAGCAGCAACGCTTCCGGGAACGCCGGCAACTTCGGTGAGCCAAACTCAAGCTCACCATGATGGCTGACGATTATATGTTCAAGCAACATTCGAAGCCGAGGTGGAAAATTCGGTAATTGATCAAACTTACTCGCGAGCAGCCGAAGCCCAATGATGATATGTCCAAGCAGTTGCCCCTCAGGGCTGTATCCAAAACTGCGCGAATAAGCCAATTCATCTATCTTGCCGATGTCATGAAGAATGGCGCCAGTCAGGAGGAGATCAAGATCGATGTCTTTATAATGCGGTCCGACCAGCCGGCAAAGTTTGCACAACGATAAAACGTGCTCGATGAGGCCGCCGCGGCAGGCATGGTGGATGTTTTTTGCGGCGGGAGCCAGTTTGTAAAGCTCAGCGAGCCTGGGGTCGCTGAAAACACCCTCGAGCATCGCACGCAGATGTGAATTTGAAATGCTGGCGATAATCGATCGCAGCTCTGCGAACATTTCATCGGGATCGCGTTCAGAGCAAGGAAAATAATCTGCAAAATCGATTTCGTGATCTTGAAGGCGGCGGAGCCGGTGCACAACGAATTGGGCGCGGGTCTGATAAAGCTGCATCACGCCCTTGACTTTGACGAAGTCGTCACGATCAAAGACATGCATGACTTCGCCGACGTTGTCCCACATCTTTGCTTCGATCTCTCCGGTACGGTCTGCGAGATGCAGCACCAGGTACGGTTCTCCGGTCTTCTTCTGCCGGATTTCTTTTGATAGGACGAGAAATTGAGCTGTGACGACCTCGTTCGGAACGAGGTTGCCGATATACGGCGATTTCATACGAGTGTTAGCGTGAACTACTCTTTCCTGTGACAGTGGTTTGCGTGCCGGGTATTGGGACCATTCCGAACAGCCGCTTGCGCCGGGTCTTTTCCTGCACTTCGGCCTTCGTCACTGTCTCGGGTTTCAATTGCGCGGGGTCTTGCCACTTTGTGTCCTGGCCTGGTGCGGCTCCGGTGTCAACGTAACCCGGCTTGATCTGCAGAAATGCCGTTCGCCGCAACTGGGTCAGATACTCGCGCACTTTTGGCTGCATCTTCGGCCCATACAAAATGTTCTCGATCTCACTACGGACATCAGCAAGTTGTGCCTGGCCAGCCTTGGTGTGATCGTCCACTTTCAAAATTTCAAATCCGGTCGGAATGCGAATGGGCTGAGTGACCGCCCCTTTGGGCAGATTCCAAACGGCATCTTCGATTTGTTTGGCTAAATAGCCCTTCGGGTAACCACCTAGCTCTCCGCCTTGCGTAGCGGTGGCCGCATCCGAATTATCACGCGCCAGATCACTAAATCGTTGCCCTTTCGCTGCATCCGAAGCCACTTGCTTCGCTTTCTTCTCGGCAGCCGTAACCCCGGCCGCGTCCTTACCTTCGGTTGAGACAAGAATCTCGCTCAGAAACACCTTCTCATCCCGCACGAAATCCGTCTTGTGCTGGTTGTAATAATCCTGTATGTCTTTATCCGTGATGTTTATGTGCCGCGCGACTTCCTGGCCAATGACTTCACGCGTCAGAAGTTGATTCTTTTGCTCGGCGAGAAAGTCTTCGTAGCTCATCCCGGACTGCTCGCGAATGTATTCGTGAAACTTGTCAGGGTCCGTGATCTTCGCTCGCCGCTGCAGGTCCGCCATGTGCTTGCTGACCTCGGAATCGACGTTGATGTTGAGTTCTTTGCCCTTCTGAATTAACAGCAATTCGTCGATGCGGTCTCGAAGAATGTCCTTTTGCCGTGCCTGCAGCTCCTGACTTGAGCCCATCTCCGGGTGCGCCGCAAGCTCTTGCGCGATTTCTTTGGTAATCCGATCCAACTCGTCTTGACTGACAATGTCGCCGTTCACCCTGGCAACAATCTGATCCACCACGCTGACGTCCGCCCCGAGGCAGAGGGCCGCCAAGGCGAGGAGAGCAAATACACTGAACTTCATTAGCTTAATTCCTTATTATCGCAAGATTGCACACTATATTACGCTCACAAACCAACAGGCGAAGGACAGATCAAGTTTGTGCCGCAACTGGCTCTTCTACACTCAGCTCGACTAGCTTGGCCTTCAGCTCTGACAGAACCTCGGCGGGACTTCTTGATGCGCTGACCGGAAGCTTTAGTACGCCGGCGGGAGTGAACTGCGTGCCCGGCGTATTGCGTACGAGGGCCATCAGTTTGAACGGATCGACTTTTGATTGTTCATGGAATTTGATGTTCGCGAAACCCTGCCTGCGATCGATGGATTCAATTCCTACTCGCTCCGCCAAGCCCTTTAGTAATGAAAAACGAATCAAATTGGTGACCTCTTCCGGCACTGGGCCGTACCGATCTGCCATTTCCTCGGTCACTCGCGTCGCCTGCTGTTCGTCTTTGATCTCAGCGATGCGCTTATATGATCGGAGCCGTTGCGCTTCTTCGGCAATATAGGCAGCAGGGATACGGATGTCCAGACCGAGATTCAGATTCGCGTGAATCTCGAGAGGCACTTCTTCGCCCTTCAGCTCGCGGACCGTCTCCTCGAGAAGCCGGACGTAGGTGTCGTAACCCACGGCTTCAATGTGGCCGTGCTGCTCGCCGCCAAGCAAGTTCCCAGCGCCTCGCAGCTCCAAATCGAGCGCCGCGATCTTAAATCCGGCGCCGAGATCACTGAATTCCTTCAAAGCCGCGAGCCGCTTGCGGGCGACTTCACTCAACTCCGTGTCCGCAGGTACCAGGAGGTAGGCATATGCGCGGCGATTTGATCGGCCGACACGGCCGCGCAGTTGATACAGTTCGCTCAGCCCATAGCGTTCCGCATTCTCGACAATAATCGTGTTCGCCAGGGGAATGTCCAAACCGTTTTCGACTATGGTCGTAGATACGAACACATCGTATTCGTGCTTCATGAAACCAAGCAGGACTTTTTCAAGCTCTGCCTCGCTCATCTGCCCGTGCCCTACGCCGATGCGGCATTCAGGAAGCAGCTCTTTGATAAATGCCGCCCGCATAAAGATCGTATCCACCCGGTTATGCACGAAATAAACCTGACCCTGACGCCCCAGTTCTTGTTCGATAGCCGTCTTGATCAGGTCGGGATTGAAGTGCGCAACGACAGTGTTGATCGAGAGCCGGTCTTTCGGAGGCGTCTCAATCACGGACATGTCGCGGAGGCCTAGCAGCGACATATGCAGCGTGCGCGGAATTGGCGTGGCGCTCATGGTTAGAACATCAACGTTATGCCGCAGTTGTTTTAACCGTTCTTTGTGCTTCACTCCGAACCGCTGTTCCTCGTCTACGATCAGCAGCCCCAAGTCATTGAACTGCACATCGTTTGACAAAAGCCGATGCGTCCCAATCAGCACGTCCACCCTCCCGGACGCGAGATCCTCAAGGACGCTTTTGATTTGTTTCGGAGTTCGGAACCGGCTAATCAGTTCAACGCGAACCGGAAACGAAGCGAAGCGGCGCTTGAAAGTTTCGTAATGCTGGAATGAGAGAACCGTTGTCGGGGCCAAGACAGCAATCTGTTTCCCATCGCCAAGCGCTTTGAAGGCTGCGCGCATCGCCACTTCCGTCTTCCCAAAACCCACATCTCCGCAGAGGAGGCGATCCATAGGCTGCTCGGTTTCCATGTCAGCCTTGATTTGCGACATCGCCGTGACTTGGTCGTTTGTCGGCGTGTATTCAAACGCATCTTCGAATTCGCGCTGCCAGTTACTGTCCGATGAGAATGCAAAGCCCTGGGCCATGCGCCGCTGCGCATATAGTTTCAAAAGCTCATCTGCCATGTCGCGCATTTTGGCTTTGACACGCGATTTGGTTTTTTCCCATGTGACGCCGCCCAGACGATCCAAGTGCGGCTTCCCCTCGCCCGCGCCCCGATACCGCTGCACCAGATCGAGACGCGCGAGCGGCACATACAGCTTGGAATCATTCGCGTACTCGATCAGCATGAAATCGCCTCTCTGATCTGCCTGAACGACTTCGCGAATGCCTAGAAATTGGCCGACTCCGTGAGTGGTATGGACAACGTAATCCCCGGGCTTCAGATCGGCAACGTCGGCGGCAAAGGCAGCTAACTGAGACTTTGTTGGCTGGCGCGCGATCAGGTCCGAGGTCTCAAACAAATCCTCCGAGCCTAGAACTGCCAAATTCGAATCTGTGAATACTGCGCCACGCCGGACGGATCCTCTTATCAGATACGCGCTCGAGACTGCGCCTGCGTGGTAAGCGCGTTCGGCTAGGGAATGGCGGGCACCAGCGCTCGATTCGAGCCCTAACTGATACGGAACTGCGTACTCCTGCAGCACATCCGCGAGGCGCTCCACCTCGCCCGTAGATGCCGCAAAAAAAGCGACCCGGTTGCCTGCTTCAATCAGATTCCGGGCTTCGGCAACGGCGACGCGCATGTTGCCCTGAAAGCTGAGCGAGGGGCGCGTGGAGATATGAAAGTGCTTTGCCTCATCTTCCTTTCCCGGCTCGGCGAGTACAGTGAGCTCCTGCAAGCTGATCTGCGTTCGCCCTTCAATTCCCGCGCTCAGTTCTTCCCAATGCGCGAAATTTTTCTGGGGATCAACCGGCGCGGGGCGATCAGGATTTTCGAGCCGTTGCCACAATCGGTGCGCGGCAGACTGGATTGCGTGCGGCTCATCGAGGACGATAACGGCGTCGGGAACCAGAGAGAGGATGCTGTGAGCTCGCGGACGGACAAGCGGTACCAGGAACTCCCAACCGGGAAAAATCTCGCCTGGGTTTGCCAGGTCAAGATCTTGTTGTTCGGCTGCCTCCGCAAGCTGTCTCAGGAGAGAGCGTGATCTAGGATACTCGGCGAGCGGCAGCAGCGTCGCCGAAGAGATCTTTAGAACAGAGCGTTGGGACTCTACATCGAATTGACGAATCGATTCAATCTCGTCACCGAAGAACTCGACGCGAACAGGTTTAGCTGCTTCGGCAGGAAATACATCGAAGATGCCGCCGCGGACCGAATACTCTCCCACCATCTCCACCGGCTCACGCTTCTCATAGCCGATGCTCTCTAAATGCTGGATCAGATCGTCGAGCGGAAGCTCCTCGCCGACTCGCAGGGCTACCGCAAGCTGCCGGTAAAATTCCGCTGATTCGACGCGCAACAACGCGGAAGCGACCGGCACAATCGTGATGGGAACTTTTTGAGCCGAAAGCCGCCATAATCCGACCGCTCGCTCTTCAGCGATCTCGTTATGCGGCGAGAGTCGTTGATGCGGCAGGACATCGAGCGCGGGAATAAGTTGAGGAGCAGGCAAATCGCGCCGCTCGATCAGCAGATCGAAAAATGTACCAATAGATTCAAGCAGCGTTTCCGCTTGCTTGTTGCCATCGACCAAAACGATTAGGGGCTTCTCGGTAAGCTCGTAGAGCAGGACAAGGTGCAGCGCCTTCGCCGTGTTGACCAGTCCCGAGATAGAAAAAGGGCCACGCTCTCCGCGAGTAAGTCGTTGTAATAGGGATTGAAAAGCGCCCTGTTTCGCGACGGATTGAAAGAGCTGCCGTGTTGCCGGGTGAATCAAGGTGAACGAAGTGCCAGATAGCGCGCCGCTCTCATTTTACGAAGTATCCTGAAGGCGCGAGCACGCGAGCGAGGATGGAGTTCCGAAACATATTAGTACGCGCTCCGAACTGGGTCGGCGATGCCGTCATGTCCGTACCCGCGCTCCACGCATTGCGCGAACGATTTCGTCAGGCCCGAATTTCAATACTGGCACGGCCGTGGGTCGGAAGTCTTTATGCCCACGAACCGTTCTGCGATGAGCTGATTTGCTATGACGCTCCGAGGGGCTGGCGAGGTTTCCGTCAGAAATGGATCATCGCATCGGATCTTCGAAAACGAAGCTTCGATTGCGCGGTCCTGTTTCAGAACGCATTGGAGGCGGCGGCATTGACCTGGCTGGCGCGCATTCCCATCCGCATTGGTTACACGCGGGATGCCCGCGCGTTGCTACTGACGCACGGAGTTCGTGTCCCGAAACCTGGAGCGATTCCGCGGCATCAGCGCTTCTCCTACCTCGAGTTATTGAAGCGGGCGGGACTCATCGACACGTATTCCTCTGAATCCGCCATACATCTCTCTTCAGCTTTCGCAGCCGGGCAAAGAGGCCGAGCACATTTCCGCGAGCAAGGCCTAACGCAACCGATTATTGGCGTGAGCCCTGGTGCAGCGTACGGGGGCGCAAAGCGGTGGTTACCGGAACGCTTCGCAGAAGCCGCCGCGCACGTAGCTCGGGAGCGTAGCGCGGCAGTCGCCGTTTTCGGATCGAAAGACGAAAGCGGCATCTGTGACTTTGTCTGCCAGCGCATTCAGGATGTGGGCATTCGATGCATGAATTTTGCCGGGCGAACAACGCTCGAAGAGTTCATCGAGCTAGCGGCAGCTTGCGAAGTTTATCTCACGAACGATTCCGGACCGATGCATATTGCCTCTGCGCTGGGCGTGCCGACTGTTGCGATATTCGGAGCAACCGATGAAACGGCAACCGGCCCAATCGGTTCACACACGCGGGTCGTGCGCGAACCGGTTGAATGCAGCCCATGCTTGTTGCGCGAATGTCCCATCGATCACCGCTGCATGGTGCGGGTGAGTGCTGACCGGGTCTCGGAGGCTGCATTGACGTTGATGAAAAATTAATGAGCGAGAGAACAGTTCTCGTAATTCGCCTAAGCGCGATGGGCGATATCATTCATGCGCTTCCGGCGGCGGCAAGTTTGAAGAGAAGTTTCCCCGATTTCCGCTTGGCTTGGCTTATTGCGCCAGTGTGGATGCCGCTCCTCGAAGGCAATCCTTATATAGATGAACTGATCCCATTTCACCGGCACGGCTTGCGCAACCTTAGAAACTCGTGGACGCGTTTGCGCCGGCTCGCGCCTGATCTTGCAATCGATTTTCAAGGGCTCGTTCAATCAGCTCTCGCTGGTCGCGTGGCTCAACCGAAACAATTCTATGGCTTCGATGCGTCTGTTGCGCGCGAGTCACTGGCTTCAATGTTCTATTCAGATCGCGTCTGCGCAAACGGCCCGCATCGCATCCAGCGAAACTTACAACTGATCCAAGCAGCGGGAGCGGCCGGCGAAATGCACGAAGCTTGGCTGCCGAGCGGCGAAGACGAAGGGAGACTTCCCTCTGGTCCGTTCGTGCTCACGAGTCCCTTCGCCGGATGGGGCAGCAAGCAGTGGCCACTCGAGAATTATGAACTTTTAGGGAGACGCCTCAATTCGGAGGGTCTGGAACTTGTGGCTAATGTCGCGGAGCACCGCAAATGTGAATTAGACCGGCTGAAGCACATACGAGTTCATACCTCTACGATTCCTGGTTTGATTGCGGCTACTCGACGGTGTACGGCCGTCACTGGCGTCGACAGCGGGCCGCTGCATCTCGCGGCGGCGCTGCACAAACCGGGGGTCGCCTTGTATGGACCCACTGATCCAGCGCGCACGGGTCCGTATGGAGGTACGATCAGGGTTCTTCGCGCCGAAGATACAAAGACAACTTACGAAAGGCATGGTAAGGTTCATCCCAGCATGAACGCTTTCACAATTGACCAGGTAGCTGAAACCCTTCTGCAGTCAATTGCGAGCCACGTCCTTTCTCGTTCATGAGCGGCCCTTTTCCGACGAAACAGCCGCGCTATTGGTTTCGAAAGCCATACGCCGATTTTGTCGCGCGCATGCGAGTGCCGGCGGGGTTTCTCTTACTCGTCGCGTTTGCATGGCTCTCTCGCCCTTCGCGGGTTTCTTTGCTCGTGGGTCTGCCTCTCTCGATGCTCGGGCTCTGGCTTCGCGCCTGGGCGGCCGGACACCTGGCCAAAGATCGCCAACTCGCGACAACGGGTCCTTACGCGTATCTGCGCAATCCTCTTTATGTGGGAACGCTGATCGTGGCTGCTGGAATCGTGATTGCCGCACGCGATATGTTGCTCGGCGTTATATTTCTCTTTGTTTTTCTCCTGGCTTACCTTCCCGCTATTGAGCTCGAAGAGCAGCATCTCAGGAGTCTTTTCCCGGCCTATGACTTCTATGCGGCTCGTGTGAACCGCCTATTTCCACTCAGCAAATGGACGGGCAACCACGCGCGTTTCTCATGGTTGTTTTACATAAACAACAAGGAGTACGACGCTCTGCTCGGTTTTGCTTTGGCGGTAGCGTGGTTGCTATTTAAGTTGTGGTGGCCTTGGCGGTTACATTAGACACGGTCGAGCCTGGTTCTTGTGATACGCTTTCGCACATGAGAGTCGGATGTTTTACACCCTTGCTGTCAACCTTCCCGCTCGAAAAAGTACTCGACAAACTGAAAACGCTGAACGTAACGATTGTGGAACTCGGAACAGGCAACTATCCGGGCGACCCACATTGCAAGCTCTCCATGCTCGAGAACGCAAAAGAGCTGAAAGAGTTTAAAAAGAAACTCGACGACCGCGGTTTCTCGATTAGCGCGCTAAGCTGCCATGGCAATCCATTGCACCCGGATGCCGCCGTTGCGAAAAATTACGCTGATACGAGCCGCCGTACCATCGAACTCGCGGCGAAGCTCGGTGTGCCGGTTGTGATTGATTTTTCCGGATGTCCCGGCGACAGCGATCATGCGAAGTTCCCCAATTGGGTAACGTGTCCCTGGCCTCCGGAATATCTCGAAGTGCTGGACTGGCAGTGGGAAAAGAAGGTCGCGCCATTTTGGATCGAACGTGGCAAATTTGCAAAAAGTCACGGAGTAAAGATCGCGATCGAGATGCATCCGGGATTCGTGGTCTACAGTCCGGAGACGATGCTGAAATTGCGCGCCATCGCAGGCGATAGCGTCGGTTGCAATTACGATCCGAGTCATATGTTCTGGCAGGGTATCGATCCGATCAAGGCGATTCGCGTGTTGGGTGACGCCATCTTCCATGTGCATGCGAAAGACACTCAGATTTACGATTTCAACTTGCCGAAAACGGGCGTCCTCGATACGAAAAAATATACCGATGAAAAGAATCGCGGCTGGATTTTCCGGACTTGCGGATATGGCCATCCTTATGGCTGGTGGAAAGAATTCATTTCGACGCTGCGCATGTACGATTACGATTACGTACTTTCCATCGAGCACGAGGATTCGCTCATGTCGCCCGATGAAGGACTCACGAAAGCCGCGGAATTTCTGAATCAAATCATTATCCGCGAAAAACCGGCCGCGGCGTGGTGGGTGTAGAGATATATACGCACGAGGGGAGCCATGGCAGGTAAGAAAATTGGTATTTTGACTGGCGGCGGTGATGTGCCGGGCCTAAATGCCGTTATTAAAAATGTCGTGTACCGGAGCACCTCAGACGGGCACGAAGTCACTGGAATCCGCCTGGGCTGGAGGGGTCTCACTCACCTGAACTGCGATGATCCCGAAAGCGTGAAGCATTACGTTTTGCCGCTGAATCGCGAGAACACGCGTACCATTGACCGGAGTGGCGGCACGTTCCTGCATACCAGTCGCACGAATCCTTCAAAAATGAAGGACGTGCCGGATTTCCTGAATAAAGATAATTTTCCTTCCGCGCAAAGCACCAAGAACGGCGCCACGTCGACAACTTATGACCTCAGCAAACAGGTGCTGTCGAATTTGGAAAGGCTCGAGATCGAATACTTAATTGCAATCGGCGGCGATGACACGCTTAGTTACGCGGCGACGCTCGACAGACTTGGATTCAATGTCATCGGCATTCCGAAGACGATGGACAACGATGTTCGTAACACCGAATACTGCATCGGGTTCTCGACCGCCATCTCGCGGGCTAAAGATTCTATCCAGCGTCAGCGCACGACCGTAGGGTCCCATGAGCGCGTGGGAATCTTTCGAGTGTTCGGGCGCGATGCCGGTTACACGGCGCTCTACACTGCGTATGTCACTTCGATCCGCTGCGGTATTCCGGAATACGAGTTCGATCTTGATCACATGATCGATCTGCTGATGACGGACAAAGAGAATAATCCAAGCAATTACTGCTTAGTCATCCTCTCGGAGGGCGCGAAATGGAAGGGCTACGAAGTTAAAGAGTATGGCGCGCCCGATGCGTTCGGCCACCGACACAAATTTAGCGTTGCCGAAGCTTTTAGCGACGAAATCATCAATCAAGGGCTGGCCGAGACGGTTGTCAGTGACTTGACTTACGATCTGCGCAGCGGGGTTCCGGATTTTCTGGACACCATGATCGCGACTACATTCGGCACTATGGCTTATGACGCCTTTACCTCACAGCGGCACGGTCTCATGGCCGCGGTTTCTGAAGGTAAATTTGCGATGGTGTCCATCCCAGACCCGAAGCTTGGGCCGCGAAAACTAGACGTAGAGGCGATGTACAACAAGGAGCGATATCGCCCGAGTTACGCGAATAAAGAAAAATTGCCACTCTTGATGACGCACGCCTGACATGGTCCAGCCGGTTTCGCGCGACGGGTTGCTGCTTTACGAGATCGTCGAAGCGCAAGGTCACTTAATCGACTCGCACATTATGGAGCGCATTTTCGATTCAGTGGTCGAGTACGGCGGCCGGTTTGAAGTCGAGCAGTTTTCGATTGGCCGCACGAACAGCGAGCCATCATCGCTGCGCCTGCGAGTGGAAGCACCCTCCCAGGAGCAGATGGGGAAGATGCTGGAGCAGTTGCTGGCTCTGGGCTGCTCCCCCGTAGATTCCGGCGAGGCGGAAACTATTGCGGCAGAACGGGACCAGTGCGCGCCGGAAGAGTTCTATTCGAGTACGAATCAGCGGACGCTCATTCGCCATCGGAATCTATGGATCGAAGTCCAGAAGCAGCGAATGGACGGCTTAATTGTTGTCGAGAATGGGTCGGCAACATGCCGGCGGTTGCGAGATATCAAAGCCGGCGATCAGATCGTAGTTGGCATGAAAGGCATTCGCGTGATTCCGGAAGCCAAGGAGCGCGACCGGTCCGCTTTCGCGTTCATGAGCAACGACATTTCGTCCGAACGCCAAGTCGAAACCGCGGTATCCCAAACGGCAGCGCTGATGCAACAAGCGCGTGCCGATAACACGAAGATTGTTGTTGTCTCCGGCCCAGTTGTCGTACACACAGGAGGCTGCGAGGCGCTCTCCAAGCTTATCCGTAATCGCTGGATCGACGCACTCTTGGCCGGCAATGCGCTCGCGGTTCATGACATCGAAGCTGCGCTGTGTGGGACTTCATTGGGGGTTCGCACCAGTGATGGACGTTTGGAGCAGCATGGCCATCGCAATCACATGCGCGCTATCAATGCCATTTTCCGCGCGGGAGGCATCGCAGAGGCCGTGCGATCCGGGCGCCTCACCTCGGGTGTCATGTACGAATGTATAAGAGCGAATCTGCCGTTCGTCCTTGCGGGCAGCTTGCGCGACGATGGTCCCTTGCCCGAGACGATTACAGATATGAACAAAGCCCAGGACGCGTATGCTGCGCAACTCGAGGGGGCGGGGGTGGTTCTGTGTCTCAGTTCGATGCTTCACTCGATTGCCGTGGGCAATATGCTGCCCGCGTGGGTGAGGATCGTGTGCGTCGATATTAATCCGGCTGTCCCGACGAAGGTCAGTGATCGCGGCACGGGGCACGTGTTCGGCGTGGTAACGGACGTAGGGCTGTTTCTTGACCTTCTTGCCCAGAAGTTGGAATGCCAATAAAGAGAAACCGGCAGTATACCGATGCGCACGCTCACGCCGGCATCGAAGCGTCCCTGCCCGAGATTGAGACCTGGCCGAACCAGTACGGTGAGTACGAAATCGAAATCGTAATGCCGGAGTTCACTTCCGTTTGCCCAAAAACAGGACTTCCAGATCACGGGACGCTGCGTCTCATTTATACGCCGCTGAGGCGTTGTTTGGAGCTCAAATCACTGAAAATGTATACGCTAGCTTTCCGGAATCTGGGCATTTTTCAGGAGAATGTTGTAAATCGCGTTCTGGCGGATGTGATCCGAGCCGCGGACCCGCTCGAGGCCGTGGTGATCGGCGATTGGGCACCGCGTGGGGGTCTTTCCACGAGAATTACCGCGACATACAGACGCCGGAAGAAGTAGGCTATTAATAGGTCTCTTTCGACGCCCTAGCGACCCGAGTTTTGCGAATGAGTCGTCTTACAGCGCTTCTGCTGCTTGCGATCGCCGCGCCCGCGGCGGAGTTTCACAATGGTCAAGCGGCTCGCCTGGTAATTGGGCAGCCCTCGTTTTCGGCGCGCGATGCCGGAATCGCCGCTTCCAGTCTTGTGGTCTCAAACGGCCGTCTCTACGCTACCGACACGCAGCATCGCTTGATTACGTTCAATGTCGCGAAACTACCCGGATCGAAAAATGACCTCACGCTTGCTCAAGCTCCGGCGTGCGGGCTCTGCGGCTTCTCGCCCATTTCGGTTACCGTTGCGCCTGCGGTTGAGGGCTCGCCAGGCGTAAGTATTCACGACAAAACCGTTGTTGTTGCCGATACTCCGAATCATCGCGTGTTCATTTGGCGTGACACGAGCACCGGCGGACCCAATCAGTTGCCCGACGTTGTCCTGGGACAAGGCTTCTCTGAACGCGCTCCGATCTCGGCCAGCACGCTCATCGAACCCACGTCCGTGGCCTTCGATGGGAAGCGCCTGTTTGTGGGAGACGCGGCACTGCGGCGTGTACTGATCTGGAATTCCCTTCCCACGGGCAATAACCAACCCGCCGACGTCGTGCTCGGCCAAGAAGATTTCGTGTCTGTTGGCCAGACTGATATTTCCACCGCCGAGAATATCCTGCGGCCTGCGGCGCTTGCCTCTGACGGTACGAATCTGTTCGTTTCCGACGTGGCGTCTCGCCGCATTCTCGTCTTTACGCCAGGTGATGTGCTGCTCCCGAAAGACGCAATTGTGAATGCTGCGAGTCTTGTGCCGGGCCCCTTAGCTCCTGGAACGCTCGTCACGATCACTAGCCCTGGACTGACTGAAAATAACGCATCGGCGCCGGACGATGGGACCCAGGCGCTCCCGACTAAATTGGGAGGTGTCGAAGTCATCTTCAACGGGGTGGCTCTTCCGCTTCTTCTCGTTTCGCCGACACAGATTCGTGCACAGATTCCGTTTGAGTCCGGCAAAGCATCTAGCGCAAGCATCTACGTGCGTTCGGAACACGCCGATGGCAGTATCACGATTACGAATGCCACCGCGCTCAAAATTGTCTCTGCGAGTCCCGGCTTGTTTGCATTTGGCGGGCCGGAGCCACGAAGCGGTCTCATCCTCCACGCGGACCCCACCTCCCCCACACACGGCGGCGCGCCGGTAACTTCAGAGAATCCTGCCAAGCCAGGCGAAGTCTTGATTGTGTGGGCCGCCGGTTTAGGCAAGCTCAGTGAACGCGACGGCGTGATTACGCTTGCGACAGGAGTGCCCAACGCCCGTTCGGAGGCGCATGTCGTCACCCCAGTCGCAGCTTTGATCAACGGTGAATCTGCTCAGGTAGTGTCAGCCGGTTTACCACAGGGTTCTATCGGTATCTACGAAGTTCGGGTTCTTGTTCCATCCGATCTGTCCCCCGATCCCAAAGCTCAACTTCTGATTACTCAAAACGGATACGTAAGCAACAAAATTACGGTTCCGGTGCAGAGCGGCACCCGCTAAACTCTCAAACGCATAATCGAGGTATGCAACAGCTTCGCTGGCATGCTTTGCTCGAACAGTGGGTTGTCGTCTCTACCCACCGCCAGGACCGGCCGCAGATGCCGTCCAATTGGTGTCCCTTCGATCCGGGATCCGGCCGTGTTCCGGACAATTATGAAGTCTACCTTTATCCGAACGATTTCCCAGCATTTTCTCCAGATACCGAACCGTTCCATCCGGAGGCTGGGTTATTCGCCGAGACCGGCGCGCGCGGCGCATGCGATGTAGTTCTCTACTCGCCCGAACACACGCTGCCTCCGTCAAAGCTCACCGTGGATCGCTGGCGCCAGATTGTCGATCTCTGGGCTGAAAGAACGCAACAGCTCGCGCAAAATCCCGAAATCGCGTTTGTAGCGGCCTTTGAGAATTGCGGGGAAGCAGTGGGTGTCACGATGCCGCATCCTCATGGTCAAATCTATGCGATGCCGTTTGTCCCTCCGAATGTTCGGAAAGAAATTGCCTCAGCGAAACAGTACGCGAGTACGAACGGGGGCGGATGCCTGTTCTGCCGCTTATTGGAGGAAGAACTAAAGGATGGTTCGAGAGTTGTCGCCGCGGACGATCACTTCGCGGCTTTCGTTCCCTACGCGGCGCGTTTCCCCGCAGAGATCACGTTATATCCTCGCCGCCACGCGCGAACGCTGCTGGACCTAAGCCGGGAAGAAAAGTCCAGCCTCGCGAATCTTCTCAGCACCGTGCGGCGCAAATATGACAATCTGTACGGATTCCTGATGCCCCTGATGATGCCCGTAAAACAGGCGCCTCTTCGCGAGCCCGATTCGCCGTATCATTTCCATGTGCAATTCTTGCCCCTGCAGCGCAGCGCAACCAAGCTCAAATATCTCGCAACCATTGAAACAGGCTTCGGAACCTTCTTAGCTGACACTAGCCCGGAGAATATGGCCGAAAATTTGAGGCGCTCGGAACCAGTTACGACGTTTTAGCATTTATTCGTTTGCCGAGTAGGGCTTATATCGATTATTCAAAAGAACGAGACGAGTTCTGGCAAGATCTGGTCTTGCCACATAGAAGAAAGCGCCTGTCAACTCACGGCGTATGAATATGCCGCCGATGTAAGTGCCCGTCTCGACCAGATATTCAATTCCTTCTGCTGTCAACAGTTTCTCGAGTTGCAAGGCTTCTTGAAGGCGTCTCGCCATGTAGACCAGATCGAGTTCCGCCTCGCCAAAAAAGTCCGGATGCTGACGCACTTCATCAGTCTAATGGTCGGTCGGATAATAGAAGAATCGCATTGAACGCCGATCCAAGGTTCGTCAGATGAAGCTGTTCCTAAAAGCGCACCGCCGCTGGCGCGAAGCGCAAATGTTCGCTCATGCCATGGCATCGGCGAATCACCCGATTCTGGCCCAAATTATTCCGATCCGCCGCTGCAATCTCGCCTGCACGTATTGCAACGAATTCGATAAAGACTCGCCGCCGGTGCCAACAGAAGAAATGCTCCGCCGCATCGACAAACTCAGCGCGCTCGGCACAAGCATCATCACCTTTAGCGGAGGCGAACCGACGCTCCATCCGGAGCTCGACTTGTTGATCCGGCGAGTCCGCGAGAATGGCGCGATTGCGACACTCATCACGAACGGTTATCTGCTCACGCCGGATCGGATCAGGCGGTTCAATAAGGCGGGGCTCGATTATCTGCAGATCAGCATCGATAACGTGCAGCCGGACGATGTCTCGAAAAAAAGCCTGAAGGTTCTTGACCGTAAGTTGGAGTGGCTTGCTGAATACGGCGACTTCGACGTGACTATCAACTCCGTTCTGGGTAGCGAAATTACACAACCCGAAGACGCCTACCAGATCGCTAGGCGCGCCCGTGAGCTGGGCTTTAACAGCACGGTTGGCATTCTGCACGAGGGTGGCGGGCAGCTCCGTCCCTTAAACACTCTTCAGACCGGCGTCTACGATCGCATTCTCTCGCTCGGAACCGGGCTGTTTTCTTTCGCTCATCTCGATGCATTTCAACGCAATGTCGCGCGAGCGCTACCGAATTCCTGGCATTGTCCGGCGGGAGGGCGCTTTCTCTATATCTGCGAAGACGGTCTCGTGCATTACTGCTCCCAGCAGCGTGGCCAACCCGGCATTCCGCTCGCGCAATACACTCGCGAAGATTTGATTTGGGAGGGCAGCAAGCCGAAAGGGTGCGCTCCGTTCTGCACGATTTCCTGCGTTCATCAGACCGCGATGCTCGATAATTTTCGCACGCGGCCTCGCGAAACTCTCGCCGGAATTATCGCGCGCCGCAAAGAGCGTCATCCGGCATGGCAACCCCCTTCTTCAGTTCGTGCTCTCGAGTGGATGTTTCTTCGCGATTCGCGAACCAGAGATTTCTTCGGCGCGATTGCGTTGCGGCTGCTTCGCGCGAAATAGCGGTTGTGCTACTGCCGGTCGTACACGGTGGTTTCAGGCGTGCTGACGCCTGGGTAATGTGCGGTAATTGTCAACTTCCGCCCGTCCTCTGAGACTTTGTACTCATCCCTAGACATCACTTTGCCCTTCAGCTTATCCGTGACTTCGATTGTTCGGTCATCAACGCGCCGCGCCGAGGAAGTAGATCCAGGCGTGACCCTCGGACCGGTAGCGGTATAGTCCTTTCCGTCAAACTTGAAATCTAGCCGCTCGTTGTTCGACGGAAACACAAAGGACAATCCGTCACTCTCATACTTCTCGATTTTCCAGTCCACGGGTGAGGAGATGTTTGCTTCTGTGCTTTGCCAAGTGCCGGCCAAGCCGGAGCTTCCCGCCAATCTCTTGAGCTTGAACGTATTGTTGAACGTTGATCCATCCTCTCTTGTGCCCTCGTTTTTAATAGTCATCTCCTTACCGTCATCTGACATCGTCCAGGTTCCTGAGGATGTAGTTTTCCCGTTCTGCTTGTCGACGCTCTTCCATGTGTTTGGCCCTTCCTGCTTCAACGACCAAGTTCCTCCAAAATTCGAGGGCTGATCGGTTCCGTCAGCGACGATAACGTCCGAATTGTTTCCGAATGTGAACTTGTATTTATTGTCTCCGAGACTCTGGATCTTTTCTTGAAATCCGGTCATCTTGCTTTCCTGCGTGTTCAATTTCCATGTGCCTACAAATGGGTCGTCGGCTGCGGAGACTGCAGCGACAACCAGACATCCGAGCATGAGTGATTGCATCGTTCGCGTAAACATATTGATCCTCCAAGCGGCCTCAAACGGGCCAATCCTCCACTACACCATCGAGAATTATATGCGAAAACTGCCCTTGACAACCGAATGGCGGGATATAATGCCCGCATTGTCTAGCTGAAAACTTCCACTGGCGTGCAGCATCGGCTAGATGCAAGGAGGTCTGCTATGCGTCTTGCACATAAATTCAAAATCGCTGTTGTTTCTATCTCGTTCTTGTCCGTCGCAGGAATGAGGTCGTGGTCGGAAGAAGCGAAGGCCAACGCAACGCCTGTCCTCGAAACGCTCGTGAATTTCAACTTGACCGACGGTGCTGGCCCGTTTGGACCGCTTGTCCAGGCTCCTGACGGAGACTTCTACGGGACAACCACCGCAGGCGGTGCGAGTGACAATGGCACGATCTTCAAAATCACCCCAGGGGGTACCCTAACCACGCTGCACAGCTTTGATGGTAAAGACGGCGCCTCCCCGTTCGCAGGCTTGGTTCAGGCCACAGACGGAAACTTTTACGGGACAACTAGCGCCGGCGGAGCCGGCCACGGCACCGTCTTCAAATTTTCCCCAAGCTGCCGTACTCTTACCACGCTGCACAAGTTCGACGGTACCGATGGCGACTCCCCAGAGGGGCTGGTGCAGGCTGCTGACGGAAGCCTCTACGGCGCAACAAACCAAGGGGGAACCAACTTCGCCAGCTGTTCCAATGGCTGCGGCACGATCTTCAAAATCACCCCCGGGGGCACGCTGACCACGCTTTACAACTTTTGTATGCAAGCAAGTTGTGCTGACGGTGCCGTTCCTAATGAGCTCGTGCAAAGCACCGACGGAAATTTCTACGGGCCAACTTTGAATGGCGGCACCAACAACGGTGGCACGGTATTCAAAATCACCCCCGCAGGTAAATTGACCACACTGTACAGCTTTTGTGCTCAAACGAACTGCACTGACGGTCTCGGACCGGATGCACGGCTGGTGCAAGCCACTGACGGAAATTTCTATGGAACAACCAGATTAGGTGGGGCCAACACGAACAGCTGTCCGGGGCTCTTCGGTTGTGGCACGGTTTTCAAAATCACCCCTTGTGGCCGGCTAACCACTCTTCACAGCTTCGACGGCGCTGACGGCCAAATCCCGCAATCGGAGCTGGTACAGGCCACCGATGGAAATCTCTATGGGACAACCGACGGTGGCAGCTGTCCCGGTCAGTGTGGCACGGTTTTCAAGATCACGCTGGAGGGCGAACTGACCACACTGCACACCTTCGACGGCAGTGACGGCGCTTTCCCCCGCCCGCTGGTGCAAGGTACCGACACGAACTTCTACGGGACGACGTTTGGAGGCGGTACGCATAACAACTGTAATTTTGGTTGTGGCACTGTTTTCAGCTTGAGCGTTGGACTGGGCCCGTTTGTGGAAACGCGACCTACTTCTGGCAAAGCCGGTACGACAATCGAAATCCTCGGAAACGATCTTACGAGTGCGAGTAGCGTCACGTTCAACGGCACCGCCGCCAATTTCGATGTAATGTCAGGTTCGGAGATCACTGCGACCGTTCCGGTCGGGGCGACTACCGGCAAAGTCGAAGTCGTAACACCCAGCGGCACGCTATCAAGTAACCTGGTTTTTCGTGTAACGCAATAACCTCAGATTGAGCGGCTGGAAATTTGGGTGAAATGATACGATGTCCTCGACGTGATCAGGCCATCTTGCTTCATTTCTGTTCTGCTGTTGAGCGCCTGCAGCGCGCCTCCGCCGCCGACGCCATCGCTATTGCCGGAAACCGCTGCCCAACTGCTCCAGTACAACAACAAGGCGAAGGACTGGCTCACTTACGTGAAGAAGCATGATCCGAGCTGCGAATACAAGCTGGATCTTCCGGATCAGAGCGCGCACCCCACCGAGATCGATCTCGATCACATCATGTACTGCGGAAACCGACCGGGCCCGAAGGAATACGACGCAAGCGTGCAGTTTGTCTACGATAAAGCCGCACAGCACTGGGTGATATTGCGCTTTAGCAGCTAGTTTTCTAATCCGGCGTTTCGCGCTAGGACTCGCGCGATACTCGACCAATCGAGGTCTTCTTGCCCCTGTGCCACTCCGGAGATCATGTGATTGCGAATTACGCTCGCTAACGGCATCGGTGCGTTGACGTCTTCAGCGGCTTCGAGGACGAGCCGTATGTCCTTCAACCCGAGCATCAGCGTGAACCCCGGCGGATCGAACTCTTGATCGGCCACGATTCGTCCATAGTTCTTATATATCGGTGACCCAAACAGTTCGTTCATGACTTCCCGAAAAAGATGATGATCCACGGCGCATTTGCGGAGAGTGGCGTAGGCTTCGCTGAACGCCTCGATCATGCTCGCAATCATGAAATTCCCGCAGAGCTTGACTGCATTCGCCTGCCATGGTTCTGACCCTGCGATGAACGTCGCCCGTCCAATCGCGTCGAACAACGGGCGGCAGCGCTCGACTGTCTTTCTGTCGCCAGCCACTACTACAACCAGCTTCCCAGCTTCGGCTATCTCAGGCCGGCCAAAAACAGGTGCGCTCACGAATTCGTGCCCCCGGTTTCGGTGCTCGGATGCCAGTTGTTTGGCGAGTCTTGTGCTGATTGTGCTCTGCGAAATGTGAACGGATTCCGGCTCCAAAGAGCTCGCGATGCCGTGTTCCCCAAACACGACGCCCGCAACAGCGGGATCGTCCGCGAGCATGGTCATAACTGCTTCGCGTTCACGACATGCCTCCCCGAGTGAGCCGGCTATGTGCGCTCCCTCGCCTGCGAGCGCCTCAGCTTTTTCGCCAGTTCTGTTAAAAACGATCAGCTCGTGTCCAGCCCGCAGTAGATTCCGCGCGATTCCCGAGCCCATTTTTCCGAGCCCGATATAACCGATTTTCATTCGAACAATTTCGCCGAACCTATACGGCCGGTGCCGATTTACTGAACCCTTTCCGTTCTCGCGGATCGTGCCGCCTCGTCAAATCTCCGCTGCACTTTTCCGGCGACCTCTCCGACCGTCGCGGCAGCCGTTTCCATTCCGGAGATCACGCCTTCTTTCCCTCTGCGGAATGCGCCTTCCAAACGGTCACGCGACCACGCCACGCAGGCCGGTACGATAATCGCGACGCCAATCGCCGCCAATCCGCATCCAACTCCGATCAATCCAAGCCCGATGAGGCTCGCTTTCGATTTACCAGTCATTTTTCCTCCCGATCCGATCAAAATTCTACATCGCCCGGTTCGAGACGCAAATTCCACGGCCATTGCATCTTCCGGCGCGCCCGCCACAAGTAAACGCCGATTCCAAACGCAAGCAGAGCGAAGCCGCTCATCACGTAAACCGCGCCGCTCGAAACCAAAACAAAAATCCAGCCAACGAGCGCAATGAACACGGGAACTGGATACAGCGGCATCGAGAACGGCCGCGGTATGTTTTGCCGCAGCTTGCGCAGCAGTATCACCGCGATGCACTGCGCAGCAAACTGTGTAACGATCTGAATCACGATTAAAGCTTTGATGAGTGCTTCGAGAGTGAGAAAGCAGGCGACGGCCGAAAGCCACCCCATGAATACGACCGAAAAGGAAGGAAAGCGTTCGGTCGGGTGCAGGCGCGCGAATGCGGAAAAGAAGTGGCCTTCAGAAGCGGCCGCATAGGGCACGCGAGTGAATCCAAGCAGGACGCAAAATACCGACGCAAACGCTACCCACAGTATCAGACCTGTCATCCAGGCGGCGGCCTTCCATCCGTACAGCCGCTGCATGTAATCCGAAACGATGGCTTGCGATCCCATTGCCTCTCGCCACGGCACAACACCGATGATGGAGAAGCTCATAGCGAGATACAGCACGGCAAGGATTGCGATTGACAAAATCACGCAGCGAGGAATCGTCACGCTTGGATTCTTCACCTCGCCGCCGATCAGGCACACCGTGAAGTAGCCGCTATAGTCATACATGCTGATCAGCGTTGCGGCGCCCAACCCGAGGAAGAAAGTTGATGAGATCCGAAATGCGCCCGGCGGGAAATCGAAGGCTCGCGCGGCGCTGAAGTGCGTAATCCCACCCCAAATGATGAATCCCATCGCCGCCATGAGGCCAACCCACATGACTATCGAAATTTTTCCAATCGAGCGGATGTCTCGGTACAGAAGCACTGTCGAAAGCAAGCACACCAGGATGGCTAGACCCTTCATCTCTACGGGCGTTAACCACGGAACCAGATACTTCGCGTATTCGGCGAATCCCACTGCTCCTGAAGCAGCCGTGAGCGGCGCTGCCAGCATCACCTGCCACAAAAACAAGAACCCCATGAGGCGGCCTAGCGATTCCGGTCCAAAAGCCTGCTGGAGATATTCGTACGAACCGCCTGAGTCGGGCATGGCGGCGCCCAGTTCCGCCCAAACGAGTCCATCGCACATCGCAAGAATCGCGCCGAGAATCCAGCCGGCGAGCGCTTGCGGCCCGTGCATCGTCGACAAGATCAGCGGAATTGTGAGAAATGGGCCGACTCCCACCATCTGCAGCATGTTTGCCGTGAGGGCAGGGAACAAGCCCATCCCCCGAGCGAGGCCCGTTTTCTTGTCTTCGGTTGGCAGAAGTTCCCCGTGCGGGTGAATTATTTCAGAGGCTTGAGTGCGACTTCTTTGAAAAAGACGATGTCATTATCGCTGTGATTCTGGAGCCCAAACCATCCCTTGTCGGGTCTTCGCCCTCGATCGGGCTCAAAGCTTAACTTTTTTGGTGGCACCGGCTGGCCCTCCGTGTAGTCGGTCACCTTTTGCCCGTTCACAACGACGATTGTGCGCGGCCCGTCCAGCGTGATGTCCATCGTGTTCCATTTCGGCCCGGGCTTGCCTGGCTTGGATAGCGGCTTCGTCAATGAATAAAGAGTTCCCGTGATGTGATATTCGTCCTCGCCCTGCGCGATGTTATCAATCTGAACTTCGTAGCCCTTGTTCACCGGCATCCATGGCTCTGCCGGCTCGCTTGGAATGCGAATAAAGACTCCGGAGTTATCGTTTTCATCGCGCATCTTATACACAACGCGAAGCACGCAATCGCCTATAGGACCGCCTGTCCAGTAGAGCAACCCCATTCCGCCGTGCGTTCGAATCAGCCCGTCTTCAACGCTCATGTATCCTGGGCCGACGTGTTTCCAATCGGAGAGATCTTTGCCGTTGAAGACCTGCCTCCAATCCGCTGCCCAAGCCGGCGTTGAGCAAAATGCTGCCGTCATTGCGGCTAATATCGCGTAGCGCTTCATGATTCTGCTCGCTTTCTTACTGCACGCGAGTTGCTTTGAAAGTGCCGCTGTAGACTTGAAATTCCCAAGTGCCGTTCAGCGAATCCTCCGTCAGCTCACCCTTGAGCTTCAGCGTGCCTTCTCCGGCTTCCTCCGACTTGATCGGAAATTCAAGATCCAGCTTTCCGTTGTCAAATGTGCCCTGGACATCGGCATCTGCCCATTTTCCACTTACTTTTTTGCCATCCTGCTGAAAGTTTGCGTCCCTGTCACGTTCCCCACCCTCGGTTTGGAGGACAAAATGCCATTTCCCCGAAATGTCGGTTTTCGAGTTGGCCGTATGTCGCGCCTGAAGTGCTAGCGACGCGATCACAGCAAGGATCAAGCATTTTGAGAAATTGCAGCTTAAAAAGGACATGCCCGATAACCGCCCTTCGATTATTTGTTTTTCCATGGAGCGTCCATAGCAAAAACTATTCAGATTCTAACGCTCATTCACTGCTTGGGTGACCGGCTAATCTCCAAGACCACATTAGAAACGAGCTGGCGGTGAGATCGATCGCCGGCTCGGTCGTTGTGTACGATTGCATGTTGTCCTCATAGACCGAGATCTGAGACGGATTGAACGCGCCGTCGTTACCGTTGAAAATCTTGAAAGGATCGGCTCCGTTCGCAGGGCAGAGAATCATTCCCGAAACAACGCCGGACGTTGCGAAACCAGAGGGACCTTCCGAAACAGCTCCCCATAATACTGGAATGCCGCCCGATGTTCCATCCAGCGCGCCGGCTAGATTCGCAACCTGGTGCTGGATGCAATTCGGAAATGTTTTCGTGCCATCGCCAACAATGAAAGATGAGCCCCACGCATTCGCGCCAAAGACATTGGCCATCCATCTTTGCGAATAGGCATCGTAGATGCGAGAGTCGGTCAAATAGTAAGCCTCGCTAGCCATTACCGAAAGTCCATCACCGTGGGAAGCGGTATCGCTGTTCCATGCCGCGCCAAAACCCCAAGCGTCGGTTCCGGCCTGCTTGATGGCATCCCCGACTTGCCTCAATAGCTGCCCTCGTATGCTCGATTGAGTTACAGCCAAATCTTTCGGGTTTCCCGCTGCTTGCAGCGCTCGATACAGCTCGAAGTGCGCTAGCCCGCTCACATCATAGAGGTTGAGAGTGTCCGAATTTCCGGTCTCGTAAATTCTCGTGATGTAATTCCGAGCGAAGCGAGCGGCTTGCGTTAAGTAATATCTAGCGTTCGTCTGACACAATCCGGGCGGCAGATTCGACTCGCTCTCAGCGGATCGCAATGCTAAATACAACTCGGTTGCCCCAAGCTCCATGTCGTCGTCCCAAACGTTTTCGGGATAACCGTCGAACGGAATGATCGTTAGCAGGCAACCGGACGTGCACGTTCCTGATCCTACCGAAGCAGCCGGATCAGCAAAGGAAGTATCGGCGAGTTCAAAAATATCCTCTGCATCTTTCAGACATCGATTCGCGAGAGCAGGGTCACTCGCGTGATTGAGCTGATAGCAAACCGCAAAATCGGCAGCGAGACGCCCCGCTAGATTCGGGCTGATCTTTGAGCGCGCCGGTCCGGCAACGAACACAGGTCGATGGCAGATATACTTTGCGCCGGCGCTGCATCCGTCCCAAGTATCATCCGCCTGCGGCAAACGCCAGATATCGTAATCGCTCAACAGATCAGGAAAATTCACCCAATCCTGGCTATTGCCGACTTGGTAATAAAGAGTTCGGGACTCGTCATCCCACATTTTCATCAGAAAGCGAATTCCAAACTTTGCCTCGCTCGTGAAATCGGAGCTCGTAGGAGCTCCCGCTGTGTCTCCCGCATAAGAGATTGCATCCGGAGGCGCGGGAGGATTTCGTGGCGCATCTGGTCCCATTTGCCCCGGAAAATCGCGAATTCCGATCTCTTGAAGGGCAACGGTGTAGCTGATGGTTTCAACGTACTTCATGTAATCGCCGGCATCCCACCATCCGCCGCTCGCATCGATTGCCGCGCCGGTGGGCGAAAGCGGTTTCCCGGTTGTCGCGATTAAATCGTTGTCATCGAGCGGCGGCGTTCGATACACGGCAGCTTTTTGGTCATTCAAATGACCAGGTGCGGAGCGCAGCGCGTTCGGGACGTACTCCGGCCCATCCCGCTCCGTCTCATAAAAGAATTTCGTGTTCAGTAGCAAGCCGGAGTAAAGCGCTGCCGGTGTATCCACGGGAAAGCTCGGGGAAGTAGCGGCTGATTGACCGGAGACGGAAATCTTGTATTTGCCGGGCTGCGGAACCGTGAAGTCGAGCGCATAAACGTGATAGGCCAGGTTCTCGCTGTTGCTCCAAATTCCGAGCAATGATCCGACTTTGGCACCGTACACGTCGCGCCCGTTCGCATTCAGAACACGGAATGACGCGCCCGATTCCGCCACCGTTGACATTAAGTAAGCCCGAAACGGCGCATGGGCCGCTTCGTACCCGACTTGACTTACTCGAACGTAGGCGGAAGGTCGCTGTGCCGCCAGAGACATGAGACATGTGGACATCGATAAGATGAGCCATTTCGAAACATTTTTCCTGCTAGCCATACGTCCTCTCTTTGCATGTTGGGTAGACTGTGGGTGGAGATCCACAGTGCAAACTATTCAGATTCTACTCGATTCAAAGCTTCTGAAAGCGACGGATCTTGCGGCAAAGCGGCAAAAAGTGAACCGTTCGGCACTGATTCGCTATGCGCTACAAGAACACCTTAAGCGATTGCGCGAATTAGAACTCGAAAGGCGGGATCGAAACGGTTATCTTGTCCATCCACAAGGTGTTGAAGAATACCGCCTGTGGGAGGATATCGCGGCATGGCCGGAAGACTGAACCGAGGCGACGTCCACCTCTGCCGGTTTCCGGTACCCGACAAACAGCGGCCGGTTCTCATTCTGACGCGTAGTAGCGCGATAACCCACCTCGCCACAGTTACTGTAGCGCCGATTACTTCAGTTATCCGCGGCGTTCCTTCCGAGGTTTCTCTGAATATTGAGGATGGGATGAAAAAACCTTGCGCGGTTAATTTGCACAATGCTGTCACCGTCACGCAAGGTCGTTTGGGCCGTCGTGTTGCCAGTTTAAGCGCGACACGGATGGATGAGGTTTGTGCTGCCTTGCGCTTTTCGCTCGGGTGTTGAGTTTCTATGAATTACGCCATCCCTGCCAATCTTTGAACAGTTTCGAATGTATCCGATTCAGCCGCCGATTTGTCCGGCCTGTATCGCTTTACACGCGCAAATCGTAGTGCCAGCCCCCTCGCATATCGTGGACTCACCTGAATCTCATTGAACGCAATCTCAACCACGAGCTTCGGCTCCACGTGAACCGTATAGCTGTCGCGCGCAATTTCGAGTTTGAGGAGTTCTTGTGTTTGCCACGCCAGCATTTCATCGGTGAGCCCTTTGAAGGTTTTGCCGAGCATGGCGAAACCGCCTTTCTGTGTGTCGCGAGCACCCAAATGGAGATTGCTGAGCCACCCCTGCCGCCGCCCGTTACCCCATTCGGCCGCTAGAACGATCAAATCAAGCGTTCGCGGTTTCTTGATCTTTAACCAACTCTGGCCGCGCGCTCCCGCCGCGTAACCGGCCGTGATCGATTTCGCCATCACGCCTTCGTGGCCGCGCTGCAGCGCTTCATGTACGAAATCCTCTGCGCGCTCGCGGTTCGCCGTGACCACGTGCGGCACGAGTGTGCCGGGTGGGACTAACCCCTCCAGAGCCGCGAATCGCCGGGCTTGCGGCTCATCAATGAGTGGACCGCCATTCAAATAGATTGCATCAAACCAGAACGGCACAACCGGCAGCTCTTTCGCCATTCGATCCACGTCCAGCCGACGCCCGAATCTGCGCATTGTGATTTGGAAGGGTTGAGGGCGTCCCTCTGCGTCCAGGCTTAGAACCTCGCCGTCCAGAATCGCGTTTTGTGCCGGCAAAGCCCGTACCCCTTCAACAATCTCCGGAATTGCCTCACTCACATCATTCGATCCGCGAGAAAAAACGATTACATCCGCTCCTGATTTGTGGGCCTGGACGCGAGCTCCGTCGAACTTGTACTCAAGCGCGGCTTCGCCTAGCTCATCCAAGGCCTCGGCCACATCCTCGGCAGTTTGGGCCAGCATCGGCTGCACGGGGCGAAATAGCTGGACGTCGAACCGGGAAAGGCCGCGCTCGCTTTGCTCAAGTGCTGCCCGCGCGATCGTCACCGAGTCTCCCGCCATCATGGCGGCCCTCCGGATCCGCGCGGCTGGAATCCCCGAAGCTCGCGCCAAACTGTCCAGCATCAAGCCTTCAAGCGCACCTTGACGGAGCTCGCCTAGAAGCAGCCGCGTCATGAAATGCTGCTCCTCTCGAGTTCCTCGGGCGAACAGTGTCCGCAGGAGCTCGCGCTTGCGCTGTTCAGAGCCAGATCCCTCAACCGCGGCTATCGCGTCAATCGCCCGATCCACATCGATCAGCTTCAAGTTTGGGGTTTCGGCCGCAGATGTCGCCGCGTCCCGAATGGTCGCGTACCCAATTCCTATCCGCCCCTGACGGGTCCGTCCCGAGAGATATGCCACGCCGATTTCAATCTCTTCGCCTTCGAGCTTTCGAAGCAATTCGGCAAGTAGACCTACTTTTTCGAGACGTTTCGTTGTGTCTGCGATCCTGCGCGATGTCTCGACAAGGTTGTCCAGCCGCATATACGCAGGCTATCCAAGACCGTTATCCGATTGGTTAATTGCTCACCATTTCGGCCCATACCGAAGCCGTCAAAAACCATGGAAGTGCTCGCAAATGCGCGGTGGCGCCAGTTGGTATTTCAAATGCTTCCTAAATGGCATCTCTCGACGGCAAACGTGAGAGACGGAAATCTAAAAAGAAACAGCCAGAGCTGTTCACTCGAAAGGTTCCCGAACTTAAACCAGGAGGTTTGTATGAAACTATTGAAAAACTTTATCCTCACCGCGGGTCTCTCCGCACTATTCGGGAGCCTTTCGGTTAGCGCTCAGGATTTGAAAGAAGTCGCGAAGATCCCATTCGATTACAACGTTGGGAAGCAGACTATGTCGGCTGGCAAATACACGCTCGCGGAACTCAGCACACGAGGCATGTTCCGGATCACCGACGATACCTCAGGCGGGTCGATGTTCCTGAATTCCGTCCCGCAGGATGCCCAACCGAATTCCGAGTCGAAGCTGGTTTTTCGCTGCTACACGGGCCAGTGCTCGCTTTCCGAGATCTGGATCTCGGGGAACAGCTATAAATTGACGGCGAGACCGCTTCCCCGAGAAGCCAAAAATCAACTGGGTGTCGTGGCGATGATTTCGGTCCCGCTCCTATCCCGCTAGACGAGAACTAGGTCCCTTCCTTCCGAACATCTCGTCGTTACGGCGTTGGATAAACACCGGCGGTCACGGGTGGCCGCCGGTGCTTTTTTGTTTTCTCGTTCTCTCGACGGCCTCCCGAATCGCTCCTACGATCATACCCGGCTGCTCGAGCTGAAGCCAGTGCCCACCCTCCTCGGCGCGGATGTGCAGGCCGTTCTCACTATGCGCAACCCACGATTGCCTTTCTTCCAATTCATCGCGGGTTGCAGTTGAGGCCGAAAGCACGATCAACGGAACGTTCGGCGGAACCTGCATGGAAATCGCGGTTCGTGCGCTCTCCGGAAGACATTCCAAGTAATCGGCCATTGCGCGAAAGCTCCTCGGGCGGCTCCAATGCGAGCGGACAATTGGCCATAACTCCTGTGGCAGTTTTTGAACTTCGCCCACGAGGCGTTGCAAAACGACGGCCCCTTGTCTGGCCGTCGTTTGCGCCACGATCTTCGGAAATCGTTTTCCGCCGGCGGCCAGCACCGCCAAAGCAGCCCTCACGATGCCCAGCCGTGCCAGCAGGGCTCCACGCCTTGACAATCTCGCCGCCAATTCAAGGCGTTTTCTTTCCCCACGCGCGCAGTTCGCCCAGAATCTAAGAGATACCGGATCGACCAAGACCAATCCCGCAACTTTATCGGTGTGAAGGTTCGCATAGGCCCTGATTACGATCGCCCCAAAAGAATGTCCCACCAAAATGTATGGGCTCGGAAGACTGGCCTTGGACAGCAGAGTGTCAAGTTCATATACAAGCTGATGAAGTGTTCGAGGCCCGACGCCTCTCTCGCTCCATGCAAGGCCGGCGCGATCATAACTGCAAACGCGCGTAAACTCCGCGATTCTCGGCTGTACGAGCGCCCAGCTTAGGGAGCTTGCCGCAATACCGGATTCCAGCACGACCGCCGGAGTCCCAGCGCCCTGGTCATTCAGGTGAAGCCGACATTTGCCTACATTGATTAGATTCCCCGGAGCTTGGAAGCGCCGTGTGTCGTAACGACTGCTCAGAGCCTGATAAGCGATTCCCGCCCCGGCGAAGATCAACAGCAGATACAGAACGACCACGCACGCTCTCTGCTAGCGTAACGCCCTATACCATTCAGCCCGCAGTGGCGCCCTTGATTATCGAACGTAATTAAGAACAGGCGCACTTGCACAGAGTACGAAATCAGTCGTCAAAGTCGTGCGCTGCATTCGGCTCCGATGTTTGAAAGGCGCGCATCACTGCGATGATGTTTTGGAAGATGTAATGCAGATCTTTTGCGGCAAGCGGGCCTTGATTAGCTTTTGAAACATTCTCGAGAATGATCTCCTCCCGGCGCGGCTCGTAAATCGGCGCCCCAGTACGCTGTTTAATTCTTCCAATTTCACGCGCTGCGGTTGCCCTATTGTTGAGTAGAGCGACGAGTTCACAATCGATCACGTCGATTTTCTCGCGCCAGCCTTCTATATCCATGTGTCCAATTTACTGTTCGGCGGAAAGAAGCAAGAATCTGGTGAAGTTCTCCGGATTTTCGTGAACATCTCGATCCAGAATGATTGCTCCATAGAGAGTCGCGGCGCGCTCGCTCGCAACGGCAGCTACCGAACGATCTCCGAGTTCGAGTATCTCTCGCACGCTGCCCGCCGTATCCGTCGCGGGCTCAGCGATCCAATTCGGGTGTTTCTCAAAATAACAGCGGCATTGCGCCAGAGCTACTGGATGTGAACGTACCTTGCGAATATGAATAGAACTCGATCCCGGGATTCCGATCAGGTGGAGGCGGATGGGCAGACAAATTTCGCCTATCGTCAACAGATCTGATTGCGCAAGCAGGTCGCGGCACTCAATAACTGCCCCTGCGATTTTATTGTCAATCGGAGCAAGTATTCGATCTGCGCGTTTATCCAGTATCGCTGAAAACAATTCAGCAAAGGAACGGCAGGGCACTGGGATGGCTAAACCAAGCTGCAGCACCGCCTCTTCACTGAATGATCCGGGCTCACCTTGATATGCAATCCGAAGCTCTAAATTTTTTTCAGACCTTTCTCTGTACCGCTTCATATCGCCAACTGAATTCTTTCGCCCAATCATAAACCGAGCTGAAGTGACAGCATTTTCTATGAATGTCAAACTGAACGAATGCCAGCGCGAGTGCAGCGTAGTAAACCTAAGAATTGGGCGGAATATCGCAGCCTTGTACGATCGGATTGGACTCTTCCATTTCTGGCATTCGAATGGGGCTGGGAGTGGGTGGCTTGGGCGCTAAGCAATTGGGCGTTCATTGAAGTTCTAGATCGCCTTGGCTCGTTTTCTGTCCTTGTCGCGGTGATTTTCTATTTTGTTGGGGCTAATGCGCGAATCCGGCAGGCTCATTATCAAGCGTGGCAAGTTATCAATACGGCACAAGGCAAGGGCGGAAGCGGCGGCCGAATTGAGGCGCTGGAGCAATTGAACCGCGATCACGTATCACTCATTGGCGTGGACGTGAGCGGCGCGTTCCTGCAGCACGTTCAGTTGAATGGAGCGCGCTTGTCCCGATGCAATCTGAATTCAGCGGATCTTCGCGAGAGTAGCTTCCAAAATGCAGATCTCGAGGACTCCGATCTGCGTTCGACGAATTTCCGAAACGGAAACTTGGAAGGCGCCATTCTGCGTAGATCTGATTTGGATGCTTCGGACTTCTCAGAAGCCAACCTTAGTAAAGCTGACCTGACTGGAACGGATTTAAGCGATGCCGATTTCCGCTACACGGATTTGCGTGATGTTCGCTGCGACTGGTTGAAAAGAGCAAAGCTGGCCGATATTTATGGCGCTCGGAACGCGGCTCCGGAGCTGATAAAAAGTTTAACCGCAGCAGGAGCAGTAAGCATCCAATCTGACGAAGAATGGAACGCGCTTGAGCACAAGGTTAATGGCAAGCAAAGCCGCTAGCCCGTTGATCAGATTCCAAGCTCGGATTTCACTGCCGCGAATTGCTCCACTGCAAACTCTAGCTCTTCCTGAGTATGCGCGGCGGAGACTTGCACACGAATTCGCGCTTTACCCTGCGGCACCACCGGATAGGAGAATCCGATCACGTACACGCCTCGCTTCAGCAGCATGTCCGCCATCCGCGCAGCCAGCGCGGCGTCACCGAGCATCACCGGCACGATGGGATGCTCGCCAGGAACGATGGAGAACCGATGGGAAGCCATTCTTTCGCGAAACAGCCGAGTGTTTGCGAACAGCCGATCGCGCAGCTCCGAAGTCTCGGCTAGTAGATCGAGCACCTTAATCGAACCCGCAACAATGGGCGGAGCGAGAGTATTCGAAAAAAGATAAGGGCGCGATCGCTGCCGCAGCAGATCAACGATTTCCTTCCGCCCGCTCGTGTATCCGCCGCTTGCTCCGCCCAGAGCCTTGCCCAGCGTTCCGGTCAAGATATCGATCCGGCCCATCACGTTGTGATGCTCGTGTGTGCCGCGACCTGATTTGCCCATAAATCCGACGGCATGAGAATCGTCCACCATGACCATGGCGGCGTATTTGTCGGCGAGATCGCAGATGGCGGGCAGCTTCGCGATGTGTCCGTCCATGGAAAAGACGCCGTCGGTCGCTATTAGCCGGTGCCGTGCTCCACTGGCCTCTTTCAGCTTGGCTTTGAGATCAGCCATGTCGCCGTTCTTATATCGAAGCCGAGTCGCCTTGCACAGCCGGATCCCGTCGATAATGCTGGCGTGATTCAGCTCATCCGAAATAACCGCGTCTTCCGGTTCGAGCAGCGTCTCGAAGAGGCCTCCGTTCGCATCGAAGCAGGAGCTGTACAGAATGGTTTCATCGGTTCCAAGAAATTTACTGAGCCGCGCCTCGAGTTCTTTGTGAATGGACTGGGTGCCACAAATAAAACGCACACTCGCCAAGCCATAACCCCAGCGGTCGAGAGCCTCGTGGGCCATTTGAATAACCGCGGGATGGTCTGCCAGTCCGAGATAATTATTCGCGCACAGATTTAAAACCGATCCGGCTGGGGCGACTCGCACTTCGGCAGCCTGAGGGCTTTCAATCAGCCGTTCGCGCTTGAACAGCCCCGCGGCTTCGATGTCGCTGATTTTGTGAGCTAGATAAGGCTGAATGCTGCCGTACATTTACCTTTCCTTCATTGCCAGCAAGTCCAATCGAGGATCACCTTGCCCGATCTGCCCGAGAGCATCACTTCAAATCCTCGCTCGAAATCACGGAAGCAGAAGCGATGCGTAATCACCGGTGTGATGTCGAGTCCGGACTCGAGCATCACCGTCATCTTGTACCAAGTCTCATACATCTCGCGCCCGTAGATGCCCTTGATTGTGAGCATACTGAAGACAACCTGCCGCCAATCGATGGCCATTTCGTTTGATGGAATGCCGAGCATTGCGATCTTCGCTCCGTGGCTCATGTTCGCGATCATGTCGTGGAAGGCCGATGGATTGCCCGACATCTCGAGACCTACGTCGAACCCCTCCAGCATCCCGAGCTGTTTCTGAACGTCGCGCAAAGAGCTTTCACGTGGATTGACCGCAAGCGTGGCGCCCATTTTTCGCGCCAGCTCCAGGCGGTACGAGTTTATATCCGTTACTACCACGTATCGGGCCCCTGCATGCCGTACAACCGCGGCAGCCATTATCCCGATCGGACCAGCTCCGGTGATCAGAACGTCTTCACCCAAAACCGGAAATGAGAGCGCAGTATGGACTGCATTCCCGAATGGATCGAAAATTGCCGCGACTTCGCGATTGATGTCCGGGTTGTGGCGCCAAATATTACTCATCGGAAGGGCAATATACTCGGCGAACGCACCCGGCCGGTTAATGCCGACGCCTTCTGTGTGTGCACAGAGATGACGCCGCCCCGCAAGACAGTTCCGGCAGCGGCCGCACACGACATGACCTTCTCCGCTGACAATTTCTCCGGGATGAAAGTCGTTTACGTTCGATCCCACTTCGAGGATTTCTCCAACGAACTCGTGTCCGATCGCCATTGGCACTGGAATCGTCTCGCGCGCCCAGTCATCCCACTGATAGATGTGAATGTCGGTTCCGCAAATCCCGGTATGACTCACACGAATCAATACGTCATTGATTCCAATAGTGGGTTCGGGTATGTCTTCGAGCCACAATCCCGGGGCAGCCTGGCTCTTTACCAGGGCCTTCAACGGCTACCTCGTTTTTTGAGTTTTGGCATCGCCCTCTTGCATGGTAGACCAGCAAGAGTTGCGGATTCTATGATTCGAGTCCAGCTTTAGCGAGCAGGCGCCGCAGCACGTCTTCTCCGCCCGAACCGTGCTGCGTTCCCGCAACATTTCCGTCCCGATCAATGAGGATATACAAAGGATACGTTTTTGCTTCGCAGATGGCCGCTAGATTCGTGTCTTCGGCCAGCACAATCTTACAAGACCGCGGCGAGGCCTCTAGGTATTTCTTCACTTTGCGCCGTGGCTCGCCCATGTCGACGGCCAAGACAATCAAACCATCTTTCCCGAAATCCTGTATTGCACTCTCGATCGCCCGCTCATCCTTCTTGCAGTAGGGGCACCACGTCGCCCAGAATTCGATCAGCACAACCTTTCCTTTGATCGAGTCATTCGTATACTTCTCGCCATCCATTGTCTTTGCGACGAAGTGCGGGGCGGGATCACGCGTATTGATCGCGCGGAGCCTGCGGGCAGTGATCCACAGCGGGACCGATTGGATTAAAGCGCGGCGCGAGATCAGGGTCATCGAGGAAGGCATGGGGTTGATATTACTCGAGAACGGTGACGCGCGCAAGGCTGTCGATTTGCGACAGTGCGATACATTCATCGGAGATGGGAATCGATGAATAAAATCTTACCCGTGATCGTGCTCATTAACGCTGTACGGGCAATCTTGTCTGCAATTTCGAATGACGCGCCGCTGGACGGCTATACGGCAGAAAACAGCCGCACAGAGCGCCAATGGGAGGGCAAGTTTCGCAGCCTTCCGTCATCTGACAACCAGAAAGAGTATATGCGGCGCTTGACTGCGCGCCCACACCATGTCGGATCACCTTACGACAAGGACAATGCCGAATGGATCCTGGCAAAGTTCAAGGAGTGGGGTTTTGATGCCCACATCGAAGCATTTGACGTGCTGTTTCCGACACCAAAGGAAGTGAAGCTCGAGATGATCGAGCCGCGGAAGTTCGCGGCGAGCCTCGCTGAACCGCCAATAGCAGTTGACCCCACTACGTCACAAACAAGCGAGCAGTTGCCTGCCTACAACGCCTATTCGCGAGATGGCGATGTGACCGCTCCGCTTGTCTACGTCAATTACGGAATGCCGGACGACTATGAGGAACTGGAGCGTTATGGAGCCTCCGTAAGAGGAGCCATCGTGATTGCCCGATACGGGCATGGCTGGCGGGGTGTGAAACCGAAAGTTGCGGCAGAGCACGGGGCCGTCGGTTGCATCATTTATTCCGATCCACTCGATGATGGGTACACAGATGGTGAGGTCTATCCCGAAGGGCCGTGGCGCCCGCCGTCAGGAATTCAGCGTGGAAGCGTCATGGATACTGACTATCCGGGTGATCCACTGACCCCGGGCTTCGCTTCTGTGCCAGGAGCGAAGCGGCTCAGCCTACAGGAGGCGCCGACGATCACTAAAATCCCGGTGTTGCCGATTTCTTACGCCGATGCTCAACCGCTGCTGGCCGAATTGCGCGGGCGTGTAGCACCTCGGGGGTGGCGGGGCGGCCTGCCGATCACATATCACATCGGACCGGGAAAGGCAAAAGTGCATCTGAAGATGATCTCTAACTGGGATCAGAAGACTATCTATGACGTGATCGCCAAGATCGCAGGCTCTGAGCGTCCCGATGAGTGGATTCTGCGGGGAAATCATCACGATGCTTGGGTCAACGGAGCAGAGGATCCTATTTCCGGCCTCATCACGCTATTAGAAGAGGCGCGCTCCTTTGGCGAACTTGTCAAACAGGGGTGGAAACCCAAACGGACGATTATCTATTGCGCGTGGGATGGCGAAGAGCCGGGCTTGCTCGGTTCAACCGAATGGGTGGAAGCGCATGCAGACGAGTTGCGGCAGCATGCGGTGGCCTATTTCAATAGTGACACGAATGCACGCGGCTATATGCGCGCGGAGGGCTCGCACACGCTCGAAAAATTCATAAACTCTGTTGCACGCGATGTCATGGATCCAGAAAAGGACATCACTGTTTGGGAACGGCGAAAGCTATACGATATCGCGCACGCATCCTCTTCGGAGCAGCGGGAGGAGATCCGGAAGCGTCCTGATTTGAGGATTGGCGCGCTCGGCGACGGTTCCGATTACACGGCCTTCATTCATCACCTCGGTATTGCGTCTATGGACATCCGCTTCAGTGGTGAAACAAGTGGAGGCGTGTATCACTCGATCTACGACGACTTTTATTGGTATACGCATTTCGGCGACCCGAAATTCCAATACGGACGGGCGGAATCGCAATTAGTCGGAACGGTTGTAATGCGGCTAGCGGATGCCGATCTGCTGCCCTTCGATTTCACCGATTTCGCTGACACAGTCAAGATGTATTTGAACAATATTCAGAAGCAGTTAAAGAACGAGCAGGATGAGCTTCGGGAGCGCAATCGAGAGATCGACGAGGGCGCCTACACCGCGAGTAGCGATCCAGAGAAGCCATTGCGTCCCCCTCAACGAGCTGAGGTGCCGCCCCACTTCAACTTTGCGCCCCTCGAGAATGCAATTGATACTCTCGCAGCCAGCGCGGATCGATACGCGAAAGCGGCGGCGAAAATCCAAACGGCCACTCTAGCGCTCTATCGTCCGACTCTGGAGCGCGTAAACCGTTTATTGATGCAAAGTGGACCGGCGCTGACCGATCCTACAGGCTTGCCTGGACGTCCGTGGTTCAAGAATCAGATCTACGCTCCCGGAGCTTACACAGGTTATGAAGCGAAGCCGCTACCTGGTGTGTTAGAGGCAATGGATCGAAAATATTGGCAACAAGCTGAATCACAGATCCCGCGAGAAGCTGCAGCGCTCGAGCGTGAGACAAGGATCATAGCCGAAGCGGCGGGCGAGTTGGAAGCGGTAGTTGCGGAATCGGGGTTCGAATATCTTGCAATCGGCAACACAAACGGCGAGCCGGCAAACCGGTCGTCCGGCTTCGCCTTGATGGGCGGTGGTAGCGATCAAGATGCGGCGTTTCAATGGATATGCGAGAGAGGCACGGGCCCCTTCGTGGTGCTTCGAGCCTCAGGAACCGAGACCTACAACCCGTACATCAGCAGCGTCTGCCCGAATATTGATTCGGTCGAGACGCTGGTAATCCAATCCCGCGAAGGAGCCCGCCAGCCGTTTGTCGCACGCAAGATTCTCGATTCCGGAGTTCTGTTTATCGCCGGTGGAAATCAGGGGAACTATCTGAATTTCTGGCAGGGTACGCCTGTGCAAGAAGCCATCAATGCTGCCGTTTCCGGAGGTGTTCCGGCCGGCGGTACGAGCGCTGGTCTCGCAGTGCTTGGAGAATATGTATTCTCAGCGCTCAACGACACAATTCAATCGACCGAGGCGCTGCGGAATCCTTATGATCGCCGTGTCACAATTAGCCGCGACTTTTTGCATATACCGCATCTCGAGGGCAAGATCACGGACAGCCATTTCGTCGCCCGAGATCGCATGGGCCGGCTCGTCGTGTTTCTAGCGCGAATCGCGCAGAACGGTTGGACCCCTGCGCCTTACGGCATCGGAATCGACGAAAAAACAGCAGTGCTGGTACAGCCGACGGGCAGAGCGACTGTCGACGGTAAAGGTGCTGCCTATTTTCTCCACGCCCCCGGACCACCTAAAGAATGCCGCCCCGATACCCCGCTGACGTACAAAGGAGTTTCAGTCTACCGCCTCGGGGCCGAAGCCGGCCAATTCAATCTCTCATCCTGGATTGGGACCGGAGGCACAGCATATACTCTCTCCGTGAATGATGGTGTCCTCAAGTCTAGTCTGCCCAATGGCGAGATCTATTAAGCGGAAGCACTAGCGCTCTGCTATCGTGAAAAATCACGGAGAATTTGACCTCTGCATAGAGGAATACTCATTATTGAGGACAATCCCGGTGATGTGCGCCTCATGCGCGAGGCGCTTCGAGATCTGAACCCGCCAGTCGCAATTCACGTTGCAGGCGACGGCGAGCAAGCGTTGCACTTTTTGAGGCAGGAGGGAGAGTACGCGGAAGCTCGGACCCCGAGCCTGATTTTCCTAGATTTCAATCTGCCTAAGTCGGATTCACGTGACATCCTGCGGCAGCTAAAACAAGATCAGCGGCTCCGCATCATTCCCGTTGCAGTGCTGACCAGCTCAGATGCGGAAAGAGATGTTCGTCAGGCGTACGAGCTCCACGCGAACTGCTATTTGCGTAAACCCGGCGATCTCGATGGTTTTTTCGAAACCATTCGCGCCGCAGCTAATTTCTGGCTTAATGTTGCATATCTTCCTGGCGAGCTGCTCCAGCGCGGACCGGAACGATGAAGTCTGTTATGATTCATGCGCATGAGCGCGTATTCGATCGGTGTAGACCTTGGCGGCACCAATCTGCGCGTCGCGGCAATTAACCGCGAGGGACACCTTCTCCACCGCGTCTCAGAACCGGCAACTTTTCATTCCGGCCCTGAAAAAGTGGTCCGCGATATCGTCGATTTAATCAAGAACCTTCGCGCTCGGCTGAGCAACCGGGAGTTAACTGGCGTCGGCATCGGAGTTCCTGGTTTCATCGATATCGAGGCGGGATTTGTATTGGGATCTGCCAACCTTCCCGGCTTCGAAGCCTTTCCAGTGCGGGATGAGATTCAAAGGCATTTGGGAATACCGATCATTCTCGAGAACGATGCGAATGCGGCTGCGCTTGGGGAATCCTGGATGGGGGCGGGAAAGGATGTGAAGGACCTGGTTCTGATGACGCTCGGTACCGGGATCGGTGGAGGCATCATTGTCGATGGCAAGGTTCTGCACGGATTTCTCGGGATGGCCGGTGAGTTGGGTCACATGACCGTTTATCCGGATGGGAATCCATGTGGCTGCGGCAATTGGGGGTGTCTCGAAAAACACGCTTCGGCGACCGCGATTGCGGCGATGGGACGCATGATGCACTTTCAGAAAGAGAACGTCACGGCGGCTGAGGTCTATGAACTCGCGTCGGCTGGAAACGAGCGCGCAAAGCTAGTCTTCGAATCGATGGGACGCGCTTTGGGGATCGCTCTTGCAAACTTAATCAATTTGTTTAATTTTCCACTGTATCTGGTTTCAGGTGGCCCTTTACCCGCCTGGGACTTGTTCGCTCCGACGATGTTTTCGGAAATAAGGCGGCGTTCGTTCACATTTGGGCGCACGGGGACCAGGATTGAGAAGGCTGCGCTCGGCGCGGATGCTGGATTGTTTGGAGCCGCCTATCTGCCCGTTCAGCACGAAAGATCTTTCGCTGAAGCGACGGGCTAGCTTCCCGCGGGAGAAATCGCATTGAAGAATCGTGCTGAAGAACACACAAAATAAATATTGGCTGGGACTCGACGTCGGAACAGGTGGCTCGCGCGCTCTGCTGGTTGATGCGGCCGGAAAACTTTGCTACTCTTTCACCGCTGCTCATGAGGATATGCGGATGCTCCGCCCACTTTGGGCCGAGCAGGATCCTGATGACTGGTGGCGCGCTTCGCAAGCCGCTATTCGCGGTGTGCTGGGAGAGGCACAGCTAAACGGCAGCAGCGTCGCGGGTATCGGGCTTTCGGGCCAGATGCATGGGCTGGTCCTTCTCGATCAGAGTTATAAAGTGATCCGCCCAGCTTTAATTTGGTGCGATCAGCGCAGCCAACCCCAAGTAGACTTCATCAATTCGAAACTTGGCCGTGAAGATATTGTGCGATGGACCGCCAATCCCGTCTTGACCGGCTTCACGCTCCCCAAGCTGCTTTGGATTCGCGACAACGAACCGCGGACGTTCGAAGGCGTCCGCAAGATTTTGTTGCCCAAAGACTACATACGGTTCAAGTTAACTGGAGAGTTTGCGACTGACGTTTCAGACGCGAGCGGAACAGCGCTTTTCGATGTAGCGAAACGCACCTGGTCTGACGCGATGGTCAATGGCCTAGGGGTTGATTCCGCATTACTCCCGGCGGTTAACGAATCCACTGAAGTGAGCGGCAAAGTTACTGAAAAAGCCGCTGGTCTAACCGGTCTTTCGAACGGCACGCCCGTGATCGCAGGCGCGGGAGATCAAGCTGCAAGCGCAATCGGGAACGGAATTGTCGAGCCCGGGGCAGTGTCATGCACCATCGGCACGTCGGGTGTCGTTTTCGCTTTTTTGAAAGAGCCCGCGTATGATCCCGCCGGTAGAGTCCACACTTTTTGTCACGCAGTTCCAGGCGCCTGGCACGTCATGGGTGTGACACAAGGGGCTGGATTGAGCCTCCAATGGTTCCGAAATCGTTTTCAGCCCAATAGCAGTTACGATGATCTTACACTTGAAGCCGCGACCTCGCCGCCTGGTGCGCATGGACTGTTCTGGCTGCCGTATCTGATGGGCGAGCGCACGCCGCACCTTGATGCGAGCGCGCGCGGAGCATGGATTGGTCTCACTGCGAAGCATCAGACTGCGGATCTCGTGCGGTCAATTCTCGAAGGCGTCTGTTACAGCCAAAAAGACGGTATGGAGATCATCTCTAAGCTGGGGGCCCCGGCTTCTTCGGTGAGGCTTTCTGGAGGCGGAGCAAAAAGTTCCTTTTGGCATCAGCTCTTCGCCGATATACTTGATCAGCGCATCGCCATTCTCGAAACGCAAGAAGGCTCGGCCTATGGCGCCGCGTTACTGGCCGAAGTAGGGACTGGCGAATACACAAGTGTGGTCGACATCTGCCGCGCTACGGTAAGAGAAATCAATATCAAAGAGCCACAACGAACAGTAGTGGATTTTTACCAGAAACATCACCGAATCTATCAATCGTTGTATCCAGCATTGAAACCAGTATTTCAGGCTATCGGCGAAGCCGATGCGTGAGAACGCCGCCCGGTATTGCGACGTAAGCCTCCCGGTACCGCTGCATTGCGCGTTTACGTACGAGCTTCCCTTAACGCTCGGACACTCTGCCCGTCCAGGTTGCCGTGTTGTAGTTCCGTTTGGCAGCGGTCGAAATCTGACTGGCGTTGTCCTCAAGACACATGACGATTCGCCGAGCCACAGAGTGCGCGATGTACTACGCGTGATTGATGCGGAACCCGTGCTCGATGGCGAGTTGCTGCAACTGGGCAATTGGATCGCAGAATACTATTGCGCTCCGCTTGGTGAAGTGCTGAAAAGCATGTTGCCACTGAGCGGTGAAACACGGCGGAGCGTACGATATTCTCTGACACGGGCTGGCAGAGATGCTGCGCGCCAGTTGATCGTGAGACCGGAAAGCGATGCAGCCGTGAAAGTCCTTTCCATTCTCGAACAGCAGCCTCGCTCTGCCGCCTACTTCCGGGCTAATGTGCGAGAAGCGCGGAGCTCGATTAAGAGATTACTAGAGCGTGGGTGGGTTTCTGCCGAACAAGAGCAAGAGACTCGCCATCCACTCCGTGTACCTGCTGAACGTCTCCAAGCTGAATTTATTTGCAGATCCGATCCGGGAGCTAAGCTCAAAAAAAACGAGCGCGAACTGCTGGCCTTTTTGGAATTGCACCCGGGTCCCCATAATCTAGGTGAACTTCGCAGCCGCGTGAGGAAGGCAAGCGAAGCTGCTCGTGGGCTCGCACGTCGGGAACTCATTCGCCTCGCGCCGGCGCCGCTGGTCGGACCGCAGGGTTTCGAGCGCCCGATTCCGGTCTTGAATCCGCAGCAGCAAAAAGCCTTGGATCAAATAGCTGAGGCCCTTCGCAAAAACGAATTTGCGTCATTTCTTCTCGAAGGCGTGACCGGGTCAGGCAAAACAGAGGTGTACCTGCGGAGCATTGAGGCAGCGCTTTCGATGGGCAAGAATGCTTTGTTACTTGTGCCCGAAATCGCGTTAACTCCGGCGATGGCCGGGCAGTTCTTTCATCGCTTCGATCGTGACGTAGCCATTCTGCATTCGGCTTTCGGCGATACCGAGAGAACGGAGCAATGGCGGCGTATACGAAGCGGGCAGGCGCGCGTAGTCGTCGGCACACGATCGGGAGTGTTCGCACCCGTCCAAAGGCTCGGATTAATCATTGTGGATGAGGAACACGATACGAGCTATAAACAGCAGGAGACGCCTCGCTATCACGGCCGCGATGTCGCATTGATGAGAGCGAAAAACTCAGGCGCTGTAGCGATTCTGGGTTCGGCAACACCTAGTGTAGAGACGCGCTACAACGGCGAACAGGGAAAATACACTATGCTCCGCTTGCCTGATCGAATTGAGCAGCGGCCGCTCCCCGAAGTCGAAATTGTAGATATGCGGCTCGAGTTTTTGGAAACAAAGCGGCAGGCTATGTTCTCCAGGAAACTGCTGGAGCAAATCGAGCAGCGCCTGGCAAACGGCGAGCAAACGATGTTATTGCTCAATCGCCGGGGGTTTTCAAATTTTATGGTATGTCGCGCCTGTGGAGAACGACTGGAATGTGCCAACTGTGCCGTCGTTCTTACGCACCATAAGCGCGACCGGCGCATGCTGTGTCATTACTGCGGATACTCGGAGAAAATTCCATCGCATTGTCCGAACTGCGGCAGCGATCACACCCACTTTCTTGGTAGTGGGTCAGAGCGTGTCGAAGAGGAGCTCCACCGGCACTTTCCGGATGCTCGGGTTGCGCGTCTCGATCGTGACAGCGCCAGGGGCAAAGGGATGATTGAGCAGATTCTGCACAGTTTTCATTCCGGCGAAACCGATATTTTGGCTGGCACACAGATGATCGCCAAAGGACACGATATTCCGAATGTCACGTTAGTGGGCGTGGTGCTGGCGGACATAGGCCTCGGAATGCCGGATTTTCGTGCTGCCGAACGCAGTTTTCAGCTGCTGACGCAGGCCGCTGGAAGGGCGGGGCGCGGAACAGCGCCTGGCCGTGTGATTATTCAAACGCTCAACCCTGATCATTACGCGGTGCGATTCGCCGCTCAACATGATTACGACGGGTTCTACAAAAAGGAACTCGCGTTCCGAAAATGGCTACGCTATCCTCCATTCGCTGCATTGGCAAGCGTTTTGGTTCGTGCGCAAAAGCAAGAGGATGCGCTCCGATTGGCGACACAGCTCGGTTTCATCCTGACTCCACCGCCCGAGGGCGTCCGCGTAATGGGACCAGCTGAAGCGCCCGTTCTGAAACTTAAGAACGAATTCCGATATCAGATCCTGTTGAAAGGTGCGAGACGGCCCATTCTGCGGAATGTTTTGCAGCAACTGCGGCAGTTCGCCGAAAAAGAGAAATGGAGCGCCACGGCACTCGCGATCGACGTAGATCCGATCAGTTTAATGTGAAGCGCTCACGCGCTTGCTGATGATAAACTCGTGTTGACACGGCGGCTGTAGCTCAGTTGGTAGTAGCGCCAGATTGTGGTTCTGGATGTCGTGGGTTCGAATCCCACCAGCCGCCCAAAAACATATTTCTAAAGAATCGTTTTAGACGTACGGGAATTTGCGCAGTCTGCATTTACACTTCTGTTCCATGAAAAGTAAACACATAACCGTCACACATGTTCTACACGGGGCCGCTGTTCACATGTCCGACTAGCGCGTTTTACGTCAAAGTGAGGATCCGCAAGCGCGAACGATTCACATTCCCTATTCGCCCTTGCGTAACTCGCCCAGGTCGATGCCGAGAGAGGCACACTTTTTATAGAGGTAACTCCGCTCAAGTCCTAGGGCCTTTGCGGCACCGGTCATATTCATTCGATGTTTGCTCAGTTCTTCCTGAATCGTTGAGCGCTCAAAACTTTCGACGCGCGAGGCGAGAGTTCCGGCATGCGGGCCCGGCTCATTTGCTTGCAATCGAGGCAAAGCCAGTCTGACTGTGTGGTCATCGACGGCATCATCCGCCAGCAGTAGCATTCGTTCTACCGCGTTGCGCAGCTCCCTCACATTCCCCGGCCATTGATATTGATCTAACAAGGCAATCGCTTTTGGTGTAAAAGCCCGCGGCTTCCAACTATTTTCGGCGCTCACCCGGCGGGCGAAGTGATCCACTAGAAGCGCCACATCCCCGTTCCGATCACGGAGCGCCGGTAGCGCTATCGGGAATACGTAAATGCGATGGAATAGATCCTCTCGGAAGGCATTCTTGCGCACAAGCTCTTCCAGGTTTCTGTGCGTCGCGACGATGACCCGGACGTCCACCGCGACGGCCTTATCCCCGCCTACCCGCTCCACTTCTCCTTCTTCCAGAACACGTAGCAACTTCGATTGCATCGATGCGGGCATATCGCCGATCTCGTCGAGGAACAGGGTCCCCCTATTCGCCTGTTCAAACTTGCCCAGGTGGCGTGCTGCCGCGCCAGTGAACGATCCTTTCTCATGGCCGAACAATTCGCTCTCAATCAGCTCAGCAGGGACGGCAGCGCAATTGAGCGTGACAAAGCGGCCTGCTTTTCGAACGCTCCGGTCGTGAATGGAACGGGCGATCACTTCCTTTCCCGTTCCTGTTTCGCCCAGAATGCAAACGCGGGACGTGCCGGGCGCGACCCGCTCCACCTGCGCTAAAACCCGCTTCATTGCTTCGCTTTGGCCTACAATTTCATGGCGCCCGAAGCGGGTGCGAAAATCACGGTTCTCCGTCTCAAGCCGCGATAATTTCAGAGCGTTCTCTAACGTGAGCAGGAGTCTTTCCGTAGAAAGTGGCTTCTCCAGAAAATCCAGTGCGCCCAACTTAGTGGCCCGCACGGCCATATCCAAAGTTCCTTGTCCCGACACCATTACGACCGGCGTTGTCACGCCCAGCTCGCGTATCTCTGCAAGCAGTGTCAGCCCGTCTTTCTCTGGCATCACAACGTCGGAAAAAATCAGGTCAAATGGCCGGGAGCGAATTAAGTCAAGGGCCCGAGCTGCCGATTCCGCGACTGTCGCCTCGTGCCCCGCGAGACGAAATGCCCGGCTCAGTGAGGCCAGCGTGTTGTGATCGTCATCCACTATCAGCAATTGGCTCATGAATGCTCGGCCACCACTTGCTTCACAGGTAACTCAATCACGAAAGTTGCGCCGCTCCCCTTCCCGCTCTCCACCGTAATTTTGCCCCGATGATCGGTTACTACTCCTTGTACGATGGCAAGTCCCAAGCCCGTGCCATGTTGTTTGGTCGTGTAATATGGCGTGAACAAACGCGACCCTTCCTCCTCGGTTAGTCCTTCCCCGGTGTCGGTGACCGAAATCCGAACGGCGTTTTCGAGCGCTGCGACGGAGAAGGTGAGAGAGCCGCCATTGGGCATCGCGTCAATGGCATTGAGGGTGATATTTCCCAACGCGCGGCGCAACTGGTCCGAATCAGCCTGTATCACCGGGACTGTGCCATTCATTTGCACCTCCACTTCTATGTTTTTCAGAGCGAGTTGCGCCTCATATGGCCTTACTGCGTCGCTAATCGCCTCGCCGACATTCACCTGCTCAAAATGCGGAGCTGGCATTCTGGAAAATTCGCTAAAGCGTCCGATAATGGCTTTGAAATTTCTCACTTCGTCGAGGAGCGTGCGCGCGCCCTCTTGAAACACCTCGTCGAATTCCTGCTTCCTTGCAGCATGCGCGCGTTGCATGTTTTCGACGGTAATCTGCAACGGAAAGAGCGGATTCTTCAATTCATGAGCCAGTCTTCGAGCGAGTTCACGCCACGCCGCCACTCGCTCTGCCTGCAAAGCGCGATTTTGCTGCTCGATCAATTCGCTGGTCATTTTGTTGAACGCATTTGCCAGCTCACCCATTTCGTCTCCGGCGGCTACATTCACTTTGGCGTTCCAATCACCGGCCGCTACGGCTCGCGCACCACGCGCTAATTCGTTTACCGGTCGCGTCACGCGTTCTGTTGTCCACCAACCGAGCAAGACACCCAGGAGAATTCCCGCTGCGGCAACCCAAAGTCCAACTCTGACAATGGAGCGCTCTAACGTCAGCTGTTGCTGGAGCGACGTGCCCACTAACAGCACGCCAAATGTAGCCCCGTTCTCCTGGAGAGTAACTGCCAAGAAAGCTTCATTGCCAATTCGCTGCGAAATCTTTCGTTTGTGCAAAGTTGCCTGCACGAGGTTTTGGAATTGGGCGTTCAAAGTGACCGGGCCTTCAGCGCTGAAGCACTCCTGGGGACCAACCCAGAGGAGCGTTCGTACGCCAGGAGCTTCCCCCAAGGCCTGCATGAAGGCCGCGTCGAGGCGCTTGGCGCCAATCAAGAGAAGATCGCCGCGCCGCTCAAAAGCAGCTAGAGCCATGGCAGCGGTGCCATCGGGCAAAGGGATCTTTGTCAGGAAGGCCTGGTCCGGCTGGCATGCGTTGCAGATCGCCCAGTCGTTTTTATATCCAAAGCGGACAGGCCAATGCGCCGACGACAAGATCGTCAGATCTTGATGCGTTATGTCCAAAAAAGGAAGGCCGTTGTTTTCTGCGAGCAACTGTGCGTCCGTATAGAAGGAGGCGAAATCGGGTTCCGGGCGGTTGGCTTCGGCGGCTATGCGCGCTAGAAGCGCTGACGAGCCGGCGCGTGCTATCGCAGTGCCTACCGCAGCTCCCTGTATTTTGATTTCTTTTCTGAACTGTTCGAGCAACGCTTCCTGCCGTTCGGCATCGACGCGTTCAAATATTTGCCGTGCCGCGACCAAGACACCGCCCGTGACCATCGTCACGGCACCCGCCACAGTCAGCGAAGAGACGATGAGCAATTTGGTTCGAAACGTCACTCAATTCTCCTCAAGCCAGACATCAGCTAGGTCCCCTTGCGCTGACCAGTTTTTGACATTGGGTCTTAGGGCGTATACGAAGGGGAATTGGAACAGCGGAACAATGCGGTAATCGTGAAGCAGCTCGCGCTCCATCTCGAAGGGAGGTCCCCATGCTGGGGCAGAGACTCGCAACTCAGAGGCAAGGCTTAGCAATGCCTGCTGTGGATTGACTGATCTGATGGGTAGCCTCACCAGGTCTGCATCGCAAGCGCTTATCGCCGTCCGAACGGCGATTCCCGATTGGCTGACGTCGACCGCAATGCGATCTACGAGCGAGCGTAGCACCCGATCGCGAGGGTCTTCACATAGCGACAGAGTAGCTCCGGGCGGAGCCAGGTCCTTTGCGCGCGCCACATCGCGTGCGGTGGGAAACAGAAACGCGTAACCGCTAATCCATTGCGGCAGCAAGGCGCCAGAGACCTCACCCTGTTTGTCAAGCATGACGCGCTGCATCGAGGAGCGGTCAATACTCAGGGCCACCGCTTGTCTTATGGGATCGGAGATCTTCGCGTTCTCAAATATCAGCGCGATCGTTTCGCGCGGCTTTGAAACCTGCACGACCACATTAGGTTGCTTCAGCGCCTTGATATCAGTTATCTCCGCTTCCACCACATCCGCTTTGCCTAACTCGAAATCCAGCAGTTGATCGTGCCTTGTTCGTCCCATCTGAATCTCAACGGAATCCAGGAACGGACGACCACCCCAGTAATTCTCATTCGCAACTAAGCGGATAAATTCACCAGGGCGCTGATTTGATATCCGGAACGCGCCGCTTTCCGCCACCGCTTTGTTTTGCAGGCTGGCTTCCACCAAAATCTCGTCCAGCGGTTTAGTATCCGGTACAGCCAATATATCTTCGCCGGGAGTCCAGAGAGTTCCGTTAGGCAGCACCACATTTTTGCGAGCTGAGAAGATCCACTTCCCCATAGCTGCGTCGTGAGTCCAAGCGGTCGCCAGCCACGGCTTCATCTCACCGTGGCTATCACAGTGCACTAGCGTTTCATAAATCTGTCCAGCGAATGGCGTTGCAGCAGGGTTTTCAGTAGCACCAATCTTAGGACCAGCACTGGTCTCGACCCGTAGGGTTCCGCCATAGCGGGGGCGCAGGACGCCTGCCGCCACTACTGCGGAGAGGCAACTAATGGCTAGCGCAATCCACCGATATCGCATAGGCTGCGTATTGCTCCGTCTCCGGATTCCGCATCACAGCTAGCGCGCCATCGCCAGCAGGCCACAGCGCTGTAATTTGACCGGACAGTTCTATTTGGTCGCGCGTGGAGCCATTCTTGTCTAACAGTGTGACCAGATCTTCTTTGAGCGCTACCAGTTTCATTCCTTCACAAACGCTGGCGGTTTCCTCTCCTGGCCGGAGGCCGGCAATTGTATTTCGACCCGGCGTAAAGCGAACCTTGTCACCATTCAACAAAAATTCAGCGGAGGAGCCGCCGCAATCCAAGTGCAAAGGCTCTTCTGTACCCCGGCATGTGGCTCCAGGGAAATAGGCTGTAAGAGTATTGCCATCCACCTCGAGCCGTCCCCTGGGATCGCGCACCCGTGGAATATCGAGCACAACGTCGGATCTCTTATCAGCGTGCACGATGGTCACTGTTCCGTTACCTAAGACCACTGTTCGGTCGACTTGCTGCACAACATCAAGCAGCGGTTCGCTTTGCTCCCAGAGCAAACGCTTCGCGAGCAATTGTCGATGGGGCGCGGCAGACACGGTGTTAGTGGAAACGGCTACCATCTCCACCTCTCCTTTATGAATTTCCGCCACCCAGAGATAACCAGCGATGTTTTCGGAAAAGGTCACCGAGACATCGACCACACTTTTAGCTCGCGAGCGCCTCGGTAAGGCGGCCTCCAACTTGGATCGAGCACGGATAGCATCTGCGGCGGGTAGACCTGAAATATTGCGCACCACTAAATGTGCTCTTTCCTGCGGCGCGAGATGCGCGGCGATCTTCGCCGCCAGAGCATGGGCCCCGTCTTCTATCTGGTCGGCCTGTGCCCATCCAGATAGCAGCAACACCAAACACGAAACAACACGCATGAACGTAGAGCGGGGTGCGGTCTCCACAAGATAATTCCGCACCCCCGCAAAACAATAGTAATCGCTTAGTGTCCGCTCACCTCGGTTGCCTGTGACCCCTTGAGCACATCGTTGGCAAAGAAGAATTTCCCATCGTTGGGAACCATCATGATCTGAACCTTGTCAGACAGTTTCTCCGCAATGATCTTCTGAATCAGGAGCGGATTGTCTTTGAGCACGGTTGCTTCGAGCCGCATGCGCTCGGCGTCCGCCAAGGCAACTTTGTGGATATGGTCCTGGTCAGCGTCACTCATCATCTTGCGCTTTTCAAGTTCGGCTTTACTGTCGATGACTTTGGCCTGACCTTGTGCTTCCGCGTTCATAAGGGTGGCTTCTTTGCGCGCTTCCGCTTCCAGGCGCGATTGCTGAATCTGCTTCTCCTTCAAGGGCAGGGTGTGTTGCATGGCATCGGCCTGGGCCTTCGCTTGCAGCACGGTGATTTCCGCCTGCGCTTCGGCTTCCTTCACCTCGCGGGCTTTCTGTGCGTCGGCTTCCAATTCTGCGGCGCGCACGGCCTTCTGTTTTAGATCAAGCTCAATGTTCATGCCTTCGTTTTCTTGTTCTTTGAGGAGCAGCCCCTCCAGCCCGCGCGCATATTCGGCAGGCAATTGGATATCGCGCAGCGTCACTTCTTTCACTTGAATGCCATCACTTGCGAGCTTCGCGGTGATGATCTTAGCTGCCTCCTGCGTCAAGGCCTCACGCTTGGTCGAGAAAATCTCACGTACAAGGTAATGCGGCGCAATCTCCCGAAACACGCTGCTCACAATCGGATTTACCATTTGTGTCTCTACCGGCTGTGGCAAATTTGCGTAGACATAAGGGAGCTTGTTGGCCTGAATTCGGTATCGGACCGCGACTGCCAATGCCGCTGTTAAGCCTTCCCGGCTCTGTATGGTTAGCCCATCTTTTTTCTTGGGGTCGTCAATGGCAGTCGTGAAAATCTGGTCACGTACATTGAACAACGCCACATTTTCAATCAGAGGCCAAACGAAATGAATGCCAGGATAGAGCGTTTCCTCACCTGCACCTGCGAATTGGTTTACTGCCACTCCAGCCATGCCGCTCGGCACAACTGCAATGGCCGAACCAATGAACAGAACCGGGAGTGCCCAACAACCCATCTTCACTACAATGCGCCAGTTCATCCGAACGGTTGGAGGCTCGCTTATTGCGAGCTCACCTTCGCGCGGCTTACGCGCTCTGATAATTGTGTAAAGGTCCCAGACAAGGATGGCGGCGGCTATCGTCAACAGGCCGAATCCTGAAATAAGTAAAAAGGCTCTTAAGAACAACATATGGTTTTTTCCTGTTCGTGAATTTTTACAACATCGCCAATTAAAAATCGGTCAACTCAACCTTCATTCCCGGCTCAACCAGCGCAAACAACTCTTCCACGTCTTTATTCCTCATCCGTATGCAGCCGTGCGATACAGCTTTGCCGATCGAGTCCGGCTCATTTGTGCCGTGAATGCCGTAGCCGCTTTTGGACAATCCGATCCAGCGCGTCCCTAGCGGGTTGCTCGGTCCGGGTGCAACCGGCTTGCCGTGTGCGTACCAGGTGGGACGGTCGATACGATTCACAACCTCCCAACTGCCCACGGGGCTTGGCGTCGATGGCTTACCCACCGCAACGTCGTAAGTTTTGACGATCGAATCCCCTTCAAACAGGGTGAGTTGCTTTTGGGGAATTGAGATCACAATCCGACGTGCTGGGTCGTGGGTACCCGCGCCGTAAAGAAGTTTCGCGCTGGAGGCAAGCAGCCACAGCACGAGGCAGGTGGCTTGCGTCAACTTGCTTCTTTTCATGTACAAAAGGAATGCAGATGCGCAGCCACACGCCAAGATATTGAAAACGCGGGAAATAGAACAAGGGCGAGTGGGTTTGCATATAGACACGTGTGTCACGGCAGACACACGCGGGCTCGACATCTGACAATAACTCCTGATAAACGCGCTTGCCTTGTGCAATCTACTTGGACGTAAAGTCGGCATGTTGAAGAAGTGGTCCTCCGCGGCTAGTCACCGATGTTTACTGATCATGATGTTGAATCACCGCCGCCGATTGACCTGGGAAACCGCGACAATGCTGCCTCTCCGCTTGAGTGGCTCGCGTCATCGCCTCCATTCTCGTCACGCCGATGTTTCGCGTCACGCACGCATTTTGCAGCTTTCGCGCAAGCACACCGCCTGCGCCCGAACCGGAGGATCTATTGCTGGAGAGCTAGCTTCGGCGGGTTCTTTGCGCCCTTAATCAACGAAAATGTATGGGGGTTGCCACCGGGGGTTAGCGTGTAATCGCCGTGAATTTCACGGGGGTTTGGTTTTCCACCTTGGTAGAAACCTGATCTGAGCATCTGCCGCCCGGCCATCGTCGTGCATCACCTGCCACAAGTACGCGTATTTCGATGGCAAGCAGCCGCCGCGCAAGACACCGGAAGATTATTTTGGAAGGGCGCCGTACGGTTGGCCTAGCATTGGGTACGCCTGCAACAAGAACCAAAACGGAAATTGCACTCCAGTGGTTCCCCATTCCACGTCGCAGGATTTTTCATGGATGCTGGGTTTAATGCCGTACCGCGGTGCAGACGCAAAGGCGACCGCGGATAGATCGCAGCCTACGAACAAACTTGTCGTGAACGCCAACTGATCACGCAGAGCCCGCACTATCCACGAAATGGCTTTCGTTCTACGCTCGTTGAGAATCGGAAATCGGCATCACGGATGATGGTGCTGCAAAGTGCTTCTGCAATACCAGAGCGATTGTGCCGCGCACTCGCGCCGTCGCACCATCTTTGGCGGCAAGAAGAATAGTCGGTTCCGGTGATATGCTCTGGGCCTGGACCTCGGCCTCGATCACAGGCCGGAACCGATCCCATAACGCGGTGAACTCTCCGATGAACAGAATCGTTTCGGGTGCCAATCCGGCGACAACCATCCGGGTCCCACGGCCAATTTGCACAGCCATCCTGGTAAGCGCCCGATTCGCCAAAACCTCACCCGTTTCAGCAAGCTGGAGCAGATCTTGAAATCCGAAATCATCCGCGTGCGATGCCGGTCCCTGCGCATGCGATTCGAAATAGTACCGAAGCGCGGCGCGATTGGATGCCAATACTTCCCAACATCCCCGGTTACCGCAACTGCACGGTGGACCATCGCGCTCAAGCGGCACATGTCCGAACTCACCCGCCATGCCCCGCCTTCCGCTGATCAGGTGACCTTGCGCTATTATTCCCGCGCCAATGCCCTCTGATACCGTTATCGCGACCAGATCCCGAATCTCATCAGACGTGCTAAACCACATCTCTGATAACGCGCAAGCATTAGCGGCATTTTCGGCCTGGACTTCCAAGCCTGTCTCGCGCTCAAGTGGGCCCTTTATGTCAGTTATCGGCCACTTTAAATTCGGAGCAAAAACTAATCGATGCGTTAAAAGGTCTACCCGGCCCGGAACGCTGATACCAATGCCTTCGAAGGAGAGGTCGCGTCTGGTGTTCACCAGAGAACGAATTCGGCCACCCAATTCTTCCACCGCGATTGATGGGTCAGGGGGCGTCGGGATTGTATCGACTGAGGTAAACGCGCCGGTGACATTGCCGAACCCGAGCGTCGTCCGCAAAGGTCGAATGTCAACGCAGGCGACTACCCGCTGATCATTTAGGCGGAGAAATGTGGGTCGACGGCCGCGCGGCAACCGCCCGAGGGGCCCTTCGATAACCCATTTATCCGCAATCAGCTCTTCAACGATTAGCGACACGGTACTGCGCTGCAGGCCTGAACGGCGCGCGAGATCGGCGCGCGAGATCGGCTGATTGCTCCGGATAAAGTTCAGTACAACACGGCGGTTAATTTCACGCGGCGTTTCCTTTGATGCAGTCGATGGCTGATTCAGGTTTATGTTCCGCATCACTGGGTGGTTCGAAGCAATGTCCGCCTAGCCACAATTGATTTGATCAGGAGAGCGCATGAATTGGATCCGCATCGCAGTGCAATCGGTCGCCCAAAACGTGAAGGACCACAAATCAGATAATACCGGGCTGAACCACACGGATCGGACTTAGCCACCAGAGCTGGCGAGACTTCCACATAGACTGCTTTCACGATCGGATTAGTGTCACAAAGACCCGGGCCCAGCCTTCCGAACCATACGCGGTAGAAGGCGATCAGACACCCGAAACAGACAACCTGGCGGTCGAAATTCTCAATCAGTGAGTTAGATGAACAGCCATCGCGTCCCGGTCTGGGGCTGATGCTAGCTCAGGTGGGCCCACTCGAGCGAAGATCTGATCCCACTGATGATGTTTCCCTGATTGGCTCGGCCGCCTGCCAGGAAACTGTTCGTCTAACAGAAATAGATCGGAGATCGAGCTCACCTGCGCCCATCGCCAATTCGGCAGTGGCTTACTGCTAGAACCGCGGACCTGATAACCGAAAAGCTTAACCACGCCGTTATGAATGCCGTAATCGTGTGGCTCGACAATTCGCAGCTTGCCCGTGTAAATATACCGAATCAGCCGTTTTTGCCGAATTGCGGTGCGGAGCAACCCATCTATTCTCGGCTCCGGCACTTGCATCGAATCGTCCTGACCCATTTTCCTCCATCTATCTTCAACTGCATGCGGCCTTCTAACGTTGCTGGGTGCGGTTAGCAAACGAGCTCCTATGTCTTCCTATCCGGCCTGACATGCAGTCTGAAGTGGAGTTCGTCGCATCATGCGTCCGCGCGTTTTACGCAGGCGGGATTAAATGTTTTAATCGTTTCTAGTAGATTTTGATTGCAATGCTACAAGCTTCGGGTGTATTCTCTGGAGGAAAAGCATTGCTCGTTCGCATCGTGGCGCGTGGATTGCCGCCGTTGAGAGGGCGTCTGGCTCACAAGACGCGAGCACGCAGTGCGGAGAGCTGGTTCAAGATGTCGGCTGGTGCAGTAGCGAGCCTTTCCCCAAGGGAAGTGGCGCCCGGCAAGGTACATATCGCTCCGGGCCTATTCGATGAAATCGCGACTCTCGTTCTGGAGGGTTATAGCGCAACATCGCATGGCGGGTTAGAAATCGGCGGCGTGTTATTCGGCCGGCGAGAAAGTGGCCAGGTTTATGTCGAGGCGTTCCGGCCGCTGGCGTGCGAGCATTCGCACGGGCCGCGCTTTGTCCTTTCGGACAACGACGAGCACAGGCTTCGGGAGCTCTTGGAAGCTCCGGCGAAAGATATCGCGCTTCTGGGAGTGGAGGCCGTGGGATGGTACTGTTCTCATACGCGAAGTGACCTGCGGTTGCTCGATCGAGAGTTGCTCTTACACAAGACCTACTTCGACGGACCGGATGACTTCGGACTCATTCTTAAGCCGCGAGACATGCACGCGGTGGATTCCGCGATCTTCTTTCCTGGCAATGGCGGGGAGCCCGCCGGTCCGATTACCCGCGCAAACTCGGAGTCGCCATCGGAACAAACTCAACGCGCGATCAAGCAGCCGGTTGCTCCGAGTCTTCCGGCTGAGGACGTATCGCCGAACGCACGGGGCAGATGGATCCGGTTCGCTATTGGAGCGGGAATCGGCGCAACTGTGTGTTTCGGCGCTTGGGAGTTTGTGGACCAGACCCGTTCGAATAGCGTACCTCCGAGCCCTGCCACGAACGAGCTCGCGGTGAACTTGCGCCCTCAGGCTGAAGATCTGGCATTGTCCTGGAGGTCAAATATAAATCAGCCAAAACGGGCCCGGGTCGAAATTTTCGATGGACCTGTGCGCAAAGACTTGGACCTCACTGATGTCTTTCAGCCGAGCGGGTTGGTTTTGTTTCCTCACAACACAGGAAATGTCGAAGCGGTCCTTACTGTGGAGCTCAACGGCGGGGCTGTGGTCAGGCGCATCGGGTTTACGGATGGTCAGGCGAGGGTTACAATTCCGGAATCCGTAGCGCCGGTGATGTTGGTGTCCGAAGCTCCGAACCGACGCCTTCGGCACAAGCGCCACAAGAGATCGCAATAGCCGTCATCCTACAAAATTCATAAGCGTTCCGATGCCGGCGATCGAGATTCTGATCTCGTCGCCACTTTTCAAAGTGAACGAGTCCGGGGGCACGATTCCTGTGCCGGTGAGAAGAAAACATCCGTTTGGAAAGCTGTTATTGCGAAACAGGAATTCGACCAGGATAGCGGGATCGCGCTTCATGGATTCGAGGGTAGTCGAGCCGGAGAACTCCGTCATGCCGGAGCGGTGAATCTCCAAGCGAATTTCTGTCGAGCGAGGAAGGGACGAATTCGGGACCAGAATGCAGGGTCCTAATGCGCAGCTTCGGTCGTAGACCTTTGCCTGTGGTAGGTACAAAGGATTTTCGCCCTCGATGTCGCGTGAGCTCATATCATTGCCGATTGTGTAACCGACGATCCGCGCGTTGGGAGTAATAAGGAGGGTTAACTCCGGCTCGGGTACGGACCACGATGCGTCCTTACGCAATCCGACTTTGCCGTTCGGGCCGACAACGCGATGAGGCGTAGACTTGAAGAACAGTTCAGGGCGCTCGGCGGTGTAAACGTGGTTGTAGAAATCGCCGCTTCCGGCCGATTTCGATTCCTCCATCCGTGCATTGCGGCTGCGGTAATAGGTAACACCTGCGGCCCAGACTTCCTGAGAGCCAATGGGAGCTTCCAGGTCTTCTAAAATTGGCCGATCGATGGGCTGCGAATTGCGAACTGACTCAAATAGGTATTGATACAGATCGTCGCGGGTGATGAGCGCGTCCCAGGTTGCGCCGCTTCCAATCCCGTAGAACTCGTCGTGCTCTTCAACGAAGAAGCCAAGGTTTGTGCGATACAGTTTCATGGTGGACGAAATCGATGCTATCGCCGACTATCACGACCTTTGCGGCGAAGGACCACTTTGGCATAGAGATCAGCAAGCTCTCTATTGGACAGACCTCGCCAGAAAGCGATTTTATCGATACGCTTGGCGGGAGCGTCAACCCGAAATCGTGAGCGAGAACATGCAGGTGTCGGGTTACGCGTTCAACGGGCGCGGCGGATTGGTGGTGACAAATGTCACGGGAATTTGGCTATGGGACGCGAAATCTGAACCGATTCTTCTAGCCAATGAAGTGGGCGGGAAGCAGTGTGTAATGAATGACTGCATCGCTGATCCTGAGGGGCGGGTTTATTCGGGATCGTATTGGCGAAATCAAAGTGGAGAGTTTGAGCCGGGCGCCGGCTGTCTGTTTCGCGTCGATCGCGATGGTTCCGTTCGTATAGTGGACGAGGGATTCCATCTTTCGAATGGGTTGGGATTTTCGCCGGACTGCCGCTTGCTTTACTTTGTGGATTCGGCTGTGCGCCGGATCTACTCGTACGATTGGGAGCGCGCGAATGGAAGTCTTCGCAATCGCAGAGTTTTCGTTAACGTACCTCTTACAGAAGGCATTCCCGATGGTCTGACGGTGGACTGCGAGGGGTACATATGGTGCGCTCACTGGTTCGGCGCGTGCGTCATTCGCTACGATCCCGATGGAAAGATCGAGCGGCGGATCGAAATGCCCGCGCTGCAAGTGTCGTCCGTCACATTCGGCGGACCGGATTTGACGGAGATGTTTGTGACATCAGCTGCAAAGACCGATTCGCTATCGATTGCCCCCACTGGGTACGATCCAGCAAGCGGTTATACTGGCGGCCCCGTTTACCACGTCAAGCAGGACATACAAGGGCGAGAGGAGTACTGGGCTAAGATTCATAAGTCTTCTGCAGGGCGCGAGACATGAGCGCATCGGGTGGAGTGCTGCTTGCGCTTGTGGCTGGCATTCTGAACGGAAGCTTCGCGACACCGACCAAGTATGCGAGCCGCTGGAGATGGGAGAACGTTTGGGCGCTTTGGGCAGTTGTAGCGTTTTTCGTCGTTCCATGGACGATCGCTTTTATGACGGTTCCGCATCTCGGAGCGGTCTACGCAGCCGCCCAGACGGCAACGCTTCTTAAGGTGATAGGTTTCGGTGCCGCATATGGAATTGCGGCGGTGTGTTTCGGACTGGGCGTGGATGCGATTGGAATTGCGCTGAATTTTGCGATTGCGCTTGGCCTCTCCACGGTGGTGGGATCGCTGGTGCCGCTGGTGTCAATACATCCGGAAGAAATTCTCGCCGCGAAAGGCTTGGCGGTAGAGGCTGGCATTGCGATCGTGCTGCTGGGAATTATCGTTTGCGCCATCGCCGGAAAAGCGAAAGAACGTGAGCTGGCAGCGAGCGTGCGGAGCCAGGAGGCGGTTACCAGGAACCCGGCCCGCTTCAAAACTGGCCTAATCTTCGCGATCATTGCCGGTGTCGGATCTCCGTTCCTCAATTTCGGACTGGCGTTCGGCGGGCCGCTGCTAAGCCGGGCCGCTGATGAGGGCGCGAGCACCGCGAGCCAGCCGAACGTGATCTGGCCGCTGATGCTGACTGCAACACTTGTTCCTTATCTCGCTTACTGCGCCTATCTTTGGCGGAAAAATGGCAGCTTTCGCTTATTTACGTTGCCGGGAACGGCGTCTTACTGGATGCTGGGCGCGCTCATGGGCGTTCTTTGGATGAGCAGTATTGCAATTTACGGGACTGCGTCGGCGAGCATGGCCGAGATGGGTCCTGTTCTTGGATGGCCGCTGTTTATGTCGGCGATCATCATTACTTCAAACGTGTGGGGATTTGCTACGGGCGAGTGGCGTGGGGTGCGGCAAGGAACGATTTCGATTGTTTCGGGTGGGATGGTGCTGCTGATCTTTGGATTTTGCATCTTGGCGTGGTCGTCTCGGGTTGCCTAGCCTTTGAGACTCGCGTGCGCGTGGTACGCTTTTTTCACAAATGCGTTTGAAGGACCGGGTTGCGTTCGTTTCCGGAACGGCGATGGGAATCGGTGAGGCAATCGCCATTCTCTTCGCGCAGGAAGGGGCGGCAATCGTCGCTGCCGATGTTAACGAAGAGCACGGGAGCGCGACAGCGGAAAGAATTCAAGCGGGAGGCGGAAGATGCCTGTTCCGGCGGACGGACGTAAGTGTTGAAGGCGAAATTCGCGCGCTTGTCGAAGATGGCGCGCGCGAATTTGGAACGATAGACGTACTCGTGAATGTGGTCGGGATTGCAGATGAGAATCCGCTGCATGAAATGGAGCTGAGTCAATGGGAGCGCATTCTGAAAGTGAATCTCACCAGCATGTTTCTCACTTCGCGATACATTCTTCCTGGCATGCTGGCGTCTAGGCGCGGATCGATTGTTCATATCTCATCGGTGCAGGGCATTTTGGGATTTCCCGGTTATCCGCACTACGCGGCGAGCAAAGGAGCGATTTTTTCGCTCACGCGCCAGATGTCGAGAGAGTATGCGGCTAATGGCGTACGGGTAAACTGCATTGCTCCTGGAACTGTAGAGACTCCGCTGAATATTCAAGTGCTCGAACGCTCCTCGAATCCTGCTGCGCTCCGTGCAGGCTGGGAGCGCATGCATCCGATCGGGCGATTGGGACAGCCGATTGATATCGCATATGGAGCGCTCTATCTCGCCTGCGATGAGAGCTCGTGGATGACGGGGCAGTGTCTCACGATCGACGGCGGAATGACGACATCGGCGCTCTTGTGAGGGATGATGGGCGGGTCGGCGCGGCGCCCGCACCCCGAGGCAACAGCGCAGCTCGTCCGGGATGTTGTGAACATCGATGACCGACTTTGTAACTCTGGACGAATTGGCGGAGCGGGTGCGAGATGGCAGTCGTCTTGGTATCGGCGGAGTGCATCTTTCGCGGCTGCCGATTGCGTTGATTCAGAAAATCATTGCCCATGGCCGGAAAAACCTTGTCTTCACGAGCTGGGGTGGTGGGCTGGCTCTCGAGTTGCTGCTGGAGGCGCGGGCGGTTCGAAAGCTAGTGTTCTGTTTTTCGAGCCTCGACATTTTTGGATTGGCGCCGCGCTTCCGCGACGCGCTTGAAAGAAATGTCATCGAAGTCGAGGAGTGGTCTGCGCTTGCGATGATCCAAGGGCTGCATGCGGCGCATTTCAATTTACCCGAAATGCCGTTTCAGCTTCCCAAGGGTTCGGATCTCATGAGTGCGGGCGATTTTTGGAAGCAAGAGAAGTCCGCATTCATAGGCAATCCGATTGGAATCGCGAAGCGCTTGGATATCGATGTGCTCCTGCTACATACGCAACGGGCGGATGCGGCGGGCAACATCGAGATTCAGGGCGCTCGGGGGTTCGATCTAAGTTTGCTTGGAGCGGCTCGGCGGACGCTTGTGACAGTTGAAGAGATCGTGAGAGTAGGAGAGCTCGGAGCGCCCTTGTCATTTGTTCTGCCGCACACATTCGTCCAAGCGATTGCAGAGGTTCCTGGCGGCGCTTATCCAACCTCGTGTCTTCCGTATTACTCGACAGACTATGAAGAGTTGTTGAGGTATGTTCGCACGGGACAAACGAGCTTTACGCTCAGTGAGAGCCGAAAGGCATTCCTGGGAAACGCTGCGAGTATCCGCATTCCGGACTTGACTCCGGCTCGCGTTGAGAAGCATCGAATCCAGATTGTCAGGGAGAACGGATTCACGAGCGACGAGCTGCTGGCGGTATGTCTCGCCCGGGAGTACGACAATTCGAGCATCTGCTCGGTAGGCTCGGTGTCTCCGCTGGCAATGGTGTCATATTTGCTCGCAAAGGCGACACACGCTCCTGGTCTGGTCATTATTGCGCTGAACGGTGGACTGATCGACATTGATGAACATCCGATGTCGCTCACACTGGCGGAGCCATTAGAACTGGGTAGCGCGAAAGCGGTTTGGGGTGCGGATGAGACGTATCACTGGTATTACCAGCAGGGCCGGATCACGCATGAAGTGATTACGGTCGCCCAATTGGATGTGCGCGGGCGGACGAATAACGCATGGGTAAAAGCGGGCGGCAAGCGTGTTCGCCTGCCGGGTCAAGGTGGTATGGCCGATGTTGCGAATCTTCATCAACACTTCGTGCTTTATTTGACGCGCCATTCGCGGGAGCGCTTCGTCGAGAGCGTTCGGTTTTGTACTGCAGCGCGCGGGCTGATGAGCGATGTTGAGCGCATTGAAGCAGGATTGAAGCCGGGCAAAGTACGGCTCATATCGGACTTGGGTATTTTCGAGATGGATAAAGAGGAGGGAATTTTCCGCTTGATGAGTCTTCATCCCAGGATCACTCTCGAGAAAGTCAGAGAGAACACGGGAGGCGAATTTCTGATTGCGGATGAGTTGGAGAGCACAGAGCCGCCGGATCCAACGGAACTCGATTTGATCCGCAATCGAATCGATCCATTCGGAATCCGGCGTTTGGAATTCGTGCCGAGCCGAAGCAGACTTGATCTGATTGAAAGCCTCCTGAGGGCTGAGTCTGGGCTGGTGAGCGATATTAAGGGAGCATGAAGTGAGCGGAGCACTCGAAGGCCTGCGAGTAGCAGATTTTTCGCAGCTTGTCCAAGGTCCCAATTCGACACAGTTCCTCGGCGATATGGGTGCGGACGTCATCAAAATCGAGCCGCGGAACGGTGAGTGGCATCGGCACTGGTCGATGCGGGATTCCTTCCTTAACGGCGAGAGTCTTTCGTTCCTTGTCTTTAATCGGGCCAAGCGCAGCATCACCCTGAATTTGAAAGACTCGCGGGGAAAGGAGGCGGCGCTCAAAATTATCCAATCGAGTGATGTGCTTATTGAAAATTTTCGGCCGGGAGTAATGGATCGCCTCGGATTAGGTTATGATGCGCTCTCCAGGATTCACCCCCGGCTGATCTATTGCGCGAGCTGCGGGTGGGGACAAGATGGGCCGTATTTGGAACGGCCAGGCCAGGACCTATTGGCCCAGGCTGTTTCCGGCGTACTGATGCTGCAAGGCTTGGTGGATGATCCGCCCTCGCCCGTGGGCATGGGAGTGGCGGATTTGACGGCCTCGCTTCACATTGTTGTCGGCGTGCTGGCGGCACTCTACGAGCGGAATCGAACGGGACTGGGTCAGCGAGTCGATGTAAACCTTTTGAATTCAATTCTGAGTTTGGCCACTCAAGAACTCAGCGTGTACTTCAATACTGGGCATGAACCGCGGCGAAGCGAAGCAGGCATGGGGCATCCCTATATTGGAGCGCCAATGGGGGTTTACAAGACGCTTGACGGCTATGTCGTGGTTGCGATGATGCCGCTGGGCAAAGTCGCCGAACTCGTGGGCGTGCCTGGTTTCGAAGGCATTGAGTCGCGCAACTTTCTCGAGAATCGGGACGCAATCAAGCAGAAACTGGAGCCTGGATTCGCCTCCAAAACGACGGCCGAGCTGATCGAGATTCTTATGGAGGCTGACATCTGGGCCGCACCCGTGAACACATTTCCGCAAGTGGCGAGCGATCCTCAGGTGCAGCACAATCGCACCATTACTCAATTCGATCATCCGACCGCCGGAAAGTTTCGAACGATTGGACCGCCGGTTCGATTTAGCCGAACTCCTTCGAGCATCAAAAGGCCTCCCCTCACCGGGGAGCACACGGTGGAGATCTTGAAAGAAGTGGGATATACGGAAGAGCAGATTGCAGAGTTCAGCCGGGATCAGGTGATCTGAACGCTCCTAGGCGCGCGTTCTAGCAAATTGTGACAACTTTACGAGGAATTACGTGGAACCACGATCGCGGGTTGGCTCCGATGATCGCGACGGCGCGCGAGTTCTCCGACAAACATCCGGGCGTACGCATCGACTGGGAGGCGCGGAGCCTGCAGCAGTTCGGCGACGCATCTGTGAAGGCGCTTGCGGCGAATTACGACCTGCTGGTGATCGATCATCCGTTCGCCGGCGAAATTGCGCGCGACCGCTGCTTGATATCGCTAGATGAATACGTGCCGCGACAAACTCTCGACCAGCTTGCGAGCGAGAGTGTAGGCTTGTCGCATCAGAGCTATTTTTACGGAGGGCATCAGTGGGCGCTTGCGGTGGATGGCGCTGCGCAGGTAGCAGGTTACCGGGCGGACTTGCTCGAAGCGGCGGGCGCGCGAGTTCCAGAGACGTGGGATGAAGTGATGGAAATCGCGAGGATCCGTCCGGGTTTTGTTACACCCGCGTTGCTGCCGTTGGATTCACTAATGTGCTTTTTTACGCTTTGCGCGAATTCTGGATATCCGCCATTCTCTGGTGAGTCGGACATGGTAGTTGAGCACCAGGCCGGCGCAGCGGCCTTATTGCAATTGCGAGACTTGGCGAGGAATGCGAGTGATGACGCATTGGCCATGAATCCAATTGCGGTTTGGGAACGGATGAGTACGACAGATGACATCGCCTACTGCCCGCTTGCGTTCGGGTATTCCAATTACGCGCGAGAAGGCTACCGGGACTCGCTTGTTTCCTTTACGAATATTCCAAGGGGGCGTGCGGACTGCGCAGGCGCAACGCTGGGCGGCGCGGGATTAGGGATCTCGATGCGCTGTGCCGATATTGAAACGGCCGTCGAATATGTGACGTGGATCGCCGGCGCAGATTGCCAGCGGACTATCTATGTACAGTCGGGAGGCCAACCGGGAAACAAACGTGCCTGGACTGATCCTGAAGCGAACCGCCTGACGAACGGCTATTTCGAAAGCATTCTGCCGACGGTCGAGAGAGCGTTCTTGCGGCCGCGCTTTCCGGGATTTCCGAATTTCCAAGCAGCCGCCTGGGGCGTAGTTTGGAATTTTCTGAAAGGCAGCGACTCGCCGGAACCGGCGCTTATGGCCTTGGATGAGCTCTACCAGAAGGCGAGAATGGTTGAGAAGACAGAAACAATATGAGATGGACTCCTGGTGGTGTAAGCAGTGACATTGAAGATCGCCGCGACGACAGCGGCGGCGATGGTGGTGGATTCGGGTTCGGACATTTAGGGATTGGCGGAGTAATCATCGTCGGATTACTCAGTCTGCTCTTTCATCGGAATCTGTTTGTCTTCTTCTCAGGGGCGCCTTCGACGCCAGTCGAGCATCGGGCTCCGAACCGGCAACTGGACGCGCGGGAACAGCCGGAAGTGGAGTTTGTTTCGTTCGTGCTCGATGACGTTCAGAAAAACTGGACGCGCATTTTGCCGCAGCAAGGAAACGCACCGTACCGCCATGCGAAATTGGTGCTGTTCCGAAATGCTTACCCGTCGGCCTGCGGAATGGCTCAAGATGCAATTGGCCCGTTTTACTGTCCTGAAGATGAGAAGGTGTACCTGGACCTGAGCTTTTTCAATGAATTGAAGAACCGCTTTGGCGCGCCTGGTGAATTCGCGCAGGCGTACGTGATTGCGCATGAAATTGGACATCACGTTCAGAAGATTCTAGGCATCGAGCCCAAAGTGCGGCAGCTTCAACAGCGCAGGCCCGAAGAGGCCAATCCGTTGTCGGTGCGGTTAGAGCTGCAAGCAGATTGTTTTGCGGGTGTGTGGGCAAACTCAACAGAACAGCGAAAGATCATCGATGCAAGCGACGTCGCCTCTGCTTTGGGTGCGGCGGCGGCTGTAGGCGATGACCGGCTTCAGAAAATGGCGAGCGGGCATGTGAGCCCGGAAACGTTCACGCACGGAACTTCGGCGCAGCGCACCGGCTGGTTCCGGCGCGGCTTCGAATCGGGCTCGATTTCTGCTTGCAATACGTTTCAGCAGCGAAGGTAAAATCATCTTACATCCAATTAAAAACCGAGAGCAGTACTCTTAATTCGGTTGCGGGCCGCTCTCTCAATAGAGACGACTTATTGATCGGGTTCGAAATCTCGTGACTCGCCGATGCGAAGAAAGTCTCTACTCATCAGTGAGGAGCTCCTTCAAGAGTTCCTGAATTGCCAACCCATTTTCCGATGTTCGATCCACGCTTCCCTGCCAATCTTGATCTGCTCGACAAAGGAATCGAGCTTCCTGTGAAAATCGCCATTCGATAGTGTTGGATTCACAAAATCGAACATCAGCTTTCTTGTCCGCGCTTCGAATCTCGTGAGGTATTTCTCTGGCAGCCTAATCTCACTGTGCGCAACTGGGGAAAGAGATCCGTCCGATCGGAGCGTGATAAATTCTGATTCTCCGCCGCATCCCTCTTCGTATGTCCTCACCGATGCGAAGGTGTACGTTGCAAGGATAATAGCTTCTCGAAGATTCATGTCGTGACGGTAGGCAGCCTCGATCAGGTAATTCGCAAGGTATGCACCCGAACCGTTACAGTAATGCCGATCTCTCTCAATCACGATACCCTCACGAGTGGAAAGCAATCGAAGTCCGTCGTTAGACGTCCAGGCAGCGACAAGAAACTGAGCAGCATTATCGGGCAGTTCATGCTCGCGAAACAGCTTTCGTAAGGTCCTGCGTATTGCTTCCTGCATCTCTTCCATCGACGGATTTGTTGAGGCTGACTTCAGGATTGCCTTCTGGCATTCTTGAATCAACATCAAACAGCAATCCTCTGAACCTCCGAGGGCAAAATGCGAACTTTCGGTTTTCAAGCTCAGTTCGCACGATTTTCGTAGAGTAAATTTTCATCCCGCCTGTATACATCGTGTCGGCACACAGAAGAATGCCATCCCGCACCCGAAATCCGGCTGTTATTGTCATAGTCTTCGGTCTTGAGCTTCCAAAGATACGATAGTTGGTCTGGTTCCTGCTATTCGATTCTTGTCTCGACAATACAGATTAGTGCAGTGCCTCAATTCTGTGATATTCTGTTCGCAATCACGCTTCCAGTCGAGTCTTGGCCGACGGTAACTGGAACTGTTTTGAATGAGAATAAACTGCTGCTTCTGGTTATTGACGATCGTTTCGTGCGCCTTGGCTCAACAAGCGCACCAGTCTTTAACGAATGAAGATGTAATACGGATGTCAGAGTCTGGAATCGGAGCGCAGACGCTTGTGCTCCTAATCCAACACGAGCCGACCGCATTCGATACATCTCCAGAAGCGTTAATTGAGCTTAGGAAACACGGAGTGCCGGACGAAGTGCTAAATGCTATGATCGCCGTCGTCTCAAGCGTTCCCAAGACGACCGCAAAGGGTGACGAAAGCTCATGCTTGACGCTGATGAACAGAGCGTTAACTGCCGTCGGCCCCCTAGAGAAGTTGTCGTCCGTAAATGCTATTCGAATCGAGGGTAGTTCTATCGAAACGACCCAAAGCGGCACGCATTCTTTTAAATTCGAGCGGGTCGTTCGTTTTCCTGACACCATGTACCTGAAGACCGAAAGCTCCGAAGGAGTTGAAAGAAAACTCGTCATCACTCCCGACTTCAACTATTCCACCTCAGGAAAAATGACCAGCGCTGTTCCAAGCACGAATATTGAAAATCTTCGCGCCTTCGTCAAGGCTGATCCTCTTTATGTTGCGCAGCATTTGCAAAGCTACACCTGTGTTTTGGAGGGAGTGGAACAGATCCAAACAACGGGCACTTACCGCCTCAAACTAATAGGAGCAGGTAGAGACGTTCGCTGGAATGTCGACGCAGAGACGGGGCACTTGTTGAGAATCAGAGTTGGAGGGAGCGGAGGGGATGAACACCTGATCGAATATTCGGATTGGCGCTCGGTCGACGGCATTTCTGTCGCTTTTCGGCGCCATACGATTGACGGGAATCGGACAAGCGACGTCGTAATGAGTCGATATGAGGTCAATCCAGTGCTTGAGCCGAACCTTTTTACACCACCTCACGATCGACCTTCGGCGGCGCTCACATTCAGAGTCTTGCAATCTGAGTCGGTACCTTATGTTGTGCAGACCAGTAACGGGGTGTCAACTAATTGCCAGATTTCAGGTTCTACTGCCACGAGCACAAGCAGTATTTCAGCGGGGGCGTTGAGTACTCAAACAAGTTCGACGACTCCGAATCTCACGATGAACTGTAATTCATCTGAGAACACGTTCGCTTGGCAACACGTGCTAAACGCAATGCTCATCGAAGCGTCGGATGGAAACGCGTACGTCATCGGATGTGATCGTGCGTGGCGCTGGTCAAGGTGCACTTGGCTTAGACCCGGGGCTCCATTCAACGCACGGTGGACGGAGAAGGGGCTCCAAGTACAATTCTTCGATGTGAAGGGGCACGAAAAAGAGGCGATCTACCGCGTGCTGTCCACGAAGTCTCTGCGCTAGGTTTACTCGTCGAGAGTAAGCCCTGAAGCGTTTACCCATGCAAACTTCGGCGCAGCGCACCGGCTGGTTCCGGCGCGGCCTCGAATCGGGCTCGATTTCTGCTTGCAATACGTTTCAGCAGCGAAGGTAAGCCAATCTAGCCGAGTAAAAGCAATGGTAGTCTCTCGTGAAGAGGCATCAATGGCAACACAAACCAAGACGCTACGAACCGGATTTTCGCAATCGAGATACGTGCTGTCGCTGTTGCGGGCGATTGTGGGATTTACGTTGTCTTTTCACGGAGCTCAGAAGCTTTTCGGAATGTTTGGCGGAACAGACGGACACGGGCACTCGGTACCATTCCTGTCTTTGATGTGGTTGGCTGGATTTATCGAGTTCTTCGGCGGATGGCTGCTTGTAATTGGCCTGTTTACTAGGTGGGTGGCGTTCATTGCCTGCGGCGAGATGGCGTTCGCGTACTTTATGCGACACGCGCCGAGGGGACTGTGGCCGATCATGAACGGCGGCGAACTGGCGGTCGTATACTGCTTTGTGTTCCTGTATCTTTTTGCCGCGGGGCCAGGGCCCGTTAGTGTGGATAGGTTGATTCGGAAACGGGAATTTTGAGGTTCACCACGAAAACGTGACGGTTTGATTCTGATACCCCGATCCAGAGGCGAACCGCAAGTGGAGAGTATCCGCGCTGATCTCCGCGCCTTTGACCGAAATCCCGGCACGATTTAGGCGAACTGGGAGCTCGTATTTAGCTCCGCCTTGCGCTTCAACGGTAAATGTGGCGCGGTTGGCGGAATAGGTCTCATCCAATACTTTGAGCTGCGCCGTGGTTGCGCCTGCAACCGGCAGATCGGAGGGAATCGCAATTTCGACCGCTTTCAACGGAATCGATATGGAGTGAGAAGTTGAGGCGGAGGTGCGGCAGGCCGGTTCGGGCGAACTTCCCGTTATGAGGCAGAGCTCTTCGGGCCGGCTAGTTATGCCTTCCACAGTTAACTGATCGCCAGATCTCTTGTATAGGAGGTCGATCGATGAGGAACCCAATCGCACATTTCGCAGAGTTGCAGCACCCCAATCTGCGGGAAGTTGCGGATTGATTCGCAGCGTGTGGTTTGCAGAGTGCCAGTCGAGGCCGAACAGACCGCGAAGGAGTGGCGTGATAATCATGGCGGACGACCACATTTGATGCGAGCTGCTACGTCCTAGCGGCTGGAAGAACTCCCCAGAGAGCAATTCTGTTGTTGCACCGAGATCCTGAATCCAGGTCAATCCGGCATTTTGCATCAGGTGAGCGTAGCCGGAGAGTGGACGTCCGGCACGGTATTCAGCAAGTGCTGTCCAACCGGTGAAGAGCGGCCAAACTGACCCCTGGTGATAGCTGATCGGATCGTAGAAGGATGTTTGCGGGCTGATATCACGAAGACCCCAATCAGTTGAGAATTCGTGAGACGCCCAGCGCGTCAGCATGGGGCCGGGATGCTGAAGCGCCAAGGTGCCGTCCCACCAGGCAACCGAAGGATAGATCGTGGCCGTGTGATCCAGCGATCCATCGGCATTTCGGCTAAAGGCGTAGAAGTTTTTCGCTGCCTCGAAATATTCCGCCTCGAGTTTCTCACGGATTTGACTTGCAACTTTGGCCGCCGAAGCGGAAAGCTCTCGATCATTCATGTGCGCGGCGAGACGGGACATGGCTTCGGCGGATTGTTGATCAAGGGCTGCCAAATAGATTTCCTGGTGCGGCATGGCGGGCGGCCAAGACTCGACCCAACCTGTGCCCTGGCTGTTGTCATAGATGCCGTTGGTGACGTGGGCGCGCGTGAACTCATAGGCCTTGCGAACCGCTTCCCAATTACGTCTCAGATAGTCAATGTCGCCGCTGATCTTGAAGTAATCGTGCATCGCCATGATGAACAGGTTTGTGGAGTCGGCTGCGGCGTAGAAGTAGGGAGTAGATTTCCAATCGATGGCTTCGGCAGATTGCGAAAACTCATGCATGATTTTGCCGTCTGCACGCTGGCGGTGAATGAGGAAGTCGAGGGCGCGTCGCGTAAGCGCGAAATCTCCATAGCTGTCCACGGCATATAAGGTGAACAGGGTGTCGCGTCCAAAAAACCAGCCGAAACCCGGGCGCGCCGAATCGGCCGATTCATAGTAGCCCGCCACCATTCCCGTTTCGTCACCATGCTTGACCTGCATCTGATCGATTGATACCTCCGCCCATTGAAGGGCTTCATTGACGCGGCGGTCAGGCGTTTCAGCAGTAAGGCGGTGATCGAAAAAGTGCGCGTAATAGTCCTGCGTTTGAGCGTAGAGGCGGGGAATCGCTGTGTTAATTTCAGCAGCCTGTGCAGCAGGCGGAGTGCCGCTCGCGAGAGCCATGATCAGCGGAAAGACGGAGCCGTGATCGCGCGCCGGATCGTAAGAGAGCTTGAGCTCGAGGGGGTACGTCTGCGGGTGTTCTTGATAAGGCGGGAGAATGCCCGGGCGCGTACGAGGCATCGCAACAGTGGCCGACAATTGCGGATTGTCGGTGTGCAAGATGTAAATCCCGCTTTCACCCTGCGCGACCCATTCACCATTGGGACGGCCAAAATTCGGCGCCGGCCACATGCGAAGCATCTCCGGCGTGAAATCAAAGGTCAAATCGAGAGGGCGCACGGATTCGATCTCGAAAAAAACGGCAACGCCGGTGGGTGGCGCACTTTTCGACCCTCGTGCGGCGAACATGTGCTGGCGAACTGTGAAAGCGGCGTGCGAATACGTGATGGTGGTCTCGGCAGGTGTAACGCGAATTTCTGCTGCGAGCGCATTAACATCGATGGGTACGGGGTAATCGGCAAGCTCGGCAGAAATCTTGAAGTTACTGAGAATCTTTACAGGCCAGATCCACGCTTCAAACTTTCCGTTTTGACGTCCCAAGAGAGCACCGTATTCACCAGCGACAGTCCAAGGCGTGTGCGGCACGCAGGGAGAGAGGATCTGAAGTGAGCTCGCGCCCGTTTCGAAATTCGGCAGCGGAGTAAGTTCGGCCGCGACCGCGGCGGTTGCAAGTAGAAAAAGCGGTATTGCTCGATGCGCAACCGCTTTTCGGATCTCAATCATCGAGGACGGGCTCAAGCTTCTCTTGCGGTTGCGGCCGCAGCTCACGGTGGCGCATCAGCGTACGCGCGCATGTGTTCCAGCGCAGAATGGCGTCATCATTACCAGCGGGGCGGATGGCTTCGGCCTGCTCGTAGAGCCGCATGGCTTCTGTGAGCTCGCGGTGGGCGATGAAATTGGCGCCGGGAAGCGCCTGCCGCAGGCGGGCTCTTGCGGAGCGCTCATAAATGATGCCGGCGTAGTAAGCGCGCTCGTACTCACCTTGAATGGCGGGCAGCACTTCGCGGGCGCGAGAGAGCGAAACGTCTCCTCCGAATTGGTCGGTCAACGCAAGCAGCAGCGTGATGAGCGCGCCCTGATTTCCCTGATCGATGCCCAAAACATCAAGACAGATGCTTTCTGCCTGCCAAGGCTCGTTCAAAAGGCGATAGCGGTGCGCTTTTTCGAGAGCTTCCGGAATAGCGGATGGCGTGAGCGATTTTAGATTGAAATCCATGTACGGTTGATAGCACCTGTCATGATATTCCATTTGACCCGTCACCTACGGTGCGGGAAGGCGCGGTCATGCGTGCTCTTCTAACGGATGTAGAGGCCGAGCAGATGGGTGCGCGTCAATAGCCAATGGCTGGCGCGATAGAATTCAATAGAAGAGCGTAGATTCAATGGATGCACTTGCTGAGAAACTTGATGCTCGGTTGCGGGAGTGGCGACCTGAAACGGCTGCCGAAGCACGGCAACGTATTACCGAGGTGATCGAATTGGCCGACGCCGATCTGCTCGACCTACCTAGATCTCGCGCGATTGAGCAAGAAGTGCTCGACTTGTTGGATGAGCCCCGGAGCCGGTGAGGTCTGGCTTGCTGACCTTGGGTTGGCAGCGAAGACCCGGCCTGTCGTAGTCGTATCCAGGCGAGATCCCGATGCGCCGCGGGCGCTCATCTTATACGTTACCGCTCACAACTCAGAATCGATCGAGCAGGTATGAGGTCCCAATGCCGCGGTTGCCGTTTCTGGATCGAGAGTCATTCGCAAACGTTCAAGGGCTGGGTTCCATTCCGAGCGCCAGATTAGAACGGCAACTCGGGCGAATCCCGGAGCAGACCATGAACGAGATCCGGAGGGCTCTTGCCTACGCGCTTGATATGGGTCCCTCGGACTCACCGAAAAATGCGGAAGAGCTTCCGTAACGGATCGAAGTACTGGTCTACCACACGCTCTTTGAGCGGAATGATGGCATTGTCGGTGATCTTGATGCCCTCAGGGCAGACGTTTGTGCAGCATTTGGTAATGTTGCAATAACCGACCCCCTGATTTTGCCGCAGATCGGCGGTCCGGTTCGCTGTATCGAGGGGGTGCATATCGAGAGCAGCGGTATTGACGAAGAATCGCGGGCCGATGAAATATTCGAATAAACGGTGCTCACGCAGCACGTGACAGACATCTTGGCAAAGAAAGCACTCGATGCATTTGCGAAATTCCTGAACGCGATCGACGTCCGCCTGCGCCATGCGCCAAGTGCCGTCAGACGCATCAGGGAGACGCGGAGTGAATTTCTTGATCTGAGGCTTCACGCGAAAATTCCATGAAACATCGGTAACCAGATCCTTGACCAGCGGGAACGCTTTCATCGGCTCGATTGTGACCGGATCCGTGAGCGGGAGCGCGTTGAGGCGGGTCATGCACATCAGGCGAGGGTTGCCGTTGATTTCGGCCGAACAGGAGCCGCATTTACCTGCTTTGCAGTTCCAGCGAACGGCGAGGTCGTTTGCCTGCTCGGCTTGAATACGGTGGACGGCATCGAGCACAACCATTCCTTCAGAAATTTCGGTTGTGTAGTCGTGGAACGCGCCGCCGCTCGAATTGCCGCGCCAGATGCGGAAGGTTGCAGTGGATGCGCCAGTTTCGTTGCTCATTTCATTTCTTCGATGATCTGCTTCAGCTCGGCGGGCATTTCTGCCAGCGGTTCGCGGATGACTTGCATTTCGCCCGACACATCTCGCCGGACGATGATGTTGCAGCGACCCACAGCGTCGTTTTTGGATGGAAAGTCCTCGCGAAAATGTGCTCCGCGGCTCTCTTTGCGCTCGATGCCGGCGCGAGTGATGATTTCGGAAACAGTAATCAAATTGCGCAGGTCGAGAGCGGTATGCCAGCCGCCGTTGTATTCACGATTGCCTGCGACGGCTACTCGGTTGGCGCGTTCTTCGAGGCGGCGCAACTCGATAAGCGCGTGCTGCATTTCTTCTTCCCGGCGGACGATGCCGGCCAGATTCTGCATGAGTTCTTGCAAATCCTGCTGGACTTGAAATGGACTTTCGCCGGTGCGGTTGAACGGTTCGAGCGCCCTTTGAGCGGCAGCATCAATCTGTTGCGGATCCACGCTCGCGGCACCGTTGTTTTTGGCGAATCTGGCCGCATATTCTCCGGCGCGCTTTCCGAATACCAGGAGATCGGATAATGAGTTTCCGCCGAGGCGATTCGCGCCATGCAGGCCGGCCCCGCATTCGCCTGCCGCGAACAGACCGGGAACATCCGACATTTGGGAATCGGCATCGACGCGAACCCCGCCCATCATGTAATGGGTGGTCGGACCGATCTCCATCGGTTCTTGAGTGATATCGATGTCTGCGAGCTGTTTGAATTGGTGATACATGCTGGGGAGCTTGCGTTTGATGTGCTCGGCGCCGTTCGGCAGGCGATTCTTGATCCACGCAATATCGAGAAAAACCCCGCCGTGTGGGCTGCCGCGACCTTCGCGAACTTCGCGTAAAATGCAACGCGCCACGTGGTCACGAGTCAGCAATTCCGGAGGTCGGCGTGCGTCGCGGTCACCTTGCGTGTAGCGCCAGCCCTCTTCTTCGTTGTCCGCCGTTTGGGCACGGTAATTTTCGGGAATGTCGTCGAACATGAAGCGCCGGCCGTCGCTGTTTTTTAGAACTCCGCCTTCGCCGCGAACTCCTTCGGTTACCAGAATGCCGCGGACGCTGGGCGGCCAGATCATGCCAGTGGGATGGAATTGAACGAATTCCATATCCATGAGGGAAGCGCCGGCCTCATAGGCGAGCGCGTGCCCATCGCCCGTGTATTCCCAACTGTTGCTCGTGATTTTGTAAGCTCGACCGATGCCGCCGGTGGCGAGCACGACCGCTTTCGCGCGAAACAGCAAGAATCTGCCGCGCTCGCGATCATACCCGAAAGCCCCGGCGATACGGCCGTCGTCTTTCAGTAACGTGATAACCGTGCACTCCATGTGCACTTCCATGCCGGCGTGAATGCCGTAATCCTGCAACGTCCGTATCATCTCGAGCCCGGTGCGGTCGCCGACATGGGCGAGCCGCGGATAGCGATGGCCGCCGAAGTTGCGTTGGAGAATACGTCCGTCTTTGGTGCGGTCGAAGAGCGCGCCCCAAGCCTCAAGCTCGCGAACGCGATCGGGCGCTTCTTTCGCGTGCAGCTCAGCCATGCGCCAGTTGTTGAGATACTGGCCGCCGCGCATGGTATCGGCAAAGTGAACCCTCCAGTTGTCGCGCTCGTCAACATTGGATAAGGCCGCGGCAATGCCGCCTTCAGCCATGACCGTGTGCGCCTTGCCCAGTAAGCTCTTCGTCACAACGCCGACGCGGGCTTGGTTCGCCGATGCTTCAATAGCTGCTCTTAATCCTGCCCCGCCCGCTCCGATCACTAGCACTTCGTAATCGTGCGTTTCGTATTCTGCCATCAAAAAAGTCTCCGGTCCGTCCAGATCCCCATCGCGCACATACGAACGTAGAGATCGGCGAACATGACGGAGAACAGGCTCATCCACGCCCACAGCATGTGGCGTCGATTGAAGCATCCGACACAGTTGTAGGCTGCCTGGCGCGCCGGAGACTTCGAGAGCTGATCGACGCATCCCCCGATCAAGTGGCGCAGCGAATGGCAGCCGAATGTGTAACCGCCGAGAAGGACGAGGTTCGCCGCGAGCACAAGTGTTCCGACGCCAATGCCGAAGTAGGCGTGCAGACCCGAGGCATCGAAGAACCAAAGCGCGCGCCAAAGGTCGTGGAGCAAAAAGAATAGAAACAGGAGCGCGAGATACAGGAAGTACCGGTGGATGTTCTGTAGGATGAGCGGGAATGAGCGTTCACCACGGTAAATTTTTCGTGGTTCGCCGACGGTGCAAGAAGGAGGATCCGCCCAGAAAGCTTTGTAATACGCGCCGCGATAGTAGTAGCACGTCACACGAAATCCGCCGGGCGCCCAAAGTATTAGCAGAGCCGCGGACATTGGTATCCAGGATGGCCACCAGCGTGGCCAGGCACCGAACCAAGCATGTGTGGCATCGCCCAGCACTTGGGGAGAATAAAACGGCGACAGATAGGGCCCATAGCGATAGTGATTGCCCTGTAGCGCCGCCCAAGTGGCGTAGACGATGAAGAGAGAGAGCCCCAGAAATGTCAGCAGCGGTTGCACCCACCACAAATCGCGCCGCGAAGTTTGGCCGAAGCGGCTTCCGTGTAAAGGAACGTCAATAGAAGACATTCATTACGTATATTCGCAAGATGCGATGAAAGTGTCCGTCTTCGGGAGTGGCGGACGCGGCACGCCTCGCTCGTATACGCACCGCAATGGAGTCGAAGGCGACTACTTAGGGCCGATAAAGGTCGTCAGCGGAGGCTGATTATATAGGAGATCGGTCCCGGCAACACCGAGCTGAATCTGGTACACCGTTGATGAATCGCCGTTTATGTTATAGAACCAGCTTGCCGTTGAGGGTCGCCAAACGACGTAATCCGTCCCGCCATCATCATTGATGTCCGCCGGAACAGGCAAGTCACCCAGAGCGCCAAACACTTTTGTAAGGGGATTGGGACCGCCCGTTCGAATATAGAACGTGGTGTCTGAGGGCCGCCAGACCGTAATATTTGTTCTTTCGACATCACCGCCAATATATTCGCCCGCAGTGGGAATGTCGCCTGGGGCGCCGAATTGGTGCGAGGTTGGAAATCCGGTACTGCTTGGGATGATGTACCACGTTTGGTCGCTTGGACGGTACACCACGTAATCGACTTTCCCGTCGCGATCGAAATCGCCGAACTGCGGAATGTCACCTTGAGTACCCCACTGTTTTGTGAACGATGTGCCGGTGGAAGTGGGGAGCACATACCAGGTACCGTTGGATGGGCGCCACACCGCGTAATCGGTTTTCCCGTCAAAGTCGAAATCAGCGGGAATGGGCACATCGCCGGGTGCGCCGAATTGAACTTCGAGAGGCGCTGCAGGAGTCTTGCTTGGAGCGACGAACCACATTCCGTCTTTGGGTCGCCAGACAGCCCAATCGAGCTTTCCGTCACCATCGAAATCGCCAAACACGCGAAGGTAAAGTCCGGGCGTCAGAGTGCCAATATTCCATTTCGAAGAAAGATTGTGGATGGGAAGCGCCCACGCTTGCACAACCGGATTGGCTGGATTCGAGCTCAGCATCTGGTACATGTTGCCCTCTGAAGGACGATACACTGCGTAATCGGCTTTGCCGTCGCCATCGTAATCCGCGGGAGCGGGGATGTCGCCAGAAGTTCCCCACTGTTGAGAGTAGGTTGGGTTTCCATTGCTCGGGAGGATGTACCAAGTTCCGTTAGAGGGTCGCCAAACCGCGATATCGGTTTTGCCATCTCCGTCGTAGTCAGCCGGCACGGGGACGTCGGTTGAGATGCCAAATGGGGTGATTTCGGGAGTTGTCGAGGTCGCGGTTGGGAGGATATACCAGGTGCCGTTCGACGGGCGCCAAACAGCGAGATCTGTCTTGCCATCGCCATCGAAGTCCGCAGCAATGGGAATGTCGCCGGGGGCTCCCCATTGCTTTGTGATTACAGCTCCACCATTCGCAGGTTTGATATACCAGACTCCGGTAGATGGGCGCCAAACGGCATAATCGGTTCGCCCGTCACCGTCGTAGTCGCCCGGAACAGGGATGTCGCCCGGCGCTCCCCATTGCTGGGTGATGAGAATCGTGGGATGGGCATAGGTGTGAACGTACCAGGTGCCGTTTGAGGGCCGCCAATATGCATAATCAAGAACGCCGTCGCCATCGAAATCCCCCGCGATCTGAATGTCGCCGGTCACGCCCGCAAGAGTTTGAGCGTTTGCCGGACGGACACACGAAAAGGCCGCAAGAACGCCGAGAGCGGCCGACGTGGTGAATTTGGTGAAACGAAGCATTCGAGACCTCACGAGTCTTAGCATAGGCCAATTTTGGCGGTGTGATGCGATCGCGAGGGCTGGACGGTACTAGATACTCGCAGATCAAAACGGGAGTCGCCTGTGCGAGCCAAAGTTGGCATCAGGGCAACGATTCAAAACCGAGGCGCCATCCCAGTTTGTTGATGTCGAACCACGAAATATCAATACCAATCCAGCGGGTTTTCGTAGCGACGTTGTATCGGCCGGGTTTGCGCGCGTGAAGAATGAAGGCGCACGGGCCTTCTCCGAACTGATCGAGCCGCGAGACTAGCCAGGACTCAGGCGTTAACGGCGCGGCCAGCACGACAGGTGTGCTGCCGAACATTGCAAGGTGTGCGCCGAATTCGCGATCCACTCGCTTGAGCGGGGGCGGCAACCCATAAGCTCGGCGGAAGCGATCGGTAGACGCATTCAGATCGTGAACTGCAATGACCACTCTGCTGATCCCGCTGAAATCCTTCGTCGTCGGATTGCCACTGGGAAACGCTCGTTCGCGGCGCGGTGTTATGTCGCTAATGAGAAACGGGAAAAAGGTTCCGTTCGGCTCAGGTCCAATGCGGGCCGTCTTCCATTCAAGCCGCTCACCGTCGGGCCGCGCGCGACCACCGGATGTCACTTCTGAAACCTCTATACCGGCAGCCTTCAATCGAGCGAGTTCGGCCGGGGCGATATCCGCGGATCGAACCGCCCATGCACAGGGACCGGCATTGTTCTCCATCCGTTTGGCCCAGACGTGGGCTGCCACAGCGTTCGGATCGGCATTGGCCTGAATCGCTATTAATTCGAGATAGGACCCATCGGGGAAGCTGGTGAGCGCCATCTCTGTGGCGTGGTTCGTATGCGCACCTCCGTATTCGCATTTGAGACCAACGGCGGCAAGATTCGCCATCATGATTTTGAGATCTTTTCCGGCGATGGTGACGTGATCGATTTTGAGCTCTGCAGTTACTAGAGGAAGGGGCAAGAGAAGGAGGGAGAGTGCGCGGCGCACAACTGATTATACGGACGGCGCGTGAGGATAGTGCTAACCGAGGGTTTCTAACTCAGGCACTCGGGCAGAAATCTTCAGCTAAACTCCTACAACTGACAGCTTTATGTCATTCATGCCATAATACTAGTATGGCTGTTCGAACCACTGTCGATATTCCCGCGCCGCTTCACGACAAACTCCGTGCTAAAGCGGAGCAGGCGGGGACTTCTATCCGTGCTTTGATTGTGCGTGCGATTGAGCAGACCTATGGGGAGAAGGGCCGCGGTGCCTATGTTACCGGTCCGATGGTGAGGGGCAAAGGACGGCTTGGGCCGCGATTCCCTGTCGATGAAAATCCTCATGATATTGTTTTTTCCTGACCTCAATGTATGGCTGGCGTTGTCTGTCTCTGAGCACGAGCATAATAAAGAGGCGTGGAGCTGGGTGCGCCTGCTTCCGACCGAAGCAAACCTCATTTTTTCCCGCTACACGCAACTGGGTCTCTTACGTCTGCTTACGAACCGAGCAGTCATGGGAGAGCAAACTCTCACGCTAAAGCAGGGTTGGGATGTCTACGAAGAATGGCTGAGAGATCCGCGCGTCGAATTCTATCCGGAACCACGTGGTTTAGATGCGGCATTTCGGCAAGCGACAGCGCCATTCGATAGAGAGCGTGCCTCGAAATTGATTGGCGACTGCTACTTGCTCGCGTATTCCCAACAAGCCAATGCGGCCCTGGTTACGTTTGACCGAGCACTACTCAGGGCCGCACAGAGGCTCGGGTGCAGCGCTGTCGTACCCGGCTGGAGATCAACGTAGAATTGATGAGATATGAAACTCGCGCCTTTCCTGCTTGACGAGTGGCTTGAACAAAAGAACGCTCCGAATTCCAAAATCGAGTTCGATCTAGGCTCGAGTACCGGACCAAGTTGGATGCTCCGTGAGTTGCTCAATCTCTCGGGCGACCAGCAATATGAACAGCTCCTGGGAACCAAGCTGTTTTATACGTCTCCGGCTGGCTCGCGGGAGCTACGGGAAGCGATCGCAAAGCTCGAGAACGTCGATCCGGAGCATGTGCAGGTTATCGCGGGCGGAGCGGAAGCTCTGTTGATTTTCTTTTTCCTTGCAGCGGAATCCGGAGCAAACGTAGTGCTGCCCAATCCGGGATTTCCGACCAACACGGCGTTCGCGGAGTCATTCGGCATCGAAATTCGGCAGTATAGATTGCGAGCTGAGACCGGGTTTCGCCCCTCTTCTGAAGAAATTCGGCGTCTTGTAGATCGCAACACTCGGTTCGTTCTGGTGAACTCGCCGCACAATCCCACAGGTGCCGTGCTCAGCGATGAAGAGATGGAAGCTCTGCACGATTTCTGTGTCGACCGTGGCGTCCAGTTTATCTCGGACCAGGTGTATCACCCGATTTACCACGGCGTAGAAATGCGCTCTGCAGCCAGACTTCCGCACGCAACCGTGCTTGGGGATTTTTCGAAGGCGCTTTGCCTTAGCGGCCTGCGAACCGGTTGGATCATTGAACACGATCCGCACCGGCGCGAATTATATCGGAACGCCCGCAGCTACTTCAGTGTCTCGAATACGACGCTCGGTGAGCGCTTGGCAGCACTTGCGCTACATCATAGTGAAACGATTTACGCGCGGGCACGAGAGGTCGCGCGAAGGAATCTCTCGCTGTTAGACCAGCTCTTTAGTGATCGCGACGAGCTGATCCAGTGGGTGCGCCCGCGAGGCGGGATGACTGCATTTCCATGGCTTCGAGACGGCGGTGATGCTCGCGAATTTTGCAGGAAGCTGGCGAATCGGGGCGTCCTCATCGCCCCGGGAGATTGTTTTGGGATGCCTTCACACTTCCGCATTGGTTTTGGAACCAGTGGCGATCAGTTTCCCGAAGCGCTTGCGCGGTTCGCCGAGTTTCTGCATAGCGAAGCGCGCGATTTTGCCACTGTGTGACGCCGCAAAAGTGACGCTCGACCTAATTTTTCACCTGCTGTTTCGATTCGTACATATCGCTTCAGTAATCCTGTTCTTGGGTGGCCTGGTATACGCCCGGTGGGTTCTGACGCCTGCGCTTGAGTCCGTGCCGGAAGACGCTCGCATTAAGGCTGCAGCAGAGGCACAAAGACGATTTCGGAGTGTTTTATTTACGCTTCTATTCCTGATCGCTATTTCTGGTCTTTACAACTTTCTTGCCGGCCCGAAGCACGGCAGTACATATCACATCTGGTTTGGCATTAAGGTTCTGCTGGTGGCCCACATTACAGCGGCCTCAGTCCTTTGGGCGACGATGCCCTACGGCGAAGTGAACGCCGCAGGGAAAGCTAAATATCGTACGCTAAGCATCATCGTTTCGGGATTTCTTGTGGTGTTTATCTCTGTCTATCTCCGATCTCTGACGCTACGCGGCCCCTAGCTACCATCTAATTAGCCGGAACATCTCTATGACAGGTTATGAAGGGCTGCGCGCGGACGCTGCATGGATCGATCTCTCGGCGCGCGGCAAGATACGAGTGAGCGGGGACGATCGCGCACGGTTGATTCATGCGATGAGCACGAATCACGTCCAAAGCTTACAACCAGGCGAGGGTCTTTACACCTTTTTTCTGACATCGCAGGGCCGCATTTTGGGCGATGCGAACATTTATAACCTTGGCGATACGTTGTTCCTAGACACAGAGCCAGAGACTGCAGCGAAACTTCGCGATCACTTGGATAAGTACATCATCGCGGATGACGCTACGCTCGAGGACGAGACGGAGAAATGGGCGGCAATCGGAGTAGAGGGGCCGGAGAGTCTCGAGGCGGCAGTGAAGCTTGAAATTGTTCTTCCTGAGCGGAAGTATTCGGTGATCGAGTGGCGCGGCGGGTTTGTTTCGCGCGCTGCGAGTACCGGTCCCGAGGGCGTGAGAATTTTCGTTTCGCAGAACGAGAAGAGCGCTCTGGTTGAGCAATTGTTGGAATTGGGGATTCCGAGCGCAAACGCAGCGGAAGCTCGGATCGTGCGCCTTGAAAACGGTATTCCGCGGTATGGAGAAGACATCAGCGAGCGTTACCTCGTCCAAGAGACCGGGGTGATGCACGCCGTTCATCTGAACAAAGGATGCTATTTAGGACAGGAAATTGTGGAGCGCGTCCGCTCGCGAGCCCAAATTCATCGAGTCTTGATGCCGGTTCGAATTCAAGGCGACATTTCGCCGGTGCCGGGCACCAAATTCAGTGTTGATGGGAAAGATGTCGCTGAACTGACATCTGCCGCGTTCTCTCCGGCGTTCGGCGAAGTGGTTGGTCTGGCCTATGTAAGAACGGAAGCTACCCGAGAAAAGCCGCGAATGATCGTGAAAGATAGCGATCCGGCGGTCTCGGCGCAAATTGTTTAAGTTTTATGAAGCGCGTTCTGGCGCTTGATGTCGGCAAGAAAAGAATTGGACTGGCGGTCAGCGATGAGCTTGGAATTACCGCTCAGGGGCTCGACACGTTCGAGCGCACCCGCATTCGCGATGATCTCAACGAGCTGAAACAGATTGCTCGCCGGTGGAACGTCGAATGTTTACTCATCGGCAGACCGCTTCATATGAGCGGCGCCGACAGCCGGCAAAGCGAATACACGAGAGAGTTCGCCGAACGGTTGAGCCGGCACCTCGAATTGCCCGTTGTCTTTTTAGATGAGCGGTTGACTTCGGCCGAAGCGGAGCGAACGCTGCGAGAAGCGGGCGCTTCTCTCGACCAGCGCAAAAAAGCGGTAGACCGGTTAGCGGCTGTACTTCTGCTCGAAAGCTATTTAGCAAGGCAATCGGCAGCGGGCGCGAGTCAAGAAGGAGACATGATTGCCTGATGGAGGTGGCGCGTTGAGGCGAATTCTTCGTGGGCTCGCCATCATTCTGGCTGTTATTGCGATCGGCTTCGGAGCGATCGCGGGGTATTGGTATTTCGGCCCTTATCGGGGGTTTGCACCGGAAACTTTTGTCGAGATTGAGCGTGGAATGACGACGCGCCAGATCGCGCGGACGCTAGCTGAGCAAGGCGTTGTACGGGCATGGTGGGCGTTCGCGACCATTCGCGTAGTGCAGCCTCGGGCGACCCTGCAAGCCGGCGAGTATCGATTCGGGTCCGCTCAGACTCCCTGGCAGGTCTTCCAGAAGATCCGGCGCGGCGAAATCTTTTACGAAGATTTCACGGTACCGGAAGGAAGCAACATGTTTGAAATTGCGTCGTTGCTGGAACGGATCGACATGGTCGATCCCGATGATTTTTTGAAGGAAGCGGCAAATCCCGAGCTTGTGCGGGATATCGATTCTCAGGCGCCGACGCTTGAAGGATACCTCTTTCCTTCAACATACCGGCTTAATCACAACACGACCGCCAGGCAACTCTGCGCCAAGATGATAAGCGAATTTCGCAAACAATGGATCACGCTTGGGCCAGGTCTGAGTGCTGACACACACCGAATCGTGACTCTCGCTTCGTTAGTGGAGAAGGAAACAGCAATTCCGCCCGAAAGACCGCTCGTCGCTGCGGTTTTTGCGAACCGTTTGCGATTGAATATGCCGCTGCAGTGCGATCCCACTACGGTGTATGCGGCTGTTCGAGAGAACCGGTATCAG
>JAFAYL010000056.1 GCA_019240405.1 Acidobacteriaceae bacterium
ACGGAGACGCCGCGGCGGGCTGATTCTTTTCGCGATTCTCGTTGTCATTCTCCTTATTTGCTCGCGCTACATCGCGTCAACGTTAATTGATTACCAGTGGTGGTCGGAAGTCCATCAGGTCGACACCTGGATCAACCTTCTCCTGTATGGAACCGTTCCGATCGTTCTGGCCGTCATTCTGTTTTTCGCCGCATTCTGGATTGCCTTTCGGCTCGGCATTCGCCGCGAGCTTCAAACCTCCCGGTTCAGCATTTTCAAAAGCGGATTCATATCCCGAATCGCTGCCCTCGTACTCGCTCTCCTAGCGATCGTCGTCGCAAACGCCACGGTCGACAACTGGGCAGTTGTGCGGTATTGCGGCGGCCTTCGTCTGCCGTCCCAGAAATCGGAATTCATCGATCCGATCTTCGGCAAGCCGCTGCACTTCTATTTCTTCGGTCTGCCGTTCTATAGCATGCTACTGCGGGTCGTCTTAGTAGGAGCAGTGCTCGCGCTCCTTATCTACTGGCTGGCCTCGCACATCGAGAATCTCACGCGCCGGCTCCCCACATTCCAATCCGGAGCGGATTTTCAGTTTGACCAGATGTCAATCGGTGAAGCATTCGATTCCACGTTTGTCCGCCTTGCCGCTGCCGTCTTGCTCGTAGGACTTGCCATCAAGTTCTTTTTCAGCCGCTACAATTTTTTGGTCGAAGATCACGGCGCTTACCTGGTCGGCGTCGATTGGGTTGCAGACCACGTTATTCTGCCGCTGCAGTGGCTCATGATCGCCGGGGCCTTCGCGGCAGCCATTCTGATTTTGATGAAACGCTCGCGATGGGCGCTGATTTTGTTGCTGATACTTCCGGTTCGCTACATTTTGCCGTCCTTGGTGTCTGCATTGTACGTACGCCCCAACGAGCTGGCTCTGGAGCGGCCTTACATCCAGCACCACATCGAAGCAACGCGCTCGGCTTTCGGATTGAATCAGCGCGTGAAAGAGACCGGTCTCGATGCGCAAGCTGAAATTCCGATCGACTATCCCAAACACAAAGCCTTGCTCGACAACGTGCGCCTTTGGGACTGGCGAGCCTTCCACGACACCGTTTCGCAGATCCAGCCCCTGCGGCCGTACGTTTACATCGATTCCGATGTGGACCGCTACAACATCGACGGGCAAATGAGACAGGTTTTGATCTCACCTCGCGAACTCGAGATTCGCCAACTAGGCGAAGCCCGAAATCGCTGGATCAATCCGCATTTCATCTACACGCATGGTTACGGCATTGTGATGGCGGAAGCGAATCGCATCACCCCTGACGGTTTGCCCGTCCTGTTCATCAAAGACGCTCCGCCGGTTGTAACCACCAAGAGCCTCAATTTCACCCGGCCCGAAATCTACTACGGTGAAGCCGCGCACGAGCCGGTATTCGTAGACACCGCGCAGCCCGAGTTCAATTACCCGTCCGGCACCGAAAGCGTCTACACGCGCTATAGCGGCACCGGAGGATTTCCGATTTCATCGCCTTTCTTGCGTTTAGCAGCCGCAATCGAATACGGCGATCTGAATATCATCTTGCCGAGTCCGATTACAGCGAATACTCGCATGATGATCCGGAGATCAATCCTGCGGCGGCTGTCGATAATCGCCGGCTTTCTAACCTGGGACTCGGACCCCTATCTCGTGCTCACAAATTCCGGCCGCTTGACTTGGATCGCTGATGGCTACATGGCTTCCGATGCGCATCCCTATTCGCGGAGTATCGAACTAACCAACGGCCCAACGTTGAATTACATCCGGAATTCTGTCAAGGCTACCATCGACGCCTACACAGGAGAAACCAACCTTTATGTGTTCGATCCGGGCGACGTTCTCATCCAGGCTTATTCGCGCTTGTTCCCCACTCTATTCAAGCCCGCCTCAGAGATGCCCGCTGACTTGCGAGCGCATGCACGATACCCGGAGACGCTGTTCAGCGCTCAGGCTGAGATGTATCTGAATTTCCATATGCGCGATCCGGAGGCCTTCTATAATCGCGCCGACCTCTGGGACCTCGCAAAATCGAGCAGCAAACAAGGCGAGCCAGCCTCGCCCGTAACACCAACGTATGTCGTCGCGACTCTGCCGGGCGAGGACACGCCAGAGTTCATGCTGATCATTCCTTTCACTCCCGCGAATAAGGACAACCTGATTGGCTACATGGCCGCGCGCTGTGACGGGGCACATTTAGGCGAACTGGTAATCGAGCAGCTATCCAAACAAAACATCATCTACGGCCCCATCCAGATCGAAGCGCGCATTAACCAGGACCAAAACATTTCAAAAGACCTGACCTTGTGGAATCAGCAAGGGTCGCAAGTACTGCGAGGCCAGATTCTCGTACTGCCAATTGAGAACAGCTTCTTATATATCGAGCCGATTTACATTCAGGCTTCGCAAGCAAGCATGCCGCAACTCAAGAAGGTTGCGCTCGGAATGGGAAACCGGCTCGCCTACGCCGATACATATGAGCAATCGCTTGCCCAACTGATCGCCTCGCTGGGCGGCACTCAACCGGCACAGCCAAGCACAGCCGTCCAGGGCGCCCCAACGCCTACTCCCGCCGCCGCGCCTCCCAGCGCTCGTCCCTCCGATCAAGCAACGCAGACGCTCAATCAATTACGCGAACATCTGCGCCGCTATCGGGAGCTCAACGCGCAAGGCAAATGGGCCGAAGCTGGCAAAGAATTGGAAGAAATTCAGAGATTGCTCGAAAAGTAGAGTAGTAGCTGTGGCGCAGGCCATCGTTTTCCGTGGCCTGCGAGAGCCCCAGTCTTATTAACAGATCACTGCGGCAGGCCACTAGAAGATGCCGACGGGTTCAAGCGCCCCGTATTTCTGAGCCACGTAATTTTCAAGGATCGCGCGGAATTCGGCCACAATGTGATCCCCGCGCAACGTGGTAGAGAGCTTGCCGTCAATGTAGACCGGCGCCACCGGCTTTTCGAACGTGCCGGGCAGTGAAATCCCGATATTCGCGTGCTTCGATTCGCCCGGGCCATTGACCACACAACCCATGACCGCCACCTTCATCTCCTCCACGCCCGCATATTTGTCGCGCCAGATCGGCATCTGTTCCCGCAGGTAGGTTTGGATCTGGTCGGCCATGTCCTGGAAGAACGTACTCGTGGTGCGGCCGCAGCCCGGACACGCGGCTACCTGAGGAGTAAAGCTGCGCAAATTCAACGCCTGCAGAATCTGCTGGCACACGATCACTTCTTCCGTTCGATCACCGCCAGGCAGCGGTGTCAATGACGCTCGGATCGTATCGCCGATCCCCTGTTGCAGCAGAACCGAAAGCGCAGCGCTCGTTGCCACGATTGCTTTCGATCCCAGTCCAGCTTCCGTCAGTCCGACATGCAATGGGTAATCGGAACGGCTGGCCAGCATCTGGTACACGTCGACAACGTCCTGCACGTTGCTAACTTTCGCGCTCAGGATGATCTTGTCGTGCGCGAGACCGAATTTTTCGGCCAGCTCGGCGCTACGAATCGCGCTCTCAACGATAGCTCGCTTCGTCACGTCCATCGCATCAAGCGGTTCCGGAGATCGAGAGTTCTCATCCATCATTCGCGTCAGCAGCGCCGAATCGAGCGAGCCCCAATTCACGCCAATCCGAACCGGCCGGTCATACTCGATGGCGGCCTCGATCATGGTTCGAAAGTTGTCGTCGTGCTTCTTGCCGATGTCGACATTGCCCGGATTGATGCGGTACTTCGAAAGCGCCCGCGCACACAGCGGATACTTTTTCAGCAGCAAGTGCCCATTGTAATGAAAATCTCCGATGATCGGAACATTCACTCCGAAGCTTCGAATCGTGTCAACGATCGTGGGAACCGCTTCGGCAGCTTCTTCCGTGTTTACAGTCACCCGCACCAGTTCTGAGCCGGCGCGGGCAAGCTCCATGATCTGATTCGCCGTCGCCGCTGAATCCGCCGTGTCGGTGTTAGTCATCGACTGGACGACGATTGGGTGCGAGCCGCCAACTTTCACGCCTCCGACGTCGACGACCACAGATTTGCGGCGCGCCAATGCAGCCATTTAGCAAACTCCCCGGTTCAAATGAAACACGATGAACCTTAATTGTAACAATCAGATCAGTGATTTAGGGCCATTCTGACGTCTCCCGATTGCGGGAGGACATCGACACACGCCATCTACAGCGGCGCTGGACAACCCGGCACCTTTCCGCATTTCCGGCCCACCGTTTGGCCCCCGATATCAGTGAAGGTGTGAAGTGGTGCGGCATGATTCCCGGATGCAGGCGCGTCGAAACTTCTGGGATTACAATGTTGTCGAAGCTACTGACCACTATCACCTTGGCCCGGGGAGTCCAACCTGATGCACGAGTTCGTCAAAGCGCGGATCAGAATGGAGTTTGTCCAAACGCTCATCCACCGTCAGATACGTGAGTAAATAGGATCGCTCCTGATAAGCGCGATTCAGCCATACAAATGCCGCATCCTTTTCTCCCAGACCCGCACAAATAACTGCGATATTGTAAGGAGCGACATATTCGCGAGTCGACAGTCCTCTGAGATGTTCGATGACCTTCTGCGCCTCTTCCCTTTTGCCCGACACCGCGTAGACGTGTCCAAGACTGGACCATACCTCAGTAGTGCCCTCAAGCGATATCGCCTGCTTAAGGGCAGCAATAGCTTCGGGAAATCTCCCCTTTTGCACATATGCCCTGCCCAGGAAATAGTGATCGAACCAAGAATTTGGATCGAGATCGATGGATGAACGCAGTTGCTCGATCGCTTTGTCCCACTGATGCGTGAATACAAAAACAGAACCCAGGTTGGCATTGAGGCCGAGGGGATCGATTTGCAATCCACGCTTAGCTTCGGCGATTGCTTCATCGCCGCGCCCCACGATCGGCAGGAACCATGAATAATATCCGCGCGCGCCGCCGTCATCCGGATTGAGTTCAATGGCTCGTTTGAATTCGCGCTCCGCGCCGGCCCAGTCCCACTCGTACCATTGCGATTCGATAGCCATCACGACATGTGCTGCCGCGTTGCTATTGTCCAGTTCCAGCGCCTTTTGGGCAACTTCTCTGGCCCTTGGTGCGGCGACCTTCGGAGCCATAAACCAATCGACCTGATTGATGTAGTTAAAAGCAAGGGCGCTGTAGGCCAGCGCATAGTTGGGATCAATGGCGATGGCTTGGTTGAGGTTATCGATGCCTTTGTCAAAACCATCTTTGGTGAATTTAAATGTGTAATGTACGCCCTTGAGATAGTGTTGATACGCCTCTGGATTTTGCGTTGATCCCAAGGCCAGTTTCAGCCGGTCGGCGGGATGATCGGAGTGAAGCCGCTGAGAAACTTCGCTGGCAATATCGGTTTCCACTCTCAACAGATCGCTAACCTTGCCTGAGTATTGCTGGCCCCAGAGCTGTTTCCCATCGCGAACGTCATCGAGTTCAACGCCGATGCTGAGGTTGTCGGCATGTTGCGCTACACGGCCCGTAAGCACTTTCCGAACTCGCAGAGCGTCGCCCGTCTTCTGAATGTCGACCGCCCTGCCCTTGTAACGAAGGGCAACGCTGTAGGGAATCACCCTTAGGCTCGGCAGCTGTGCCAAGCTGTTGTTAATACTTTCCGCAATGCCATCCGAAATGTAATCCGCTTCAGGATCGGTGCTGCGCAAATTGAACCGCAGAACGGCGATTGAATCAATCTGTCCAGATTTGAACTTCCTCCGATACATGCCGGCTCCGATAGCAACAATCCCCAACAGGACCAGCAGAGCGACGGCAATCATCGCCCGGTTCCTGTGCGGTGTGATTCGATCAACGACGCTGGAACTACCTGCGGTTGAGGCTTCCGTCAACGCCGTCATGAGTTCGGTTGCGGTTTGGTAACGCGCGTTGGGCGATTTGGACAGGCACTTGAAGACAATTGAATTCAGCGCAGGGGGTGCGTTCAGGGGGTCCGGGGTCTTATGCAGGATTGCGCCGAGAGTGGAAGCAATGGAATCGCCCGAAAAGGCACGATGTCCCGCGAGCATTTCGTAAAGCACTGCGCCAAACGAGAAGATGTCGGATCGCGCGTCGGCAGGTCGACCTTCGGCTTGCTCTGTAGACATGTAAGCCGGGGAGCCCATGATCGTTCCTGCCTGGGTAAGACTCATCGTCTCGGCTGTGTCCTGGGCCGAGTCGCCATCGTGGCTTTGCTTTGCTAGTCCGAAATCGAGGAGCTTTACCTGACCTCCGGGCGTCACCAGGATGTTTGCCGGTTTCAGATCGCGATGAATGATGTCTTTTGCGTGCGCGGCCTCGAGAGCAGACGCCATCTGCAGTGCGAGTGCGAGAGCTTTCGACGGCGGAATGGGAACATTTTCATGCTGTTCGGTAGTTACAATGGTACGGCCGTCGACAAACTCCATCACGATGTAATTTGGGCCAATGTCATAAATCTGGCAGATATTCGGATGGTTGAGCGAGGCAATCGCTCGCGCCTCGCGTTCGAAGCGCTTGGTGAACTGTCCTGCGGAGAGCTTGATTGCAACCAGGCGATTCAAGCGCGTATCTGTTGCCCGATATACTTCGCCCATACCGCCTGCGCCTAGTCTGGCTTCTATACGGTATGGTCCGAGTTGCTCTCCGGGTGCGATTTGCCATGCCCGTGCATCCTGCGGGGGAGGGTCTGCCTGCTCCCACGCAGGACGATCCAGCACCTTTTCCCCCGAAGTCCCCTGCGCGAGCAACGCTTCAACCCCACATCTTACCTCGGGATCAGATTCCGCCAACAGCGCCTTTCGCCCTTCGCCGGATTTTTCCAGCGCGGCGTGGTACAGTTCCTCCATTTTCTGCCATAATTCGCGGTTCGTTTGGAGACCCTCGAGGTCAGGGTCAATGTTATCGCGAAATCAGAGCCCGGCCCAACGAGAAGTACTAGAACCGCGCCAGCGGCAGCCCATCCTGCGGAACTACGCACGAAACGCAGGAAAAAAGGGCAGCCATGATCGGCTGCCCGCAATATTTGTCAGCGTCCGCGAGAGTTACTTTGGGGCCTGCACGACAATCCGCTTGGCCGTAATGGTAAAGGTTCCACTGATGCTGAGAATGGGGTTGCCCTGCAGATCGTAGTAGGTGTAATCGCCAGACCCGGTGTAAGAGTTTCCACTCTTGTCAATCTTGGTAGTCTGGCGGACTTTCAGCGTTCCAGTCGGATTGCCAGTGCTGAAGGAATCGAACGTGAGATTGAGGTAGGTGAGGTCGAATGTCCTTTCGCCTGTCATCTTCCACGCGCCGTGACCGGCGCTCGCCACCGCAATGGGATTGAAGGATAGCTGGTCGGCTTCCGTGTAGCCTCCCCCAGCAGAGTATGTCTCAATCCCCTGGAAGGTGTATCCCGGAATGGTCACGGTGTAGAGCCATGACCCTTCCGGTCGCTGCGGAAGCCTTTCACACTGGGCCTCCGGTTCATCCGCATCTTGAGCTGCCGCCTTCGGAGCTCCCAATAGGATGAGAGCCACCAAAACGGTCAAAGCTGCTGCAGAAAGTTTCAGGAACGCGCAAGTTTTCTTGTTCATCCATTCGATTTTCATAAGAAAGACCTCCTAATGGTCTGTTGAGCCCTCCCGGGCTGAAACCAAGCCGCCCGTAGTCTTCATGGCGCCGGTTTCAACCTGGTAAGCGAGAAACATCGCTAAGAACTACAACAACGGCGAATAATTCTCCGCTTTCGTCACGAGGTCGTAAGATCAAGGCATCGGCGGGACTCATGGTCGGAGAGACGATAAGCGTCACCCTTCTTCTGAAGGCTTGGAGCGGCGGCAACCAGGAAGCTCTAAGGGACCTCACTTCGAGGGTCTACCCAGAGCTACGGCGGATGGCAGCAAAATATATGCGCAAAGAGCGGCCGGGCGACAGTCTGCAGGCAACTGCGCTAGTCCACGAAGTCTTTCTGCGGCTGGTGGAAGTGGACAATGTCAGCTGGCAGGATCGCGCGCATTTCTTCGCCGTTTCGGCAAACATGATGAGGCGGATCCTGGTGGATCGAGCCCGCGCAAAGAACATGGCCAAACGGGGCAACGTCGCGGTCCATGTGAACTTCGATGACGCACCGGAGATCGCGTCAGACTCGAGAGACCGGGAGATGGTTGCCATCGACGACGCGTTGAATGAGCTCGCTGAAATCGACCCACGCAAAGCAAAGGTCATCGAGCTTCGATTTTTCGGAGGATTGAGCGTCGAGGAAACGGCGGAAGTGTTGAAGATTTCTCCCCAAAGTGTGATGCGAGATTGGAAGATGGCCAGGGCCTGGCTTCTCACCGAACTCGCTCGCTGAACAAGGCTTCCAACAGGCGAGATTTCGGCGCTTCCGAAATGAGGATCCGCTGCATGAAAACCACACGTTCCGCAAACGCAAGCAGTGAGCGGGTTTAGAAAATCAGAAACGGCCTACTATTTACTAAGGCCACTGAGCCTTCCGCATGCCTAAGAAGGCGAGAAGTGCCTGAACGCCTTCCAATTACTTCCAACTGATCTGAATCAGCGACACAGCTTCGGAGGGCAAAGAAAACCGGAGCGCTTCTGCCGATTTCCGATCCGTCCAGATTGGAGAAGTCAGGGTCTGCAACTGCCCGGCACTTTCGAGTTGCGCCTGTTCCTGTTCAGTCGGTTGTTGGGGCGAGCCTATTTGCTGCCATAGTGTGTATGAGTTGCTGTGCTGCTGGTCGATGCGATAGTGCCGGAGCAGCACCCGGCCCGCCTTTTCAGGTATTCCCGAGACGTTCAGTTGGATTTCAGCCGACGGAACTGGTTTATCCTGATCACGGTAATTCCAGATCAAAACAGTGACGTCGTGATCTGATTTTGCGGCGAGCGCATCGATGTCGGCCGGCCCCGAAACGCCGCCGTTCACGATAGCATCCGCAGGGAGGGCAGCCGTGCTGTCCGCTTTCACTCGCACGCCGGTCATCAATCCTGCCATACGAAAGAAATTCAGAACTGGCTTGTCGATCCCGTTAGTTGCCAAGGAGCGAAAGCCATCAAAGTAAGGCTGATCTTCGAACTCGAATGCCCAAGTGAGAACTCCCTGCAAGTTTACTCCGTGTTCATGAGCGAGTTCCAGGATTGTTTTATAGGCAGCAGCTTCGTAGGCGGCATACAGCGTGCCATTGCGATAGGCGTTCTGGGGGTAGACGCGCGCCGAACAAGCGGCGCAGCCTTCCGGGTCCGCTTCGCTCAGCACAACTGGAAGATGCGCGAATTGGGGAAACGAATGAACGATCGCGAAACCGCTGGCTGCATCGCTCATTTCGTATGAGATTCCCATGATGTCCTGGCTGTTGACGACTCGAGGCCGCCCCTTCGCGTGGAAGCTAACGAAGTCGAGAGGCGATCCTTGTCGGCCCGTGGCGTAATTCCTTCCTGTTGCGCAGTGCTGCAGAAACTCCCGCAAGAAATCAGCGGCGTGCGATTCTGCAGGACCGGTAGATGCTGGGCCACCCACGCGAGCGGCGGGCAGTGCTCGTTTAACCGCATCGACGGTGTAGTCGTAGAGCTTATCGTAGTCCTCCGGCGTGCCGTGCCAATAGCCGATGTTCGGCTCGTTCCAAACCTCCCAGTCCCATTTCTCCACTTCAGCTTTCCCGTACTTCTCGACCGAGTGCCGGACCCAGCGGTAGATCAAATCAGCCCACTTCTCGTAGTTCTTGGGCGGGTACGTCCAGCCAATGTAGTAGTTATCGTTTCTGGCGCCGGGTATCCAAGTGGGCGTGTAGGGCTCCGGGCGTGTTGACAAAGCTTGCGGCATGAACCCGATCTCGACAAATGCACTAACACCGGCGTCAACATAAGTGCCTAGGATCTTGTCGACGACCGTCCAGTTGTAGATAGGTTTGCCGGCGCTGTCTTCCGTGTAGGCGTTTGTGGATCCGAATTTCAAGCCGCCTTTGCCGTCGCCGGTTACCAGCAGGAAGTGCGTGCGAATGTGCACTGGCGCCTCGCTGAGTTCCGCGAGTTCCCTGATGAGTTTTTGACCGTTACGTGCGTACGTGTAATTGGCCTCGTCGTAACCGAAATAAGCCCAGGATCGAGGAGCCGGACCGGCCTCAGCACCCGCATTCACGTAGATTCTTGCCGCCTCCGGGAAAGCAAACACCGGCAGCAGAAACAGGACGGCAAGTCTCGTTTTCATCGTCAAGCCGCTGTGTGATTCGAAGATCGAGGCACATGGCTGTTGTATCTCACTCCAATGATCGAAATTGGTTTGAGCCCTGGGTAGGAGATGATTTACTTCGAGACTTAGCCTATGGTCATTGCCAGTTGGAATGTAAATTCGATTCGCGCGCGACTGGAACATGTGAGAAGGTGGCTCGCTGCGCACAATCCGGATATTTTGCTATTGCAGGAACTCAAAGCGGCGGAGTTTCCCGCAGAGTTATTTGGCCAGCTAGGATATCGAAGCGCGGCGGTTACGCAAAAGTCCTACAACGGCGTGGCCATCGTGTCTCGTTCCCCAATTGAGATCGTTTCGACAACGCTGATTGGTGACGAGGCGGATAGTCATGCGCGCTTCGTGGAAACTTTGATCAGCGGCATTCGCGTTGTCAATATCTACGCGCCGAATGGGAACCCGCCTGCCAGCGATAAGTTTCTTTACAAGCTGGCGTGGATGGATCGGCTGCTCCAACAACTGCAGATTTGGCTAAAAAACGAGATCCCGACGTTGGTGGGGGGCGACTTCAATGTCATTCCAGAGGACATCGATTGCCACAAACCTTCCTCCTGGATGCACGACGCGCTGTTTCAACCTGAGCCGCGGGCTCGCTATCGTGCGTTTCTCGGGCTAGGCTATACGGACGCGTTTCGTTCTTTGCATCCGGGCGAGACCGGCCAATTCACGTTTTGGGATTACTTCCGAAAAGCATTTGAGTACAACCGTGGCATTCGGATCGACCACCTTTTACTCTCCCCGAGATTAGCGCAGCGATTGGAGAGTTGCGAGATCGATAAGGCACCCCGAGCCATGGAGAAACCGTCGGACCACACGCCGATCGTTGCTCGATTGCGCCCCGCCATTGGGAACTCGTAATCTCTCGACACTCATTTTGAATATCAGTGCCTACGCCCTGTCATGCGAGTATGTCTGAGCGCCTGCCGTTACCAGCCCTCTTGTCGCACGCATTGGTGGCGTTTACGATCGAATTCGACAACGAGTTCGAACATCAGACACCCCATCGAACAACAAACCATGACCAGACACCAGGATCAACTTCCGTCCCATGGCTCGTCTCCATGGCGATGTGGATCAAGTTTATGCGATTCGTGCCGGATGACGGGACGGCGATTCGGGACTTGCTGCGGCGCGCTGCCCTAAAGAGCAAAGAAGCGAAAGTCTGGTTGACCCGGATGAGCAAATGGTGGGGCTACGTTGCCGTCGACCGAAGTGCATCAGATCATCCGCTGGATTGGATCGTCCGGCCCACGGCTGGCGGCAAGAAGGCTTTACGGGTATGGCGGCCTCTAACCGGCATCATTGAAGAGCGTTGGGGGGAGCGGTTTGGGAACGATACAGTCGCCGAGCTTCGCCGATCATTGCAATTGCTGGCCCGACAACTGAACCGGAACCTTCCAGATTATCTTCCGATTCTGGGGTACGAAATGATGAGCGAGGGGCCCGAATCCGACCCGCCCAGCCCTAATGCAACTGCTTTGCCGGGTGAATTCACGCTGCCCATACTCATGTCGAAGGTTCTTTTGGCCTTCGCCCTTGAGTTCGAGCGAGAGTCCGGGCAGTCGCTCGCAATCGCCGCCAACGTTTTGCGACTGGCAGGCGACGAAGGTACCCGCGTTCGCGACCTGCCTCTCTTATCGGGTGTATCCAAAGAAGCCATTGCAATGGCGGTAAAACGCCTGCAGGAGCGCGGCTTCGCTGTCGTCGAGCCGAGCCAACAGAACCCCCGGGCAAAGGTACTCATTCTCACGGCTAAGGGAAAGGACGCGCGCAACACATACCGCCGGCTGGTCTGGACAGTCGAGCAGCGTTGGGAAGCCAAATTCGGCTCGCATGTTATCAATCTGAGGCAGTCGCTAGAGCGCCTCGCCGGCGAATCGGGGTCCCTATTCTACAGTGGACTAGAGCCTTATCCCGACGGCTGGAGAGCGTCGCTACGCAGGCCAGAGACGCTCCCTCACTATCCGATGGTTTTGCACCGCGGTGGTTTCCCGGACGGCAGTTGAGGGGATGATTCGGCGGACAGATCCTTGATCACGTGTCAAATGGAAGTAAAGCTATTTCGCGCTCAACTTCGCGGAAAACGGTGCGTTCCGTCGATGTGACGTGTTCCGGAGCGGTTGTCGGCTATCCGGCCTGCCCTCGAGAGATCTCCAGTAAGCGCACCTCTCTCACATCTCGCTCGCCGAACGCCCCGACCGCATTCACAAAACTCCTAAAAGTTTCTTCTCCTTGAAAACAAACGCCCATCGAATCTCAGGTCGTTCTGTTTCGCCGGGCCTGAATGCTAGATTCTGCTCCGAAGGAGCAACTATCTATGTCTACGCCAGCTCAGATCACCGCGAATCGCGCCAATGCGCAACATTCCTCGGGTCCCAAAACGCCCGAAGGGAAAGCCATTTCCTCGCGCAACAATTTTCAGTGGGGTTTCTGCGGCCGCTTCACCGTCCTTCCCTGCGAATCCCAACAAGAATTCGACGAACTCAAGGCTGCGCTCCGCAACGAGCACCAGCCCGCCACTCCGACCGAAACCATCTTGGTCGACAAAATGGCCGAGCATCACTGGCTCACCCGCCGCGCTCTCCGATTGCAGAATGCCGCTTTGGCCGAAGCCGATGACAAAAGCTTCGCGCTGTTCCTTCGCTATCAGACCACGAATGACCGCGCCTTCCACCGCTGCCTCAATGACCTCGTAAAGCTCAGAGCCGAAAAGCGCAAACAGGAAATTGGCTTCGAATCGCAGCGTCGCAAGAACGACGAGCTTGCCCTCAGACAAGCCATCGAACAACGCAAGCAGGACACCCACCGATGGGATATTTTGCTCGCGCAGGCCAAAGTCGACAACCAGGTTCTACAAAACATCCACTTGGAAACTCCCGAACATCGCATCACGGTCACGCCCCAGCGCATCATCGCCGTAGAAAACGCTGCCTAAGAATCGGGTGGCGCAGACCATCGGGGTTCGTGGTCTGCGAATCGACGCCCTTCTGCCCAATTATTCGACAGGTCCAGCCAAGTCACGCAGTATCTGCTCGCGACTCAGCCCTGCGCCATTCACAAGTCCGCCGTGGGACGATATGCACTTTCATTTCAGCTAGATATCTTGCGCCGAGTGCATAACGCCGCAGCAGCATGCCCACACTCGGGCATGGATCAAAAGAATAGAAAATCCGCGCGCAAAGCAAGTCAGTCTAAATCTGCCAAGCAGCCGAAGAGTCCGGACCAAAACGTATTTCAAGGACAAAATTATCCGAAGAAGAGCCGCAAGCTCGTGATTCTCAATCAATGGATTGAAATCGAGGTCGAGGACGGGCAAACGATCACCACGTTGTATCCTTCCAACGAGCAACTGATCAAGGAAGGAAAAGCCATGCTCCCACCCCCGGACCTGGTGTATCGCCGTCTGAATTTTTCGACGTGCGTTCCGCCCGAATACCGCTGGGCGACCAGGAATCCTGAAGCATGGGAACGAGGCGGGACTGGAATTCAACGCATGACAGTCGACACGTGGCTAAAGGTCATCGAGCAGGAGAAGGCGCTTGGTACCGGTCACGTGGGTCCCACTGGAGCGGGCACTTTGCCGCGCCCTGCCGAGCACGGCGAGTGCGAATGCGAGGTTTGCCGGCGCAATCAGGTGAAGTCAAGTGAGAACTGATCGAACACCCTCATTTGGCTATAATACGTAGGGAGATCCCTTCTTGAACGTGCGCGGATTTGTGCGTCTTTTCACGCACATACAATTACTGCCTATCCTCGAAAATGGAGAGGAGACTACCCTGGTTGGCGGTCAGGCCGTCATGGAAGGCGTGATGATGCGCTCGCCTCAAAGCTATTGCGTGGCAGTGCGCAAAGCGACCGGCGAAATCGTTACAGAAGAGAGTCCCCTGCCCCGCTTATCCGAGCGATACCCAATTTTCAAATTACCAGTGCTCCGCGGCTTGGGAACACTCGGGCAAGCGATGTGGCTGGGCATGAAAGCGCTGAGGTTTTCTGCCGAATGCGCTCTCGATGCGAAGGCGGCTCCCTCGGCCAACCCGGCACGTAAGGAAGTCTCATCCTGGACAATGGGTCTGAACATACTGTTCTCCTTAACCTTCTTCATCGCTTTATATAAATTCGTTCCACTGTATCTCGCTACCCTGCTCGGAAAAGCATTTCCCACCATCGGCAGCCGTTTCGCTATTAACATGACCGATGGCGTACTTCGCATCGCGATTTTCCTCGGCTTCCTGTACTTGCTATCTCGCATGAAAGACATTCATCGCGTCTTCGAGTATCACGGCGCCGAGCACCGGGTCGTATTTAATTTCGAATCCGGGCAGGCCGTCACGGTTGAGAACGCTCAACGATTTGTCACCTGGCACCCGCGTTGCGGCACTAGCTTTTTGATGGTCGTAATGATCATTTCCATGATCGTTTACGCGTTTCTCCCGTTCGATAATTTCGGGCTGAAGCTTGTCTCTCGCATAGCCTTGCTACCCCTGATCGCTGGCGCAAGCTATGAACTCATTCGCTTCGCAGCGAAGCATCAACGCGGTTTGATGGCCGTACTCACTCGGCCCGGTCTTTGGCTGCAGCGCGTCACAACCCAGCCCCCGTCAGATGCTCAGACGGAAGTGGCAATTCACGCGTTAGAACGAGCAATGGAACTCGAACGCGAACAAGGGGGCGTGCTGGTTATCGCCTAAATGGCAATAATCCTGGACGCCGACGCTCTCATGCAATATCAAGATCGCCTGAACGAAACAGAGGCGCGTTATAACGAGCTCACAGCGCGCATGGCAGATCCGGCCGTGATCAACGACGCCGAGCAATATCGCAAAATAGCGAAAGCGCAAAGCGAACTCACTGAGCTGGTTTCTAAGTACCAGGAATGGAAGAGAGCGCAGCAAGAGCTCGAGGACGCGCGGGCCATGCTCGCCGAGAGCGATATCGAGCTTCGGCAAATGGCTGAGGCGGAAATACTGCGGCTTGAGCCACAGGTCGCATCTATCGAAGAAAATCTGCAGGTTCTTCTTTTGCCCAAAGATCCCAACGATGAAAAAGATGTCGTGGTCGAGATCCGAAAGGGCGCCGGTGGCGACGAAGCATCTCTGTTTGCTGCGGAAGTCTTTCGGATGTACGCCCGTTATGCCGAAGAGCAGGGATGGCGTGTCGAGGTAACTTCGCTCAGCGAGTCTTCCGTCGGCGGCCTGAACGAGGTCATCGCGCTGATCAGTGGAAACAAGGTTTATAGCCGACTAAAGTACGAGAGCGGCGTGCATCGCGTGCAGCGCGTGCCGGCGACCGAAACCCAGGGGCGCGTTCACACCTCAACCATTACCGTCGTCGTCATGCCTGAAGCTGATGAAGTGGATGTGCAGATCGACCCGAAGGACTTGCGTATCGATACGTTTTGCTCATCCGGCCCCGGCGGGCAATCGGTCAATACGACATATTCGGCGGTTCGAATTACGCATTTGCCCACCAACACCGTCGTTTCCTGCCAGGACGAGAAATCGCAAATTAAGAACCGCTCGAAGGCACTCCAGGTTCTTCGTTCCCGGCTCTACCAAATGGAGCTAGAAAAGCAGCTCGCGCAGATTGGCGCGGAACGTAAGAGCATGGTCGGCACGGGAGACCGCAGCGAAAAAATCCGAACGTACAACTTTCCGCAGAATCGGCTGACAGATCATCGAGTCGGGCTGACATTACATCAACTCGATCTGATCATCGAAGGCCGCCTTCAGCCAGTTATCGACGCTCTGACAAGCTATTACCAGGCAGAGCGGCTGCGCGAGCAAGGCCGGGCAGCATAATCGAGAGATCGCGCCGGGCGGAAGCGCGCACCCACTTTCCGGCCGTGACGATTCAGACCGCTCTACTTCAGGGGGCCGAAATACTCGAGAAAGGCGCAATTTCCCCAGCGCGGCTTACAGCCGAGGTGTTGCTGTGCCACGCCATGCACTGCGAGCGGGCCTACCTTTATGCGCATTGCAATGACGATCTGACTCAACTCGGCTGGATTCATTACGGGCGCTACTTGCATGAGCGCCTCAAAGGAAAGCCGACCCAATACATCACACACCGGCAGGAATTCTTCGGTCGGGAATTCTATGTAAACCAGGATGTGTTGATTCCCCGTCCGGAAACCGAACATCTGGTTGAAGCAGCGCTGGCGTATCTCAAAGCCCATCCCCACGCCACCGCGCTTGATCTTGGAACGGGATCGGGAGCAATCGCCATCAGCCTCGCGATTGAAAGCCAAAGCCGGATTATCGCGTCGGATATCTCAATCCAGGCTCTTGCTGTAGCGAAACGCAATTGCGAAAAGCATCAAGCTCCGGTATCGCTTTTCGCAGGCGACCTGCTGGAGCCGGTCAGGCCGCGAAGCATCGACCTGCTCATTTCAAATCCTCCCTATGTACCTGGCGCGGACGCCGCGAATATGCAGCGCGAGGTTCGCGACTGGGAGCCCCACATCGCGCTATTTGCGGGCGATACTGGATTTGAAATATACGAGCGGCTAATTCGCGGCTCGGAGTTGAACCTGAAGCGCGGCGGACGTTTGTTGATGGAATTAGGATACCGGTCGCTCGAAGGAGTTCGCGAGATGTTGACGCCGGCATGGAGTGACATCGAAGTGATTTCCGATCTTGCCGGGTTGCCGCGAGTCATCGGAGCGACCCTGCGGAGTTCATAAGGCGGGAATTGGTGCAGCGCCTCATTTGCCACGTGGACATGGACGCGTTCTTCGTTTCGGTCGAAGAGCTTTTCAATCCATCGCTCAAGGACAAACCCGTCGTAGTCGGTGGCAAAGCAAACCAGCGCGGAGTTGTAGCTGCCGCTTCCTATGCTGCGCGAAAATTCGGAGTCCACTCTGCAATGCCGTTGCGCACCGCTGCGCAATTGTGCCCCAAAGCAATCTTTGTCGAAGGCGCTCCGCATCGTTACCGGGAGTATTCAAAAAAAGTTTTTGCGATATTGAATCGCTTTTCTCCGCAAGTGGAGATGGCCTCCATCGACGAAGCTTTCATCGACTTAACGGGAACGGAGCGGCTCTGGGGACCTCCGCTTCGAGCGGCTCACGCCCTACACGAGAGCATACAAACGGAAACTAGCCTGAGATGCTCGCTAGGACTTGCCTCTTCGCGACTGGTCGCAAAGGTGTCTTCTGATCACGCGAAACCGAATGGTGTATTGTTCGTTATACCCGGCCAGGAGGCGCGCTTTTTAGCGCCTCTGAATATCCGCAAGATTCCCGGCGTCGGAAAGAAGACCGAGGCCTCGCTTCACCACTTCGGCATCAGGCGGGTAGGTGATTTGGCCGCGCTTGAGGAAGATTTCCTGGCCTCTCACTTCGGGCGTTGGGGTCTCGCGCTTGCCGGGAAGGCGCGAGGAGAGGACGCTGGCGGGTGGTTCGATTCTGACGTTGGCGCCGAGGAAGACCCAAAGTCGATCAGTCACGAGCACACGTTTTCCGACGACACGGCTGACCGCGATCGCATTGAAACCACTCTGATGAAACTCTCGGAGATGGTCGCCAAACGCTTGCGTGAGCACCGGCTCTATTCGCGCACAATTCAGCTCAAATTGCGCGATCAGGATTTTTCAACCATCACTCGAGCCTGCACGCTCGATCACGCCACACAGCTCGATTCCGAAGTTGCCAGCGCGGCGATTCGCTTGTTTCGTGGTGCTTGGGATGGCGCAACGCCGGTTCGGTTGGTGGGCGTTCATGCAGGATCTCTGCAGAATGCTGAAGGCCAAATGAACTTGCTCGAAGAACCGCAGACCCGACGCCTGCGCGAGGCCTTTCGCTCGATCGACCACATCCGAGCCAGGTTCGGGGATGGATTCATCTCACTCGCGAAGACCCTGGATTCAAATATCCGTGAAAAAGTGCACGAGAATCCCTTCGACCTTCCGGGCAGAGCAGGTCCACACAAGGGAGAGGATGAGTCACAATAATTCTATGGAAAAGGTCATCATTCGTGACCCGGAAATCATGAGCGGTGAACCCTGCTTCCGCGGCACGCGCGTGCCGTTCAAGAATCTCCTCGATTACATCGAGCACGGCCACACTTTAGATGAATTTCTCGAACAGTTCCCGGGCGTGACCAGAGAGATGGCGATTGCTGCGCTCGAGAGTGCGAAAGAGTCGTTGCTTGCGCGGATCGCGTGAAGATCCTCTTAGATGAGTGCGTCCCCAAAGATCTTTGCAAAAGCTTCCACGGACATCAATGCTATGCCGCTCAGCGCGCTGGCTTCGGCGGAAAAAAGAACAGCGATCTTCTCACTGCTGCCGAATTAGCTGGATTCAATGTCCTCATTACGGTTGATAAGAGCATACCTGAGCAACAGAATTTGGCGAGCCGTAGCTTGGCCCTGATCATTCTCCTTACGCCTTCGAACGATTTGGAGCATTTGCTTCCGCACGTTGCCGCTTGTAGAAGTGCATTGGAATCGATCAAACCAGGTGAAATAATCAGAATCAGTCCCGATTAACCCGAGCCGCCTTCACAATCTGAGCGAAAGATCGCGGATCAAGGCTGGCGCCCCCTACCAGCACGCCATCGATTTCCGATTCTTTCATAAGGCCTTCGATATTGTCAGGCTTTACACTGCCGCCGTATAGAATTCGCAACTGTTCTGCGGCCTTGCCGAACCTCTTCTCGGCTTCAGTGCGAATGAGCGCATGCGCTTCCGATGCAATTTGCGGCGTAGCTGTTTGCCCGGTGCCGATTGCCCAAACCGGCTCGTACGCAATGACAACCTTCGCAAACTGCTCTTCAGTCAAGCCCGCGATGCCGCCTGCGAACTGGCCAATTAGCACTTCTCTAGTCTTTCCCGCCTTGTGTTCTTCCAACCGTTCGCCAATACAAATGATCGGGGTTAACTCAGCCGCTATCGCAGCTTGACCCTTTTTCAAGACCTCGCCATTCGTTTCGTGAAAATACTGGCGTCGCTCGCTATGACCAATCAACACCCAAGTCGCGCCGACGGCCCTGAGCATTTCACCGGAGACTTCGCCTGTATAGGCGCCCTCATTCGCCCAGAAAAGGTTCTGTCCGCCGATGCGGATCGATGTTCCCTGCGCAGCTTGAATCGCCGTCGGAATGTTCACGCTAACCGGAAAAATCACCAGATCGCAATCATTGAAGCCGTTAACTGACGGGATGAACTGCTCGAAAAAAGAAGCCGTTTGCTGGGCGGTTTTGTACATCTTCCAATTGCCCGCCATAACGCGACGCCTCATGGTCGGATACTAATTGAATCCTTTCTGGATGTCTTTCAAAAAACTTGTGCCGGCTTGGATTTGCGTTCCAAAATTCTCCGCTACCATCTGCCCAATGTCGGCAAGCGTGGCCCGAGTCCCCAGGTTCACGCCTGCCTTGACCCGATCTCCGTAAGCGAGTAGCGGAGTGTATTCACGAGAGTGATCGGTTGATGCTGTGGTGGGATCACATCCGTGATCGGCAGTCAATAGAATCAGGTCGGAAGGTTCAGGTTTCAAAGTGCCTAGCCATCGATCCACAGCCTCCAGAGCTTCCGCGTAGCCTTCGATATCGTTCCGATGACCGTACAGTTGGTCGAAATCAACGAGGTTCACAAATATCAATCCAGCAGCTCGTTTGCGCATTGCCTCTTCGGTCTTCTGCATTCCGTCCGCATTGTTCTTTGTTTTCACTGATTCGCTTATGCCGCGATGCAAGAAGATATCCGAAATTTTGCCAACCGCGTACACCGGGATCTGCCGTTCAGAAAGTTTGTCTAGCAGCATGCCTTGAGATGGCGGAACGGCAAAATCCTTGCGGTTTGACGTTCGAACAAACCGGCCTGGCTCACCCTCGAATGGCCGGGCGATTACTCGCCCGACCTCATGCGAACCGCGCAGCACCTCGCGAGCAATCGCGCACATGCGATAAAGCTCGCCCACTGGTATGACGCTCTCATGAGCTGCGATCTGAAAAACACTATCCGCTGATGTGTAGACAATGGGCCACCCTGTTTGAAGATGCTGTTCGCCTAACTCCGCGATGATTTCTGTTCCAGAAGCTGGCTTGTTGCCGAGTGTCCTTCGACCGACCCGTTTTTCGAACTCCTCGATCACTTCCGGAGGGAAGCCGCGCGGGTAAACGGGGAACGGCTTTTCGAGCAGGATGCCCGCCATCTCCCAATGTCCTGTAGTCGTGTCCTTACCGGGCGAAGCCAAGGCGCACTTTCCGTATGCCCCAATCGGATGTTGAACCGCAGGTAAATTTGGCAGCGGCTTGATATTTCCCAAACCCAACCCGCAAAGATTGGGCAAAGTGAGTTTCCTCTGCTTCGCTATGTTGCCGAGAGTGTCGCTTCCCGCATCACCGAACTCGGCCGCATCCGGCATTGCCCCGATCCCGACGCTGTCGAGCACGATCCAAATAATGCGTCGAAATTCGCTCACTGCAGTCTGGTTCAAGACTGCTGCTTTGCGGACGCATTTGTCGGAGGGGCCTGAAACTCATCCCGCAGCCTAGCCGCACGTTCGCGCGCAAGATGCATAAACGCTTCGTGCACTGCGATCCGATTCAGCAGTGGAATAAATTGCTGCGGAGCAACGAGCTGCTTATGCAGCCAGAGAGATTCAATGTTCGCCAATGCTTCATTCACGCCCAGTTTGTCGTAATGAATCGTGCGATCCAGCTCGATGTACGCGCGCTCTGTCGCAGCGATCTGCTCGAAGCGATCCAGCAACTGCTGCGCAGTTTCGTTCATCGAATAGTTGAAGGAAACTTCCGTCGTCGCGCCATTCTCGGGGAGATACTTAAACGTCTTCTTGCCGGTATTTGCAACCTTCAAACCCGATTCGAGAGGCGATTTGAAGTAGTCAAGCTTCTCAGCCATCGTAAAGAGCGGTGCGGTTTCAGAGTCTTCGAGCTGCGCAGTCAAAGGATGATCGTCTGTAGGTGATTCCTTATATTGAAGCGCGCCGGTACGGTCCACGCGCACGGAGCAGTATTCCGGAGTGCTTCCCGGGAAACTTTTCGTAAAGACAATCACCGGACTACGGCCATAAAGCATTACGGCCCAGAGATACGCAAACGCTATTCTTCTCATTAGCGTGCTCCGGCGCCGTTCGCAATCTTCGCGTGCGTAGCATGGCAGATGGCGACAGCTAATGCATCCGTCGCGTCGAACGACTCGATCGACTGCAGGTCAGGGTTACGGCCCTTGGCCCCATGCATTTCAAGAAGAGAGTGAACCATCATCTGCACTTGCTGTTTCTCAGCACGCCCATATCCAACAACGCTCATTTTGACTTCGAGCGGAGAATACTCGCTGACTTTGAGTCCTGCTTCCGCCGCAAGCAGGAGCGCTACACCGCGCATATGGGCCAACTTTAGCGCTGATTTCGCATTAACTGCATGAAACACTTCCTCTACGGCGAAAGCTTCAGGAGCGAATGTCTCCAAAATGCTCCGTAGTTCACTAGCAATACACAGCAGCCTTTCCTCGAGTAGATCCGCCGTCCGCGTACGGATCACGCCCGCTGAAACCAACTGATGAGTCCGCCCATCCGTGTCGATTACGCCGAAACCTGTCTTTTCAGTTCCGCAATCTATCCCGACAATTCGCATCCGAAGAATCGGCTAGGCGAGAGCTTCTACTTCCGCCTGATTGACTTCATAGTTTCCGTAAACGTTCTGAACGTCGTCATGATCCTCGAGCGTCTCGTAGAGCCGTAACATCGCCTGGGCATTCTTTCCTTCGAGCTTGATCGTGTTCTTTGGCACCATCGCAATCTCGGCTGTTTCAGTCGGAATACGCGACTTTTCGAGAGCTTGCAAAACAGCTTCGTGGGCCTCGGGCGGAGAGAGAATCTCGAAGGCACCGCCGTGATCGCGGATGTCATCGGCTCCCGCATCGAGCACTATGCCCATTAATTGGTCTTCGCTCGCCTTTTCAGCATCGACAAAAATCTGGCTCTTGCGTTCAAACATCCAGGAAACGCTGCCTTGTTCGCCGAGATTCCCGCCGTTTTTCGAAAACAGGTGGCGAATTTCGCTAACCGTCCGATTGCGATTGTCAGTAGCGACATTTACCAGAACCGCAGCACCACCGGGTCCGTAGCCTTCGAACTGAATTTCGTCAATCTGTCCGCCTTCGAGCTCGCCGGTACCGCGCATGATGGCCCGTTTAATGTTATCGGCCGGCATGCTTTCCGCTTTGGCAGCCAAAATCGCGGTGCGCAGCCGCGGATTCGCATCAGGATCCCCGCCGTTGCGCGCGGCAATTGTAATTTCCTTGATCAAACGCGTGAACGTCTTTCCGCGCTTCGCGTCAAGAGCGGCTTTTTTGTGTTTGATCGTCGCCCACTTACTATGTCCTGACATGCGAAAACCTCAACTGTTCCGTAACTTTCGAGGATAACAAAGATGGAGAGGTTTAGGCACGATGAGTTCGGCGGCTCGAACAGCACCGCAGCAACCGGGCAGCCTCTGGAGTACAAGTTGGAACTCAAGCACCGGTCAAATATACTTGAAATTTGATTGAAAGCAGTGCATACTTCCTCGAAGGCGCTGCGCTTTTGCGCCGCTCTGGAGGCTGAGGAACCGTGGACCTCTGGCCATTGGGCGTTTATGTAGCCCTGGTCGCGCTACTTGTTGGAGCGATGTTGGGGCTGTCCTACGTGCTGGGACAGCGGCATCACGACCGCTCCACCGACTCGCCATATGAATCGGGGATTTTGTCGGAAGGCTCTGCCCGCGTTCGGCTTTCCGCGAAATTTTATCTGGTCGCGATGTTTTTTGTGATCTTCGATCTCGAAGCGATTTTCATTTTTGCTTGGGCAGTAGCGGTCCGGGAAACCGGTTGGACCGGCTATGCGGAAGTGTCTATTTTCATTTTGATTTTGCTGATCGCACTTGGCTATCTCTGGCGAGTAGGAGCTCTCGATTGGGCCTCTGGCCGCTTCAAGAGGCCAAGTTGAAGGGACATCCTGGATGCGTTATTCAGTAACCAAAGTGGCCGCGCCGCCCGGCGAACCTTGCCATAATCACGTCGAGACCGCTGTTCGCCGAAGCCTGATTCTCTCGCGACTCGAAGACCTGGTTGCGTGGAGCCGCAAGAACTCTATTTGGCCTTTTCATTTCGGACTCTCTTGTTGTTTCGTCGAGATGGCGACGAGCATCACTAGTAAATATGACATTTCTCGCTTCGGAGCGGAAGTGATCCGCGGCACACCGAGGGAAGCGGATCTTATGGTGGTCGCTGGAACCGTTTTCATCAAAATGGCGCCCGTCATTCGCCGGCTCTATGAACAGATGATGGAGCCGCGATGGGTGATCTCCATGGGATCATGCGCGAATTCCGGAGGAATGTACGACATATACAGCGTGGTTCAAGGCGTGGATAAATTCTTGCCCGTCGACGTTTATGTGCCGGGTTGCCCGCCGCGACCCGACGCCTTTTTAGAGGGACTCGTATTGCTTCGCGACGCCGTCGGACAAGAAAAGCGGCCGCTCAGTTGGGTAGTCGGCCCGCAAGGCGTAGAGAAAGCTCACATGCCCTCGATGCGCGATCTGAAGCGAACCGAGCGGCAAAAGCTCACCGTGCTTCGAACGCCGGATCAGGTTTAGCACTCTATGCAACCTGCGCTCGTCTCGAATGAAGAGTTAGCGGTTGAACTCGGAGCAGAGGCCAAGTCGGAAATAACCCGAGACGGTATCCCGACATTTTGGTTGGCTCCGAACGAGATTCACGAAGTTGTGCGCAGGCTTCGAGAATCTGTTCCGCGACCGTTCAAAGTGTTCTACGACCTGACTGCGATCGATGAGCGGGCCCGGCGGAATAGAAACGGTCGCTCGGCGGGCGATTTTACAGTCGTTTATCACTTGTTTTCCTACGAGCGCAATGATTACGTGCGGCTCAAAGTTCCGCTCGACATAAAACACCCCTCAGTGCCGTCGATCGTTGACATTTTTCCCGCTGCCAATTGGTACGAACGTGAAGTGTGGGACATGTTCGGAATCGCTTTCGAAGGGCATCCTCATTTGACGCGTATTCTTATGCCGCGGTCCTGGCAAGGACATCCTTTGCGGAAAGATCATCCGGCGCGTGCGACAGAAATGGGTCCGTTCGTCTTGCCTGACGAAAAGTTGGACGCCGAACAAGAAGCGTTGCGCTTCCGGCCCGAGGAATGGGGCATGGCGCGAGGGCGGGAGGATACCGATTTTTTGTTTTTGAATGTTGGCCCTCAGCATCCCGGAACTCACGGCGTCCTGAGGATCGTGTTGGAGCTGGATGGCGAAGAGATTGTCAACGCTGTTCCCGACATCGGATTTCACCATCGGGGCGCGGAGAAAATGGGCGAGCGCCAGACCTGGCATACTTACATTCCGTACACCGATCGGATCGATTATCTCGGCGGTGTCATGAACAATCTCGCCTATCTCACGTCTTTCGAAAAGCTCGCGGGAATTACAGTGCCGCCGCGAGGCCAGATGATTCGCGTGATGACGGCGGAGTTGTTTCGTATCATCAGCCACCTGGTTTGGTACGGCACATTCGCCCAGGATGTTGGCCAGATGTCGCCGGTCTTTTACACGTTCAACGATCGTGAAAAAGCGTTCTCGATCATTGAAGCTGTTTGCGGAGCGCGCATGCATCCCAACTGGTTCCGGATTGGCGGTGTAGCGCAAGATCTGCCGCGCGGTTGGGACGCAATGTTTCGAGATTTCGTGAACTATCTTCCGGCTCGCTTGGATGAATACGACCGCACCATCATGCAGAACCTCCTATTCCAGGCGCGCACCAAGGGAGTGGGCGGGTGCACCATTGATGAAGCCATGGAGTGGAGTATGACCGGACCGAATCTCCGCGCCTGCGGATTCGAATGGGATGTTCGCAAAAAGCAGCCTTATGCGTGTTACGACCAACTCGAATTCGACATACCAACGGGCAAGACCGGCGATTGCTACGACCGCGCGATCGTGCACGTCGAAGAAATGCGGCAAAGCTTGCGGATCATCCGGCAATGCGTAGACCAGATGCCCGGAGGACCGTGCAACGCCGAGCATCCGCTGACGACGCCTCCGCCGAAAGCGCGGACGATGCACGATATTGAGACGCTGATCGATCATTTCTTGGGTGTGAGCTGGGGGCCTGTGGTGCCGGCGGGCGAAGCCTTCGCGGCAATTGAAGCGACTAAAGGGAACAATGGTTACTACCTGGTCAGCGATGGTGGAAACGGGTCCTATCGAACACGCATCCGCACGCCATCATTTGCACACATGCAGATGTTGCCGCTGCTGGTCCGCGGTCTGATGATCCCGGATCTACTGGCGATTCTCGGAAGTCTAGATTTCGTGCTGGCGGATATTGATCGGTGAGGAGAGGCGGAGAAGAGTTTTGCTGACGGCTGAAGAGCAGAAGGAAATCGGCGAGGAGCTGGCGCATTACCCGTGCAAGCAGGCAGTGTGTATCGACGCGATGCTAATTGTGCAGCGCCACCGCGGCTGGGTTTCTGATGATGCAATTCGGGATATCGCAGAGATGCTCGAAATGTCGACAGCCGATCTGGACGGCGTCGCTACGTTTTATAATCTCATCCGGCGCAAGCCGGTAGCGCGGCATGTGGTCCTAATCTGCGACAGCGTGAGCTGCTGGATTATGGGCTGCGAACGGGTGCGTGATCAGTTATGCACCAGATTGGGCACGACGCTCGGCGGATCCACGGCCGACGGGCGGTTTACCTTGCTGCCCATTGTTTGTCTGGGAGCCTGCGATCGCGCACCCGCCCTAATGATCGATAACAATCTACACACCAATGTAGACGAGCATCGCATCGGCGGAATTCTAGAGGCCTACAAGTAACCCGATGAGAGAGCGACCGCTCACGAGCAATCTTCGGCCCGACGGCGAAGCAGTCGATATCAGCGCATACGAGCAAGCGGGCGGGTATCAGGGTCTCCGCAAAGCGCTGCAGCTCCAGCCCAACGATGTCACCGAACTGGTTAAGCAGTCGAATCTTCGAGGGCGCGGAGGAGCAGGGTTTCCAACCGGAATGAAATGGAGTTTCGTTCCGATGGGAGCAGATGCGCCACGGCCGAAATACCTGGTCGCGAATGCGGACGAGATGGAACCCGGCACATTTAAGGATCGCGTCCTCATGGAGGGCGATCCGCATCAGTTAATTGAAGGAATGGCAGTGTCGGGGTACGCGATTCAAGCTGATATAGGCTACATTTTCCTGCGCGGAGAATATCGGATCTCGGCTGAGCGGCTAAGCGTCGCGCTCGCCGAAGCAAGAGAACGCGGCTATATCGGTCAAAACATTTTAGGTTCCGGCTACAGCTTCGAGCTGTATCTGCACGTGAGCGCGGGCCGCTACATCTGCGGAGAAGAAACTGCTTTGTTGAACGCTCTCGAGGGCAAGCGAGCGCATCCGCGCACCAAACCTCCCTTCCCTCAGGTTTCCGGCTTGTTCGGAAAACCTACTATCGTCCAGAATGTCGAGACGCTCTGCAATGTCCAGCACATCGTGAATCGTGGGCCTGAGTGGTTCCGAGACCAGAGCCTGACGGAAGATGGGGGAACGAAACTTTACGGTGTGAGCGGAAAAGTTAATCGGCCGGGCCTTTGGGAACTCCCGCTCGGCACAACCATGCGGGAGATTCTCGAAGAGCACGCGGGCGGTATGCGCGATGGACTTACGTTCCGAGGTCTTTTGCCCGGCGGGGCCTCAACGGATTTTCTCGTTCAAGAGCACTTGGACGTGCCAATGGATTACACGCAAGTGCAGAAGGCGGGTAGCCGGTTGGGAACAGGCACCATGGTGGTTCTCGATGACAAAACGTGTCCAGTAGGGATGGTCTGGAATCTCGAGCACTTCTTCGCTCAGGAATCGTGCGGGTGGTGCACGCCGTGCTGGAGCGGTCTGGCCTGGACGGAAAAAATTCTCGCCAGCATGGAGGCGGGCACGGGTGAAGAAAAAGACCTCGAGACGCTGAGCTTTCAGACAAGATTTCTCGCGCCTGGAAGCACTTTTTGCGCCTTTGCTCCAGGAGCCGTTGAGCCGTTACAAAGCGCTCTGAAGTATTTCGGCGACGATTTCCGCCGTCATATTGAGGAAAAGCGCTGTCCCTGGAGATAACGTTGGCAACGATCTACATCGAGAACGAAGCGCGAGAGGCGGACGGCTCGCAAAATCTACTTCACGTGCTTTTGTCTTTGGGATACGACGTGCCATACTTCTGCTGGCATCCCGCGCTCGGATCGGTAGGTGCATGCCGGCAGTGCGCGATCAAGCAGTTCCGCAACGAGCAGGACAAGGCGGGCAAAATCATTATGGCCTGCATGACGCCTGCGGCGGATGGCACGCGAGTATCGATCAAAGATCCCGAAACGGTTGAATTTCGTGCTGCGGTGATTCAGGGACTTATGCAGAATCACCCGCACGATTGTCCAGTGTGTGATGAAGGCGGCGAGTGCCATTTGCAGGATATGACTGTAATGACGGGACATTGCGCGCGGCATTACCGCTTCAGCAAGCGAACGTTCCGGAATCAGTATCTCGGGCCACTGATCAATCATGAGATGAACCGGTGCATCCAGTGCCAGCGTTGCGTCCGGTACTACCGCGATTACGCCGGAGGCCACGATCTGAATGCGTTTCGACTGCGCGACGTAGTCTACTTCGGCAGATTCGAAGACGGAGTTCTTGAAAACGAGTTTGCGGGAAATCTTGTCGAGATCTGTCCAACAGGCGTATTTACGGACGCGACCCTGAAACGGCACTACACCAGGAAATGGGACCTGCAAATGGCGCCGTCTGTGTGTGTTCACTGCGCAGTCGGCTGCAACATTAGCGTTGGCGAGCGTTACGGCTCGTTACGTCGCGTAATCAACCGCTACAACCATCAAGTCAATGGGTATTTCTTGTGCGATCGCGGGCGCTTCGGATATGAGTTTGTCAACAGCGGCGATCGAATTCGTGACTGTCTGGTGAATGGCGAACCGAGCGATTCATTGGCCGCCGCCGTGTCAAAGCTCGAAACGCTGGTTCGCGAGACTCGCTGCATCGGAATTGGATCGCCTCGGGCGTCACTCGAAAGTAATTTCGCTCTGCGGCAGCTTGTAGGCCCAGATCACTTCTATGCCGGCGTCGCGGAAAACGAGTGGTCCGCAACGTTGACAGCTTTGGACCTCATGCGAAATGGCCCGGCGACCTCGGCCTCTTTAGATGATGTTGAACATTGCGACGCGGTACTCGTGTTGGGCGAGGATGTAACGAACGTTGCACCCGTGATGGCTCTGCGCTTGCGCCAGTCGGTACGCCAGCAGCCGATTCAAACAGCCAAAAAATTGAACATCCCGCTTTGGCTGGACCACCCGGTTCGTGAACTGGTTCAAAACGAGAAGGGGCCGTTCTTCGTTGCTGCGCCTTACGCAACAAAACTTGATGAGATTGCGACCGAAGTAATACGAGCCGCGCCTGACGATCTTGCTCGATTGGGGTTCGCGATCGCGCGGGCGATTCAAGGCGGACCTCCGCTTCCCGGTCTTTCAAGTGAATTATCCACATTTGCTAATCGAATCGCCGAAGTGCTGGGCTCTGCTTCTTCCCCACTGGTGGTCTCAGGGACAAGTTGCCGTAGCGCAGCGGTTCTTAATGCAGCGGCGCAGGTCTCACATGCACTCAGTCAAATCGGAAAGCCAGCCAAGCTGGCCTTTTGTTTTCCTGAATGCAACACCGTCGGGCTTCGATTGATGAAGCCGCGCTCACTTTCGGAAGCGTTTCAAGCCGTGCGAGACGGGCAAGCCGATACGATCATCGTTGTCGAAAATGATCTATATCGACGAGCTTCGAAAGAGGATGTTGAGGCGTTCTTCAATAGAGCGCGTCATGTAATTGCGATAGATCACCTGAAAAATCAGACAACCGAAAAGGCCGAACTCGTTTTGCCCGCAGGAACGTTCGCTGAAACCGATGGCACGCTTGTGAACTACGAAGGACGGGCGCAGCGCTTCTTCCAAGCATTGGTTCCGAGCGGCGAAATGCGGGCGAGCTGGAGATGGCTGGATGCCGATTTCGTTCCAGAGATTCATCCGGACAAACGAGGTTGGCGCACGCTCGATGACATCGTCAGCGCAATCGCGCTCGAGATCCCGGAACTCGCGGATATCGGGCTAGCCGCCCCTTCTCGCAGCGAGTTCGGAAAAGTGGCGCGCGAGCCTAGCCGCTACAGCGGCCGCACCTCGATGCTAGCGAATATTTCGGTCCACGAACCTAAACCGCCGCAAGATCCGGATTCAGCTCTGGCTTTTTCGATGGAATCGGGACCGCAGCCTCCGCCACCGCCGCTCAACCCGTTCTTCTGGGCGCCGGGATGGAACTCCATTCAGTCGGTGAATAAGTTTCAGAGTGAAATAGGAGGGCCGTTGCTCGGAGGCGATCCGGGAGTTCGCCTGATCGAGCCTGAAGAACGCGGTGGGTGGAATTTCGCCGGAATCCCGAGTGCTTTCGAGCCTAATCCTGACTCTTGGTTACTGTTGCCTTGTTTTCACATTTTTGGCTCTGAGGAACTGAGCCAGCGAGCGCCGGCTATTGCGGAACTCGCTCCAAGTCCCTACATAGCGGTTAACACAATGGATGCCGATCAACTCGGCGTCAGCTCAGGCAACTTGATCAAGCTAAGCGTTAGTGATTCCATCCACGAATTGCCGGTCTCTGCGCGGCCGGACGTCCCGCGAGGCGTCGTGCTGATTCCTATCGGCCTGCCCGGAGTTGCTGGTCTGACGTTACCCGCGTTCGGAAAATTGGCGCCAGCCTCCGCCATGCAAGGAGTCACGAAGTGATCAATCTCTATCCGCTGCTAATCATTGCGGTGGTTTTGTTTATAGTGCTGAACCTTGCAGCCGGCCTCATTTGGGTCGAGCGTCGCTTGCTTGCGCTGTGGCAAGACCGCTATGGACCGAATCGCGTCGGGCCGTTCGGACTGGGACAGGTGCTGGCAGATTCGGTAAAGCTCTTTTTAAAAGAAGACTGGATTCCGCCGTTCGCAGATAAGGGCGTGTTCATTCTTGCGCCGGGAATTATCGTCGCGACTGCAATTCTTTCGTTTGCTGTCATACCGCTTGCGCCCGGATTCGTCGTAGCAGATCTGAACATTGGAGTGCTGTTTTTGCTGGCTATGTCGTCCCTCGGCGTGTATAGCGTAGTGCTCGCAGGTTGGGCATCCAACAATAAGTATTCACTGCTTGGCGGTATCCGGGCATCTGCGCAAATGTTAAGTTACGAAGTCTTCATGGGACTTTCGCTTCTCGGCGTCGTCATTCTGGCAGGTTCGTTTCGCCTGACAGATATCGTCGAGGCGCAGCGAAAGGTGTGGTTCGTGATTCCGCAGTTCCCCGGCTTTGTGCTCTTTCTCATCGCGGGTGTCGCCGAAACGCGCCGCTTGCCGTTCGATCTTGCGGAAGCAGAGAGCGAACTGGTGGCGGGCTTCCATTCCGAGTATTCGGGCATGAAGTTCGGCATGTTTTTCGTTGGCGAGTACATTGGCGTGATCCTCATCTCAGTCGCGATTTCGCTTCTTTATTTCGGAGGCTGGCTGGGGCCAGTGCTGCCACCGGGACTTTGGCTCGCTATCAAGACGATGACTTTCATCTGCCTTTTTATATTGATGCGGGCTGGCCTGCCGAGACCGCGTTTCGATCAACTCATGTCTTGGGGCTGGAAATATTTGCTTCCTCTTGCGCTTCTAAATTTGCTTGTAACTGGAGCCGTGGTGCTCGCTCTATCGTGAACCGGAGAAATTGCTGATGCTAAGTCTCGTGCGCTCATTATGGGAAGTTTTCCGGCATGGCTTTCACAAGCGCGTAACGGTTCAATATCCGGAAGAGAAGCCGTATCTAGCGCCGCGCTACCGCGGCCGAATCATTTTGACGCGCGATCCCGACGGCGGCGAAAGATGTGTGGCATGCAATCTGTGTGCCGTCGCCTGCCCGGTAGATTGCATTTCGTTGCAAGCTACGGAAGACGAAACCGGCCGACGTTATCCGGAATTCTTCCGCATCAATTTCTCGCGGTGCATCTTCTGCGGTTACTGCGAAGAGGCGTGTCCTACCTACGCTATTCAACTGACGCCCGATTTTGAGATGGGCGAATACAACCGGCAGAATCTTGTCTACGAAAAGAAAGATCTTATGGTCGACGGTCCCGGAAAATATCCCGACTACAACTTCTGGAGAGTCGCAGGCGTCGCGATAGGCGGCAAGGACAAAGGCCAAGCAGAGAACGAGGCCGCGCCCGTAGATCTGCATAGCCTGTTACCTTGAACGAACAACAATGCTGATCGCATTCTATATAGCTTCGGCCATCGCAGTTCTCGCGACGATCATTGCGATTACCCGACGCCACGCCGTGCACGCGCTGCTGTATCTAATTGTTTCGCTGCTCGGTGTCGCAATCGATTTTTTTGTCATTGGCGCGCCTTTCCTCGCCGCGCTCGAGCTGATCATCTACGCAGGCGCTATCATGGTGCTTTTTCTTTTTGTAGTGATGATGCTGAATATCGGCGAGCACGCGACGGAAGTGGAAACAGCGTCCCTTAAACCAGGCGTCTGGGGTTGGCCTTCTGCTCTCGGCGTAGTTCTTATCGCAGAGTTGATCTATGTGGCCGCGCACGCTTCAGCCCCACCCGGTCCCATGCACGTCGTTTCAGCGAAAGAAATCGGAATTTCGCTTTTTGGACCTTATGCAATCGGAGTGGAGCTCGCGTCTCTGCTTTTGACATCTGGTCTGGTGGGCGCCTATCACCTCGGGAGGCGCACTTCAAGAGAGGAGGAACGGAACGATGCCGGTACCGTTGGAACACGTATTGGGTCTAGCGGTGATCTTGTTCGCAGTGGGTCTGGTCGGACTTCTTACACGGCGTAATCTCATCTTCACGCTGATGTCGATTGAGGTCATGCTGAATGCGAGCGGTCTCGCGTTTGTGGCCGGAAGCTACAAGTGGGGACGCGTCGACGGGCAGATCATGTTCCTGTTTATCCTCGCGATGGCGGCAGCCGAAGTGTCTGTCGGCCTCGCGCTCTTCCTCCAATTTCATAGAACGCAGCCGACGCTCGATTCCGACGCGGCTAGCGAAATGCGGGGCTAAGTGCTGAGTCTGCTCTGGTTGATTCCGGCGATTCCGTTTGCGAGCGCTGCGGTACTCGCACTATTCGGCTCGCGTCTTTCGCGACGGGCTGCGGGTTGCCTGGGCGCCGGATCAATTGGTATTTCAGCCCTGGTTGCGATTCTCGCGGCGGTGGAATTCCTCGTATCAACCCCACCCGGCAATGCGACAACTCAGCATCTGTGGACCTGGATGAGCGTCGGCGGGTTTCGTCCCGGACTCGGCCTGTATTTTGACCCCGTTGCATTGGTCATGGTGCTTGTCGTCACTTTCGTCGGCTTCCTCATCCACCTGTATTCAGTCGAGTACATGCGCGATGACGATGGGTTCTCCAGATTCTTCGCCTATATGAACCTCTTTGTCGCTGCAATGCTCACGCTTGTGCTGGCGAACAATCTTTTGCTGCTGTATCTGGGTTGGGAAGGCGTCGGGCTCTGCAGTTTTCTGCTCATCGGTTTTTGGTATCGAGATCCCGCGAATGTGCGCGCTGCGAATAAGGCGTTTCTCGTTACCCGTATCGGTGATACAGCCATGGCGATTGGCTTGTTTCTGATAGCCACTCAATTGGGAACCTTGGACATTCAGGAAGCGATGCATCGCGCAACTGCGCAATGGTCTGCGGGCAGCGCTATTGCAATCGCGACCGCGGCTCTGCTGCTCGGGGGAGCCGTGGGCAAATCGGCGCAATTACCGCTGCAAACCTGGCTGCCCGATGCAATGGCCGGCCCTACACCAACGAGTGCGCTAATTCATGCGGCAACTATGGTCACGGCGGGCGTCTACCTGATCGCGCGCACGAGCGCGCTGTTTACTCTTGCGCCGCCCGTGCAGTTCGCTGTGGCGCTGATCGGTGCGACCACGATGCTGCTTTCGGCGTTCAGTGCGATGGCCCAACGTGATCTGAAACGCGTGCTTGCCTATTCAACCATGAGCCAAATCGGTTACATGTTTCTGGCTCTTGGTCTTGGCGCGTGGTCCGCGGCCATTTTTCACCTGATGACACACGCTTTTTTCAAAGCGCTGCTGTTTCTTGCTGCGGGAGTAGTCATTCAGGCCATGCACCACGATCAGGACATGTTTCATATGGGAGGTCTCCGGTTCGAACTGCCGGTGGCATTTTGGTCATTCGTTATTGGCGGATCTGCGCTCGCTGGCCTACCCTTAATCACGGCCGGCTTCTTCAGCAAAGACCTGATTCTGTGGCAGGCCTGGGCGGGACCAAACGGGAACGGTTGGTTTTGGATTATTGGCCTCTTCGGGGCCGCGCTCACCTCCTTTTATACATACAGAATGATCCTTCTTGTATTTTTTGGCCCCGAGAAGGAAGACCTCGCCTACAAGCCTGGCCCAGTGGCCGCCATTCCGCTGGTTGTCCTATGCGTTTTCTCCATAATTGGCGGATATGTCGATACACCTCCGGACTTTGGCGGAGTGCCCGCATTATCGAATTTCTTGAACAGCATATTGCCGCCGCTGAATGAAGTTCACATCGGTCCGATCACAGAAGTAATCACGGCGATCTGCGCCAGTGCGGCTTTCGCGATTGGACTTGCTTTCGCTTATTTGATCTACGGACCGTGGCGGGCCAGGACAGCAGCGCCGCGCGAAGACCTGTTACTCCGGCTCTGGTACTCGGGATTTGGCTTCGACAAGCTTTACGAAATCCTCTTTGTGACGCCTTTCCAATTTGTCGCGCGCAGAAGCTCATCCGATGTTATCGATCACATCTACACGGGCATAGCGAAACTTGCGGATCTCGGCTCGCGCGGTCTACGGCACGCGCAGAATGGGCGCGTGCGATGGTACGCCACCGGAGTGGCCGCCGGGTTCATAGTGCTGTTTGCCGTCGCGCTTCTAGGCTCGTTAATTCTGTGGGGCTGACATGATCCTCGTTTGCCTGATTCTCCTTCCTCTAACCGGCGGCATCGCTTCATTGCTCGCCGCTCGCTGGCACCGCGATGCTTCGCGGTGGATCGCAATGGCTGCAGTGGGAATTGATCTGCTCCTCACGGTGGTCCTCTGGAGCAGCGCGCCGCAATCGCGATGGCTGTACGAATGCAATCAGGACTGGATACCCCAGTTCGGGATTCGATTTCATCTCGCAGTCGACGGTCTCAGCTTGATCCTGCTTGCGCTGACTTTCTTCTTGGGACTGATGTCGGTTCTTGCTTCATGGACCGAAATCCAAGATCGAATTGGATTCTTTCACTTCAATCTGCTGTGGGTGTTAGCTGGGATCACCGGCGTGTTCCTCTCGCTCGATCTGTTCCTGTTCTATCTCTTCTGGGAATTAATGTTGGTCCCCATGTACTTCTTAATCGGCATTTGGGGCCACGAGCGGCGAATCTACGCAGCAATCAAATTCTTCCTCTTTACCCAGCTCAGCGGCCTCTTAATGCTTGCGGCGATCATCACGCTGGCGATCCTCCATCAGCGAAGCAGTGGAGTTCTTAGCTTCGATTATGACTCGCTGATGAACACTCCTCTTTCTTCGGGAATGGCGCGTCTATTAATGCTGGGCTTCTTTGCGGCATTCGCTGTTAAATTACCGGCAGTTCCCGTTCATACCTGGCTTCCCGACGCTCACACAGAGGCGCCGACCGCGGGCAGTGTAGTTTTAGCTGGACTGCTGCTGAAGACCGGGGCTTATGGCCTGATTCGTTTCGTTCTTCCGTTCTTCCCCACGTCGTCACACGAGCTCGCGCCAGTGATGATGACTCTCGGCGTGGTAGGCGTTCTCTACGGTGCTTTCATGGCGCTCACGCAACCAGATCTCAAGCGCTTAGTTGCGTACACAAGTGTGAGCCACATGGGCTTTGTGCTGATCGGAATCTTTGCAGGAAATGATATTGCCTTGACGGGCGCATTCATGACGATGATCAGCCACGGTATAAGCACGGGCGCGCTATTCATCCTTGCGGGGGCCCTTCAGCATCGGATGCACACCCGGCAGATTGCCCGAATGGGCGGACTGTGGGAGACTATGCCGGCTTTGAGCGGCGCTGGCGTGTTTTTCGTGATGGCCTCCGTCGGGCTTCCAGGCTTGGGCGACTTTATAGGCGAATTTCTGGTGCTATTCGGGGCTTATCGCGCAAGCGTTCCGCTTACAGCAATCGCGACTTTGGGAATCATTGCAGCCACCCTGTACGGTTTGAAAGTGACATCCCAAGTGTTTCAAGGACCCAATCGCCACAACTGGCGGCTGCACGATCTCTTTGCGCGCGAGTGGGTGATCATCGGCTCGATGATGGCTTGCCTTCTCTGGCTAGGCCTGTATCCTCAATCCTTTATTCGAATGTTTCAGACCTCGACGACAGCTTCGCAAACAATCGCGTCAGCGAGCATCTCTCCGGATGGAGCGAGCAGTCGATGACCGAATCTATAGTGACCGCCTCTCTCCCGCTGCTCGTTCTTTCGGCGACCTCAGTCGCCATTATGATCGCCATCGCTATCAAGCGCGATCACCGTGCGGTGGCCATTATTTCGTTTGCAGGATTCGCTCTCTCGTTCGTGAGTCTCTGGCCTGCATCCTCCGGCGCACCCGTTCGGATTGGCTCACTCTTAATCATCGATCGCCATGCGCTGGTTTATATGGGATTGGTACTTGCGGCGAGCGCCGCCATAATCCTGCTTTCCTTCCGGTATCTCGAAGACCGGTCCGAGCACAAGGAAGAGTTCTATCTGCTGCTCGTTTTCGCCACCGTGGGTTCGATGGTCTTGGCAGCAAGCAGCCATATGGTTTCCTTCTTTCTCGGATTAGAGTTATTGAGTGTCTCGCTATACGCGCTCGTCTCGTATCCGCGAATTGAGGCGCTTCCGCTCGAAGCGGGACTGAAATACCTGGTCCTAGCTGCCTCCTCCTCGGCGTTTCTGCTGTTCGGGCTCGCGCTAATCTATATCGTCCAAGGCACGATGGACTTCAGCCAGATCGCATCAGTCGCCCCGGACGCACAATCGCGTTTTATTTATCTCGGCGGAATGGTTCTTTTCTTCACGGGAATCGGCTTCAAACTCGCGGTTGTGCCGTTCCATCTGTGGACGCCGGACGTCTATCAAGGAGCGCCGATCCCTGCGACTGCGTTCGTAGCCACTACTTCGAAGGGCGGCGTCTTTGCATTCCTATTGCGCTGGTTCGCGGCTGAAGGCGGAGCTAATCAGAGCATGGTCGTAATCCTCGGAATCGTCGCGATCGCTTCCATGCTGGTTGGCAATCTTCTTGCACTACGTCAGACGAACATCAAACGGCTTCTTGCGTATTCGTCCATTGCCCACATGGGCTATTTCCTTGTGGCTGTTATCGCGGGAGGGACTCTGGGCAGATCGGCAGCGACGTATTATCTCGCAGCGTACATCCTCACCATTGTTGGAGCATTCGGGTCATTGCTCGCGCTCTCACACGGAACGCGCGAAACTGAAACCTTCGACGACGTGCGCGGGCTTTTCTGGCGTCAGCCCGTGCTCGCGTCGATCTTTACCGCAATGATCCTTTCGCTCGCCGGGATTCCCCTCACGGCGGGCTTCTTGGGGAAATTTTACGTGCTCGCGGCGGGTGCATCTGTCGCCGCATGGACGTTAGTCATCGTGCTCATCATCAGCAGCACTATCGGATTGGTTTACTACCTGCGCATCATCGTCGCGATGTTTACCGATTCAGATCGACCCGGAAGCGAGCTCATCAGAGAACGGATTCCGTTCACACCACGAATTGTGCTGGTTTTGTTGACCATTGCTCTGATCTTTCTTGGGATTTATCCGCAGCCGCTCTGGAACGCAATTACCGCCGGTCTGGGATGAAATTTCGGCCCAGGTTTAATGGGATAAATCCCCTGCTATGTAGTGCTCCATGTGCGCGATTGTGTCGTCCTGGGCCGACACAATCCAGTTCACGAGATCGCCAATCGATAGAACGCCTGCAACTGTTCCGTCGGAATTGATCACCGGGAGATGCCGGATCCGATTGTCGGTCATCGTTCGCATTGCATCTTCGACAGATGTGTCGCAACGAATGGTGATGGGCGAAGGAGTCATGATCTCGCGGACAAACGTGTCCTTCGAAGACCGGCCTTGCAGGATGACTTTGCGCGCATAGTCGCGCTCTGAGATAATGCCCACCAATTGATCGCCATCAATCACAAGTAGAGCGCCGACGCGTTTGTCGGCCATCATTTCGATCGCCGAATAGACCGACGCATCGGGAGGCAATGAAAATATACCGCCCCCCTTTTGCTTGAGCAGCATAGAAACCCGATCAAGAACTCTCATCAGCCCTCCCGCGAAGTATGGGATCGTTTTACGCTGAGAGCAGTATACGCCTTGTCTTCGGCCCGCTTCAAGGCCTACTGTAACCACCGGACGACTACGCTAATCCGCCACTGCGCGCAAATTTTAACGCTTCTACAGCCGCTCCCCGCGCCCCCGCGCAGTCACCGTTCGGCATCACGTGGATGGGAATATCGGCTTGCTCTACACGCTGCTTGGGCATCACCGCGCGAATCTCATCGATGAACCAGCCCTGAAATTCCGGTTTAGTTTCAAGTGCGCCACCGCCGACAATCAGCGCATCCGGGTCGAAAGTATTGATCATTTCGTCGAACAGCAGCCCGAGCGCATGCGCCTGCACACGAAAGATCTCTTTACACATCGGATCTCCTCGCTCCGCCAAACCTCGCACCAGCTTCGAGGCTTGGCGAAGATCACCGAGCTTCCCAAGTTCGTGGTCCGGAAACCGCCGGAGAAAAAAAGGGAGCAGGCACTTCTCTATCGCGATCAAAGAGCAAAGCGATTCCAGGTCTCCAATGCGGCCGCAATTACATACCGGCTCGATGCCATCGATCCCGCGAATACTCTGGTACGGAATCAGCACATGGCCCAGCTCTCCACCGAATCCCTTACGGCCAATTACAACGTTTCCCTCTGTGATGACTCCGCCGCCCAGACCAGTCCCGATGATTGCCGATATAGAGCTAGTCTTGGCATCGAATCCAAAAAGGACAAAGTGGCCCCAAAGCGCTCCCGCGTTTCCATCATTCAGGTACAACACAGGCTTGGCAAGCTTTTTCGCAAGATTCTCCCGGATATCGAATCCCGCCCAATCCGGATGCACAAAATTCGTGGAACCTCGCGCGCTTAGAACCCCAGTCGCGCTCGCAGGTCCTGGAGTGTCAAGACCAACCATGACGACATCCTCGAGCGGAACGCCAGCCTTTTCAGCGGCAATGCTGAAACCATCTGCGACTTGCGCAAGACATACCTCGGGTCCCTCTCTGGCACGCGCAGGATGCTCACACAAGCTCTCGATAAGGAACTGCTCTTCCGCGGTTAGAAACGTGTAGTTGATCGCCGTTCCGCCAACATCCACTCCGGCCACTACGTGCAGGGCTAATACCTCGCTTTAAATAATTTGGCTTCCGCAGTGTTAGCGTATCAGGACGGACTCTTTAGAATGCCGCGACAGCAACGTTGCCGAAACACTATTCGATCGTCAGGAGAATGTCCCTGGCCTCAACGGTATCGCGGGGACGCACGCTAATTTCTTTCACCATTCCAGCGATGGGCGCGTGAACGGTGGTCTGCATTTTCATCGCATCCATAACCAACAGGCGATCTCCCGGACTGACTTGCTGGCCGTCTTTCACGTGCAGCACCGTAATCGCGCCGGGAATCGGAGCGCCAACCTCGCCCGCTTTCGCCGGATCCGCCTTCCGGCGAGCCGCGATGACTTGCTTGAATGACTTGTCGCGAATTTCCACTTCGCGGGGTTGGCCGTTCAGCTCAAAAAATACGGTCCGCATCCCGTCGGGCCTAAGTTCTCCGACCGTCAAAAGGCGGATCACGAGCGTCTTTCCAGGCTCCAGCTCAACTGTCATTTCTTCGGTTTCGTGCAAGCCATAAAAAAACTGAGGTGTCGGGAGAACTTCGAGCTCGCCATATTGGGCCCGCGCGGCCGCGAAATTGAGAAACACGTCCGGATACATCAAATAGCTCATCAGGTCGGTCTCGGATGTAGAGCCGGTCTGCTCAGCCAATTTCTTGGCGGCGCCCTCTAGGTCGGCGGGCTCGAGCCGCTCTCCGGGCCTCCCCTCATACGGGGAGCGCCCTCGCAAAATGACCTGCTGCAGCTTCGCGGGCCAGCCCCCTTCGGGCTCGCCCAGAGAACCCATGAACATATCGATCACCGAGTTCGGAAAAGTCAGATTGTGATTCACCGGCAGCCTTTGCACATCAGCGACAGTCATGTCATGGCTGATCAGGTAAAGAGCGAAATCGCCGACGGCCTTGCTCGACGGAGTAACCTTGATGATGTCTCCAAATGCCCGGTTTACCTCCGCGTATGCGCGAGCGACTTCAGGCCACCGGCCGCCTAATCCCATAGCCTCGGCTTGCTCCTTTAAGTTGGTGTATTGCCCGCCCGGCATTTCGTGAATGTAAACATCGGCGCTACCGGATTTTGGCGCGTTGTCGAAGGGTAGATAGTAGGTGCGCACCGTCTCCCAATAATCCGAGCAGCGATTCAGCGCTTCGAAACTCAATCCAGTGTCGCGATCGGTATGCGCCAGCGCGGCCACGACCGAGTTCAAATTGGGCTGGCTCGTGACGCCGCTCATTGAGGAGATTGCTCCGTCCGCCACTTCAACGCCCGCCTCGGAAGCTTTCAGAATCGTCGCCGCATTGATCCCGCTCGTGTCATGGGTATGTAAATGAATTGGAAGACCAATCTCTTCACGAAGGGTCTTCACGAGCTTGAATGCCGCGTATGGCCGCAGCAGTCCAGCCATATCTTTAATGCCGAGAATGTGTGTACCCATTTGCTGCAATTCTTTGGCGAGCCGTACGTAGTAGTTCAGCGAATACTTTTCTCGTGATGGGTCCAGAATGTCGCCGCTATAACAAATTGCAGCCTCGCAGAGCCTGCCTGTTTTCAAGACAGCTTCAACGGCAACTTTCATATTGGGCATCCAGTTGAGCGAATCGAAGATGCGGAAGATATCGATACCGTGCAGCGCTGCGTCTTCTACGAATTTCTCGACAACGTTATCCGGATAAGCCGTGTAGCCGACTGCATTCGAAGCCCTGAGTAGCATTTGAAAGCAAATGTTTGGGATTCTTTGCCGCAGCTCCTCCAAACGCTTCCATGGGTCCTCTAGCAGAAATCGCATCGCTACATCGAAAGTCGCGCCCCCCCACATTTCGAGGCTGAATAGTTGCGGCAACTCCTTCGCGACAAACTCTGCGATACGGAAAAGATCATAGGATCGCACTCGCGTTGCCATCAACGACTGATGTGCATCGCGGAATGTGGTATCAGTCAACAACAGTCTGGATTGCTTTTGCGTCCAATCCGCGAAGCCTCTTGGTCCAAGCTGATCGAGCAACTGGCGGGTTCCGTGAATCGGCTCGCCTGCATGCGTCTGGGGCACCACGGCTTCGCGAATCACCGCTGGTCTCGGTTTGTCTATGACCTCTGGATTTCCATTAACGATCACCTCGGCGAGATAGGTGAGCAATTTTGTTGCGCGATCGCGCCGCGGCGCAAACTCGAATAACTCGGGAGTATCGTCTAGAAACGAAGTTGTCGCCTGACCCGCTTGAAAGTCGGCGTGATTCACTACGTTTTCTAAGAAAGGAATATTCGTCTTTACACCGCGGATCCGGAACTCGCGCAAGGCGCGATCCATGCGCTGGCAGGCCTGATTGAAATTCGCTCCCCACGCGGTAACCTTCACAAGCAGGGAATCGTAATACGGCGAGATGACCGCGCCGTTATAAGCCGAGCCGCCATCGAGACGAATGCCGAAGCCTGCCGCCGAACGATATGTCCGAATCTTGCCGTAGTCCGGAGCAAAGTTCTTTTCAGGATCTTCAGTGGTTACCCGGCATTGCAGGGCTGTGCCGTGCAGAGGGATCTCCGGTTGCGCAGGCAGTGCAACTTCCTCATCATGAAGGCTGCGCCCCTGCGCCATTAGAATCTGGGTTCGAACGATATCGATGCCGGTGATCATCTCAGTCACCGTGTGCTCCACTTGCAGCCGTGGATTCACCTCAATGAAAAACCATTCGTGAGTATCCGCATTGACCAAAAATTCGACGGTTCCGGCGTTGTAATAGTTGACCTCTCGCGCTAAAGCAACCGCCGCTTCGGCCAGCACTCTTCGCACCGAATCGGGCAGCCCGATTGCGGGAGCAATCTCGATGACTTTTTGGTGCCGCCGTTGGACTGAACAGTCTCGCTCATAAAGATGAAGGATGTTGCCGTGAGTGTCCCCGATAATCTGAATCTCGACGTGCTTCGCGTGCGGTACATATCGCTCCAGAAACACAGCACTGTTGCCGAATGCCGCGTCTGCCTCTTCGCTCGCCTCTTCGAGGTTCGACCGAAACTCAGCGGCTGAATTGACGACTCGCATACCACGTCCGCCGCCACCAAACGCGGCTTTCACCATGAGTGGAAATCCAATTCGTGCACCGGTGTCGAGAGCCTCGTCACTCTTCGGATCAATCGGATTCTCAGTTCCAGGGACAACGGGTACGCCCGCGCGCTCCGCGAGTTTGCGCGCCGCAGTTTTATCGCCTAATTTTTCCAGGATTTCAGCGCTTGGTCCCACGAACGTGATTCCAGCGTTTTGACAAGCGCGCGGAAGAGCAGGATTCTCAGCGAGAAAGCCATATCCCGGATGAATGGCGTCAACTTCTTTTTCGAGGGCGAGCGCGAGGATCCCGTCCACGTCCAGATACGCCTGAACCGGGCCTTTTCCTTTTCCGATCAAATACGCTTCATCGGCTTTGAACCGGTGCAGACTGAGCCGGTCTTCCTGTGAATAGATCGCAACTGTGCGAAGTCTGAGCTCGTTCGCTGCTCTCAGGATGCGAATTGCAATTTCTCCGCGATTGAGAGCCAGCAGTTTCTTCATGAGGACAGGGTGGGCGAGTAGTATTTCAGAACTCTCGCCGGCTCAAGCGTTCAATTCTGAATTTAGCTGTGTCGGCAACTGCCATTACGGCCATAACGCCGGCTTGAACAGGATCAGTAACCACTAAGTCACAAGCGGCCGGTACGCTTCCGGCCATATTCAGACTAATCACCAGCAGCCCTTGGTCGCGCACTTCGCGCACTGCCGCTTCGATATCGCCACCCATTAGCGCGCCGGCCATTACCAGCGCTCGAACGCGTGGCAGGCGCAAGACGGCCCGAACAGCTCCGGCGAGCGCTTGTTCACCCACAAGCGGAATCGTGTCGACTGAAATGCGTTCACCGCGGATGTTGTGCCGGTCAGCTTCAGAAATTGCGCCAAGCGCGACTTGGCCCACCTGAGCTCCTCCCCCGACGATGATGATTCGCTTCCCGTAGATCTTTTGCATCGATTCCACGCGCGTGATAGAACGGACAACATCGAGACCCTGCAAATCGGAAACTAGAGCTTCCGAAGCACCCGGCACGTCTACTTCGAGGTAGATGTTGGCAGCGCCTCCCTGATCCTCAATGATCGAAATGGAACGAATATCGCCCCTGTGCCTGACGATGACTCCCGTGAGTTGATGGAGAACGCCCGGCGCGCTGAGTGTCACGAGCACCAACCCGACGAGTTTATTCCCGCCCTGATTGTTGGCATTCTCAGCGTGTAACGAATCTCGATCCATCAGAGTAGCGATTGCGACTATGGCGGAGAGGGAGGGATTCGAACCCTCGGTACAGGTTTAGGCCCGTACGACGGTTTAGCAAACCGCTGCTTTCGACCACTCAGCCACCTCTCCAGGTAACGGCGGGTCCTTTTGCATGCTAGCACGGCAATTTGTTCAGCAAGTTGCCTAACCCGGTAGCCGGATGGCTGGGCAGCGCGACAACTGAGAAATCTTTTTCAGACAAATCTGGCGTACTATTCACGACGGTAGACATACTTACCCTGTTCACGGAGTAAGCGTTTGAAGATCCCTTACCTGAGTGTTATTGTGATCTTGTAGTCCGCGAAGATGTTCGAAACAGGCGGATTCAACCGACCGGCGATCATCAACTAGCCCACTTTCAAGTACGAAGGAAATTATAGGAATTGAATAAGATGGACCGACCTGTCTACGTTCTGGCCGTTCATGATGGGCACAATGCCTCGGCTTGCCTTTTGGCTGACGGCAGGATTGCATACGCCATCCAGGAAGAGCGGCTGACGGGTGAAAAGAATGCGAATTGCTTCCCTGCACTTTCCATTCAGGCGTGTCTCGATTTCGCGGGTCTCCAGCCACGCGATATTGCGAAGCTCGTGTTCGCAAGTCACCGAAGCACCCCAGCAGGCTTGCGTTCTCACGACCAAATGAAGGCCAGCCGCCGGGAGGCAACGCTTACAGGGACACTTCGGCGAGCCCTTTGGTATCCGTACTACCAAACGCGTACACATCTCGGCCTTCCAGAGCGGATGAACAATCTAGAGCGGGCTGGATTCGGTCGAAATCAATACTCCGAGTATGAGCACCACTTGTGTCATGCCGCCTCTGCCTACTATGGGCTGCGCGACGATTCTCAAACAAGCTACGTCGTTTTGACCGTAGATGGTTTTGGAGATCTGGATTGCGCCACTGTGTGGATCAATCGGGACGGAATCCTGGAACGGATTGCCCGGACGCCGTTCACAGATTCACTCGGGACGATTTACGGTATTACCACCGGCATGATGGGTTTTCGGCCACTGGAACACGAATACAAGCTGATGGGGATGGCCCCGTATGCCTCTCGCAAGCACGCGCAGCGCGTGGCGGAATCGTTTCACAAGCTGTTGGCGGTTGACGAAGACCGCATGCGCTTCAAACGCCGCACCCTGGAGCCGAGCTTTCTTTATACACGGCGAATTCGAGACATGATCAGCGGCGAGCGATTCGATCTGGTATGTGCGGGGCTGCAACAATTCACCGAAGAACTGCTTCTCAAGCTAGCGAACAGCACGGTGCGAGCAACCGGCGTCGGCCGGCTCTTGTGCGCGGGCGGCGTATTCATGAATGTTAAGGCCAATAAGCGGCTCATGGAGCAACCTGATATCGAGTCGATCGGTGTCTTTCCGTCTTGCGGCGATGAAACCTTGCCAATGGGCGCAGCTTATCTCGCCTACATTGCCGAGGGCGGGAAAGAAGCCGCGGAGCGCATCGAACCCATCACTGACTTTTATCTGGGCGGTGATGTGAGTGATGAATCGTGCCGGCAAGCAGCCGAGTCGAGGGGTCACGACGTTCGTTATCACGATGATGTTGAAGCAGAGGTCGCGAGAATACTCATAGCCGGCAAGCCGCTCGCGCGGTGTAAAGGCCGCATGGAATTCGGAGCCCGCGCGCTCGGGAATCGCTCAATTCTGGCCGACCCTAGCAACCAAGACGTGGTCCGGGTGATCAACCGTATGGTGAAAAATCGCGACTTCTGGATGCCATTCGCGCCCGTCGTTCGTCGTGAGAGAATGCACGACTATTTCGTAAACCCGAAGCATCTCCTTAGCCCGTATATGATGCTGACGTTTGACACCCGAGAGAATTTTCGGGAGCTTATAGCGGCGGTACATAACGCCGACCTCACAGCTCGGCCTCAAGTAATTGAGGCCCACCAGAATCCGGACTACTATCGTCTCTTGCAGATTTTTGAACAACAGACCGGGCGGGCGGTGCTACTCAATACCTCCTTTAACCTGCACGGATTCCCCATCGTGAATACGGCCCAAGACGCTATGAACGTGTTCGAGAATAGCGGGCTTGAGTATCTGAATTTAGGTCAGCTCATCGTCCATAAGCGCGAAGTAGTACGCGTAAACACAACGAGCGCGTTCGCCGAACGCGAAGTTGCACATTCACATTAACGGCTAACGCTGAGCGCCGTCAGAAGCCGCGCTCCATCGGCATTGCGAGTGGAGCATCGACCAGAAAGTCTGCATCACGAATTTCGACCATCGCGTCGCGGATCGCTTGTTCCTTTGCAGGCTCGGTTGTCACAACAAAAGGCAAATCCCGCCAATCTTCTCTGGGAAGCTGCAATACGGCGTCAATGCCGATATTGTGTTTGGCGAGGATGGTTGCGAGCGTTGCGATGATGCCGGCTTTATCTTCAACACGAAACCGCAAATAGTACGGCGATTCCTGAGTTCGAATGGAGAGCGGCTTATATTCGCCAAGCCGCTCATGCGCGAATGGGCTCACGCGCGCGTGGCTTCCGAATCTGATTTCTCGCGCGACCCGCATCAGATCGCTCACGACGGCAACGCCGGTGGGCTTGGAACCCGCGCCGCGCCCGTAATAAAACGTATCCTCGCTGTATGCGCCTCTGATCCAGATCGCGTTATATGCTCCCTTGACCTGAGCAAGAATCGCAGACTGCGGAATCAAGCTTGGCCGGACGGAAAGGAACAAGCCTTCGGGGGTCTGTCGCGCAACGCAGAGCAAACGGATCGTGTGCTTGAGTTGATGCGCATATTCAAAGTCGATTGGCATCAACCGGCGAATGCCCTCCGTAAAAACATCCGCCGCGGTCAGCTTCTCTCCAAAAGCGAGCGCTGCCAAGATCGTCAGCTTTGCACGAGCGTCAAGTCCATCGATATCCGATGAGGCATCCGCCTCGGCATATCCCAATTTTTGCGCATCCGCAAGCACCGATTCAAAAGCAGCATTGCTTTTTTCTATTTCAGTCAGGATGAAATTACTGGTACCGTTCAGGATTCCATACAGCTCGATGATGCGATCTCCCGCAATACCTTCTCTCAAGACAGAGTGAATCGGAATTCCACCGGCCACGCTCGCCTCCATTGCCAAATTCGTGCCATTCTGATTCGCAAGTGCCCACAACTCGGGACCGCGTAGCGCGATGAGTTCTTTATTCGCCGTCACGACCGACTTTCCGGCCCGCAGAGACTCTTCCACGATATGTCCGGCAGTACCGATGCCCCCGACAGCTTCGACGATCACCTCGAGGTCAGGATGGCCAACAAGCTCGCGCCAGTTAGTCGTGCGAACGACGTGATCAGTGAGCGGCGGTAGAGTTTTTTGCTGAAGATTGCGACTGCAGACCGCATTCACCTGAAGCGGAAATCCGAGCTTTTCTTCAATCGAGCGGGCGTTCTCGATCAAAATCTGCAGCGTGCCCAGTCCCACGTTGCCAAGCCCTATGATGCCGACCCTCACTTGCTTGTCGCGAAGCTCCTGGTCTCGCGGCTTCATAAGTGGCTTATGATAGCAACCGTATGGATGATACGCGCCGTTTCGCGTTGCTGTCTTTAATAGCTTCGCCGTTACTGCGCGCGAAAGGGCAGGAGCAGCAGAACCCTAGCCGGCAACTGCCGGTTCCGCCTAGCCCCGAAGAGGATCGAAAACTTCCCAACGGCAAATCGCAAAACGACGCGATCGCCAAAGCGGCGCATGAGCAGGCTCTCAAAGACACCAAGGAGCTGATCACCGTAGCTGAACAGCTTCAAGATGAATTGCAAAAGGCGGGAAGCTATGTGGTTCCCGTCTCCTCGCTCAAGAAGACGGAAGAGATTGAAAAGCTTGCGCGACGGATTCGCGGACGACTGAAAGAATAGCTCAAGTCCAGCGCACGGCCAAAACCTACCGCCCCGCCAACTAGCTCGCCGTCCCAGCCATGATAACCTGACGTGACAGCAATAGTTACCTCTGCTGATGTCTCAAATCCGCGAGAAGAAGCAGCTCATGAGTGCGTCGGAAATCGACCGTACACTCGTGCGTCTCGCTCACGAGATTCTGGAAAAAACCGCTAAGGTTGAGCGCCTCGCATTCATCGGGATAAAGCGCCGGGGCGTCCCGCTCGCGCAGCGACTCGCGGCCAAGATTGAGAGCCTCGAAGGACGCAAGATTCCGACAGGCATGCTAGACATTAATTTGTACCGCGACGATCTCTCGACGGTTGGCGAGCGGCCGGTCATACAGGCAAGGCAAATCGATTTTGCGGTCGCAGGGAAAGATATCGTTCTGATGGATGATGTGCTTTACACGGGTCGAACCATCCGTTCCGCGCTTGACGCGCTCTTCGATCATGGGCGGCCGGCGCGCGTTCAATTGTTGGTGCTAATTGATCGTGGTCATCGAGAATTGCCGATCGAGGCTCGCTATGTCGGGCGCCTGGTGCAAACCAGCTCAAAGGAAATCATTGAAGTGAAATTCAATGAAGTGGATGGTCAAGAAAGAGTTTTGCTCGTCGAAAAAGTGGATGACCCGGTCTTCCAAGACATGAAGTAGCAGGTACGGATGCGGAGAGGTCTGCTTGATATTGAATCCCTCACGCGCCCCGAAATCGAAGCCATTTTGGCTCGTTCCAAGGATTTTCAACCCGCTCCTCGCGAGCCCTTCAAACGATTTGAAAGCTTGCGCGGACAAACGATTGTAAATCTTTTCTTCGAAGCATCCACGCGCACGAGAACCAGCTTCGAAATCGCTGCTAAGCGGTTAGGCGCCGACCTGATTTCAATTACAGCTTCCGGCTCAAGCGTTTCGAAAGGCGAATCCTTGGTTGACACACTCAACACTCTCGGCGCAATGCGGCCCGATGCCATTGTCATGCGCCATTCCGCATCGGGTGCGCCACATTTTCTTTCGCGCTATTTGCCGGTGCCGATTGTCAATGCGGGCGATGGAACGCACGAGCATCCAACGCAGGCATTACTAGATGCGTTGACAATTAGAGATCGCCTGGGAACTCTCGAAAATTTGCGCGTGGCCATTATTGGCGACATCGCTCACAGCCGCGTCGCACGATCCAACATCTTTCTACTCTCCAAATTCGGCGTACATGTTGTGCTCTGCGGTCCCGCTTCCCTGCTCCCGCGCGAGATGGGCCAATTAGCGCCAGCTATCGAGCTGACCACCGATATGGAGGAAGCCATTCGGAACGCCGACGTAATTATGATGTTGCGCGTACAATTGGAGCGCCAACACGAGCCCGGATTTGCTACGAATGAATACTTTCAGTTCTTCGGCTTGCGGCCGGAGCATATTGAACTGGCGAAACCAAATTTGATTGTCATGCATCCGGGGCCCATTAACCGGGGCCGTGAAATCTCTTCCGAAGTAGCCGATTCACAGCGCTCGGTTATTCTCAACCAGGTAGAGAACGGGGTGGCGATTCGAATGGCTGTTCTCGAGCGAGTTCTCACGCAATGAGTAAGCTCGTCGTCAAGAACGGTAGGGTTGTGGATCCGTCTCAAGAGTTGGATCGCGTCTGCGACGTTGGCATTGAAGACGACGTGATTCTTGAAATCGAGGATGGCATTTCAACAGTGGGCTGCGAGCAGTTCGACGCATCGGGTCTAGTCGTCGCGCCGGGTTTCATCGATATGCACGTTCATCTTCGGGAACCTGGATTTGAACATGCGGAAACAATAGAAACGGGCTCGCGGGCCGCTGCTGCGGGAGGCTTCACCTCAATCTGCTGCATGCCGAACACCGAGCCGGTAAACGATAAACCCACGGTCACGAGCTACATCATCGATCGGGCGCGCCGGTCCGCAATCGTGAATGTGTACCCCATAGGCGCGATTACAAAGAATAGCGCCGGCAAAGAACTATCGGCGATTGCGTCCATGAAGCAGGCTGGTATTGTCGCGATTTCGGACGACGGAAAGCCCGTGATGAACGCGCGAGTTTTGCGGCGGGCTATGGAGTTTGCGCAGGCGCTTAACATTCCACTTATCCAGCACTGCGAGGATCTGGATCTGAGCGCTGGCGGGCTCATGCATGAAGGCCTCGAATCCACTCGTCTCGGCTTGCGCGGTATACCCCGCACTTCAGAGGACGTCATGGTCGCGCGAGATATTCTTCTGGCTGAACTGACCGGCGCTCGCTATCATGTGGCGCACGTCTCTTCGAAAAATTCGGTTGAAATGGTGGCGTTCGCCAAACGCCGGGGTCTGCCGGTAACCTGTGAAGCAACTCCGCATCACTTCGCGCTGTGCGATTCCGAAATGCGGCCCTACGATAGCAATTTCAAAATGAAGCCGCCGTTACGGGAGCGCTGCGACTTGGAAGCGATTACGCAGGGAATTGTACACGGGGTCATTGATGCCATTGCAACCGACCATGCTCCTCACCCTGGAGATGAAAAAATGCAAGAGTTCGAGCGGTGCCCTTTTGGCATCATCGGCCTGGAAACTGCGCTGGGTTTGGGGCTCGAGCGGCTGTACCATTCGGACAAAATAGACATCTCGCGTCTGATTAGCCTGTTCAGTAAAAAGCCCGCAGAGATTCTGTCGCTCGATCGGGGAACTTTGCGCGTGGGCGCGGCAGCGGATATCACTATTTTTGATCTGGAGCGCGACTGGACATACGACGTGAATCGCTCACCATCAAAGAGCCGCAACACGCCATTTCACAGACATAAGTTCAGAGGCGGACCGGTGGCTACGATCGTAGCCGGCCAGATTGTGTGGCGACTCGAGGCATAGCCGCGTGCACAGCGGACACTAGCGACTCTTCTTCCTGGTCCGCAACTGTCCGCATATCCAAAATGATCTTGTCGCGTTCGATTCGCGCAATCACCGGCACTGAAGCCCGCCGCAAATTGCCCTCGAAAGCAACTGGATTGTGGACCGCCAGTTCGACGACCCAGGTAGTAAGCACTTGATCCGGTGTAGAACCACCGCCTATCGCAGATTCATCCTCGCGAATCACGGCATTCAGCCCTTCGAGCCTCCTCAAGACGCGTTCGGCGCGCTGGTGGATTTCTTCAACCGACGTGAAGATCATCTGTAGCGTTGGAATCGACTGCCAGCTTCCCTTTAGCACGTGCCTGAGTGTCGTTTCGAGAGCTTCGACAATCAACTTGTCCACGCGAAATGCCCGGTACATCGGATTGCGCCGGACCCGGTGAACGAGTTCCGCGTCGCCTGCGACGATTCCACTCTGAGGACCACCAAGGAGTTTGTCGCAACTGAACGAAACTAAGTGGGCTCCGGCGGCCAGGCTGTCGGAAACGAGCGGCTCGTCGATTCCTAGCGTATGGAGATCGACCAAACAGCCGCTACCCAGATCTTCGTAAACCGGGATGTCATGAGCTCGTCCTAACTGCACGAGATCTTTCAGCTCCGGGCGTTCTGTAAAACCGGTCACGCGAAAATTCGACGGATGCACGCGTAATATCAGCCGTGTGCGGTCGTTGATTGCCTCCCTGTAATCATTCACGTGCGTGCGATTCGTGGTTCCCACTTCGCGCAAGATTGCGCCTGAGCGGGTCATGATCTCCGGAATCCGAAATCCATCACCGATCTCGATTAGCTCGCCGCGCGAAACGATGACTTCATGATTGGCGGCAAGCTCGTTCAAGACCAGGTAAACAGCCGCAGCGTTATTGTTGACAACGATCGCTGCGAGTCCGAGCAGGTGCTCGAGAAGGCGGGCTGTATGCACATCGCGTTTGCCGCGCCGTCCGGTTTCGAGATCGTATTCCAGATTTGAATATCGCGGAATCGGGTCAAAATCAGCGAGGGGCGCTCGCCCTAAATTGGTATGAAGGATCACGCCCGATGCATTGATCACCGGTCGAAGAGAGGGCCTGAGAAGAGCAGCGATGCGATTCTCGACCGCTTGCGCGACTGGAATGTCCCCGATGTCAGCACCGTTGATCAGCGCTTTTCGCCGTTCTGCTAGCTCAGCACGAACTTCGTTCGCTAGCAGCTTGCGAGGCAAGCGGTCAAGGTGTTTCAATTGGCGCAGCACTTCGTCAACGGACGGTAGTGTGCGAACCGACTGCATCTAAGCGATTGCTCTTTGAGCAAGAACCCGCTTCAAATACTTGCCGGTGTGCGATTCCGGCACGTTGGCCACGGCTTCCGGCGTACCCTGCGCGACAATGCGGCCACCGGCTTCCCCGCCCTCGGGTCCTAAATCGATAATCCAATCAGCAGCTTGAATCAGATCGAGATTGTGCTCGATGAGGAGAATGCTTCCTCCATTGCGGATTAAGCGCTCGAATGATTCGAGCAGTTTGGCAATATCGTCAAAATGTAGGCCGGTGGTTGGCTCATCAAATAGGAACAGCGTGCCTTCGCACGTTGATTGGGCCAGATGCGCGGCGAGTTTGACACGTTGCGCTTCGCCGCCACTCAGCGTTGTGGCCGATTGACCGAGCCTGAGATAACCCAGCCCGACATCCTGGAGCACTTTAAGCCGCGCTGCCAGTCGAGGCGTTCCTGCGAAAAACGAGAGCGCCTCGCGGATTGTCAACTGCAGCACCTCGTGAATGTTGAGACCCTTATACCTGATGTCCAGAACACTCGATTTATACCGCGTACCTTTGCATTCATCGCACACGAGTTCAACATCTGCGAGAAATTGCATCTCAACTGTCACGGTGCCATCACCTTGACAAGTTTCGCAGCGGCCGCCTGGAACATTAAACGAGAAATGACCCGCATTGTAGCCTCGCCTTTCAGCTTCGGGCGTAGACGCAAAGAGATCGCGAATCAAATCGAACGCTTTCACATAGGTAACGGGATTCGATCGCGGAGTTCTGCCGATCGGCGATTGATCCACCATAATGACACTGGTGAGAAGATCGGCGCGCTCGACGCGCTTAAGTGCGATTTTCCGGGCAGCGTTGTGAACGTCGTCACTCCCGGCGTTCTCTCGCGGTTTGTTTACGTGTAAATCCAGAGCTCGATAAATCACATCCTGGACCAGGCTCGATTTTCCGGAACCGGAAACGCCTGTAACGGCAACCAGGATTCCGAGCGGAATCTCTACATCGATATTTTTGAGATTATTCGCCTTCGCTCCAATGAAGCGAATGACTCTTTTGGGGTTGACTTTCCGGCGATCAAGCGAACGCGATACTTTCAGCTCGCCGCGGAGATATCGGCCTGTAAGCGACTGCGCGCTTTCCCTAAAAGATAGCTCCTTGGAGGAAGGCGGGAAAAGCAATTGATGATAGGAGCCGGAGAAGATCACTCGGCCGCCGTTTTCGCCTGCGCCAGGGCCTAGGTCGAGAATGTGATCCGACTCTCTCATTACGTCGGGATCGTGCTCGACAACGATGATTGTGTTTCCGAGTTCCCGAAGATCTTTGAGTATGTGAATCAGCCGCGCTGTATCACGTGTGTGAAGGCCGATGGATGGCTCGTCCAGCACATAGGTTGCTCCAACCAGGCGCGATCCGAGACACGTGGCAAGCTGAATGCGCTGCGCCTCACCACCGGAGAGTGTCGCGGAAAGCCGGTCGAGAGTCAAGTATTCCAACCCGACATCATTCAGAAACTTACATCTTTGCCGGATTTCGTCCAGCACGCGGTCGGCAATGGCCGATTCTTCGGGGCTCAGTTGCAAGTTATCAAAGAATGCCTGCGCGTGCGCTATGTTCATTCGCAACACGTCAGCGATATTCGATTCCCCGAGCCGAACCCATAACGCCTGCGGCCGCAAGCGCGCGCCGCGGCATGCCGAACATTCCGTGTAAGCGCGATAGCGGCTCATGAACACGCGGACATGAACTTTGTACTTCTTCCGTTCCACCTCTTCGAAAAAGCGATGGATGTGGGTTCGGACGAACTCTTTTTCGTGCGAGCTCAGTTCCGCATAGGGGACATTCAGTCGAGCCTTGCCGCGAGACTTCGGCTTAAATTCTTCTTCGTAGTACCACTCGTATTGAGGCTTGGTCCAGGGATCCACGGCCCTGCTCTCGAGCGACAATGTCGGATCCGGAATAATAAGATCGAGATCGTAATCGATCGTGTTTCCAAAACCCTGACAAACGGGGCAAGCTCCGATCGGGCTGTTAAAGCTGAAGAGCGTCGGTTCCGGAGGCGTCGCGACGAGGCCGCAGACTTTGCAGGCGAATTTTTCATTGAAGTGAAGCGTTCGCGGTTCAGCTACGCCCGCTTCCTGAAAGAAAATTTCACCCGCTTCGCGATAGCAGATCTCGACGGTATCCACTAATCGCTGGTGCAAATCCGATTGAATGACAAGACGGTCTGCAAGCACGTAGACGGGTTGAGTGAAATTGATATCGAGAAGAGATTCGGGAGTGGAAAACTCAAAAACGCGTCCGTCTTGGAAAAGCCGGTTGAAGCCTTTTTTTCGAAGCTCAAACAGGTGGTCACGTAACGCCGCTGCGTGTGCGCCACTATCTTTTTTTGAGCTACTTTCTTTAGCGGGAACATTGACTGGAAAGAGCGCGTACCAGCGCGATCCTTCCGGCTGCACAAGCATTGCACTCGCGACTTGATCGACTGTGTCGCGCTGTATGCGGCGGCCATCGTTTGGACAATAGGTCCGCCCCGCGCGCGCGTACAACAGCCGGATGAAATCGTAGAGCTCCGTTGCAGTCGCCACGGTCGAGCGCGGATTGCGAGTCTGATTCTTTTGACGGATCGCGATCGGCGGCGCGATGCCCAAAATTTCATCGACATCGGGCTTTTCCATGCGCTCGAGGAACTGGCGCGCATACGCAGAGAGCGACTCGACATAGCGCCGCTGACCCTCAGCGTAGATCGTATCGAAGACGAGCGAAGATTTCCCGGAACCAGAAACACCCGTTACGACGGTAAGTTTGTTGTGCGGAATGTCCACATTGATATTTTTGAGATTGTGGACGCGCGCGCCGCGGATGCCGAGAAAGGGCTGAGCAGCCGCTTTCACTTCTTCCGCCAAAGCCGTTTCACACGACGATAAGCTAAAGTTTTCCGGGATCGTTTGCACGATGAAGGATCAATCAGCTCCCGCAGCTACAAGACGTAATGGCGCGGGAAAACGAGGTTTCCTCACCAGTATAGGATGATTCGCGAACTGCTTTTGTCGCACCGGGAAATAGACCATTTTCGTGGCGAGCTCCTCGGTTGGTTTGCCCGTCACGCGCGCGATTTGCCGTGGCGGCACACACGGGACCCATACCACATTCTGGTTTCTGAGATTATGCTTCAACAGACCCGTGTTGTTACTGCGATTCCCTACTACGAACGGTTTCTGACACGTTTTCCGACACTTGAGAAGCTCGCGGATGCACCGGAATCAGAGGTACTCGCCGAATGGGCGGGGCTGGGATACTATCACCGGGCACGCAATCTTCAAAAAGCGATGCAATTCGCCCGCGATGCGGGACGTTTTCCGGACACCATGCCGGAGATCCGAAACCTTCCCGGGGTTGGGGATTACACAGCGGCCGCGGTCGCGAGCATTAGCTTCAATCTTCCGGAGCCCGCGCTTGATGGCAATGTGTTTCGCGTATTGAGCCGGGTGTTTGACGATGAAACGAATATCGCCTCACACACCGCCCGCGAGCACTTCTCAGCGCTCGCACGTGACGTGCTCGATCGCGATCAACCGGGCACGTTCAATCAGGCAATGATGGAACTCGGGGCAACAGTTTGCCTCCCCAAGAGTCCACATTGCCTGATCTGTCCTGTCGCGGGCCTCTGCCGGGCGCGGCTGCATGGGTGCGAAAACGTTCGACCTGTCAAAACAAAACCTCGCTCCAGCGTGGAGCAGCGGCGGGTATTGCTCTGGGTCGAGCGTAATGGAAGCATTTTGGTCTGGCAGCGCCCCGAGACGTCTCGCCTCATGGCTGGCTTCTGGGAGCTGCCCGAGCCGGCTCAGCTTCCAAGCGCCGCCAGAGGGCGGAAAATGGGCCGTTTTCGCCACACCATCACATTTCACCGATATCTCTTCGAGGTAATCGAAACTACTTGCGTAGACGGATCGTCGGATATGGGCGGATGCAAATGGATGGCGCTGAGTGACTTAGAGAATCTGCCCGTGAGCACGATCTTAAGGAAAGCAAGGCGAATTGTCGAAAAAACCAAGTCGAAACACAGGGCTGCTTTTTGCAGCTAAACTGAAATACAGAGGTAACTGGATGCTAAAACGCTTGGCAGTTTTGGTTCTGTTTGGAGGCGCAAGCGCCGCGATCTTTGCTCAAGACAATAGGGGTCAAGCCACTGTGCCGGCAACTCCGGCCCCGGCAGCGCAACCTCAACAGGCCGCTCCTGCCGAACAAGCACCTGCAGAGTTGAAGCAACGCGAAAACCCGCCACCCGCGCCGCCGCCCGGAAGCTATCGTGTCGAGCCGGGCACGCGCATTCTGCTGAACATGATTAACAGCGTCAGTACCAAGGAAGCGGCAGTAGGCGATCGCATTTACCTTGAAACGGCGTTCCCGGTTCTTTCCGGAAATCGCATTGTCATACCGCAAGGGAGTTGGGTGACGGGGACGATTTCTGAAGTGAAGCGCCCTGGGCGAGTAAAGGGCCGCGGCGAACTCCAAGTACGGTTTGACTCGCTCACCTTGCCGAACGGCGTGACACGCGATTTTCGCGCGGATTTGGGCGCAATCGATAGCCGCGCAGATGAAACGTTGAAGCGCGAGCAAAACAAAGTCAAGGCACCAGGCGACAAAATGGGCGATGTCGGCAAGGTAGCAACGACCACTGCAACCGGGACGGTCATTGGTAGCGGCATCGGAGGAGCCGCGGGCAACTGGGGCCGCGGAGCCGGAATCGGCGCGGGTGCTGGAGCGGCAGCGGGACTCGCTAGCGTGCTCTTGACGCGCGGACCGGATGCGACACTGAGCAAGGGATCCGTCGTTGAGATGGTTCTCGACCGCCCGCTACAGTTCCAAGAATCGGAACTGAACTTCGCAAATGCGCCGCCGCGCGCGACCTTGACCGAAGGAACTGATCCATCGGCACGCGTGAAGCGTTCATCAGGCCGCGTCTTCTAGGTCGGCGCAACGGCTGCAATGGGCGATGAAGACGCGATAGAGATTCCGATCACCGATATCTTCGATCTTCATACGATCGCTCCGCGCGATACCAAGGCGGCAGTAGAAGCGTATTTAGAGGAAGCGCACCGGCTCGGGCTTACTGCGCTGCGGATTATTCACGGGCGAGGGATCGGAGTTCAACGCGAAACGGTGCGGTCAGTTTTGAGCAGGACCCCATACGTCGTGTACTTTGGAGATGCTCCCGCTGAAGCGGGCGGTTGGGGCGCGACGATAATCACTCTGACGAAATCAGAGAGCTAACCGGCTGGTTCCAATCTGCGCCGAAGACGAGCTCATTCAGCGGCTTGCGTTGTCTTTTCGAGATTTCGCCGTCGCGATATCGTTCCGGCAATTGATCGGGCGGAGCGAGATAGCCTAGAGCGACTGCGGCCCCAAGCTCATAATCGTCGGGAATGTGAAGATCTTTGCGCGCTCGCTCGGCATCAAAGCCAGCCATTCCGTGCGCGTGAAGCCCGAGAGCTGTCGCTTGTAGAAACACGTGCGCCAATGCCTGTCCTGTATCGTGCATGGCGAAGCGATTTGGCGAGCCACTAGGTGAAAACGTCCGCTTCGACGCCATAATCATCAAGACGGGCGCTGCCTTGGCCCAGGCTTGGTTAGCGGGAACAAGAAGATTCAGCAATTTCTCAAAAGCTGCGGCATCCGACTTTCGCGCGACCAGGAACCGCCAGGGTTGCTCGTTATTGGAAGAAGCGGCCCAGCGGGCTGCGTCCAAAATTGTCTTCAAGTCCCGGTCCGAGATGTCGCGTGAAGAGAACGATCGCGGGCTCCATCGAGCACGAATGAGCTCGTGGACGCCGGGCAGAGTATCGGCAAGCTTCGCCGGTGGTCCATCGAAAATTTCCGTTACGGTCGATTGCATGCTCATATCGTAAGCGGTACGCCGCCATTAGCGGCGAGATCCACCCGATTCGATGCGCAACAGTGTGAACGGGATTCGGAAGCGATTTTCGGCGGCTTTACTAGACCCAATAAAGGGTCCCGGCTTCGGTTTGCGTTCGCTTGCCCTGTTCGCCAGAATCGTATCCGTACTGGTAGCTGTATTTGCCCAAATCCCCATGCGGAGATCCATTAACGACAACGCCGAGGACGTTATTTTCACAAAGCGATTGAAGCGCGCGCGTGACTGCATCGTACGTAGTCGTCCCGATGCGGACTACCAGGATGGTTCCATCGCACATTGTGGCAAGTAAGTTGGCGTCGGCAGCCGACAGAAGCGGAGGTGTATCGAGGATGACCCAATCGAAGTGCGTCCGCAGTTGATCGATCAGGTTCTTACATTCCTTGAGGTTCAGCAATTCAAGGGGATTCGGAACGGATTCACCCGCCGTCATTAGCCACAGATTCATACCCGCGACTTTACGGACGACATCTTCCATGGCCGCTTGCCCCGCGAGGTAGTCAGTGACTCCGGGCGAGGAATCAATTTGAAGCGCCGTATGAACATTCGGGCGCCGCAAATCAAAATCAGCGAGCAAGACTCGTTTTTCCGACAACTGCGCTTGAGTGATTGCAAGATTCGCAGCCGTGAACGATTTTCCTTCAGCAGGCGAGGCGCTCGTTACCACCAATGTGTGAAGCGACTGAAGCGTCTGCAAATGATTGAGGCGGGTTCGAAGCGAACGAAACTCTTCGCTCGGAGCTTCGCGCGGCTTTGCTGGATTCACTAGCAACGACCCGTTGGCCGGATCGAATGCAACTTCGCGGGCATTACGAATGATCTGGTTGAACTCATCGAGCTCGACTTCCTCGGGCTCGACAGTTTCGACGAGAGCGGTGGCGGAAGGCGGCGCTTTTTCGAACATCTGCGAATATCGTTCGTCCCGCGTTTCCGAGGGTCGCGGCCGCTCGATATTTTCTTGTGCAGCTTTCCGTAATGCTTCGTGAATCCGGCTCATTTGTTTAGGCCTTGTATAAGTAATACCGGGCTACTGAGCCCGCCATAATCAGCAGTCCTGCGAGAGTGGCGGCAGTCCATCCTAGCCAACTTATTCGCTTGCGCCGGCGCACAATCGCCTCGTTCAGCAACAGCGGCACGCTTCCGAGAATTGACAGGTTCGTATAGAGGCGCGCATCTTTTAAGTTTTTGAGCGAAGTGTCTTTAATTTCACGAATCGCAACGATCACGATTCCCAAGAGCAAGCCAACGACGGCTCCTATTGGAATAATAAGAGCGCGCTTCGGAGCGGTGGGAGTAGTCGGCAACGATGCGGGATCGAGCACCTCCAGAGTTTCACCCTGCTGGTGACTCTCCATATCCATCGAGATAGCTGATTTCTGGCGCTTTGCTTCGAGTTCCTGATATTTCTGTTTCGCCAGATCACGATCGCGGATCAGTTCCGAGTATTCCTGATCTCCGACAGGCGAACCCTCGACGCGCCCTTGATAATTCCTTAGAGAAGCGTTGACGGACTGAAGTTCTTTGCTAATCTGCTGCCCTTCGACCGCATTCGCTTTGAGCTGAGTTTGCAGCATCTCAATGGCCGCTTGGGCATCCTGACGCTCACGCATGGTTATGGGATTTTCCACTGCGGTTTCAGCTTTCTGTGTTTTCTCTTGTTTTGCAGCGTCTTCTCGCTGACGCTTGAGAACGGCTAATTGCGCGCGAGCGCTTTGAAGGTCCGGATAATCCTCCGTATAGCGGTCTTTTAGATCAGCAATATTAGTTTCAAGAGCCTGGATTTGCCTGTCGAGCTGGAGTAGATGCTCATTCCGGGCCTGCGCTTGAGGAGGAACATCCTTGATGGAGGCAAGCCTGTCTTTTGCGATTCGGAGGTCGGATTCGAGTAACATTCGCTGCTCGTTGTTCCGGCTCCCGGCCTCGTTTAAGGTGGTGGCCCGCTGCTCGAGTGCGTTCATCTCAGAGAGATTCATTTGCATTTGCTCGGGGAGATGGCCGGCATTTCGCTTTCGGAAATCGGTCAGCTTCTGTTCCAAAGTATCGAGCTCGCGCTTCGAACGCTCAAACTCATCATTCAAGAATTCATTGGTCGCACGCTCGTTGGTCATGCGGTCCACCGTGTGCTCGTTCATGAAGCGCGATACCAAATCAGCGCATACTTTCTGCGCCAAGTTCCGGTCACGGTAAGAGAACGATACCTGCATGGCAGGCAGATTTTTTCCGGTTACGTTTGTGACTCCAGATGTCGGCTGAATTTTGATATCCGTCGTCCGCATCTGGTTGATGACATCTTCAAGCGGCTCGCTCTTGAGCTCCTTTTTGTAGAGACCGTACGTATTGATCAGGTTCGAGAGCGTGTTCCGGCTCTCGATTGTTTCTGCCATGGCGTTGATGTGATCGGCCAATTGCTGGCTCGTCGCAGTTTGTACGAGCGCTTCGTTGATTTGTTGCGGAACCAGCCGAATCAGCGCTTTCGAAACATACGTGTCGTCGATCAAATAGGCAACGACGGTCGATATTACCAGCCCAAAGAACGCGGGCGCCAGAATCCAGCGTCGATTTCGCCTCAAAATATCGACATAGTCCTCGAAATCTGGAGGGCGACGGGGGACGGAGAGCTGTTCCAGCATGGTTTGCCTGTATTTGTTAGGGGACGATTACATGGTCGCCAGGCTCGAGCTGGACGTTTTGCTCCATGTGCCTGCCGTGAGTAACTTCCTTGTAGTTGAAAGGAATCCGTTTATCTCCGCGAAGGATATATATTTTTTTCTCGTTAGCGAATTCGCGCAGGCCTCCTGCTTTGCTGATCGCCTCAAGAACTGTAGTGGGAGTAACCAGAGTATATTCGCCTGCGCGGGCGATTTCGCCGTCAAGATAATACTTTTTGCTTACTACTTCCTGCACGGTTACCGTTACACGAGGTTTGACAACATATTTTGTAAGAGCGTGCGTTATTACCTGCTCGATTTCGACCGGGGTTTTGTCGCCGACGCCTAAGTCCCCGATAAGAGGCAGGGTGATTTTGCCGTCCGGATGCACGGAGACTGGCCCGGTGAATTCTTGTTCATGCCACACCCGAATATTCAGCACATCCCCCGCTCCCACCTTGTAGGAATTGGAGTCGACTGGCGCTGAGGGAGTTTGTGACTCAGGAGGGATTTCTGCTGGAGCTTGGATTTGATTCTGAGCTGGTAAGTCCGCGGTTGGCAACGCGGTATTTTGTCCGAGAGCTGCGAACGAGGCCCAAAGAACTAAACAGCTACTAATATGAAAAGGTCTTAAGATAGACAAACTTCGAGTCATTCCTTTCGCGACCTGAATATACTTGATCTTAACCAGTTTTTCCCTCATTTTGCACGCATACATACTGATCGACCAAAACGCTCCTCTTCGCGGTTCAGCTTGCTATCGCCTTACTTGCTTTCCGCGTGTCGAGCCCCGTTGGAGCCTGAAGTCGAGCTCGCGCTTACATCAAACCTGGATAAAGGCACCCAGACTTCAATTGGTGTCGGCTCACGGTTCGCAATGGCGTAGTACGGGATAAACGTCAGTGTAATGGGCCGCTTTGAACGATTGAGAGCGGTTGCAAGCGGCTCGTATAGAGATTCCTCCCCAAGGGATTTTTCGGCTGCCGATCCCGAAACCTTTAGAGTGGTAACCCCACCCAGCAGATCCTTCCTCGCTTCCGCCGAAGCCGGCCCGTTCGCACGGATGAAAAGGTCGCCCAGCGACACGCCGCCTTGATCCATTTGCTCCAATGCATAGACTAACGGCCCGCGCTGCATAGCCACGCGCCCGTAGAGATCGGCGACGCGAGGATTTGCAACGGTGGGAACCGGTTGCAAGGGTAAGCTCAGCGCGACAGTGTCGCCAGGGCTCCAGCGACGGGTTATCGGAATGAAGGAGCCGTGCTTCAAGTCGGCAGTTTGAAAAGGCTGACCGTTAACCTGAACATCTGCCGAAGACGCCCAAGCCGGCCATCTTAGGTAGACCGTGAAATTTGAGGCGCGCTCAGGATTAACGGTCAGCTTGATATCGCCGGTCCAAGGATAATTTGTCGCCTGAGTAATTTTCAAACCTGTCTTATCTTCTAAGTGCCAGTCGAGCTCGGAATTGTGATAGAGATTTACATACACACCGTCGCGGCTAATGAAATAGAAATACCCCGGCAAGGATTCCAAAAGGCGTTCAATGTTCGGTGGACAGCAGGTGGTTTCATACCACGGATTGCGGATCTTTTCACCGTTTGTCGCCAGCGGATTGCGGTAACAGTAGAGAGTTCCTGAAAGCGACATTCCGGAATTCGCGCCGTTGTAGAGAGTGCGCTCGAGAACGTCGGCGTAGCGGGCATCGCCAGTCAGCGCGAGCAATCGAAAGTTCCACATGACGTTTGCGACTGCGGCGCATGTTTCGGCGTAAGCGTCGGCACTCGGGAGATCATATGGATCGCCAAATCCCTCGTAGGAAGCGCGCGAGCCGACCCCGCCCGTAATGTACATTTTTCGCGCCGTGAGATCGGTCCAAAGAAGATCGAGCGTGCGTTTGAAGGCGGGATCGCCTGCTTCGGCGAAGTAATCGGTAGCGCCGGAAGCAGCGTACAGGGCGCGAACGGCGTGGCCCTCGAACTCGGTACGCGAAGTGAAAGGTTTTCCGCTGAACATGTAGCGAATCTCGGAGTCTTTCAACTTCAGGCGGTCTCGCTCCACGCCGCTGAAAATGTAACGAACGAAATCCAAGTACTTCGCTTCACCGGTCGTGCGATAGAGCTCGACTAGCGCCATTTCGAGCTCCGGGTGACCGGTGAGGAACGGGCGCTTGGTGGGACCGAAATTGTCGACGACGTAATCAGCGAACTTGATCGCGGCGTTGAGCAAGGTTGGATTGCCGGTTGCGCGGTAATAGGCGATCGCAGCTTGAATCAGGTGACCGAGGCAGTAATCTTCATGTGAGCGCGTGAGCTCTGTGAATCGAAGGTGAGCTTTGTCGCCGACGTAGTAAGTGTTGAGGTAGCCGTCCGGCTCCTGAGCGGCGATGATGTCTGAAATGAGCGATTCAATTTGACCCAGCAGTTTGTGCCGATCTACATCGGAGGTTTCGTTGGAGGCGATGGCCCAAGAGGCCGCCTCGATCCATTTGTAGAGATCCGAGTCCGTATAAAGAGGCCCTTTACGGGGAACGTTCTTGCGTCCCGAGAGCCGCCGGAAGTTATCGACCACGCCGTGTTCTTCGAGGAGATCGAGCATGGTCGGCAGGCTGCGCTCAACCGTTACCTTGCGGCGGACGCTCCAGAAGCCATCGCCTAAGTGGACGGCTGAGATGGGAACGGTGTGGAGGCGCGCGTTAAGCGAATGGTCGAGATAGATGACACCTTCGTTTTTCCAGTCGGCGGTCAGGTGATTTTTCGATCGATCATTTTGCTCTTGAGATGAAAAGACCAGCAAGGGGATGATTACGGCCACAACGATGAAGAACGACGCCCGCTTCATAGTGCCTTCAAATACCGGTAGACGAGTGAGACCGGCAAGCCGACGACGTTGTGGTAGCATCCTTCAATGGAAGAAATAAATTTTGAAGCGAGTCCCTGAATGCCGTATGCCCCAGCCTTGTCTCGCGGCTCACCGCTGCGAGTGTACTCCCGAATCTCGCTCTCACTGAGTTGGATGAAGGAAACCCGGGTAGTGGATACGTCGAGAATGGTCCCAGTACCAGAAACCAGGCAAATTCCCGTGTGGACGTAGTGATCGCGGCCGGACAAGCGTCGCAACATGCGCGAAGCGTCTTCGTCGTCCGTGGGTTTGCCGAACAGTTCCTCTTTATCATCTCCCGGGCAGACTACTGTATCGGCCCCGAGAACGAGGTCGGTAGGCGAACAAACGACGGCACGTGCTTTGGCTTCAGCAATTCGCTGGACAAAGGCGGTGGGGGATTCGCCCGGGTGGCGTTGTTCCGCAACGGAGGCCGTGCGGACGACGTGATCGATTCCGGCGGCACAGAGGAGAGCGTGGCGGCGCGGGGAGGCTGAGGCAAGAATCAGCACTAATTCAATAAGATAGCGGATATTGCGAAACGAACTCAGGCTTCGGTTTGGCCGAGCTAGTTCCGTCGACCGCTGGTCTGCGAAACGAACCCAGGTTGTGGAGGTTGGGGCTGTTTGCGAAACGAACTACCCCGGGTTGGGAGATTGGGTTCGTTTTTGCGGATTGGGTTCGGTTAGTATCTGAGATTGGCGAAAGTGGCCGGAAATGAAACACCTCAATGAGCTGATCGGGGAATACGACGATAAGGCGGCGCTCGAGGACGCATTTACGATTCCGGCATCCTGGTATCTCAGTCCAGAGATGTTGGAACTCGAGCAGCGGGCTGTGTTCGGGCGGAACTGGCAGGTGATCGGTCGAACGGAGCAGGTTAGGTCGGCTGGCGATTACATTACGGCGGAGGTGGCGGGTGAACCGGTGGTTGCGACGCGGGGAGCAGACGGGATCCTCCGAGCGTTCTTCAATGTGTGCCGGCATCATGCGGCGGCGGTGGCGGTAGAGGAGTGCGGGCGGGCGCAGTTGTTCCGGTGTCCGTATCACGGTTGGACCTACGGATTGGACGGGAGCTTGAAGGGCGTGCCGGAGTTCACCGGCGTGCGGAACTTCGACCGGGCGAAGAACGGGTTGGTTCCGGTGGCGGTGGATACGTGGGAGCAGTTTGTATTTGTCGCGCTTGAGCCGAACGCTCGATCGCTCCGGGAATTTCTCGGTGGATTGACGGATCTGGTGAGCCCGCTGGATCTGGGAAAACTGAGTTTCTACACGCGTAAGGTTTACACGCTGAATTGCAACTGGAAGGTATTCGTCGATAACTATTTGGATGGCGGTTATCACGTGCCGCACATCCACAAAGGGCTGAACGACGTTCTCGAATATAAGGAGTACACGATCGAGAATGGCGACCGATGGTCGCTGCAATCGAGTCCGATGGTGGCGCTCGATGCGGGTTCGTCTGACCGAGACGCTGCGGTGGCGGCGACGCGGCGAGGCGACCGGGCGTATTACTTCTGGCTTTATCCGAATTTCATGATCAATGTGTACGAAGGCGTGATGGATACGAATCTCGTGCTGGCGATGGGCGTGGACAAGACGAAGGTGATCTTCGATTTCTTTTTCGACGATGTTGGACCGGGGCGCGAGGCGCGGAATGCCGAGAGCGTTGCGGTGAGCAACAAAGTGCAAGAAGAAGACGCGTGGGTCTGCGAATCGGTGCAGCGCGGGTTACGTTCGCGGGCGTATGGCGCGGGCAGGCTGTCGGTGCGGCGGGAATCAGGAGAGCATTTGTTTCACCGGTTGTTGGCGGGGGAGTTGAAGGGGAGTTTGGGTTGATGAAGATCGCTCGATCTCATTGTGCCTCGCGAAGATAGCCGATCAGAGAAGAGCGGGTGAGTTCCTGTTATCATTGGGGCGCATGACTCAGATGATGTTGACGGCCGTCTACATGAAAGTGAGGGAGGGCTACATCGCCTTTGTTGAAGAGTTGCCCGGCGCAAATACGCAAGGCGAAACACTTAGCGAAGCGCGCGAGAACTTGAAGGAGGCCGTGAGCATGGTTTTGACAGCAAATCGCGAGATTTCTGAGCGGTCGCTTGAGGGCGCCGAGGTCATCCGGGAAGTGTTGCATCTTCCTGCCGCGTGAAGCGGAGCGACTTAATCCGCCATCTCGAGCGACATGGCTGCGAACTGCATCGCGAAGGCGGCAATCATACCATTTACGTAAATCGAAAGGTTAGAAGGTCATCAACGATTCCGCGGCATCGGGATGTGAATGATTTCCTGGCCCGGAAAATATGTGACGATTTGCAGGTTCCGCGGCCTTAGGTTCTTACACCAGCGCACACGAGATGTCGCTGAAAACATGTGCTGCACATGTTTGTATGCTAATAACATGTCTAAGATGGTGCAGATCAGAGACGTGCCGGACCAAGTGCACAGAGTTCTAAAAGCTCGTGCCGCTCGCGAAGGAATGAGTCTATCGGACTTCGTTAAACGGGAGCTGCAGCACTCGGCGGAGCGCCCGAGCATGGTGGAGTGGTTAGAGCGCACGCAGCAGATAAAAAGGGTTCCTTCGAAGCGAAGCGCAGCGCGGATCATACGCGAGTTACGGGATGAGCGTTGATTGTTCTGGATGCTTCCGTTGTAGTGGAGCTGCTCACGAACGGCAGGTTAGCCGATTCGCTCCGGCGCGATTTGTCCGCGCGGCAGGAAGCATTTGTTGTTCCGCATCTGCTCGACGTGGAGGTGGCTGGTGCGCTGCGCAAATTGGCGGCTGCCCAGCGGATTGATTCTCATCGCACGGAACAGCTTCTTACAGGGCTTATGAACCTTCCCGCAGAACGTTATGCACACACGCCTCTTCTGAGGCGTATTTGGGAGCTGCGCAACAACTTTACACCGTACGATGCTGCTTACATCGCATTGGCTGAAGTAACCAACTCAATTCTCTACACCACTGACGAGAAATTATCCAAGGGTCATCGTGCGCATGTAAGAGTGTTCAAGGGCTGAGATTTGTTAAGGGTGCGGTGGCCAGCGTGTTGACGTCTGAGCTCGACAGCTTTGCTGCGGAATCCAGCTGAACCTGTTCCGACCCCAAGTATGAAACAGACTGTGCTGAAATCGGAGGCGTCCAGGAAGCGAGGAGGAGCGTCAGCACGGACCATAAGAGCGCTCTTTTATATGTTTGGGCGAACTTCATAGTGGTCCGGTATCTGCATGCGATGAGTATACCTTCGTTGTCGCAGTGTCGCGGTCATTTGATTTGTCCTTCTGGAGCAAGCCGGGCTGATGGGCAGTTAATCCGGATCACTTATCTGTGATAGTCTCGGCTACTCGGTCGCCGTTCGCTTCTCGCAGACCACTGTCTGAGTGATCCGCCGGCCGGATGTGAGAGAACTACTCTCTCACTCCGTCACAGCGCGCTTGTTCAGGTGAGCGTAAAAACCGAGATCGTTCGCCTGGAGCATCTTGACGATATACAGCATCTGGCCGTAGTGCATCGCGAAATGCTCCACGACGTGATAGATGGCATCGAGGCCGGAGACCTCGTAGGCCTGAATCTTGCGGACTCGCAGCAATTCGTCCTCGGTGACACGATTTAGCACGTCAACCGCCTCCTGGATGGTTTGGCTAAGCTGCGTTTCGAGTAGGGCTGCATCGAGATGCGCTCGTTCCTCGAATTCCGCATCGCGGTCGCGGACAAATTCCACGCCGCCTATGCCGGAAAGTATCCATTGGCGGATATTGCCATTGAGATGCAGCAGCAGATTGCCAATGCTGTTGCTGGCCTCGTTCGGCCGCCACCAGATCTGGTCCCGACTCAATGGTTGTAGCGCCTTTTTGAGGCGCGGCCACATGATTTCGCTCAGATGTTTGCGCGAGAACTCTAAAAACGCTGCTGTCGTATCGTCCATGCAGTCCATGTAAGCACGAGCACGATTAGGCGGTAGAAACTTAGAGCCTGCCTTTGGGCGGCTCGACCACGATACCGAATCCGTCTAGCAGCGTCCAGGTGGCGTGCTGGTAATCGACGAACGCTTCCTGGTATACGACGTAGGCATTCAACAGCGCATTCTCGGAGCTAGCGAGGCGGCTTTGTGAATCGAGCAACTCAAAGGCAGTTATGGTCCCGAGCTGGTATTTCTGCTGTTCAGCCTCGACGTTCTTTCGAGCCAAATCACGCGCCGTAACCGCCGCGGAGATTGAGGCCCCGGCAAGCTCGATATTGTCGATTGCCTGCCGTACTTGCAACGTTACGTCCTGCTGCGTTTGCCGTTTCTGATATCGATCCCTGGTCCGACTCACGTAAGCGTCTGCAAGCTGCGCCCGCGCGGTGCTGTTGCGCAACGGAAAGTTAAGCACAACGCCGAAGCCATAACTGGGGAAATCGAATCCGAGAATCTGACGCAGCGCTTGGCCGTACCCGGGATACGGGGTCGCGGGGATGCCGAGAACACTGCCGGCCTGAACCGGATTGAGCGAGGGACCGCTAGAGCCGCCATTCAGGGTCAGATTCAATTGAGGCAGCAACGAATCCGTTGCCACCTTTGCGCTGAGATTATCAATCGACAGGCGGTTGTCGAGAGCCTTTAGCTCGGGGCGCGACTCGAGCGCCTTCTTGAGCGCGGCCTCAAACGGAAGCACCTCCGAATGAGCAGGCGTGACGGATGGATCGTCATCTAAGACAATTTCAGTCGCGCGCAATTCCGGGCTCAAGTCCGCGCCGATAAACCGCCGCAAGCCATCGAGCGCAACGCGATAGCGATACTGTGCTTCCACAAGATCGCGTTTACGTTCGGCAACCTGGGTTTGCGATTGATAGATATCGAGCGAAGCGAGGGCGCCCAGATCGAGCGCAAGCTTGTCACGGTCATAGGACTTCTCGGCAAGCCCGAGCGTCTGCTCCTGAACTTTGATTCCATCGCGCAAAGCGACTGCGTCCCAGTACTGCCGTGCCGCAGTAGCGACCGCTTCCCCGATGGTTGCCTCGCTCTGCTCTGAGGTCACCAGCAATCCTGTCCGTGCAATCGTGAGCGGAGCACGGGCTTGCAGGTTCGTGCGGTTCTGCAATAGCGGCTGAGCCAGTTGGAAATTCAGAGAGCCGAATACTGCCGGAAACGGATACTCGTCGCCCGAGCTACGCACACCGCTGAAATTGGCGCTGAGTGTTTGACCGGTGGGCAGCAACTGCGTGTATGTGAGGCTTGTATTCTGCGTCAAGCTACTGATGGTTTGGGGCAGAAGGATCAGCGGCGCCCCTCCCGTACCAGTCCCGCCGGTTCCAGTGCTGCCGGTTCCGCTGCTCCCAGTCGAGCTACCCGAGCCCAATCCGGCGAATCCAGTGCCGCCGCCAAAAAAGAACGGAGTGACCGAGCGGAGCGCGTTGAAACTAGCGCTGAGGGTCGGATCAAAAGGAGCTCTTGCGCTCACGATCTGATCGGCAGCGGTATAAACATCTAGCCGGGTCAGTTGCACCGCGGTCGAGTTCTTGAGCATTAGCTCAATGAAATCCCGCACGCGCAGATGGAGTTTTCCATTCGAGATGCGTTGTTGTAAGCTCTCGAGTTCGCGCATCTCGACCGCCTCGGCATGAAAGCGATTTTTCAAATAGCAAGAAAGGATGTCGCTCGCGCTCAATAAGGAAGCGAACATGCATACGGCGAGCGATAGGGAGCAAACTCGCCTATTCATACCGGAGCGCCTCGATCGGATCTACGAGAGAAGCCTGCCGCGCGGGGTAGATCCCGAACAACACGCCCACCGCTACGGACACGCCAAATGCGATGACGACTGAGAAAGGCGTGACGATGGTCTTCCAGTGCGCGCCTGCCGCAATCAGCCAAGACAATAGATAACCGAAGGCGATGCCCACCGCTCCTCCCGCGAGCGAGATCAACACGGATTCGACCAAAAATTGCCTGATGATGTCCGCGCGGCGCGCACCGCTGGCGCGACGGACACCGATCTCGCGCGTTCGCTCCAGAACGGTCGCGAGCACGATGTTCATGATGCCGATCCCGCCGACCAACAGCGAAATAGCGGCTATAGCAACCATTACGTAAGTAAAGATGGATTGCGCGCGCTGCTGTTGCGCCAGCAGCTCGGCAGGTATTGTGACGCTATAGTCGGGCGTATTGTGATGGGTGGAGGCGAGGATGGCATCCACCACGCGCGCGGCTCTAATGCTGTCTGCGTTAGGGTTCATGCGGATATCGATACCGTCCAGTTCGTCTTTCAAAAAGCCTGCCGTGGGATCAAAAAACCTGTATTGAAAGGTGTTCAGCGGAACGTAAATCACGTAATTCGGATCTATGCTCTGCGCGCCTGAACTCGATGTGATCTGCTCTTTGAGGACTCCGATGACGCGCAGCCATGAATCGTTCACCTTGATGTAGGTAGCCACCGCTTTTCCGTAGCCCAGCATGGAGACCTTCGCGCGTTCACCCAAAACGGCAACGGCCGCGGCGGCGTCATTGTTTGCTGCGTCGAAGGTGGTTCCATCCTGCATTTGCCAATCGTGAATCTGCGCATACTCCGGAGCAACGCCATACAATTCGGGGACTGCGGGAGAGTCGGGCTTCGGAAGGATGACACTCGGATGCATGCTCTTGCGCGCGGAGATCAGCGCAAGACCATCCACGTTGGCTTTCAAAATTCGGACATCGCTTGGTGTCAAGCCAGGCGAAGATCGACGCCTCTGCTGCACTTCTTGCAAGCTGCTGGCGGGATGCGCTTCTACAAGTACGTTGTGCACCCCCATCTGTTCGATGAAGCGCAACGACTCCTCTTTTGCGCCTGCCCCGATGGCGAGCATTCCGATAACCGCGCCAACGCCGAAGATGATTCCGAGCGTGGTCAGCACCGTTCTGGTCTTCTGCGACCAGAGATTCTGCGCGGCAAGGGCGAGATCGGCCCCGTAACGGGAAACTGCAAGTTGCCCGTTCACTTCGGAGCTGCTCTCATTGCGCTCGAATCGTTCTTCGTTTCAGCGGGTTTCTCCAAAGGATTCACCAAGGCGACTACTTGGCCCTCGGTTAACCCGGAAATGACGGCGCGTGTCTCATTCTTGCGGATCAATTTGACATCTTTCCGCATGAAGGCCTTTCCACTGCGCAGGTAGACAAAGCTTGGGCCATTCGAATCAAACAACGCTTGAGCGGGAATCGATAGAGCACCGCGCATGGTTTCCGTCGCGATTACGACTTCTGTGCTCATGCCGGGGCGCAACTCGGGGGAACTCTCATCGAGACTGGCTTTGCATTCAAAGTGGCGTTCCCAAAAGTTGCCCGTAGTGCCGCCCAGATCTTTGATATGGCCCCGGAACGTGTGGCCCGGTAAAGCGATGACGTGAATCGCAACCGGATCCCCGACCTTGATGTGGCCTCGATCGGCTTCGCCGACCACGGCTCCCAGTTCCCAGTTGTTGAGATCTGGAATTTCGGCGATCGCCATGCCAGGGCGGACTGCATCGCCAACCTGAATAACCGGTAACTGCATGCCGTCGTATCCGAAATTGATATTCGTGTTTTGCTTGATCGAAACGTATCCGGCGTGTTTAGCCTTGAGCGTCATGGCGTCTATGTTTTCTTGCGCGGTCTTGGCCTGAGATGCAGCTTTGGCTTTGCCGGCCTCTTCCTTGGCTATACCGGCATCTGTTGTCAAGGCTCTGTTCGCCAGGTTTTGCTCAACCTGCTTCAAGCGTTCTTGCGCTGACGCGAGCGCCAGCTCGTTCTGCTTCGCGGTGATCGCAGGTAGCAGAGGGTTCTTACGTATCTCAAGCTCCGTGAGCAGTAAATCGTTCTTCGCCTTAATGAGCGCGTATTTGTCTTCTTCGGCCTGCGCGTCGCGATTCGCTTTGGCTTGAATGATCCTCTGATCCGCTTCAGCGACGTCGGCGTTTGCTTCTTTCAGCTTGTATTCCTGCTCGCTCGTGTCGAATTTGGCAATCACGTCACCAGGCTTTACCTGCTGGCCATTTTTCGCGAGATAAGTGACGTGCAATTCGTTGCCCCCGGTCGCTGGGGCGATGAGCGTTTCCGGATTTGCTCCGCGCAAATCTCCTTTGGCGACGATGGTGAAACTCACATCGCGTTTCTCAACTTTCGCCACCGGAATCTGATCGTTCTTTCTGGCATTCCACTGCTTGAAGCGCGTGAATCCCCAATAGGCCAGGCCGCCGATGACTGCCAAAACAATGCAGACCACCAGAGTCCGGAAGCGGCGCCGAGGCGATTGGAGAGCGGGTTTGGGCACGACCGGGCCTTGCGGCGCGACAGGTGTTGCAATGGTTACCGTCTCGCTCATCGATTCAGTTCCGGATTGGTGAGGGCCACGGTATCGCCGGTCTTCAAGCCACTCACGGCAACTTCATCTGAGTTGCGCGCGAGCAAACGGACCGGCTCACGCTTGTATCCATCTGAAGCCTTCAGGTAGACCACCGCTTGACCACGGTCTGTGAACAGGGCTTTCAAAGGAATGTGAATGGCGTCTGCCAGTCTGGACTGAATGATGTCAGCCGAGCCGTTCATTCCCGGCCGCAATCCCGGTTCGCGCTGATTCAACACAGAGAACGCGCGGAATGTGCGGGTCGGCGGCCACTCCACAAAATCCTGCTCGGTAAGCGGCGAAATGGATGCCATTTTGCCCGGGAAGTTCTTTTCTGGAAACGCATCCACGTGCACCACGACATCGTCGCCTGCGGCAATGCGGCCGCGGTCGACTTCGTCTACCTTGCTTTCCATTTCCAGCGATGAGAGCTCGGAAAGCTCGGCAATAGTAACCCCGGCGGAAACGTGGTCGCCGACCTTGAAGGGCTGAGCGTTTGTCCAGCCGGCAGTGCGATTGGTGCGGTACTCCACCACACCGTCATGGGGACTGACCAGGTTCAGTTGCGCAAGGCGGCGCTCTGCGCGGTCATACTCGGCTTTAGCCGCATCGCGCAGGCGTTCTTGCGAAGCAATCTTTGCGTCTGCGGATGCTTTGTGCAACTGCATGGTAGCTTGCTGCAATTTCACCTTTTGCTCAGCCAGTCCCAGATCGATGGCGCTTTTTTCTCCTTCCATCGCGCTCACGATTGATTTCTTGGACGCTTCAAGCCGCGCTTTGTCCCGGTCTAACTCAGCGCTTGCCAAATCCAGTTCGTCCTGATCGGAGGTGATGCGCGCATCGGCGACGGCTTGGTCGAGAGATGCTTGTGCCTGGGCCAATGCCACTTTCTTTTCGCGAAGCTCTTGCTCGGACCTACTCGGATCGAAGCGCACGACAACTTGGCCGGCCTTCACTTCGGAACCGTTGGGGGCGAGCCACACGATTTGTAAATCCTGGACGTCAACGGGGGCAGAGAGCTGGATGGATTCGGTTGCGACCAAGTTTCCGCGGCAATGAACCGTGACGAGAAACTCGCCGCGCTTGGCTTGCGCGGTCGGAATATCAGCCTTGGCTCGGGTTTGGCGGCCGCGCAAAATACCGAGCGCGCAGGCGGCAACCACGAGAACGCCGGCAGCGATTCGCAGAACAGCTTTCGAACGAGCCTTCTTCATCGCGGCGTCTCAACGTCTACGGCGGCCGAGAGATCCGGTAAGAGATGGGAATCGGATTGATCAATCAGAAAGCGTCCCGCAAAGTTCTTGACCGGGGCGCCTAAATTGGACGTAGCGACGGGACTCGCCGAATCAAAATGGGCGACAAGCGCTACAGATGGAAAAGCGTCCAGGTGAACGGTGGCCTTGCGCAGGTGCGACAGGATGGACCGGTCTGCCTCACTGATGCTCACGTCGACCTCCATCTGCGAGGGATCAAATAAGCGTGCAATCGGGCTGCCTGGCCATAACTGATCGCCCTCCGCGGCGTGTCCGAACGAACCCTCTCGCCAAACGTTTTCGAGCGCGATCATTCCCCCGATCGGAGCCCGGACCGAGAGCTTGCGCATGTTATTTTCTGACCGGTCGAGCGCCACTTTTTGGCGATCTCTCTGCAACTCCAGGATGCGAATTTCCGCGGCTTCGGCGGTGTCGTGCGCGCGACTGGAACGTTGCAGGCTTGCAACATGCGCCTGCGCGTCCTCCAATTTGACTTTATTCTTGTCCTGCTCGATCTGGCTGAGGATGGGGCCTTTCCGAATATCGATCTCGGCTTTCTTTAAATCGGCTTGCGCTTGCGCGAGCTCGGAGGCGCGCTTCTCTGCGTTGCTGATGTGCTCGGCGCGTTTTTGGTCGACCTGATGGGATAGATCGTCGTATTTGGAAGCGGCATCGCGGGCGAGGCGTACCTCGGAAGTGCTGTCGAATTCAGCGATGATATCGCCTGGACGGACGTTCACTCCGTTCTTGACGAGCCGAGTCACGGTTACGTTCCCGCCTTGCCCCTCGACGAGCGGAACACGAATCTCCATGGAATTTACAGCTTGCACGGTGCCGGTAATCCGAACTGTGCGGATGGAGTTGTCGCTCGCTGTAAGGAGACCGGCGAGGCAAAGCAGAGTAGAGATTGATCGAATCACGAATCCTGCATACACGAAAGGGATTAAGACGATTTTAAGACGGGCGGAGGTAGGAGAACGTGTAGAAAGGGCGTATGCGGCTGGGTACCGTTTAATCTCGAGACCTGGCGCTCAGTTGATGCCGGATACGGCCAAATGATCGCACGCAGCTTCTTTGTTTCTGAGCGTCGAAACTTCACAGGTCTTGGGAACTGCCGGTTTGCGAGCTCCTCTTCTTACCTATCCAAAGCAGTAAGTCCGCAACCGCAAATATCGCGAATCCAACAAAGGCAGGCAAGAGATGGAAGAAATCGAGATAGCCTACTGCAAAATGCACGCCGATTGCGCAGCCGAACCCAAAGCAACCCATAACTCCGATGATTTCAATGAAGCTGCGGTTGAGTTCTGCGCACCGGGCTGTAAGCAGGAGAAACGCACCAATTGAGCAGAGCCCGCCCCCAAACCCGGCGCGATCGTGCGAGATAAGGGGAATCAGCATCGGCGAGATCCGGCTCAGCGCGGACGGCTGAAGCTCGATGAACCTTAGATCCGACGGGACAAAGACCCTGGTCATGCCGAAAATCGCGATTGTTATTCCAGCGAGGATGAGCCCTGCGGCAGTTACCACCAGAAGGAGCCTGCCCCATCTAGCGAAGACGTTTTCACCGTCGTAGCTGCAGTTCCAGACCGAACGAATCGAGAATTGGTTGGGCCTCGCGCGCCACAGTCCCGTCACGAAAACTGGCAATAGAAAGAGCGTGGCGACTCCGTGCCAAGTATCCAGATAGCCCTGTCCTAGATATGTGAGAAACGCTAGAAAGCCTATACTGCCGGAGAAAAGCAGCGCCCACCACGCCCAGGCCTTGTGAGTTCGTATCGGGAATTCAGCGATCCAGAGATAGCCAGATCCGATGGCGAGAAGAGATCCGCCATAGGCCACCCGGTCATGAAACATAAATCCGAGCAGATGGCGATTCCCGGCGTGCATCAATGCTGTGGCATCCATACCAATCGCCCGACTATCGTGCGGGAGCAACTGCCCGGAGACGGATTGAAGCACGGCAAATCCGCCGCTCAGCACGAGTGAAATGCCGGTCAGCGCGATTAGAAAGCGGCCATCCCCTAGCACGGCTTCTAAAAGGCTTCGCTCGTCTCTCACTTTTCCAAGGTATAAAAACTATGGTGTCCAGATTTCGGCGGGCAGGTCGCGCGACTGTGCGGCTACTAAGTGCTTGTCGGTCGTACGGGAGGTGAGAAATGGCGCTCGATGCGCGCGGGTTGACGCCGCTGCTGCAGGTCTACGATATGCCGAGATCAGTGCGCTTTTATCGCGATTTGCTCGGATTCGAGATAGTGACCACTTCGCCAGTGCTAGGTCAGGATCGTTTTCATTGGGCGCTGCTTCGGCTCGGTGATGCTGAGCTGATGCTGAACACGGCTTATGAATTTGACCACGAGCGTCCTGTTGAGCCTGACGGCGGCCGTACGACGGGACACAACGACGTGGGTTTGTTCATCGGGTGTCCGGATGTCGATGCAGCTTATGAGGAGCTGCGCGGGAAAGGCGTGCAGTTAAAAGAGCCGATAGTCACCGGCTATGGCATGAAACAGATGTACCTGCGCGATCCTGATGGATTCGGGCTATGCTTTCAGTGGCGGGCTTCAACCGTTAGTGCTCAGTGAAATTGGTTTCGTTCTGAAGGCGGCACAAGGGCCATAGTGCGCGCGTGAGACTGTTCAGGACCTGAGATTTATTCAGGGAGCGCTGAGTCTCGCGGGCATTCGGTTACGGGCGGCCGGTTCGCTTTTTGGCTACGTGAGCCGTGAACTTACTTCTTTGGTGGGCCGGTTTTCTCGCTCGTGGGCGGCACGATGCCTTTTATGCGCATGTACGTGGACATATTCCCATAATGCTCGTAATCGTGCGCGGTATTGGCCGAGAGTACAGTCAGCTTCGCGAAATCCTGGTTCATTAACTTCATCATCTCGCCGCCCTTCGCATCGGTCATGCCGGCGTAGGTTTTGCTGCAATAAGCAACCGAGTCCTTTAGTGCAGCGACGAGATCGGCTTTGCTAGTCTTGGTTTTCTCGATATCGCCTGCCGGTTTGGGTTCGCCTGCAACCGATGAGCAGAAGTAGTACTGGGAATCTGCCACGTGGCCGACCAATTGCCCGAAGGTTCGAACATCCGGGGCCGGTTTAAATGAATAGTTCTCTTCAGGCATTTTCTCGGCTGCGGCGACAACTACACCGCTGAGCAGTGTGTATATCTTGCTTTGGCTAGTAGAAATAGGATTCGCAGGCGTTGCTGCCGTTGCTTGTGCAGGTGCTGGGGCCGATGCTTGGGCGAGCACCGCAGCCGGAACAGCCAAAGTAAGAAACAATACAGATAACCTTCTGGTCACGTGGAACGCTCCTTTCGAATGGCGTACGTGGTTGTCGCGCCGAAAGTTCCAGACAATATTAACAGCACAAGCAATTCAGTCCAATGCCGCCTGAACCCGGCTTGAGCGAGGGACCGCTCGATCCGCCATCCAGGGTCAGATTCAAATTGTCGAGCGGTGCTACTTGAAATTGGTTTCGTTCTGAACGCGAATGCGGAAGGAACAATGGAGCACGCCGTCCGGGCTTTTGGTAAGTGGTTGGATGGTGGCAAATTCGCCTCGGGTTCTGTCTTCCGCGATCATGGCCGAGGTCAGATAAGAGTCGCCTTGAAAGCGTAACTCATCGACCCATTGAGGCGGATATCCTCCTCCCCAGAGCGCAAAGTGAATGTGGGCGGGGACATGCATGCCGGGATATCGACCGGGCTTGATGGTGAGAAGCTCGAAACGCCCTTGATCATCGGTTTTCATCCAGCCGTAGAGGCGGGGCGGATAATCTTTGTGATTCTCCCCGTAATATCCCTGTGCATCGGTATTGTAGGCGTAAACCGTAACGCCCGGTGCCGGTGTTTTGCCGTCCGGAGCGAAGACTTGTCCATTGACCACGAGCTGCTCACCAGGCTCACCCGGAGGGGTGATTTTCGTTCGGGACGTGATGTTGGCGGGTGCGGGATGGCGAATCATTACTAGGCCGTTTATTCTTGCGTTCCGCCACACTCCTGGAGGAAGGGCGTCAAATGGATCGTCAGCGGATGCGGCGCGCGCACTAATCAGGCCGCCGAAAACTGCCAGCTTTTGGAGGAACTTCCTTCGATTGCCAGTGAGCGTGGATTTTGTCATTTGTGGGTCGCTATTCAGCAAGGACGACAATCAGAGGACGACCGTTAACAGGTGACTGAAAGCAGTTGGGGCTTCGGGCACGCCGGTACAATCTATTGATACAAGCGAGATATGACTACTGCTGAACTTCTGCTTCAAGACTTTGATTCTGAGATGTCAAACACCCGGCGAACTCTCGAAAGAGTACCGGAGGACAAGCCCGACTACAAACCACACAAAAAATCAATGCCGATGGGAAGGCTGGCGATGCATTGCGCCACGCTGCCGCTCTTTGGCCAGTATCTAATCGAAGATGAGGGCATGGATATCGCAGCCCCGAAGCACCCTCACCCTGATCTGAGCTTCAAGTCGCGGGAGGAATGCCTGAAGCAGTTTGACGAGAGCGCCGCGAAATGCCGCGCCGCACTTGCCGCGGCAACAGACGCGCAATTGGCCGCCCCGTGGCGCTTCAGTTGGGGCGAGCAGCTTATTTCTAACGATTCACGCTCGCTCAGCTACCGGCGCATGTTCCTCAACCATTTAATCCATCACGTGGCGCAGCTTGGCGTTTATTTTCGTTTCAACGATGTTCCGGTGCCTGCGTTGTATGGCCCTTCGGCTGATGAGCAGTGGTCGCCGAAGTGAGACTGCTTCGATTCACCTTCGAGAGAGCGCAGAGCGCCGGAAAAACAGGATCAGAAGGCTGACGCCGCTCAGCGCGAGCATGATGCGGTGGTAGAGATCGTTACTGGCGGTGCGCGGGCCGCGACCTGCCGCGAGCGCGATCATGCCCAACACTACGCCTGCAATCGCGATCTACATTTGCTGTTACGGCAACTCCCCAGGCTCTTCGCGCACAAGCGACCAATGCTGCGGCGCCACACGCGAGTGCAATTCCGCATAGTGCTTCGACGATTGATGCCGGAAGGATATGCGGCTCGTGGAATGGGCCGATAGCGAGTCCAGCATGCTGGACGGCACCAAAGAAGAAGAGCGCCGCATTTGCAATCATGAGCAGCAGGAGCAAGATTCTCATGCCAAAGCCTCCCGGTCCGGTTGAGTAAGGCGCGCTCGTGTTTTGGGCAGCGCGAATCCACTTGCGATCAGCCAAATAAAGCCAGGAAATCTCACCAGCGGAATGAGGAACAGCGCTTGAGGGAAGACCAGATTAAACCAACTCAGCTCACCCGCGATTGCAAGAACGAGACCAAATATCGCGATCCACTTCGGTAGCAGCTTCATGATTAACGCGGGAATACATACACCCGCGATCAAGAGGCCCATCGGGATTGAAAAACCGGGGCCGCCGAAAGCGTAAGAAATGTAATTCAGCACCGTAATGAGCGTTGCGTCTGGAGCAACGCCGGGATGGATCACTCCCCACATGATGAAACCAGCGGCAACGCTATCAAAGACTGTCATCAGTCCGCCAAAGAACGCAATGTACGGACCGGCAGCGTTTACGCCAAGAAAGCGCAGCCGGCTCACTGCGGTTGCGGTGTAGAGACCGAGAGGGATCAAAGCGCCAAATTGCAAAAACATGCAGATGAGGACGGGGATTTGGTGCGTCTGAAAATAGGGGCCGATGACGCTCGCCGGTTCCCAGGGTCCGGGCCAGTATGGTTCCTTCACGCCGAATGGGATGCCGAACGCACTGACCGCACAGAGTCCGGCGTTGAACAGGACCGTGTAGATAATCGCCAAAACTCCAAGATGTGGGCCGGCGTGATGGATCGTTGCGGGATCGCTATTCGGCTGAGAAGTCATTTCGTTCTCTCCTAGAATCATTCTATACTGAAATCATTTAAACAATGCAATATTGAGACATGGCTTCAGCGAAGCGCAATGAGGGGTGCGGTCCCCCGGCAGGCCGGTCTTCACCCGCCTTTCTGCTCGCCCAGGTGGGAGCACACGCCGCTTCAAAATTTGCCGAGCGACTCGCGAAGCTGGAGCTTATTCCGCCCCACGCGGGCATTCTTCGCGTGCTTGGCTCGAAACCGGGAATCACTCAACAAGAGCTTGCGAATACGCTCGAAGTGGTTCCGAGCCGGTTGGTAGCGCTGATTGACGATATAGAATCGCGAGCACTCGTCGAGCGGCGCGAAAATCCGGGGGATCGCCGCCGCTATGCCCTTCACCTCACTTCTAAAGGACAGGCAGCGCTGGAGGCAATCGGCCGGATTGGTCGTGAACACTCCGAAGCACTGCTTCGAGCGCTTTCGGAAGACGAGCGGCGGCAACTTGCGGCGCTGCTTCAGCGCATCGCTGACGAACAGGGACTCACTCGCGGAGTGCATCCGGGCTTGCGGACGCCGCGCGTCAATCTCCGCAATGAATAAGTCCCTAGGGAAAACACGAGCATTGTTATAGTAAGACGCATCTGAGATTGAGTGAGTATCGCCAATCTCGATAAGGAGGCCGTACTCGTGCGCCACGCGCTAATTTCATTCGCCTTGCTGTCCATCAGCGGCATTTGCTTCGCTCAACAGGAAAAACCTTTACTGCTTAGAAAGCCTACGGTCAGCCGCACGCAAATTGTTTTCAGCTACGCGGGCGACCTCTGGATTGTGGGCCGTGAAGGGGGCGATGCCAAACGCCTGACGTCGGGCATCGGCACTGAAACCGACCCTATATTTTCGCCAGACGGAAGCCTGGTCGCGTTCACGGGCGAATACGACGGCAATCGGGATGTTTATGTCGTTCCAGCGGCGGGCGGAGTTCCGCAGCGCCTGACGTATCACCCGGGGGCGGACGAAGCAGTCGGCTGGACACGCGATGGAAAAAGCGTGCTGTTCTGTTCGGGGCGAAATAGTTACTCGTTCGGATTCCACCGGCTCTTCACGATTCCACTTACTGGCGGGTTGGCGAGTGAGGTTCCGCTACCGCGGGCTGAAGAAGGCTCTTATTCGCCGGACGGATCGCATATGGCTTATGTGCCGGTCATGCAATGGCAGAAGGCATGGAAGCGATATCGCGGCGGGCAGACGAAGCGGATCTGGATCGTGAATCTGAGTGACTCGCGTGTCGAAGAGGAAATCCCAAGAGACAATTCGAACGATTTCAATCCCATGTGGGTTGGAGATACGGTGTGGTTTCTTTCGGATCGGAGCGGCACCGTAGGATTATTTGCTTACAATCCGAAAACGAAACAGGTTCGGAACGTGGTCGGCGGGAATTCGTTCGATCTTAAGTCAGCGGCCGCGGGACCAGACGCGATCGTGTATGAGGAGTTCGGGTCGATTCACCTGGTAGATTTGAAATCCGGGCAAGATAGAAAAATCGAGATTCGGATCGCGGGCGACCTGCCCGAGGTCAGGCCACATTTTCAGAAGATTGAGGCCAAGAAGGTGGGCTACGCGGGAATTTCTCCGACGGGGGCTCGCGCCGTCGTCGCAGTGCGTGGAGAGATCCTGACAGTTCCGGCCGAGAAGGGCGACATACGCAATCTGACGAACACGCCAGCCATCGCCGAGCGCGATCCGGCGTGGTCTCCGGATGGTAAATCGATCGCATATTTTTCAGACGAATCGGGCGAATACGCCTTGCACGTCCGCGATCAGAGCGGCATGGGGGAGGTACGAAAAATCGATTTAGGCAAGCCGCCGACGTTTTATTACTCGCCCACGTGGTCACCCGATAGCAGCAAAATCGCGTACAGCGATAAGCGGCTAAATGTTTGGTATGTGGATGTGGCGAAGAAAGCGCCGGTTCACATCGATACCGATACCTATGCCGGGCCGTTTAATCAGTTCAGTCCTGCTTGGTCGCCGGATAGCAAATGGATTGCCTACAGTAAACAGCTACGGAATCATCTACACGCGATTTTTGTTTACTCGGTGGATCAGCAAAAGCACTCTCAAGTTACCGACGGGATGAGCGATGCGCTATTTCCCTGCTTCGATAAAAACGGAAAGTATTTATATCTGACGGCCAGCACTGACGCGGCGCTCTCGATCGGGTGGCTGGATATGTCGAGCCTCAACCGGCCGGTGACACGCAGCGTTTATGCCGTGGTGCTGAAAAAAGGCGATGCCTCGCCGATGGCGCCCGAAAGCGATGAAGAGAAGGGCGCGGACAAGGACAAGGATAAGGACAAGGACAAAGAAAGCGCCGACAAGAATAAGGCTGCAGAAAAGGATCCCGAAAAGAAAGCAGAAGAGAAGCCGGTTTCGGTGCAGATCGATTTCGCCGATATCGGGCAACGCATCGTATCGCTTCCCATTCCGCCGCGAAATTACAACCGCATCGTGGCCGGAAAAGCGGGTGAGTTGTTCGTAGTGGAAGGTCCACTGGTGGATCCGATTGACTTCGATCCGGCAGGTCCTTCGCTAGTCCTGCACAAGTTCGATTTAAAGACCCGCAAAGTAGACAAAATCATCGAGGACATTAACTTCTTTGATTTGTCCTTCAACGGCGAAAAGATGCTTTACAGGCGGAGAGAACAGTGGTTCATCGCGCCTGCTTCGAAAGCGGCGGCAGAGGCTCCGAAGCCGGGTGAGGGCGGCCCGCTGAAGCTCGACGCCCTGGAGGTTTACGTGAAGCCGCGCGAGGAATGGAAACACATGTACAAGCAGGTCTGGCGCGATGAGCGGGATTTTCTATATGATCCCGGCTTGCACGGGCTGGATCGGGCTGCGATCGAGAAGAAGTATGAGCCGTTTCTGGACACAATCGCTTCACGCGACGATCTCAATTACTTGTTCGAAGAGATGCTTGGAAACATCACCATTGGCCACATGTTTGTTGGGGGCGGGGACATGCCGGAGACGAAGAAGATTAAGGGCGGGCTACTCGGGGCCGATTACAGCATCGATCACGGCCGGTACCGGTTCGCGCATATCTATGGAGGACAGAACTGGAATCCGAAATTGCGGGCGCCGCTCACGCAGCCTGGAGTTGAGGTATCGGCGGGCGAGTATCTGCTAGCGGTGCGCGGGCGCGAGCTGCACGGTTCCGACAATATTTACAGCTTCTTTGAGGAGACGGCCGGTCAATCGGTTTCGATTCGCGTCGGGCCGAATGCGGATCGTTCCGGATCGCGCGAGGTGACGGTTGTGCCGCTCGAGGATGAAACCGACCTGAGAAATCTTTCGTGGATCGAAGACAACCGGCGCAAGGTGGATCAAATGACGGGCGGACGGGTCGCGTACATTTATCTTCCGAACACTGCCGGCGAGGGGTTCACGAATTTCAACCGCTATTTCTTCGCGCAGGTTGATAAAGAAGCGGCAATCATTGATGAGCGATTCAACGGCGGCGGAGACATCGCGGACTACATCATCGACTATTTGCGGCGGCCGTTACTGAGCTTCTGGACGATGCGGGAAGGAGAGGACATCACGACACCGCTCGAAGGCATCTTCGGGCCGAAGGTGATGCTCACGAACGAAATGGCGGGATCGGGCGGCGATGCGATGCCGTGGCTATTCCGGAAGGCGGGAATTGGCCCGCTAGTGGGCAAACGAACGTGGGGTGGGCTGGTGGGTCATTATACGAACCCGCAAGATCTGATTGACGGCGGCTTCACCGGAACACCGGACCTTGCGTTTTACACGCCGGAAAGCAAGTGGGAGATCGAGAACCACGGGGTTGATCCGGATGTGGATGTAGAGTTCGATCCCGCGCAATGGCGGCAGGGACACGATGCGCAGCTAGATAAGGCCGTCGAGGTGGTGATGGATCTGCTGAAGAAGAATCCGCCTCCGGTACACAAGCGGCCAGCGTATCCGAATTATCAGGTTGCGGCGAGGTCTGGGGCGAAGTAGGAACGCGGCGTGCTGGTTTCGAACCGGCATGGCGCAGCACAAGAAACGTAAGGCTCTCATATCCTCCCCAATTCGTAGTTTATTTCCGGGTAGCCCGTAAGCTTGGAACTATCCAGAATTTGCCGTATGCGTTGCTGGCGCCGCATTGCTGCTTAGAATTTGAATCTGGGCTGGGGAATGGCTTTACTGAGTCTAACCTGCGGCGATGTGTTCAGCGGTGTTGATGATTCGTTCGGACGCCAGAGGAGGAATGGGGCGCTCGGGGGCGAGCAAGTCAGCGAGAAGAGGCATGAGGTTCCCATCGCGGCACCGGCTGCTTTCTCATGGCGCACGAACTCGAGCCGATCATTATCTGGGAATGCGATTTCGTGCAAATTCAGGTGTGATTTCCTGAATTGGATGGCTGGCGAACTGTAGCGCCGCACCTCCCGGCCCATTTGTTTGGCCTGCTCGGGCGGGCCCGCTACCCGACGGCTACCTGGACTACCTTCGACTCAAGCCCGGTAATGCCACCAAAGACTCGCCGACTGATGTCCAGAAAAATACGTTTTTCGATGATCGTTAACAAGGGAACTTCACTAAGCCTCGGATGTCCTCCCGCGATTAAGTCAAATCCAAACCGGCGTTTTCTGTACGGTAGTCAGAAGAGTTCCGTTAAACTGCCAGCTTGGCCCATGCCTTGTTGCAAAGACTTGACGAAGGGTCGGTGAGAAGCGCTCGTGCATCCTGACATCGCACCGCCAGGCCGAATGCAGCGCTGAACATCACCATCAGACGAGGCGTCGACACGTCACTTTAACCGTTTTGAGGGCACCATTCCGTTTGATGCGCAAGGTACGTTCGCCGACGGCGTGCGCAAAGTAGTCTCTGGCCTGATCGAGCGTGTAATTCTTGGCAGGCCGTCCGTCAATCTCAACAATTTCGTCGCCCGGCATTATGCCGGCCTTTGCTGCGGGCGTTTGCACGATCACCATCACCGCAGTGAGTGTATCGAAATTTGGCCCCGTGCTGCCGAGGACGAATCCAGCATGATCAAACTCAAACGACATCTCAGCATTCTTGATTCGCTGGAGCGCAATTTCACCTCTCGAATAATCGAACGTGATGAGGAACTGTTTGAGCAGTCCGTAGCCTACTGCACCAGGGCGTTGATTCCCCAGGCGGTCTAGATTGTCCTCGGCAATCGCAACCAACGGGTTTATGAAATTAAATCCAGCGACTCGTAAGGTACGCGTTCGGGTTAGCCAGGCCTGGGTCCCACCTCCGACGCCAACGCCTTGGAAGGCGAGCGCCTTCGAGGTATTACCTAAGAGATCATGGGTGCGAGCAAAACCAGCGTTTAAGGAAAATGGGTCCAATTTGCCGGTATCTATCTCGATGAAGGCGGGGGCGGAGTTGCCATTCTGACCTCCGATTATGGCCTTGACGTACGGTTGCTTTTGTTGAACGTTAACAGCTTCAAAATGCGCAGTCGTGTCTCGGAAGGAAGGCGGATCACAAAGCGTGAGCTTTTGATCTTGGTAGTCCAAGATGACAACAAACTGCGACAGGAAATCGTATCCCAGAATGCCGTCCAAACGGTGCCCGAAGAACGGCGCGAAGCCCGATAGGTCCAAGACAGTTGACGAAGGCTTCGAGAGACGGACGCCCCCCACGCGGCGCTGAACTCCGATAACAGTCTCTGTTTCGACTTTGCCGCCAGGACCAGCGTCCGTGCGACGGTCAACAGTCTTCAAGTGGAGGGCCGCTACCGTTGATGGATCGAGGACGGAATCTTCAAAGCCGGTATCGAGAAGAAAACTGTAAGTTTTTCCGTCATTCATCAGTACGGGCACAAACGCCCCACCGCCATGGACGACGATTCCGATCTCCATTGGCTTGGCGTCCTGCGTTTTGGAGGGAGTGTCGACCGGAGCATGACACACCTGTGCGGCCGAGAGCGGCCAGGCCCCGCAAAACACAACCACCACCGAAAATGGTTTCAACCCCCACTTGGCTTTAACGCCCCGTGAAGCATTCCGCCGCGGCGGACTCTTACTTCGTAGCTGCTTTTTGAAGCTCCTGCAACGCACGCTTGCGCTCCTCGATGAATGGATAGTCTGGCTGTTCTTTGAGAAGTTTTCCTAATGCAGTCAGCTCTGCCGTGTGCAAGGCGTTGTCGGGGGGAACTGAAACATCCGGAACTACTCCAGTCCCCTCCCAATCGGTTCCTGTGACTGCGTTCATATATCGCGAGGTCGGGATTGTCAACATAAAGTGCTCGCCAACCCGGTACTCAAACGCAGGATGAGCCGCTCCCGCTGTGCGTTCTCCAATCACGACGGCTCGGCGGACGCTCTGAAGGTCGTAGGCAAAGCCCTCCGCGGCAGAAATTGTCTCTCGGCTGACCAGGACATAAACGTCACCCGAATATCTTGCTCCAGGGCTGTGTGGCGAGACGATGTTCTCATTCTTCGAGTCGTCTGGTCTGGACAGAAAGTCACCAAGATGCACCCGTTCATCGAACAGATACCCCAAAATAATCAGACCGACTGCGGGATCGCCCCCGCGATTTTGCCTCAGGTCGATGATGAGTGCACTAGTGTGCTGCAGGAAAGCCATAGCAGCATCAGCCGTATCACGCCCGCCGTCCTTGAGTGGGAAGAAGCCGTCAAACCTGAGATAGCCTATATTTCCGGGGAAAACGTCGGCACTCTTGAACCAGTAGTTGACTAAGCCGCCTTTGTACCGAATTCGTGCCGCGCGTTCTGGATTGATTTTTTCCTCTTGATTGGCATTTTCAATCGGTATCGCGTCATGACTGTAGACAACCTCAAGATGCTGATCCTTGCTGACACTGCGCAAATCTGATTGCAACCTTTCGGCCAACTGCTGGGCGCTCATGATATCTGCGTAACCCCCGTTTGCGGCGTGGCTCCGAATAGCGGTTTCCATTTGGGCTGCGATCTCAGGAAAGATATATTCGCGCCTAAGCTGCTTGAGCACCTCGGAAATCACTCGAGATTTCGTTTCTGTGCTGACTTTCATATCCGGCTGTTCTTGCGCATGTCCAAACGGGACCAATGCGAGTAGAAGGCAACGGGCGACGAGCCGCGCTCGGCGCCAGACAAAACGCGGAACTTGAAGCGAATTAGCGCCGTTTCTCATCTACATCGGGCGATGGAAGTATTATGATCTCAGATTAACCCGAAATTCCAGCAGGAACGTCGGGGCCACCCCTATTTCAGCGAATTGTACGGTTTAGAGCCGGTCGACCAGAATGGGAACAGAGAAAAATCTCGAAGTTGACGAGATTGACCGCCGAATTCTCGGTATTCTTTCGTCCAACGGGCGGCTCAGCTTCCGCGACTTGGGCGCTCAGATCCATTTAAGCCCGAATGCAACTGCCGAGCGCGTTCGCAGGCTGCAATCCGCGAATATCATCCGAGGATTTCACGCAGACATCGACCACACGAAACTCGGCTTATCACTGGAGGTCTACATTGACGGGCGGCTTCGGCCCGGCACGAGCGCACAGCGCTTCGAAGGACTTGTGATGAAAATGCCGGGCGTTGTCAGCGCGGCTATTCTTACTGGAGCATTGGATTTTCGGCTGCGAGTGGCGTGCAAGGGGCAATCCGAACTCGTCCAGGTCATCGAGACCCTACGATCCCGAGCGGGCGTCCAGGAAACGAACACTACTGTGATTTTGCGTGAATTTTCGAAAAGTCCCGATGCGTGAGATTGAATGCTATCAAGGAGCAAAGCGCCACGAACGGGAAGGCGTGGTCATCTGCGGCGCACTCTACTCGGGGTCTCACTTTCGGAAGCGAGAGAGCCGAATGCTCACTTCTACGGCTTGGAGGCGTGGTTTATCGCCGAAGTCCCGATTTCATGCCCGCAAACCCAGTGCGACTCGTTGAGTTGGTGTTTCGAAGAATGGCATGAGATCGTTGTCGGTGGCATCAACACTCAAACGAAGCCGCAAACCTGTCAACTAACCCGCCAGGTAGTGGAATCCTCGTGCACGGCGACGCCGCTACTCTATCTAGCTCTCACCAGAGGTCACCGACCACGCGCCAACGTCCGCCGCCGAGCGGCTTTGTTCTGGTCGGCCAATCGTAAAGTAGCGCTATCAGGACCGGGGCGTCGGCATCGCAGTATGGCGCTCGGGTGCTGCTTTGGCATTCGATTCGCGGTTTTCCCAACCGCCAAATCGATCTTACTCAAGTTCAATCCACGGATTTCCCGTGATTGAGGAGTAACCAATAGAGCTGAACGAATAAGTTTCAATATTGGAACTCAGGTCACAAGCCAGCGTTCGCCTGCGGACACGTGCGTGTCATGTCCGATCACCACGTCCAGCGCTGATTCGGCTTTTCTGTGCAATCTATGGCCTTGCACGTGCATTTAAACTCGCATTATGGCGCTTAGAATCTCTTTTTGCGTTCCTGTGCTTCTTTGTGTGTTGTATGCGCAAGGAGAGGAGCCGGTACTGTCAAAGGATACGCTCTCCGTGCACAAAGTGCAGCGGGGCGACATGCCCGTTCGTGAACGAGCGACAGGTATTATTGCTTCGCTTTCGCCGCCGAGAGCAATTCTCACTCTCTTAGACCAAACCAGATCATGCAGGATCGGGCAACGAGCATCGGCCCAAGTAAACCCGCCGACAGTGCTCTCAGGGAAAATCGTGAGAATCGATACGGGATGTGAGGTCGAGTTTTCAGAGCCACTTCCTAATGGCACAACGGTCGGCGACAAGCTTGGCGCTCTTCTGGAGACTGGCGTGGCACGGGACGTCATCTTCTTCGATCGGCCAGCTAACTCGGCCGCAAACAGTGATGCAGTCGTATTCGTAATTGAGCCCGGCGATCAGTACGCGCGCCGAGTAGCGGTGCATTATGGGCGCCTCTCCGGCTCGATGATTGAAGTCACATCCGGGCTCTCTCCTGGTGACCGCGTGATCGTCACAGACACATCGAAGTGGAAAGCGAGTCCGCGCGTTCGTTTGGAATAGGAACACATAATTTGTCAATGAAATCGCTCTTTTTGCCTTAGCGCGCCGCTAACTCGGCAGATCAGCTTCAACATTGTTTCCGTACCGTCGGCGATCCGGAAACTGACCCAGGGAACTGGTTGATTTTCTGGTTTCAGGGATTCACTATCACGTGGGGCGGGCTGGTGGGTCATTATACGAACCCGCAAGATCTGATTGACGGCGGTTTCACCGGAACACCGGACCTTGCGTTTTACACGCCGGAAAGCAAGTGGGAGATCGAGAACCACGGGGTTGATCCCGATGTGGATGTAGACTTCGATCCTGCGCAATGGCGGCAGGGACACGATGCGCAGCTAGATAAGGCCATCGAGGTGGTGATGGATCTGCTGAAGAAGAATCCGCCTCCGGTACACAAGCGGCCGGCATATCCGAATTATCAGGTAGCGGCGAGGTCTGCGGCGAAGTAGGGAGGTGGCGTGCTGTTTTCGATGGGCACGGAGCAGCACGAAAAACGTAAGGCTCTCATATCCTCCCCAATTCGTAGTTTATTTCCGGGTAGCCCGTGATCCTGCAGCTGTTCCCCAACACCGACCGTACGTTCCGGAAATCTATCGTTCCAGGGGCTTTGCGGCAAAACCACCGGTTAGACGGTCTTCGGCGGGCAAAATCTTCTACTTTGGATTTGACCAGTACCCAGCCCTTGCATGGACGCGAAAATCTCCGGAGCGTCGAATTCGCACTGATATCTCGTGATATCCAGCGGTCGCTGACTCTGGTGGCGTAAATGCCAGAATGTAACGATTGTGAATCTCGGTGCCGATCACCGTCAGCTGCCGCTCCAGGCCATGGAGGGTCGTGAATTTTTCGTGACTACCCCCGGTGGATTCTGAAAAAGCTTGAGCAACATTCGTCTTGGCGAGTCTTGCTACGAGCATCGGTATCACCAGCAGATTGACCCCTCCATGGTTATCGGGATCGTACAATCCAGGTTCACTTGGCGGCTCTGGCCTATCTGACGCTTTCTGCGTGAATGCGGTCGTGAAAGCCGAGTACGAGATGGTGTAGATCACAACATCATTTCGCTGGGCTTTAATGACAGCTTCGGAGAAGCTGCTCTTGCTGCCGAGATCGCGCGACTCGCTGATATGTACGATTACTCGACGGGCTGGGTCTTTCCTTCCCGCAAGCAGATCGCACGCAAGGTTTACGCCATCAATAAGACGGCTGGATGAGCCCGTTGCCGTCAGTTTGGCGAAAGCATCTCCAAGGATGTTCGGATCGGCGGTGAAGCCTTGTGCAATCTTCACCTCGTCCCCGGCAGTAACCACAGCTGCGAGACTAGGTACTCCGATATCCATATCGTTCGTGATGTAGCTACTCACGACTGAGGCAGTCTTCTTTATCTTCGCCAGGGCTGGCTCAATCCCTTCGCCGACCTGCAAGACAAGGACTGCGTAAATTGGTAGAGGCGTAGAGTCGCGCAAAATCATGCGGACCTGCTGCGGCCGTTCATCACTCAAGATTTCGAAATCTTCTGCCCGCAGATTCTCGACAGGCTTGTTCAGCTTGGTCATCACAGAAACTGGAACCACCACTTCGTGCGCTTTGGTCTTGAATGTGGGCTCCTGAGCGTACGCTGTGGCAGCGAGAAGGACTAGTGTCCACTTCACTGTCAATCATGACGACGGCATAGAGGTCTACGTTCCAAAATGATTGACGAGCTTCCAGATCACGTGAATCTCATTTCGCGCTGGTTCCCGTACGGTCGGCCACTCGTCCATTGCGGACAGCCAAACGCGGGAGACTCCTCCAATTGACGAGTGGCCCGTTATTCGGGAGTTTCTGCCATCCATTCACGCAAGCTGACTTAAGGGTAGCGATCGTGGTCAGTGAGTGCATTGGCGATCTATCACGCGCAGGTGTCAGGGTTCAGAGTCACGGAACAGAAATCGGGGCTCGCGAGAATACCAATTGACATTCCCTAGAAATCCACTACCATATGGTTGTGGATCGTTTGGGTACAACCTTTGCGGCTTTGTCTGATCCAACCCGGCGGGGGATGATCGAGCGGCTCTCCCGTGGGCCTGCCTCTGTGCACGGCTTGACGGAACCGTTTGCACTCTCGCAGCAG
>JAFAYL010000014.1 GCA_019240405.1 Acidobacteriaceae bacterium
GCCGGTGGTCACCACGTTCGAATACAAGCCCGAAGCGGGCATAAAGTACAGCCGCATAACAACGCTTAACGAAGATCTTTGCCTCGGATTACAAGCCGAATCCATTCTGATCGAGCGACTCCCGGGCAAGCCGACCGTAGGCATCGAGGTTCCGAACACCCGGCGGGAGCTGATCAGTTTGCGGGCGATCTTGGAATCGAGAGAATTTGAAGACTCTGCGTCGAAAATGACGATCGCGCTGGGCAAGGACATCAACGGCCGGATCAAAGTTGCATCGCTCGAAACCATGCCTCATCTGCTGATTGCCGGTTCAACCGGTTCGGGCAAGAGCGTCATGCTGAACGCGATGATTATGTCGTTCCTCTACAAGGCGACGCCGGAGGAGGTTCGCATGATCATGGTGGACCCGAAACGTGTCGAGCTTGGGATATACGAGGGGATTCCTCACCTGCTTACGCCCGTGATCACTGAGCCAAAGAAGGCAACCTATGCATTGCGAAATGCCGTACTTGAAATGGAGCGTAGGCTCAAGCTGCTTGCCGCGCAAGGCGTGCGCAATATCGATCAGTACAACAAGCGAGTGGCACAGCTTCGCGCGGAGCCGAGAAACCTATTCGACGATGAAGATAATGACGAGCTCGCCCCGCTGCCTTACGTTTTGATTTTGATCGACGAGCTGGCCGATTTGATGATGATTGAGCGGGCGAATGTAGAAGAATGCATTACGCGTCTCGCGCAAATGGCACGCGCGGTCGGAATGCATCTCGTGCTCGCAACGCAGCGCCCGAGCGTTGACGTGATTACTGGTTTGATCAAGGCAAACTTTCCCTCCCGAATCAGCTTCCGCGTGGCCACCCGAGTGGATTCGCGAACCGTTCTCGATGTCATGGGCGCCGAGCATTTGCTCGGGAAAGGCGATATGCTGTTTTTGCCTCCGGGCTCGTCGCGGCTTACCCGCGTTCACGGAGCTTTTGTCACGGAAGCGGAAACCAACCGTGTCGTTGAGTTCTGGAAAGAGCAAGCGGCCCCCGAATACGACCAAAGCTTCTTGATTGCACCTCCCTCGGAAGAGAATGACGAAGAGGAAGAAGTATTCGATGGGGAACAGGACCCCATGTACGAGGATGCAGTGCGCGTGGTCCTCGAGATGGGCAAAGCTTCAACCTCTACACTACAAAGACGATTGCGGCTAGGTTACGGGCGCGCGGCTCGGATTTTGGATATGATGCAGCGCGAAGGAATCATTGGACCACCTGATGGGAGTAAACCGAGAGAAGTGTTGAAGCGTCCGGACTGGCTCGAAGAAGTACAGGGCCAGCTACGGTAAAGCGGTCGGGTACGGAGAGAAATTACTGATTCAAACCCACGCTGCGAATTAGCCGATCAAAGCGAGGATCCGAGCGGAGGAGATCGAAACGCGGCTCGACCTTTAACCACATCAGCCATACGTCGCGCTCACTAAGCGCCTGGTCAAGCGATTCAAACGCGAGATCACGCGTCCCCAACCCGACGTGAATGATGCCTCGCCAATACGGCGACACATATCTGTAGCGAGAGAGGCGGTCTAGTTCGCTGAGTGCCTGCTCTGCATCATGCTCCCTTCCGGCCATAGCGAAGCTGTGACCTAAAGCCGCCACAGCCGCGGGTTGTCCGTCCGAACAGATGTGGGCATTCTGAAATTCCGTCAGCGCCTCCTCATTCATTCCGAGCTGCTCGTAAGCGAGCCCGAGTGTAAGCTGCGCTGCCGCAAATCGCGAATCCAAGACCAGCGTTTTCCAACATTGCTCGACCGCGCCCTTGAAATCGCGCGCTGCATAAAGAATCCAAGCAAGATCCGTGTTCACAACCAAGGAAAGCGGATCGAGGTCGTGAGCCGCCCTGATCTCGCGAAGACTGTCGTCGCTTTTCTCCAGCGCCAACAGATGTCGAGCATACAGCCGGCGCGCTTCCGCGTAGCTCGGATCAAGCTTCAGCGCTCTACGATACTCTACTTCGGCCCCAGACCAATCCCATTCGAAGGCTCCCTTCACATTTCCGAGCGAAGCGTGTGTTTCGGCACTCTCGTTCTCGAGTTCGACGGCCATAACAGCGAGCTGCTTAGCGCGCCGGTGCGCCACTGCAGGCGTGAGAACTCCCCAGAATGCAAACGCGCTATGCACATCCGCGAGTCCCGCGCGGGCCAGTGAATGAGCCGGATCCAGACGAAGCGCGGCTTCAAAATGCGCGAAGCTTTTTTGGAGACTGTCCTCCGTCATTTTGTTGTAGAAGTAGCCGCCCTTGAGGTATTCTTCGTCGGCGTCCAGGTTGGTTGTGGAGGATCTCTTCGAAATCCCGCTTCGGCTCCCGGCGGACTCCCGAATTTCTTCTACCGGGTGAATGAACCTGTAGCCGAGTCCCGGCCGAGTTTCGATGAATTGAGAGGAATCCGATGAGTCGCCCAAGACCTGCCGGAGTACGTTGACAGCCGTATTCAGGCTGCGGTCATAGCTCACGTGCAAATCAGGCCAGAGGTGCCGGCAGAGCTCTGTGCGCGTCACGAGCGTGCCCGGAGTGCGAAGCAGCAGTTCGAGCACTTGAAACGGCTTTCGCTGGATCTTGATCCTCACGCCAGACTTGCGTAATTCGCGCTCGCGAAGATCGACTTCGAAAGCGCCAAAGCCCAGCCAGCGAACGGTAGGGGCCGCGAGAATCGATGTATCGGTCATTAACAATCGCTTCCGAAATTGTTTGATGTTTTCCTGAGACGCGCAGATTCCGAACTCTTCGTCTGTAGCCTTGTACGAATCCCAAACGGGAGCCGTTACCAATTACCAGCCCACCAAAGGAGATGAGTTGTATGAAATTTGTAAAATACTGCGCCGCCCCGGCCAGTCTGTTCGCCCTTGCACTTGCTGTGACCACCTCACACGCCTGTGCGCAAGATATAGCCAAAGGAACCTTCGACCTGCCTTTTGAGGCACATTGGGGACAGGCCGTTTTGCATCCCGGGCAATATACCGTGCACATTCCAACAGCAACAGCGAATATCCCGGCAATATCCGTAAGCGGCGAAGGGAGGACGGTTTTCGTCGGCGTGGGCTCAGCAGCCAGCGATGCCGTTTCCGAGCGGAGCTATTTGCGACTCGACAAGATCGGCGATACCTATGTAGTCCGAGAGTTCAATTCGGGAGTGACGGGTCGCTTACTTACTTTTTCGGTACCCAAATCGGTCCGGAACGCAGTAATTGCGAACCGCCAGAGCACGACGGTTCCGGTCAGCGCCGATTCCGGCAATTAAGCACTTGCTTGTGTAAGGGGCTGGTCGGGTTACCGGCCCCTGTTCCATCGCTTTCCCGGGCGGGGGATCGCCTGGGGTGCCCGCCTAAATTTCGTAAATTTCTTGACTCATCCATACGCCAGTTGGAAGACAATGGATATACTCCGTAAATCTGAAATTCGGAGGTCATCCAAATGGCAGAGGATCCGGCCCCACAGCCTTCCGAAGAAGAAAATTCGGCGTTCCCCGAAGAAGAGATCCTAGACGGCGAGGTACTGCCGCCTGTGGTATCCACCGAAGGCGCGTGGGCGACTTCGGATAGCGCCATCGGCATAGGCGGGGCGGTCGTCAGCGATGCTGCCGATCAAATTGAGATTCGCCGTCCCTTGGCCTTTCCCATTGTTGCGATCGGCGGCTCCGCGGGAGGTCTCGAAGCATATATCGAACTTTTTCAACACCTGCCCTCGGATACTGGAATGGCGTTCGTCATCATCCCGCATCTCCCGGCAGATCAAAGAAGCTATTTGCCGGAAATCATCGCGCGCTACACAAAAATGCAGGCTGCTCCAATTGAAAGCGGCGCCCGCCCAGAGCCGGACCACGTCTATATTCTTCCGCCTAATGCGCTCGCTTCTTTGCGGAGCGGAGTATTTCACTTGGAAGCGCGGGCAGGCGACGGCGCATTCCACCCCATTGACCACTTTTTCAAATCCTTAGCCACTGAACAAAAGACCTTCGCGATTGGCGTCGTTCTGTCCGGCATGGATGCCGATGGTTCGACCGGTTTGAAAGCGATCAAGGGTGAGGGCGGGATTGTCATTGTGCAGGCGCCCGAGTCCGCGCGCTTTCCTGACATGCCCCGCAGCAGTATCTCGGCCGATCACGTCGATATGGTTCTGCCTCCAAGTCAGATCGCATATCACCTTTCGCAGGTCGCGCAGCAATCCCAAAGCCCGGGGTTGCGCCGGTTGGAAGAGGGTAAGCCCCTGCCGGATCAAGAAAAGCATCTGGCCCGCATCCTCAAACAACTGAAGAACGTATCCGGCATAGATTTTCGCTTTTATAAACAGACCACCTTAGGAAGGCGCATCGCCCGCCGCATGCTCATGCATCGCATCGACACGCTCGGCGAGTACGCATCGATTCTGCAAGGCGATCCCAAGGAGCTTCGCGAACTACAGGAAGACATTCTCATCAACGTCACGCAGTTCTTTCGAGACCCGGAGGTCTTCGAAACGCTCAAGGGCAGCGTTTTCCCTCAGCTTTTTGAGAATCGGGCCACCAGCCACCAGGTGCGAGTCTGGGTGCCCGCCTGTTCATCCGGCGAAGAGGTCTATTCCATTGCGATATGCCTGCTAGAGTTCCTCACTGGCAATGCACTCGAACCATCCATCCAAATTTTTGGCACCGATGCCAGCGATGCGAGTATTCAAAAAGCACGGCTGGGTAATTATCCCGAGACTATCCGCAGCGAGGTGTCCGTCGAGCGCCTCCGGCGTTTTTTCACAAAAACCGAAAAAGGATATCAGGTCAGTAAGCGGATTCGCGATCTGTGCATCTTTGCGCGCCAGAACCTCTGTAGTGATCCGCCATTCGCCCGGCTAGACCTCATAAGTTGCCGGAACGTTCTGATTTACTTCGGCGCTCAGTTACAGAGGCAAGTCATCCCGACCTTCCACTACGCACTGCGCCCGGATGGCTTCTTACTCCTGGGCGCATCGGAGACGATTCGCGAGTTTACCGATCTGTTCGACTTAACCGATCGCAAGCACAAGCTCTATTCGAAAATCGGCGCTACCCCGGCACGTGCTCTCTTGGTGGCAAATCCGCGCCCATTTACTCCGGATCTCATCACCGAAACCGCAGCCCCACGGCCAATCCCCGGCTCAACTTGGAGTGATAGCGAATTGCAACGCGCGGCAGACCGGATCGTGCTATCCCGCTATGGCCCTCCTGGAGTCGTGGTCAACGAAAAGCTAGAAATCCTACAATCACGCGGCCACACCAGCCCATTTTTGGAAATGGCTCAAGGCGTTGCTTCCCTACAGTTAACGCGCATGGTGCGTGAAACCATTGCTTCTCAAGTCACCTCGGCCGTGAGACGAGCAGTTGAGCAGGATTCGGGGGTACAAGTCGAGAGTTTAAAGATCTGCGACGGCGATCAGACCCGCGAGGCGATGCTCGAAGTCTTGCCGATGCACAATGTAGGCTCCCGTTCGAGATGCTTCCTTGTTTTGTTCGTGCCCTCGCAGGCAGGCTCGCATGCTCCTGTTCTCGGACCAGTCGATCACGCGTGGACAGAAATAAGCGAAGGTGATCAAGAGGGTGTGATTGCTCAACTCCAGCAAGATCTCTCGTCAACTCGGCTTTATCTACAGTCCCTGCTCGAAGACCGCGATAACAAGAACCAGGAGCTGGTCTCGGCGAACGAAGAGATTCAGTCGTCCAATGAAGAGCTCCAAAGCACAAACGAGGAACTGGAGACCACCAAAGAAGAGCTCCAGAGCTCGAACGAAGAGCTGCAGACCGTAAATGAAGAGCTGCAAAACCGGAATGCGGTTCTGCGGCAAACCAGCAATGATCTATCAAATCTATTGAATAGCGTGAACCTGCCGGTGCTCATGCTCAGCAGCGACTTCAACATTCGCCATTTCACGCCCCAGACTCAGCGTTTGATGAATCTTCGGGCCACCGACATTGGCCGGCCGTTCGCGGACATCCGCCTGAACCTGAATATCGATAATCTCGAGCCCCTCTTCGCCGAGGTCTTAGACACACTCGGTTCCCGCGAAATTGAAGTCCAGGATCGCGAGGGTCACTGGTATCTGCTGCGCGTGCGGCCCTATCGAACAACGGACAACAAGATCGATGGGTTGGTGGTGGCACTGGTGGACATCGACCAGGTCCGTCGATCGCAACAGGAAATGAGAGAAGCCCGTGACTTCGCGGGTTCAGTTATCCAGTGTATTCCGCTACCTTTGGCCGTGGTTGATTCTGAATTTCGGATTCGTTCGACAAACGAAGCTTTCTGCGCGGTGGCCGGCATGAGCAGCCAAGCCCTCGAGCGCCGGTTCTTGCCTGACCTGACAGCCGCTCTGTGGGGAATGGAACAACCGCTGCGATCGCAACTGGAAAGTCTGCGCGGCAGTGCCGGCAAGGCCACGGGCTTCGAATTCGAGCATAAAACCTCGGGTGAGAATCCAAAAGTCTTTCTCGTGCGCGGGCGGGTGCTGCGGCCCGATGGAGAGGAATTTCTCCTTGCGACCTTCGAGGACGTGACCGCGCAAAAAGAAGTCGAGCGCCTGCTCAAGGCTGAGGGGAAGCGGCTCGCCAACGAAGTTGAATTCACGACGAAGGAACTGGACCGAAGTAGGGAGGAGCTAAGAGCGCTCACCGGAAATCTAATGACCTCGCAGGAGGAGGAGCGGCGGCGGCTAGCGCGTGAGCTACACGACGACATCAGTCAGCAAATAGCTGCCCTGAACATGCTAGGAGATGAGGTTTTGCGAAACCTGACTTCGGATACCCAAGCCGCCCGACAGAAGCTGGAGCAGACAATAAAACAAATCGGACAACTTTCCGACGACGTGCGTACGCTATCGCATCGCCTGCATCCGTCTTTAATCGAACATCTCGGGTTAGCGGCTGGTTTGCGTTCGCTGACTGAGGAGTTCGGGGAGCGCGAAGAGATGATTACTACGTTTTTCGCCCAGAATGTGCCCCGAGAGCTCCCGCTGAATATTTCGACTGGTCTCTACCGGATTACGCAAGAGGCACTGCGAAATGTCTCGAAACACGCCGGAAAAACACACGTAAAAGTCAATCTGACCGGCAATGCTGATCGAATTGAGCTTCAAGTGACGGACGCCGGAAAGGGATTTGATATGGAACAGAAATCGTCCGGCCTGGGTCTGATTAGCATGCGGGAACGCGCCCGTTTAATCAACGGAGTCATCAGGATTGAATCCGCTCCTGGGGAAGGCACGAGGCTCACGGTTCAGGTTCCGCTTCCATCAACTGCTTTGCCACAAAACTGACCCATGCCGGAACACAACATTTTTGCTGTCGGAGCTTCTGCCGGAGGTGTGGAAGCGCTCGACCAGCTCGTCCGCGAAATACCTTCCGGCTTTCAGGGGTCGCTTTTTGTTGTGCTCCACTTGGCCCCTCGGACCAAGAGCTTTCTTCCCGAGCTACTGACGAGAGCAGGAAACTTGCGCGCGATTCATCCCGAAGACGGCGCGAGGATTGAACCAGGCCACATCTACGTTGCGCCTCCAGATCACCACCTGATCCTTGCGCGCGATCACGTGCATTTAGGACTCGGTCCCAAAGAACAGCACCACAGGCCGTGCATCAATGTTACCTTCCGATCGGCTGCGCTATCCCATGGGCCGCGCGTTACCGGGGTTGTCCTGAGCGGTGAATTGGATGACGGCACCGCCGGCCTTTGGGAAATAAAACGGCGGGGTGGAACCGCCGTGATCCAAAATCCTGAGGAGGCCACTTTCCCATCCATGCCGCTTAGCGCATTGCGTGAAGTTGAGGCTGACTACATCGCCAATATAGGCAATATGGGCGAGCTTCTCAATCGCCTGGCATCGGATAACCGAGAACGGAAACGTACTGAAGTCGAGAGTGCGAACATGGAGCCGAACATTACCGATCTGACATGCCCCGACTGTCGAGGAACGATCTGGGAGGTGCCGCGGGGAAACGGAAAAGAGTACAGATGCCGCGTCGGGCACACGTTCTCGCCGAAGAGCATGCTTTCCGAGCATTTCGCCGCGCAAGAGAAAACGCTTTACAGCGCGATTGTCACCTTGGAAGAAGGCGCATCTCTCGCGGCGCGATTTGCCGACCAGTTTGAAGCGCCTCTAAGCGATCGCTTGCGCGAGGAAGCAAAACAGCGCGAGGCTCAGGCCGAAGCTCTTCGCAAGATCCTGCAAGAGCGAGTGTTGTTCAGTTTGGATTAGAAACGGGGCGTTTCCCGTTTCACATACTCGCTAGCCATAATGGGATATGGCCGCGACGACGACCCTTCTCACGTTGGATCAGTTCAACGCACGTTACGGAAACGAGCACGGATACGAATACTGGTTCGGAGAAGCGGTACAAAAGGGCATGCCGACGTGGTTACACGGCCTGCTTCAATTGATTTTGGGAGATCTCTTTCATAAGCTTGGCTATGCAGCCGGGTCTGAAATTGACCTGCGCATCGATCCGAACTGGCAGCCGCGCCCTGACGTAACGGCCGCACTCGAAATCGAACAGCCCTACCCGACGAAACCGGTCGATATCGTCGCGGAAATCTTGTCAGATGATCCGATGACGAAGGTTTTTGAGAAATGCCGCAATTACGCGCGGATTGGCATTCCTCAAATCTTCGTGTTCGATCCGGGATCGCGAATAGCCTGGGAATGGAATCGGGAAACAGGCAACCTGGAACGCATTCGGGCGTTGCGATTGCGAAACGGCTCGGCGGTCGATGTTAGTGAGATCTGGGCCGAGTTAGACGCGAGAATGCGAACGAGGAAAGGAACTCAGGGACTAATTTAGCGGGAGGGCGAGCAGATTTCGAAGAATCGATTTCCGCCCGCCTAAAAAACTTGCAGTTCCTACGGCGTACTCAGTGGAGGCAAATATGACGATGCCGGAGTTGCAACGGCATTATGTGCCGGAATTACCGCCACCATTCCTGCCGCCACTAACGTACCCGTCACAACTGCCGCAGTCGAGACTCCGGCCGTTCCTGCTGTTCCAGCTCCTCCGGCCGTCGCGGCGGGCACTTGTCCCGCGTTCGCAGGCGCTCCCGTCGCTGCCGGCGCATCGGTGTCCGGCATTCCGGGACTACCTAGCTCCAGCTTGGATCCCGGCGAAAGCTTGTAATCGAGATTTCCGGCCATCAAAACCAGCTTCGGGTGCGCATTCGTTCCCGCCAGCCGCGCTGCGGATTTCGCGCCCAACTTAATGGTGCTGCCGTCCTGAAATAGAATCGTTCCGGGAGCTGTCGAGGTGGTGACCTCATCGCCGATAACAAGCGGCCATGAGGAAACACCCGGGACTGAGACTGGGTGGCCGTCAATATTAAAAGGTTGGGGACTGGAAATCGTCGCCAGCGGAGTCGAAGCGAGGCAGGCGAATCCAAGACTGGTCACCATAGCCATCATCAATACAGAACGATTCATCGAAAAGCCTCCATGAGCTTGTGCGCCACAACCTGCGCTTCTCTCAGCAAAACAGGGACTTTCCCGCTAGCCGATCGAGTAAACGCCGTTTGACAACGTTTCGCTCGCAAAAAACGAGCGTCTTTGTCCTCAGCGAGCTTATATTTTCTGTCGCGCACTCCCACCTTACATATCGGAGGCTCAGAGGGTTCTTATAAGGATTTACGCCTGCCTTCTCGGATTGAGCATTCTCGTCTACGGCGCAGCAGGGCTATCGGCGAGATGGGAACCGGCTGACCGGACAAACGGCGGAATTTGCGGCGCCTGGTTTTGCCCGGATGAGTTTTCCCGTTCCCGTCTCGCCACACTTCAGCAGCAGGCCTGGGATGGCACGTCGAGTCAGGCTACATCCGAGCTGAAGCGAGCCTTGATCTACGACTCCGCTTCTCCGTATCGATGGGCTGATCTCGCTGAAGTGCTGGCCAACTCGAAGCAGCTCAAAAGCGCCCGTTACTGCTTTCAACGAGCGCTTGCAACAGGGCCGCATAATCCAGCGATTCTGTGCCGCGCGGCGAATTTCTACTTTTCAAGCGGCGACTATCCCGCTACTCTGCGCTGTCTCTCAGCCGTGCTCAGCAACCCGGACCTGGACACATACTATTGGCCGGCATTCCTAACCTACTCGCGAATGGGCCTGCCGATATCCAGGATTCTCAATGATGGCATCCCGCCCAAGCCTCTCGCGGCTCAATCGTTTCTCCGGTTTCTTATGGAGCAAGGCCGGGCCACCGATGCTGAAACTGCGTGGAGTTGGATCGCCGACCGATCGCTCAATGATGACCGGATCACGGGCGAGTATATGGAATTTCTGATCGGCAAAAAGCAGGCCTTCCGCGCCGCCGAAAGCTGGCGGGAACTGAATCGCAGCAGTCTCCCGGAGTACCTTAATACGAATTGGATCTTCAATGGCAGCTTTGAATTTCTGCCCCGGCCATCGCCGCTCGATTGGCGGATCGAACCCGCCGAAAGTGTCGCAACGAATCGAGAGTGCAATGTTTCGCGAGACGGGCGATGCGCAATGGAAGTGGCCTTCTCGGCAAAGGAAAATATCGATTATCACGGCCTGGTCGAGCAGACCGTCATTAGGCCCGGGAAATGGCATTTCCAGGGTTTTATCAAAACAGATGGAATCACAAGCGATCAGGGCATCTCGCTGCGGATTTATGATGCGGTTGATACCCGAAATCTGGACATTCAGACGCCTCCCCTGACCGGAACGCATAACTGGACCAAAGTCGACCGCGATTTCGAGGCCAGCGCGCGCACCAACTTAGTTCACGTCGAGATCGTGCGCCACGCTTCCCTCAAATTTGACAGTAAGATCGCTGGTCGGGCTTGGATAGATTCGCTCGAGCTTCGACCCGCTCGGCGAATGGCCCAATAAGTCTCGAATATTCCCGCAAGAAGCCTGAGAGCAATCCGCGTAAACCCGGTACTACATAGGAGACGCTCGATACAGGACTTTAGTTTTTTGAGCCTTGTATCGACACTCCGGCATGGGACCAAAAGGGCGGTAGCTTGGCTCCGCTCACGAATAACGCGCAAGAAATGAGTGAACATCGCAGCCTTACGGATTACGCCGAGAGTGATGCGGCTCATCCTGCCCGGCTGCCTTGGTATGGCGTTCGAACCAAGCCGAATCATGAAAATGTCACAGCAACAGCATTGCGTAATAAAGGTTACGAGCCGTATGCACCGGTTTACCGCTCGCGGCGTCGCTGGTCGGACCGCGTCGTAGATGCGTCATTGCCGCTATTTCCCGGTTACGTCTTCTGCCGCTTCGATGCAACCCGCCGGCTCCCGGTTCTCACCACACCTGGTGTGCTCTCAATCGTCGCCTTCGGAAAGGGTCCTACACCCATCGCGGACAGCGAAATTGAGGCCATTCAACTGATCCTTTCCTCCGGCCTTGCCGCAGAACCTTGTCCCTTCCTTCAAGAAGGGCAGCGCATTCGGATTGTCCGTGGTTCGCTCGAAGGCCTAGAAGGTATTCTGCTTAAAAAGAAAACCGATTGGCGGATGGTCGTCTCCGTGACAATGCTTCAACGTTCGGTGTCGGTTGAAATCGACCACGACTGGCTCGAAGAAATCTGACAGCCCCGGAACCGCTTACCTAAATGATTGACATTCATAGCCACGTTCTGCCAGGCGTCGATGACGGCGCGCGCACTCTTGAAGAAAGCGTCGAGATGCTTCGCCTCGCAGCCGCTTCGGGTACTACGGACATAGTCGCTACGCCGCACGCAAGCCCCGAGTTCACGTTCGACTCGCAGCGAGTAAGAAGTTTTTATCGTGAGCTGTCTGATAAATGCAAGGCCTTCATCTCGCTGCACTTAGGCTGTGATTTCCATCTAAGTTATGCCAACTTGGTCGACGCGCTTCGCGCTCCTCAAAAGTACACGATCAATCAAGGCAAGTACTTAATGGTCGAGCTGCCCGAGTTAGTAGCTTTCGGCAGTGTGCGTGAGGGGCTGAATCAATTGATCAGAGCCGGCATTACCCCGATAATTACCCATCCGGAAAGAAACATGTCGCTTCAGCACAAGCGAGACGAACTACTGCGATGGGTTAAGGACGGCTGCCTCGTGCAGGTGACGGCGCAATCCTTTCTGGGACGCTTCGGGCCCGCGGCGAAAAACTCGGCTGAAAAGCTGATGAACGCAGAGTTAGTCCATTTCATTGCTAGCGATGCGCACGATTGTGTGGACCGCACTCCCGACTTATCGGCAGCTTATAAGTACATCTCATCCAAATACAGCCCGGAGCGCGCTGAGTTACTCTTCATTTCTAATCCGTTTTGTGTCCTTCATGGCGAGCCGGTCTCCTCAAATCTACCTCGTGAGTCCAAGATCTCTACTCTATTTGCGCTTTCCAAGTAAGCTCTAAACCTCGCGTTTCCGACGGCCGCTTCCAAACTTTTCATGTCCATCGAGGCCCGCAGTAGGATGATCAGCTTTCGGCTGACACAGGAAGAATTCGACCGGTGCCGCGACCTTTGCTTCCGTAACGGCTTGCGAAGTGTGTCGGAAATGGCCCGGGTTGCAATTAACCTTCTGCTCGATCAGCCCTCGCGCACGGCTGCCGGAACCATCGAATGCCGGCTTGCCGAAGTTGAAGCGCGGCTGCACATACTGGCGCTCGAAATTAAGAGATTGAGTCACCTCTCCGAACCCGTTCCGTTGGACGGTGCAGCCCACCCATTAACAGAATTTCCACACCTCAGGAGATAGCTTTGCATGCAATATAAAAGGTTCTTCGTTCCCATTGCGGCGGTTTTGCTAGCGCCGGTGTCTTTCGCTCAACAGCCAGCCGAGAAAACTCCGTCCCCAGCCCCCGTCCAAAATACTGCCGCGCCGGGTCCCTTTCTGCACCTCGACAGCGCTCCGTCAAATTACATGCTCGGCCCGGATGATCAGATAACCCTCTACGTCTCGGATGCCGAAGAGCTCAGCGGTAAACCCATGCGGATCGACATGAAGGGCGATATCAATCTGCCGATGGCCGGGCGCATTCATGCCGGGGGCCTGACTGCCGAGCAGCTTGAGACAGCGATTCAGGATCGGCTAAAGAAGTTTTTCAAAGATCCCGAAGTGGTGGTGTCGATCACCGAGTTCCGCAGCCAGCCCATCTCGGTCTTGGGCGCGGTGAATACGCCCGGAGTTCACCAGCTTCAGGGCAGAAAAACACTATTCGAAGTTCTCTCGCTGGCGGGCGGCTTGCGATCCGATGCAGGCAACAAAATCAAAATTACGCGCGACATCCGCTGGGGACGCATTCCTCTGCCCAACGCCGCCGATGATCCGACAGGAAACTTCAGCGTGGCTTCCGTGACCGTCAAGAGCGTCATGAACGCGACGGATCCCACTGAAAACATCGGCATCAAGCCCGAAGACGTCATCTCGGTGCCCAAAGCGGATTTGGTCTATGTTGTCGGATCGGTGCACAAGCCCGGCGGCTTCGTGCTGGGCGAAAATGAATCGCTTTCCGCTTTGCAGGTCCTGTCCTTGGCGGAAGGGCTGGACAAAACCGCCGCTCCCGACAAAGCCAAAATCATGCGCGCGCAACCGGGCAAGTCCGACCGGACTGAGCTGGCAGTCAATCTCAAGAAGCTCATGGCAGGCAAAGGCACCGACATGCCCCTCAAAGCCGACGACATTTTGTTTGTTCCCGATAGCGCGGCGAAGAGTGTCACAACGCGCACCACAGAAGCAGTCATTCAAATCGCCACTGGCCTCGCGGTCTACGGCAGGTTCTAAGAATCATGGAACATCAGAGTCAAACAGAAAGCACATCGAATCTCGCCGTCCGCGGCAGGTGGGGCGAGCACACGCTCGCTCGCAGTCAATATGTAGAGATCCCGTCCGGCCCGCCAATTCGGGATGCCGCAGACGAAGAACAAACGCCAGGCCTCATCGAGTACTGGCGGATTCTGCGCCGGCACAAAGGCACCTGGATCGTCTTCGCGTTCCTCGGCGCGCTGCTCGGCTTCCTGATCACGCTTCCCCAAACGCCCATCTATCAGGCCCGCACTTCGCTCGAAATCGTCGGCCTCAACGAAAATTTCATGAACTTCAAGCAGACGAGCCCTGTCGCTGACACGGGCGCCACCGCGGAAGCCTCCGATATCCAAACGCAGATCAAGATTCTGCAAAGTGATTCGCTCATTGATCGCGTCTCCGCCAAGCTGAACCAAGGCGATGCGTCCGATGCCGATGCTTCCCCCCGCATCTCCGCTTGGCGCAGTTTCTTGCATTTGACTGAAGCGCCGTCCGCAAACACCCGCGAAGAAGCAATAAGAAGCGTGGCAAAGAGCCTCAAAGTCCGCGCCGCCGGCCAGACCCGGATCGTCGAAATCACAGCCGACTCCCCGAATCCGCAGCTCGCCGCGCGCTTCGCCAACACGCTCACAAACGAATTCATCGAGCAGAACCTCGAATCCCGCTGGAAGACCACAGAACGCACCAGCGACTGGCTCGCGCATCAGTTGGATGACATGAAGATTAAGCTTGAGCGCTCCGAAGACGCGCTCCAAACTTATGCTCGCAGCTCGGGCCTCCTGTTCACCGACGAAAAGACCAACGTCTCCGAAGACAAGCTCCGGCAGCTCCAGCAAGAGCTTTCTGCCGCTCAAGGCGAGCGCATTTCCAAGCAGTCGCGCTATGAGATCGCGCAGAGCAGCCCCCCCGAGGCATTGCCTGACGTGCTGAATGACCCGGGGCTCCGCGACACGCAATCAAAGCTCACCGAATTGCGGCGGCAAGTGGCCGAATTGAGCACCATCTACACGCCCCAGCATGAAAAGGTGAAGCGCGTCGAGGCCCAGTTAAGTACGCTTGAAGCGGCCTTCGCGCGCGACCGCGCCGACATCCTCGAGCGCATCAAGAACGAATTTCAAGAGGCCGGCCGCAAAGAGAAACTTCTCGCGGCTGCTTACGATTCCCAAACCAAGCTGGTCACCGGCCAGGGCGAGAAGGCCATCCAGTACAACATTTTGAAGCGCGAGGCGGACAGCAATCGCCAGCTTTATGAAGCCATGCTCCAGCAGTTGAAGGAGTCAACCATCGCCTCAGCCATGCGCGCGAGCAACATTCGCGTGGTCGATCAGGCCAAAGCTCCCAATCGTCCCTACCAGCCAAACGCGCCTCAAAGCGCCGCTCTCGGCTTGCTGAGCGGCATTTTTCTGGGCGCAGCATTCATTGTTATGCGCGACCGCGCCGACCGCACCATTCAGCAGCCCGGCGAAGTCAGCGCCTATCTGAACCTGCCCGAGCTCGGCATTATTCCATCGAGCGCCACCGGGGGTCGCCGTCAACGCGGCGCTTCCATTTCGAAAGACTTGACGATTCTGGGCGGCGCCCTCAAGAAGGCGTCCGCAGGGGCTCATACCGAGCGCTTGGAATTAGTGACCTGGCAATCGAAGCCGTCCATTGTTGCTGAGAGCTTCCGCTCCACGCTGGTATCCATATTATTCGCGGGCGAAAAAGGCCCCCGGCCGAAAATCCTTGTCTTGACCAGTCCGAGTCCCGGCGAAGGCAAATCGACGATCGCCAGTAATCTCGCCATCGCGATTGCGGAAGTGGGACAGCAGGTGCTACTGATCGACGCCGACATGCGCAAGCCGCGCCAGCACGAGATTTTCACGATGAACAACGAGCGTGGCCTGAGCACGATTCTTCGCGAAAAGACAACGTTGAACGGCGACAGATCGCTCGGCGGCCTGATTCGCGAGACAGAAGTTCCCGGGTTATTCGTCTTAACTAGCGGCCCGAGCACATCGGCAGCCAGCACGCTGCTGCATAGCTCGCATATGCCCGCGCTACTGAGTTATGTGCGGAATGAGTTCGACACCGTAATTTTGGATACGCCGCCGATGCTGCAGATGCCCGACGCGCGCGTGCTTGGGCGCTTGGCGGACAAAGTGATTATGGTGGTGCGCGCCGGACATACGACGAAAGACGCCGGGCTTGCCGCCTCGCAGCGATTCAGCGAAGACGGCATCGATGTCCTCGGGACGATTCTGAACGACTGGAATCCCAAATCCGCGCCCAACGGTTACTACGGGTATTACGACAAATATTACAAGTATTACAAGGGCTATTATGGGAAGCGTGAGTCAACGGCCGACGTGTGAGATGAATTCTCCCTGGCCGTGAAAGACTCACGTTTCCCAAGTGTTCATGCTTCGATGGATGCAGCAACTTCGAAACAGAATAGTGATTACCTGAGCTACGTTCCTGAACAAACGGTCGCACTCGATGTCACGTTTCCGGCCGTGTCAATGCACAAGTAGCGCTTACCACTCGAGGCTTTGAGTGCAGGAATCTTCAGCGCGCCTGGCTGAAACCCTTTGCGGTCAAACTCCATCACGACGTTGCTGGTGCTCTCATTGTCACTCGCAACCCGCAACCTAAGATTCCCGTCAGCTTCGCTCGTGAACCACCACCTTTGAGAATCTGCGGGAGCATTCGGATTGTCCCAGTTGAACCCGGTCGCTGTATTCACGCTTGCGGCACTGAAGGGAAGAGTCGTATCGACGCCACCGCCCGATGTGCCCATCGGATTTGAAATATACAAAAGAGTCTGTACTACTTGCCAATCTTGAATAAAACTGTTGATCTCAAAGCCCCCGCTCTGGTTCACCGTAAGCTGCCACTGCTGAGTATTGGGTGCGTTGGCACGGGCAAAGAAATCCAGTTCCGGATTATTATCATGCACGATCACCAAGCCGCCGCTCGACGGTTCCGGGTACGGTAAATCGCTGTATTGACTCGTGCCGACTGCAACGAAGCCGTCGTTTGGCACCAGGTATGCGGGACCGGTGGCCGGGCCTACAACCTGCTGCTGCTGCGCGGCAGCCAGCCCTACGAAGAATAGAGCGACGGCGAGTTTCGAAAAAGTCGCTTGTGCACTTCGATTAATGAGGCGTCCCTCACAAAATCGCGGTTCGTGGGCTGACACAAGAATATTTCTGCTGTATGTCGAGCTTAGGATTTTTGTGTTCATGATATCGGGCTCCAAATAGTATCTGCAAGGGAGCATATCGAGCAATCGACGGTTCTTGCCAGAGACTAGGGAGTTCCTTGCGTCTGGGATTAGGGGTCAAACTGCGCGGAGAAATGCAGAATCAAAGAAACGAAATTGACGACGTACTGGGCGGAGAACTCGCGGTTCAAGTACCTTCTTATCTCGTAAAGGCCGTTTTTCACAGGGTCCTGTGGTGAACCTTCACCCTAGTGCGTGCGGGAAATAGAGCTTTTTCCAGTACTGCTACTAGGATCGTTTTTGATTATGGTGGGCCTACGTCCGCGTGCGTCGCGAGGTCAAGTTTGTTCGCCCAGTGCCTGCAAATCCACCGAGGACATGTAACTTGCGACAGCGTCAAATGATGACAAATGGTTTCAACTGACTATCTCTTCGAGAAGTATTACTACTCGAACCCCACTTTCGCTGATGGTACCGCCACCTTCCACGAGCTTTGCAACGCGGTCATCCCTCGCGCAACTCATATCCTAGAAATCGGCGCTGGGTTCGACAACATGACGTCCGCCCATTTAGCGCGCCTGGGAACTCTGGTTGCGGTTGATATCTCGGAAGAAGTGCGGCTGAATAGCAACGCAAGTGCCGCCATTGTTTACGATGGCAAGTCTCTTCCATTTGAAGATGCCTCCTTCCATTCCTGCGTGTCGGATTACGTGATTGAACATATAGAAGAACCGGGCGCTCATTTTCGGGAAGTCGCGCGCGTGCTGAAGCCGGGCGGCCATTACTGTTTCCGCACACCGAACCGATTCCATTACGTCGCATTCGCCTCTTGGTTGCTCCCGCATGGAATCCATCGCCTGATGTCGAATCCGCTAAGAGGGCGGTCAGCGGATGCACCCGAGCCGTACCCGACGCATTATCGGGCAAACACGCGCGCGGCCGTGCGGCGCGTGTGTCGTAAATCAAATCTGGATATTCAAACCATGCTAATGGTCGAGGCTGAGCCATCATACGGACGGTGTCACCCAATCGCCTTCATGCCAATGGTGGCTTACGAGCGAATTGTTAACCGCTGGTCTATTCTCGATCAGTTCCGAGCGAATATTTTTTGCGTGGCGCGAAAGCGCGCTCTTCCCAGGTCCACGTAGCTCAGGTCACTTGATCGAGCACGACTCAATAGCGACTCATTGTAATGCGATGCGAAAGGCTTGCCCGGACTCAGAATCGATGACTGTGGTTCGCGATATTCTTCGGCGAGTGGGGAGAAGGCTAGTCTGGCTCTGGAAGATTTATGCGGTTCGTGATCGGATGATCCGAGACCTCGCCCGGTGGCATAACGACCGGGGAGATGCAACACTCAGGCTTAACTATCCCCTTACCTCGGACAGTGTCGTTTTAGATTGTGGTGGATACCGGGGCGATTGGGCGAACAATATTTTCGACCGTTTTGGATGTAATATCTTCATCTTCGAACCCGTTCCTGAGTTCGCATCATTTATTCGAGCTCGATTCGCCGCACAGCCCAAGATCCGTATATTCGATTACGGTGTCGGCAGGATCGACAATTTCCTCACACTCCACCAGAACGGCGATGGATCGAGCGTATTTCGGCAGAACGGTGAGCCGATTCAAGTCCGCATCCGAAACATCGGGGCGGTTCTACGTGAACTCAACGTTCAGACCATTGATGTGATGAAAGTAAACATTGAAGGTGGAGAATTCGATTTAGTTAAGCACCTCGTCGATTCCGGGCTCATCAAGCAGATTCGAGACCTGCAGGTACAGTTCCACAAGATCCGGGAAGACTCCGAGATTAGATACGAGGCCCTACAGAAGTCTCTGGCGCGAACCCACGAGCTAACTTACCATTACTATTTCGTGTGGGATAACTGGCAGCTCCGGAAGCCGGAATCTCATCGCTATGCCGAACTTGTGTAGTAAAGCGACTGAGTCGAAGTGCGCGACGTGAACCTTCTGGAGACCGTCCGGCCGAACGGTATTTTATCTCACCTCCGAAAGCTTTCCTTAGAAGCGAGCCTGATTTGGAGCGGCGAGATCGTGGCTGCGCTCGGAGCGATTGTCGGAGTGCGCCTTCTGACTCGGTGTCTCGACCCGCCGGACTATGGCGCTGTCGCCCTCGCGATGACGGTCGCGACCGTGGGCCAACAAGTCATTTTTTCCCCGGTGATGCAGGCGGCAGTCCGTTATCTCCCAGTGTCCCTCGAGCGGAAGAGCCTTCCGAGTTTTCTTGCCGGCTTAACGCATTTATTACGCACCGGCTCAGCGGTTCTCGGGCTAGCGCTGGGACTTGGCGTATTAATACTTGCGCTTTCCGGTCAGCACAAGACGATATCACTCGGAATCATAGCGGGTGTATTTGCCGGAATCTGCGGCTGCAACTCCGTAATGGATGGAGTTCAGATGGCTGCGCGCCAAAGAGCGATTGTCGCTTGGCACCAGGCGTTGTCCCAATGGCTTCGATTCTCGTTAGCGGCCGCTTTCGTATATCTTTTCGTCGGCGGAAGCACCGCAGCTATGGCAGGCTACACTCTGGCGGCACTTGCGGTTCTGCTCTCACAGTGGTTTTTTCTTCGAAGAGTTCTGGACAGGCTGTTGGCTGGGAATCCCGCGTCTTCAAAGGGAAATGGGGAACTTACAGGAGCCATGCGATCTTACGCCTGGCCTTTCGCCATGTGGGGACTGTTCACGTGGCTTCAAATGTCCTCTGATCGCTGGTCTCTCGAAGCGTTTCGATCAGCTCGTGAAGTCGGATTGTTTCAGGTCTCTTATCAGCTCGGTTATTACCCTCTTCAGTTGCTCTCGGGTGTATCGATGCAGCTATTTATACCGATTCTCTTCAAAATGGCAGGCGACGGAAGCGCGGCTCGTCGGGTGCAGTTAGCGCAGCGAGCCACGATCGGTCTGGTCGGATGCTCATTAGGCGCCACGCTTGTTGCCGGAATTCTTAGCCTCGGTCTGGGCAATCGGCTTGTGGCTCTGGTTGCGAGCGCGCCCTACCAATCATCTGCCCGGCTCCTCCCCCTGATGGTGTTTGCGGGAGGTCTGTTCGGGAGTGCGCAAATAGCATCTTTGCTTCCCATGATCAACGGGGCTAGCAGGACACTCCTGAAACCCAAGATCGGCGTTGCAGTTGTGGGCGTGCTCCTTAATGTTGCTGGAGCATATTGGTACGGTCTCCTGGGGGTAGCCGTCTCCAGTCTGCTCCAATCATTACTATTGCTTGTTTGGATGCTCTCGATCATCTCTCCGCATGCACTCAGAGGCAGTCTCCCCGTAATCGCGGAACCGTGCAATGCGGGGCCCCTTTTAACCTAAGTCTGCGGCACTCTATCGCTACTGCGACCCAATTCTGATGCGAGACATAGCCAGAAGAGTAATCACATCCTGGCCCGCTTCCCACGCCATATGGGCAAGATTTAGGCGCGCGCAAGTTCTCCATGAGTATGAACGGAGGCGCGACCGGTATTTCGCTCTATCCAACGGCACTTACAATGAGCCCAAGATTAGGGCGGAAATAAAGCAACACCTCAGAACCCGAGGCTATCATGCCCATCCTCGCCCTATAGGGGCTGTTCATACATTTGCATTTATTCCGAACCTCGGCTGGCACCGCCACCTACTTCCTGATCTTCGTGAGCTTGGGTCAGTTACTCATTTTGACTATGTTTCACACGGGTTCGATATTCAACGGCTTTATGGGGGTGATTTGGGACATCGAAGTCAGCTAAATGAACTGTGGGTCAATACTCTTTTACGGACCCATCGAAAGTGTCCCGTCGACTGGATTTTTGTTTACGCCGGCGGCGCTGAAGTATCAGCGTCCGCAGTGAGAAGAGTAGCCGATGAAATTGGCGTTCCAACGGTCAACATGTGCCTGGATGACAAGCAGAGCTGGGCGGGAAGGTTGATCGGCGAGGAGCGCGCCGGACAAATCGACCTCGCGTCTGCATTCGATCTCTCCTGGACCTCCGCCCGGATCGCCTGCGACTGGTACATCGCCGAAGGCGGCAGACCGATTTACATGCCCGAAGGCTGTGATATCTCAACGTTCCGACCCATCAAGTGTCATCGCGATCTTGCGGTCAGCTTCATCGGAGCAGCTTATGGCTTTCGGAAGCAGACGATCCGCTACTTGCGTAAATACGGCATCCCTGTCGCGGTATTCGGACCTGGTTGGGGAACTGCGAGTGTGTGGGGAGAAGATGCTGCTGGAGTGATGAATCGGAGTCTGATGAACCTCGGTATGGGCGGCATCGGATACTCGGAAACGCTGACCAACGTAAAAACGCGAGACTTCGAAGTTCCCGCGGCGGGTGGAGGCGTCTACTTAACATCCTTCAATTCCGATCTTGCCCAGCACTTCGTTATAGGCGAAGAGATTCTTTGTTACCGGGATCGAATCGAAATGTTGGAGCTGATCCGCTATTACCTATCGCACCCGCACGAAGCTCGAGCGATTGCCGCCCGAGCCCGACAGCGCTGCGTTCGAGAGCACCGCTGGTTACATCGCTATCAGAGAATCTGCGAAATTCTCGGAATTCTAGACGACTCCCTGCTTGAGCGACGACTGGAGCACAACCTCGTAAGCGCCGGTCGACTTTAGCGCTGATTACAGATGAATACGCACAGCTTAGCCCTTTTACAAGCCCTTAAGAACGCCGAGCCCCCGCGTTGTCGTCGCCTTTTGTGGTCTGGAGAAACTCTCCTCTTATGTTTCAATCTTGGGGGCCTCCTGACCGGTGGATATGTTTATCTATACGATAAGCAACCTCCGGCTGCGATCTGCGCTGGCTTTTGTCTGATCCAAGCAGTTACCTGCTTGCTCCAACTTCTAAAAGGAAACGTTTTGTGCGCGATATTTGGCTTCGCTCAAACGGCAGTGCTCGGGATTGCGCTCGCAATCCAATGCGCAGAATCGCTTAACTTTGATGCAATTTACACGCCAGCGGTTTACACGCCGCACTTAGTCAACACTGCGTTCGCAGTGCTTCTTTCCTGCAGCAGCATCTATTACGGCCTCGTCTGCTGGCTTGCACCCAAACAAACCTGGGTCTGGCGAGCACCAGATAAAGGCGAAATCGCATTTGCAAAATTAGTAAGAAACTTATCTTTGCCCGCCGGCATTCTCCTTTTAGCTTTGACTTCCCTGGGGATCGATATCCGTCAGGTCGCATATGGTGCGCAGGATTCGCAAGGAAATCCTATAGTTCAATCTTCAGGCCTCCAACTGATTGCACTTTTCCTCCTTGCATTCGCTTTGGTTTCAACAGCTCGGGTTTTTCGACTCAGAAGTTTTCAGTTCATTATCGTCGCCACAATCGTAGTCTCTTGTATAGCCTACTTTCTGACGATGCATGGAGATAGAAGTGGGACCTTAGTTATCCTTACCACGCTCGGATTTCTATTCTGGTTCGACGCAAAGAACAAGACTGCCACCAAATGCCTGGTTTTACTTATTTACTGTGCTGCCGTCTTTGAGTTTTACCAACTCTGGGCGTTTGTTCGCTGGAATGCCGTATTTTATGGACTGGTTGGTGCTATTCAAGAGTATTTCAATACGAGCTCGAATAGCGCCTCACGTGGAGCGTTCGATCCACTAGCAGTGCAATTACTTCCGCAGAGTTACTGGCAATTGCTACACTCGATTGATCTTTATCAAAATGGCGTCGCTCTTGGTCTACGGAGGTTTTTCGACCTCATTCCGCAGAGCATTCCTCAGTTCATCTCCGATTATTTTGGCTACGAGCGCCCAATAAATGGAGCGTGGCTACTGAGCCAATATCGCATAACCTCCGGGGGATTTTTCGTCATCGCCGAGGCCTATTGGAACAGCGGAGTTTGGGGCTCGCTGGCTACCTCGGCTGCACTCGCAGGAATAGCGATCGGACTAGAGCGCTGGTACAGGCGGCAAAGCCCGCTGTTCAGCATGACATATCTGCCCATTGCTGGAAGCTTCGGCTTCATGTTGTTTTACGGAATGCAGCCTCTCGTCAAAGCGCTTGAGGTGTCCCTCTGTCTAGGAATGGGTCTGAAATGGCTTCGCCGCCAATACTCGCTGCGAGCAACGGCCAATTTTGGAGGACGTTCATACGCGCCTGCTTCTAGCCGGTGAGTGGCGATTTGACGTGTACGAAGAAGCGTTCGCGTCCGGTTTTCGACGGCGAGGAATCGAAGTCATTCCCTTTCGGATTGAGCCACAGTGTGAGAGCCTTGCATTGAAAGTTCAACGTAGATGCCTCACAGGACCAGTCCTGGGGAAGCTGAATCGAAAGTTTGAGGCTACCGTACGAACGGAGCGCCCGAATGCGATTTTTCTTCGTAACCCGACCTGCATCTTTTCAAGCACGTTGGGAAGAATACGACGTGAGCGCCCTGAAACTGTTTTAGTCAGTTACTGTAACGACAACCCGTTCGAGGATGGCAGGGCCTGGCTCTGCTGGCGACACTATCTACGAAACGTCTACCATTGCCATATAAATTATTTTTTTCGAAGCTCAGATGTGAACCACGCGAAGGCAATGGGTATTCCCAACCCAAAACTCCTGCTATCTTATTTTGTCCAGGATTTACACAGACCGCAGCGCTGGGTGCAACCCGAGTTTCGCAATCAGGTAGTCTTTTCGGGGCACTATGAGCCTGACGGGCGACACCTGTTTCTGGAACACCTCGAACGCAACGGCATTCACGTAAAAGTGTTTGGACCCAGATGGAATGAATTACACAGAAGGTCGATTGTTCGTCAACAGCCGATTCGTGCAGTTTGGGGACCCGAATACGTTCAATCGATCTCAGGAGCCGAGATTGCACTCGTGTTTCTGTCCGGACGGAATCGAGACACGTACACTCAGCGTTGTTTCGAAATTCCAGCCTGCCGAACATTGATGGTTGCTCCCCGTACCCCGGAGTTGCGTATGCTCTTCGAGGAAGATCGAGAAGCCCTCTATTTCTCAACTCCCGACCAACTCTTAAGCAAAGTGCGCAACGCACTCGCAGATCCAGATTGGCGTAACCGCATCGCAGAGGCGGGCTATCGCAGATGCACTCGCGATCAGCATAGCAACATAAAGCGTGCAGCCGAAGTTTTGTCCGACATTCAATCCCATCTTGCCGAGCGAAATACCCGAGCCCAAGAATTAGTCACGAGCGCATAAGCGCTCACATTACTTATCAATTTGAAAACCACAACTCGCATTGTCGGCGATATCACTGCCATTCCACAAACTCCGATCGTACAGTTGAGAAACCTTCTCTTCGTCACCGGATCGCTCTATTCCCAAGAGAGCGGGCCTTTCCAGACACTTCTCGAAACCGTTCGTGGCCTGGAACGGCAGGGCGTCAACACGATGGTAGTCGGAACAAAAGACCTTCCCGCGCAGCCTTCGCACCCAAACGGATGGCCCCGAGCCCTCGCGTTTCGAAAGGCCGGTCCATTTTCGTTTCATTACGCTCCCGAATTCGCTTCGTGGCTGCGGACCGCAGCGCCGCGAACCGATGTCGTCAGCTTACAGAGTCTCTGGAACTTCAATAATTACGCGGCTGCAAAATGGTGCGTTCGCCAAAAAATCCCCTATGTGGTGACCCTTCACGGAAATCTAAGCCCTAAAGCGCTGTCTGTGTCCAGATGGAAAAAGCGTTTAGCTAAGGCTTGGTACACCAGTTACGTTCTCCAGCACGCATCCTGTCTGCATGCTTTGAATGAAGCCGAATATGAGCACGTTCGTAACTATGGCCTAAAGCAGCCAGTAGCCGTAATACCCAACGGAGCGAAGCTTCCCCCCGAAGTAACTCCGATATCCGAAAGCAAAAAAGGCCTTAGAACATGCCTCTATCTCGGCCGTCTGCACCCGATCAAGAATCTCGACACTCTGATCCGAGTCTGGAGTTCGCTCGGGAAGACTCGTGCCGGTTGGAAACTTGTGCTCGCCGGACCCGATGACGGCGGACATGAACAAGAGCTCAAAAAGCTTGTACTTTCGCTAGGCATTAACGATAACGTCGCGTTCCCGGGCCGCCAGACCGGCGACGATAAGCATTCCTGGTTCCGCAACGCCGATTGTTTTGTGCTGCCTTCACTGAGTGAGGGTGCGCCCGTTGTACTCCTTGAAGCTCTAAGCTACGGCCTACCGACACTGTTAACAAGTCGGTGTAACTTGCCTGAAGCCGCACGTTGCGGCGCAGCCATTGAAGTTACCCCTTCGGTTGATGCGTTAAAGGCTGGAATAAAGCGGCTTCTGACACTCACGCATGGGGAACGGTCCGACATGGCTTCGAAAGCGCGTCGCATGATTTCAGAGAGCTACGAATGGAGTGAAATCGTTTCGCGCTTAGTCAATCTTTACTCCTGGCTTGCTGACACTGCGGAACCTTCGGCTTGTGTCCGCTTCGTTTAATACATGAGCCAGCGAATACCCATTTCAGTTCTCGTTGCTGTCAAAAACGACGGACTCAACTTACCGCGCTGTTTGCAACAGGTTTACGCCTGGGCTGATCAAGTGATCATCGTCGATTCCTTCAGCACCGATAACACAGTCGCGATTGCGAAACAGTTCGGGGCTGAGGTCATCCAATTCGAATACAAAGGCGGCTGGCCTAAAAAGCGCCAATGGGCCATTGATACTTACCCATTTAGAAACAAATGGCTGCTATTGCTTGATGCGGACGAGATCCTGACGCCCGGCATCAAGAATGAGATAACTCAAGCGATCCGTCGCGATGATATCTCCGGATATTATCTTCGTTACGAAATCCTCTTCTTATCCAAGCGACTCAGATTCGGGGACACCGCCCTTTGGAAACTGTGGTTATTTCGTCTCGGCGAAGGTAAATTTGAACGGCGGCTTGAATCCCAAGACGACTCGATGTGCGACATGGAGGTCCACGAGCACGTAATCGTAAACGGCCGAACCGCAAAGCTGAAGCATGCAATCGAGCACGTCAATGTCAATTCGCTGTATCGCTACATAGAAAAACATAATCAGTACTCGAATTGGGAATCCCGGGTTTTTTTAGAGGGCTCGGCTGACCAACTGCAGCCAACCTTATTCGGCAATCAAGCGCAGCGGCGGCGTTTCCTGAAATCGGCAGGCATGCGCTCGTCGTTATGTCCGCTTTTCATCTTTCTTTATAAATACCTGGTTCGGTTCGGCTGGTTAGACGGAAAGGCTGGCTTCTACTATTGCGCTTTTCAAGCAATTCAAGTGCTGCACGTTCAAGCCAAGATCCACGAAGCGAAACTCGCTAAAACGACAGTGCATAACAAGACTCACATCGCAGAAAATGCGCGAATACAATGTGCGGAATAGCTGGTTACTTTAGAAAAACCCTCGCGCCTGCTGTCGCCCGCCGCGTCTCCTCCTCCATCGCCCATCGCGGCCCGGAAGATGAAGGCATCTGGACTGGATCAACCGGCGATCTCACATTAACCCTCATACATCGCCGCCTCCGTATCCTCGATCTATCCGCAGCCGGCCATCAACCGATGACTCGCGGTCCCCACACGATCGTCTTCAACGGCGAAATTTACAACTTTCTCGAATTGCGCCGCTCGCTCGAGCAACAGGGTTACACGTTCTCTTCTAACTCGGATACCGAAGTTATCTTGGCCGCGTACGACCGCTGGGGCGTTGATTCCATCCCTCGCCTCGAAGGGATGTTCGCATTCGCGCTTTGGGACGACTCGAAGAAAGAGCTGATTCTTGCGCGCGACCGGATCGGAAAGAAGCCGCTCTTCTTTCACAACTCCGGAGCATCGTTCACATTCGGTTCCGAGATCAAGGCTATTCTCGCCGCGCTCAACCATACGCCTGAAATCGATTACTGCGCGCTCGATGATTACCTGACCTATTTGTATATCCCGTATCCTCGAACGATTTTCGCGGGAATCCGGCAGCTTGCGCCAGCGACCTGGATGAGATTGCAAGTGCGCGGGAACGAAACCCACGCGGAAACCGTGCAGTATTGGAATCCGCTCGATGGCAGACCCGCCGTTGCGACCCGATTGCCGGAGTTGGAGTCTCAAGTACGGGAGTTGGTCGCTGGCGCAGTCCACTCCCGGCTGATCAGCGATGCGCCTCTTGGAGTTCTGCTTTCGGGCGGCATTGATTCGAGCACCATCACAGCCATGATGGCGAATTCGTCAACCCGACGTGTGCGCTCGTTCTCCATCGGATTCGCGCAGAACAAGAATTACGATGAGATTCCGTTCGCTAAGTTAGTTGCTGATCATTGTGGCGCCGAGCACACCGTCCTCCAGGCAGAGCCCTCGTGCTCAACCTACTTGGCAAACGTTATCCGCCATTTCGATCAACCATTCGGGAATCCCACCGCAATTTTGACTTACATCTTGTCTGCCCTGACGAAGCAATCGGTAACTGTCGCGCTCGCAGGTGACGGCGGTGATGAGCTGTTCGGTGGCTACCCGCGTTATATCGGCGCTCATTTGAGCCGTTTTCCGCGCTCGCTGCCAGGATTCGTGCGCAACCGCTTGCTGCCTTGGGTCGCCGGCAAAATTTCCGATGACGCCACGGGCCGCCATCAATTTCGCAGAGTTCGTGAATTCCTGCAAGAAGCGGGACTGCCGCTGATTGAAATGTATCTCGGTTGGGTGGGCTATTTCTCCCCCACAGATCGTGCTGCGCTTTACACGCCCGAAACGCGCGCCCGCGTGGGCAATCACGATTCAGGGGACTTTCTGCGCGCCCTCTTCGCCGAATCGGAAAGCCTGGAGCCTCTCAATCGCCTGGCTTATGTCGACGTCAAATCGTTCCTCTGCTGTAACGTGCTCGAATATGCCGACCGCATGTCGATGGCCCACGCCTTAGAGCTTCGCGCGCCCTTCACCGATCGCCGGCTTGTTGAATTCTCGCTTCGTCTACCGTTCAACATGAAATTTTGCCGTGCCCAATCGAAATGGATTTTACGGCAAGCGATGAAGCCGCTGCTACCCGCGAGCATTCTGAATAAACGGAAACTCGGCTTCAATCCGCCTATCGGCACTTGGCTAAATGGCGAGTTACACAACTTAGCGGATGAATTACTAAGTTCCCGCCGCATCAACGAGCGCGGTTTGTTCCGCGCGAGCGCAGTCCAGGATCTTTTAAACCGGCATGCTAGCCGGTCGCGCGACCACTCGCTGCATATTTGGGCCCTTATGGTCCTTGAACTCTGGTTCCGTCTGTATATCGATGGCGAAAACTGGGAATCAGTACAAGAGGATATCGACCGTTCGACGTGTGCGGTGCCAGCTTCAGATCTCCTGGCCATGTCAGCTTAAACTCGTCAACTTATCGCCAATGCAACAGGTTCTCCAGAATCTCGGTAACGGCACGGTGCAGTTGGCCTCCGTCCCCTGCCCGCGCACCTCAGCCGGGCAGTTGTTGATACGCACCTCCACCACTCTCATCTCTTCCGGCACCGAACGCATGCTCCTCGATTTCGGAAAGGCCAACTGGATCGAGAAAGCTCGGCAGCAGCCCGACAAAGTCTGCATGATTTTCGACAAAGTCAAAACGGACGGACTCCTGCCCACCATCGAATCGGTCCGCTCCAAGCTCGACCAGCCGGTTCCGCTCGGCTATTCGAATGCCGGTGTCGTGATCGAAGCGGGCGAGAGCGTCACAGAATTTCAGCCGGGCCATCGCGTCATCTCCAATGGTCCCCATGCCGAAGTCGTCAGCGTTCCGAAAAATCTCTGTGCGCGCATTCCGGATTCGGTCAGCGATGAAGCGGCATGTTTCACCGTCGTCAGCGCCGTCGCGCTCGAAGGACTCCGGCTCGTGGCGCCCACTCTCGGCGAATGCATCGTTGTCACCGGCCTTGGTCTCATCGGCTTGCTTACCGTCCAGCTTTTGAAAGCCAACGGCTGCCGCGTGCTTGGCCTCGATTTCGATTCACACAAGCTCGCCCTGGCCGAGCAATTTGGCGCAACAACTGTCAACCTTTCCGCCGGACAAGATCCAGTCTCTGCAGCCGAGCATTTCTCGCATGGCCACGGCGTCGACGCCGTCCTGATCACCGCCGCAACCAAAAGCAACGAGCCCGTTCACCAAGCCGCGCTGATGTGCCGCAAGCGAGGCCGAATCGTCCTGGTCGGTGTCGCTGGTCTCGAACTGTCGCGCGATGATTTCTACAAAAAGGAGCTCTCGTTCCAGGTCTCGTGCTCCTATGGCCCCGGCCGTTACGATCCCTCCTACGAGCAAGCGGGGCAAGATTACCCATATCCATACGTCCGTTGGACCGCCCAGCGCAATTTCGAAGCCGTCCTCGAGATGCTCGCCGAAGGCCGCTTGAATGTTGAGCCTCTCATCACGCATCGCTTCCCATTCGATGACGCGAACGACGCTTACGGGCTTATTCAGAGCAATGAGCCGCAACTGGGCGTGCTACTCAAATACCCGGCGGAACCCCATCGACCAGTTCCTACGTTGATCCGTCGCACGATTGCTCTTTCCGGCAACTCGACTCCGTTCTCAAGTGGCCCAAAAATCGCCTTTGTAGGCGCAGGAGCATACGCAACAAAAGTTCTGATGCCGGCTTTTCAAGCGACCGGCGCGCAGCTTGAAACTGCTGTCTCTAACACCGGCCTGTCGGCAGCGCACGTCGGCCGCAAATACAGATTCAATCAAGCCAGCACCGAACCGGAATCGGCTTTTTCTAACCCGAATGTCGACACCATTGTTATCGCAACCCGCCATGACTCCCATGCCCGATACGTGCGGCAAGCCATCCGTGCCGACAAGAATGTCTTTGTAGAAAAACCGCTCGCGATATCTACCGAAGAAGTCGATCAAATCGAGCAGGATTACATCTCGGCAATTCGCAATGGCTCTGCGGGCCGCGTAATGGTCGGCTTCAATCGGCGTTTCGCGCCGCAAGTTGTCAAAATGAAGTCCCTGCTTGAGGGATTAACAGAGCCCAAAGCCATCATCCTGACCGTGAATGCTGGCGCGATTCCCCCCGATCACTGGACGCAGGATGCCCAGATCGGCGGGGGCCGTGTCATCGGCGAAGCCTGTCACTTCATCGATCTTGCACGATTCTTGGCTGGCGCTCCGGCAATCTCAGTTCAGGCAATGCATGCTCAAGGCATCAACGGATCTGCTCCCGATACTCTCAGCTTTTCGATCGCTTTCGCCGGAGGTTCAATCGCCACCATCCATTACTTCGCTTGCGGAAATCGAGCGTTTCCAAAGGAGCGAGTCGAGGTATTCTGCGGCGGGCGAATCCTTCAGCTCGATAACTTCCACACACTTCGCGGCTGGGGTTGGAAGAACTTTCGACGGAGGAAGCTTTGGCGCCAGGATAAAGGGGCAAATAACATGGCCAAAGCCTTCGTCACGTCTATCCGGGACGGCAAACCGGCTCCCATACCTTTCGAAGAAATCCTCGAAGTAAGTCGCACCACTCTTCAAGTAGCAAATCTTTGACGTCTTCCATCGGCACCGTTTTTCATACCGTTCGGTATCTGCGGCCGGTACAGGTCTACCGGCGTTTATATAGGCCGCGGCCTAGCTTGCCTATCGTTTTAGACGTATCAGTGCGCGAACCTCTGGGTACCTGGACGCAGCCCATTTCGCGTCCGTCAAACCAAATCGCTAATAATAGGTTCCGATTCTTAAATCAAGAGCACACAATTGAATCCTGGAACGATGAAGAGCTTCCAAAGCTTTGGCTCTATAACTTACATTATTTCGACTATCCAACCGCAGACCTTATCGAACGTTGGATTCGCGAAAACCCAACCGGAATGGGAAATGGTTGGGAGCCTTACCCGCTTTCAATTCGGATCGTCAACTGGATTAAATGGGCAATTACACACGCCCCTATAAATCAAGCTGTATTAAACAGCCTGCAATTGCAATCCGAGTATCTTTCGCAATCGCTCGAATACCATCTCGGCGGCAATCATTTACTCGCAAACGCAGTGGCACTTACAATTGCGGGCCTACACTTCAATGGCGAGCCCGCGCAGCGATGGACGCAACTGGGCACTAACCTACTTGCTGGTGAGCTTGACGAACAGATACTTTCGGACGGCGGTCATTACGAGCGCAGCCCCATGTATCAAGCTGTTCTTCTCGAAAGTTTACTCGATCTTATCAACGTATCGCAGACCCTTAATCCTCTTCTCGAGGTCAACCGGTGTTCATGGCGTAAATGCGCCGGTAATATGCTCGGCTGGCTACTCAAGATGACTCATCCCGACGGTCAAATCGCTTTCTTCAATGACTGCGCTTTTGACGTGGCTCCCGAACCTTCCGAACTGCTCGCGTACGCTTCACGGCTCGGGATCGAGCCCCCAGAATCGCCGCTTTCGTCGAGCGGCTATCGTCGGTTATCCGCGGACGAAACGCTCGCGCTCTTCGACGCCGGCCCCGTTGGGCCTGACCATCAGCCTGGACACGCCCATGCAGACACGCTGTCGTTTGAACTTTCTCATCGTGGTCGGCGCGTACTGGTTAATTCCGGCACGTCCACTTACGAAAAAGGTTTGGATCGGCAATGGCAACGTGGCACCGCCGCTCACAACACAGTCAGAATCGATCGCCTGGATCAATCCGAAGTTTGGAGCGCTTTCCGGGTCGCTCGCCGGGCTTTTCCCTTCGATATCCGAAGTGATGGCAAAAGCTTCGCTGAGGCTGCGCATGACGGCTACTCACGGCTTTCCGATCCAGTTGTGCATCGCCGCCGCTTAGAGATCAGCCGAACCGAAGTCATCGTAACTGATCAGATCGAGGGTCGCGGCCGCCACATTATTGAGCTGTTCTTCCACTTTCATCCATCTGCGCAGCCAAACATCGCTCTAGATCCGAAACTTACTAAGGACGTAAAGCCCTCGCATTGGTATCCGCAATTCAATACGTCTGTTCCGAATACTACGGTGGTTGGTACTTGGACGGGAGAAACTCCAGTCCAGTTTAAGACAGTGATCCCCCTTTCATGAAAGTCATCGTTGTTGCGGGCGCGCGGCCTAATTTTATGAAGGTCGCGCCGATCCTCCACGCCTTTGCGCGTCGCGGAAAATGCTCCGGCGACATCCAAGTCCGGTTTGTCCACACCGGGCAGCACTACGACGCAAAGATGTCCGATGACTTTCTTTCAGAGCTGGGAATTCCCTGCCCCGACATCAACCTTGGTGTCGGATCCGGCTCACACGCCGAGCAGACGGCACGCGCCATGGTCGGCTTCGAATCGGTTTGCCTCGCCGAAAAGCCGGACTGGGTCCTAGTTGTTGGCGACGTAAATTCGACGCTAGCTTGCTCGATCAGCGCCAAAAAGTTGGGCATTGCCGTCGCGCATGTGGAAGCTGGCTTGAGATCGATGGACCGATCAATGCCCGAAGAGATCAATCGAATCTGCACCGACGCGATCTCGGATCTGCTGTTCACGACCGACACAATTGCCAATGAGAACCTCTACCGCGAGGGCATTTCCCCCAGCCGTGTTCACTTCGTTGGCAACACCATGATTGACACCCTTCTGCGAAATCTCCATCGCGCTCTCGATACGCCGCTACCTGATGGAGTCGAAAACGAAAAATATGCGGTCCTGACACTTCACCGGCCCGCCAATGTCGATTCGCCGGAGGTGCTTGCCTCCGTATCGTCGGCGATCGACGAGCTCTCTAAAACGTTGCCCGTTGTTTTTCCTGTCCACCCGCGCACACGAAAAAACCTTCGCGAATTCGGCCTCATGGACCGCCTATCACAAAAGGTCCTTTTCACTGAGCCTCTGAGCTATTTGCCATTCATCGGCCTCGCCGCTCGTTCGCGAATGGTGCTGACCGATAGCGGCGGGATACAGGAAGAGACCACCGTCTTGGGTGTGCCCTGCATCACGATGCGAGCAAATACAGAGCGGCCGATCACTTGCACAGTTGGAACGAACGTGCTTGTCGGCACTGATGGCGCAAGAATTCGCGCTGCCGTGAATTCCGCGCTGACTAATACTTCACGGCGACGGTCCATTCCAGAAAAATGGGACGGGCACTCGGGCGAGCGAATCGTCGCGACCTTACTAGATGAAAATTCTCTTTGTTGCTGACAATTTCCCGCCTGAACGAAACGCGCAGGCGTCACGCGTCTATGAGCGCGCATGTTATTGGCAACGCTGGGGGCATGAAGTTACGGTAATTACGTGCTTCCCGAATTTTCCTGAAGGAAAGATCTACTCTGGCTATAAGAATGAAATACGATCTGTAAGCACGCTCGACGGAATCCGGGTGGTCAGAGTCAAGACATTCATAGCTGCGAATATCGGCAAGCTGCTGAGAATCGTCGATTTCCTTTCTTACATGTATAGCGCCATGTTCTTCGGTCTTTTCGAGAAAAGACCAGACGTCGTGGTAGCCACCTCTCCTCAATTCTTCGCTGCCATTGCAGGATGGTGGCTGTCGCTAGTTCATCGCGTCCCGTTTGTGATGGAGCTCTCGGATCTTTGGCCCGACTCGATCGTTGCCGTGGGTGCGATGAAGAAGCGGCTTGCGCTCCACCTTCTTGAGAAAATCGAGCTCTTCTTATACAGAAGAGCCAAACGCATTGTCGTTTTGACTTACGCTTTCAAAAGGAATCTGGTAAGTCGCGGGATCGATACGGAAAAGATTGATGTCGTAATTAACGGTGTCGATCTGTCCCGGTATGCCCCGCAACCCCGGGATCCATCGCTTGCAAAAGAATTCGGGATTGTACCTGAGCACTTTGTCGTTGGTTACATCGGAACGCTGGGAATGGCTCACGGCCTTAGCAATGTATTGGAAGCGGCGAGGCAAACCACTGATCCTCGAATTCGCTTTCTCTTGGTCGGGCCTGGAGCTGAGCGAGACAGGCTAATTTCGGACGCCCGCCAGCTCCGCCTTACAAACGTGATCATTGCTCCAGCTCAACCTAAAGAGCGGATGCCCGCAGTCTGGAGCCTATGTGATGTCGCATTGGTTCATCTGAAGAACGCCGAATTGTTCCGAACTGTCATCCCCTCAAAAATCTTTGAAGCAATGGCCATGCGACTTCCAATCTTGCTCGCAAGCCCCAAAGGTGAAGCAACAGAAATTGTTGAGCGCGAATCCTGTGGAATAATCGTCTCTCCCGAAAATCCCAAAGAATTAGCCGCTGTCGCATTGGCGCTCGCAAACGACCGAACCAAAGTTCATGAGCTCGCAACCCGAAGTCTTCAAGCCGCGCCCAAGTACAGCAGGGAACGGCAGGCGCGAGAGATGCTTCTCTCGCTCCAGAAAGCGGTGAGCCGCCTGGGCAGACAGCATTTCCTCCACACCTACGAGCCCACGAGTAATCGATAGCTCACCTTCTCTCTGTCCATGTATTCGCTTTTATTTCTGGGCGCGGCAGCGTTTGTCTTATCCTCATTGCTGACTCCGCTCGTCTGTTATGTCTTCGGGCGCCTAGGGATTGTTGATCATCCGGATAACGAGCGCAAGCTTCACAAGCGGCCGATTCCGCGAGTCGGAGGGATCGCGATTGCCCTTTCCTATGCGCTCGCGTTCGGGTGTTTGCTGTTAACGAAACTCAAGGGCGGAAATATTGTTTGGGACGCGTTACCCTTCGCCGGCAAACTCTTCCCCGCTGCTGGATTAGTTTTTGTAATTGGATTGCTCGATGACTTACTCGGCCTCAGGCCCGTTTGTAAGTTGTTGGGCCAAGTTGCAGCGGCATCGGTAGCTTACCTGGCCGGCATTCACGTAGTCGCTTTTCGCGGCCAAACATTCGGGCATTGGTGGTCGCTACCTGTTACTGTTATTTGGCTTGTCGCGTGCATGAACGCCGTGAATCTGATCGACGGCGTGGACGGTGTGGCAGCCGGCGTGGGCTTATTCGCTACGACAACGAGCCTGTTAGCCGGTCTCATGCAGCACAACATGGAACTCGCTTTAGCCACCCTGCCGCTGGCAGCTTGCCTGTTAGGTTTCCTACGCTACAACTTCAATCCCGCAAGCATCTTTCTCGGCGATTGCGGAAGTCTTTTCATTGGGTTCTTGTTGGGCTGCTACGGAGTGTTATGGAGCCAAAAATCCGCCACCGTGCTGGGCATGGCCGCTCCCCTCATTGCCTTCGCAATTCCGCTGCTTGACACATCGCTTTCCATTGTTCGCCGCTTTCTGCGACGCCAACCAATTTTCGGGGCAGATCGAGGCCACATTCACCATCGCCTGCTTGATCTTGGATTAAGCCCAAGAAAGGTAGCCCTGCTTCTATACGGTATTTGCACGCTCGCCGCGACCTTCTCCTTGTTCATGCTAAACGGACATCTCGAGATGCTCGTGCTTGTAGTCTTCTGTGGCGTGACCTGGCTCGGCATTCAGCGCCTGGGATATGTGGAATTCGATATGGCGGGTCGAATGCTCCTTCAAGGATCATTTCGCGGTTTGTTGAACGCCCGACTCTCTATTCAGGCTTTTGAGAAATCGTTGACGCTCGCAGAAACGCACGATGATTGTTGGTCCGTAGTCAAGAAAGCTTATAAAGATTTCGGCTTTCACTACATCGAGATGCAGTTTGCCGGAAGAAAGTATTCAGATAGCAGCGGTGAGCCCGACGTGTTCCAGGCGTGGCACGTTGACATTCCGCTCTCGGACGGCGGCCATGTGCATCTCGCGCGCGAGTTTGGGCCCAATCTCCAGCACACCGCCGTAGCTCCATTCGCCGATGCGCTCAGAAGCACTTTGGAATCGAAGCTGAATGCTCTCCCGCCGATCGAGACACCGCTGCCCGGCGACTTGCAACACCTCCGGACTCAGACCGAACGCTGGCAAGTGGTATCCGCCGCAGCCTCTCCATGTCGCGATTAATCATTGTCGCGCTTTTTCTTGCTTCATTGGCGCTCGCCTGGTCCGTATTCTGTAACGGCGGCATCGAAGCATCGGATTGGGGTGTCACGCTTCTGATCCTGGGCTGCGTTTCCGTATGCTATTGGCTATTCAGCAGACGGATTCGACGCGCACCGCCGCTTGCCGCTTGGCTTCGCTGGTTGATTCTCTTATTGCCTGTTTACCTGATCGCTCAGCTAGTCCCATTGCCGGGAAGCGTGTTGCAAATCCTTTCTCCGAGCCGCGCTAGCCTGCTCCGGAATCTGGAAGGAGCCATTTCGAACGTAAACATCGCTCCCTTAAGCGTGAATCCTCCCGCATCCGTACTGCGGTTGATGATGATTCTCGGCTGTATTGCAACTTTCTTGCTTATTCGAGAGATCACCTGGCGATTCCCTGGAAAGCGGTGGGGGACGGCGATTCCCCTAATAGTCATCGGCGCTCTTGAAGCGGCACTCGGGATGTTCCAAGTCTTCGCCGGATGGCCGTCGGCGAATTCTACCGGGACATACGGAAATCGAGACCACTTCGCTGGCTTGCTCGAAATCGTTCTTCCGTTTGCGACTCTCGGCGGGTTGGCAATTCTTCGCTCGTCAAGAAACCGGCTTGTCTCTACAGCATCATCTGCCATGAAAGCGTGCGCCGTATGGGCGATTGCCGCGATGATATTTCTCGCGATCATGTATTCGCTTTCGCGAATGGGATTTCTGGTCGCGCTAGCCGTGCTGTTTATTGCCGGAGCGCTCACGATCAGGCCCAAGCTTCAATCTCCAACTTGGCGCTGGTCCTCGCTCGGCGTGATTACAGCGGCAGTTATTCTGATGTTTGTTTTCTTCCCCCCCACTCAGCTAATTCAGCGATTCGCGGAGATCTCCTCAACTGATAAAATCTCAGCCGATACGCGCCTCTCCTTGTGGAAAGAGACGCTACCGCTGATCTCCGAATACCGGCTGTTCGGCTGTGGATTCGGAGGTTTTGAATCCGTGTTCCTGAAATATCAAGCCGTCGCTGCAAATTTCAGCGTCCAATTCGCTCATAACGATTACCTGCAGTATCTTGCCGAGCTTGGATTCTTCGGCTTCTCGATTCTCGCGGCGATTCTCGCAGGAGTCTTTCGGCCGATTTTTCGCGCAACGCTCCGTACAGCGGACGAGAACCGCAGACTTCTGGATATCGCCTGTTTCAGCGCTTTCACTGCCGTGCTGCTTCACAGCTTAGTTGACTTCAATATGTATATTCCGGCTAACGCGATGACGCTGTCATGGATCGCTGGAATCGGATCGGCTAACCAGCAAAGTTAACTCCTTCCACTTCTCAAACCCTCCCGGCCGTCGTTCTCTCCTTTCTCCCGTTCCCTCCCCGATTCTGATTTCGCCTTGTGGCTGACGGAGCTCGTAGCTCAATCAGCGTACGTGCGCCTAGATTATCCGGTAAGTCGTAATGGCAGATGACTTCCGCAGTCGTACCCTTTCTTTGCGCTTCAGCGAGCTCATCGGCCACGTATGGACCTTTATAAAGAATGACGCGCGCCCCAGTTTTGAGCGGTTTACTGAAAAGGTCCAAGACGCGCCCTGCCGGCGCGAGCGCACGAGCGACGATAATGTCCGGGCGAGATATGGCGGCGCTCTCTTCAGCGCGCCGTGCCGCCACATCCACGTTTGGCAACTCGAGTGAATCCACGACGGATTCAACGAATCGTGCCTTCTTCTGAATGGACTCCGAAAGCGTGAATCGGATCTTCGGCAATACCAGCGAGAGTGGAATTCCCGGAAAACCGGCGCCTGTACCCGCGTCTAAGATTCTTCTTGCGTTCTTGAAATGACGCCACGGCGCGACGGAATCGTAAACGTGCTTGATAGCAGCTTCTTGCGGATCGGTGATCCGAGTGAGATTCATATACTCGTTCGCCGCAGCCACTAGCCGAAGATGCGCGGCGGCCTTCTCGATCAAGCGGTCACGATTCGGGATATCGGCCGGCAGTACCCGCTGAAGCTCATCCTCAAATCGCACAGCAACATCATGGCATTGAGGGGGCGGAAGCGCGCCTCGCCACGCGTACGGACTCACCTTCGAGCGAATATAAGGATGAATGCTACGCGCGGGTATTGTCGGACTTCCCAATGTGGGAAAAAGCGCTCTCTTCAATGCCGCAACACAGACCCGAAAAGCGGCGACAGCGAATTACCGTTTTTCAACCCGCGAGCCGAACATAGGCATTGTTATGGTTCCTGATGAGCGGCTCGACGTCCTTGCGAAAATGAGCAGCTCAAAAAAAGTTGTACCGGCTGCCTTCGAGTTTGTCGATATTGCCGGTCTGGTTAAGGGCGCGAACAGAGGCGAGGGATTAGGAAATCAGTTCCTGGGATTCATTCGCGAGGTGGATGCGATTTTACAAGTGGTTCGGTGCTTCGAAAGCCCGAACATCGAATACGAAATGGATTCCATAGACCCTGTTCGGGACATCGACATTATCAACACAGAGCTGGTGCTGGCGGATCTGGAATCGGTTGAAAAACGGCGAATGAAACAGGAGAAAGCGGCGAAAAGCGGAGATAAAAAGGCGCTTGCGGAGGTTGAGCTGCTCAAGAAGCTGGAAGCGCATCTGAACACTGGAAAGACAATTGTGACTTTGGAGCTGAGCCCCGAAGAGAAAGCGCTGGTGAGGGGATTCTTTCTGCTGACAGCAAAACCGACGCTATTCGCCTGCAACGTGGCGGAAGAAGATCTCGCGCGAGCCGATGAGAACAAATACGTGCGGCAGGTTCGGGATTACGTTCTTGAGCATCACGACACCGGGGCGGTGATCGTTTCGGCAGAAATCGAGTCTGAGCTCGTTACGTTGTCGCCGGAAGAACGCGCCGAGTATCTCGAAGGCCTAGGCGTGAAAGAGACTGGGACGGACAACCTGATCCGCGAAGCTTACACCTTGCTAGGGCTCCGCACGTTTCTGACGACTGGGGAGAAAGAGACGCGCGCCTGGACCATACATGCGGGGGACAAGGCGCCCCAAGCGGCCGGAGTGATCCACTCGGATTTCGAGAAGAGTTTTATCTCAGCCGAGTGCGTCTCCTACAACGATTTGGTCACGGCGGGATCGTTTGCGCGAGCCCGCGAATTAGGGAAGCTCAGGACGGAAGGCAGGGAATACGTTGTGCAAGACGGTGATGTGATCGAGTTTAGGACCTATTTATAGGCCCTCTCAGTTACTTCTCCTGGTCAAAGAGCTCGGAGCGATCGACACGCTGCCCGCGAAATATCACCATACTGATGCGTTCACTATTCGATATGTCTTGAGCCGGATCTCCGTCGAGTAGGACAAAACTTGCGTCGCGTCCGGCCTGAATGGAACCGATGCGATCGTCGGCCCGGAGAACACGAGCGGCATTATACGTTGCAGCTTGTAGCGTTTCGGCCGCGGGAATACCGGCTTTCACCCACAGTTCCATTTCATGCTGAACCGTCGGGCCATGAATCACGAGCATATTGCCTGCATCGCTCCCCGTGATAAGCAGAACGCCTGCTTTGTAAGCCGCTAACAGATTCTGATTGTCACGATCGAGCATAGGCTTGTAATCCTCCGGCTTTTTGGACGGCTTCTCTTTCCCGAGCACGGCACGCGTGGAAGTTAGAAGATCGGCGGGGCCAACCTGCTGGAGAAGCGAGCGATTCAGCAGCTCAAAATTCCCGGTTCGCAAATCCGCCAAACCTTCGAAGACGCTCAGCGTGGGATCATACGCGATTCCCTTCTGTTTCATTTCTTCGAGCGTCGCAACAGGAATCGTGTCGACCATGGATCCATGCTCGATGCTATTCGTGCCTGCATCGACCGCGTCTTTGACATCCGACGCGCTACCGGTGTGAGTTGCTGAAGGCAAATTGTCTTTGATCGCCTCAGCGATAACGGCGTGATAAATTCCTGTGTCCAGGCGATTGAAGACACCCCACTCGGAGTTGCCGGATTCGAGCACGGCCTTAATGCAATCGACACCCGCATTCTTCAGGTCGTCGACCTGTTTGCGCGCTTCATCGCCAGACTTAGGCAGCCGTACGAACTGCCTCTCCGCATCTTTTCGAATGTTTTCCGGGAAGTACTTGATGAGCTCTGTGGGATGGCCGCCAGGAGCAGTGAACAAAGGCCCGCAAGCGAACAATTCCGCGCCGAGGTACTCACCCGAGTTTATTGTGGCCCGTAGCTGGACGGAATTGTCCAGCCAGTCGCCCGTGCTTCGGACTGCGGTAATGCCGCTGTAGAGGTAAGCCGCCAGCCTCCGTTTTGGAGCGTTCGGGTCCATGTACGCCTTTGCATCCTGATATACACCGCCCGGAGCGCCAAGATGCACGTGCATATCGATGAGTCCAGGGATAAGCGTCTTACCGCTAACGTCGATCACCTCGGCATCCAGTGATTTTGTGTCCTGGGGAGGCGTTTCGAAAACGTTCGTGATTTTGCCTCTTCTGATCAGCACGGCGCCATTGGGGATCACCTTTCCTGTGCCCACGAAAATTCGGGCGTTTTGGAAGAGCAGCGAACGATTACGCTCGGCTTTATGGGCCAGGATTCTGGCCTTTTCGATGTTCTGCTGAGTACGGGCCTGATAGACGCCCATAAAAAGAAACGGGGCGAGCACAGCCAAGATCCAGAGCTTGGCGCTATTCTTGATGCGGTCTTCCTTTTCCCAGCGAAAGAGCTTGATTCCCACGAACACCGCAACGCACAACGTAATCATTAGCGCGACGACAGACGCCATGTTTTGAGCAAGACTCTCACCCTGAATCATGATCGACTGCATACCCTGAAACAGATAAGTCGCCGGGAGGAATTGCGCGATTTTTTGAATCCAGAGCGGCATGAAGCTCATGGGGAACGTTGCGCCGCTCATGAACAGCATAGGCAAATAGAGAATTTGAGTCAGAATTCCGGCTTCTTGGGCCGAGTTTACGGTCGCGGCGATGATCATGCCCATAGCGCGGAAACTCACCACCCCGAGGCACACAAAGAGAACAAGCGATAGCAGGTTGTGTGGAACCGGCATGTGGTAAATCACGCGCGCGAAAAAGATGAACAGGAAAACCGTAGGTAGAAATGCGACAAGCCCGGATACGAGAGAAGCGATTATGATTGGCCCGGCATTGATGGGCGCGACTTTGAAGCGTCGCAACACGTTCGTTTCGCGATCCTGCACGGCGCGCATTCCGGCGCCGAAGAACCCGCTTCCGAGAACGCCGATGATCAACACCATCGAAATTACCTGCGCCATTGCCGCGGGGCTTTGTTTGCCGCCAAAAAGCTGCGCGAAGGGAAAGAAGAATACCAATGGGAAAAGATAGCTGAAAAACAGAACCGAGCGGTCGCGCCCCATCAGGCGCAGATTGCTTCTGATCTGGGCAATGTAGGGTTTCATTTATTCGCGGAGTTTCTTTCCAGTGAGCTCGATGAAAACGTCTTCAAGCGTGGGGCGGGTCATGTGAATGTCTACCAGGCGAAAATTCTGCCGGTCAAGCCATTTCACCAGCTCGACGATGCTTGCAGCCGGAGCATCCGTTTGCATGGCAAGCGTGCGGCTTTCGTCGCGCAGCATGCACTTCTGATCACGCAAACCATCGGGTAGCAGCTCGAGAGCAATCGGCTGATCAGTCGTCACTTCAACGAGCGTACGTCCGAGGACACGCTGCTGAATTTCGCGCGGACTCCCCAGCTCGATGATCTTTCCGTTGTCGATGATCGCCACGCGATCGCAAAAGCGCTCAGCTTCCTCAATGTAGTGCGTCGTGATGAGAATCGTGCGGCGATTCTCCTTTAACTCTTGAATGATTCCGTGGATCTCGTGGCGCACTTGCGGATCGAGACCCGTCGTGGGCTCGTCGAGAAACAACAGCGCGGGATCGTTCAACAGAGCGAGAGCCAGCGCGACTCGCTGCTTCTGGCCCCCGGAAAGAGATTTGTATAACGCGTCTTTCTTCTCCCAAAGTTGAAGGCGCTTGAGGAGCGCGTCGCGGTCAGTGTGGCGCGTGTAAAAAGCGTCAAACAATTCCAATGCCTCATGGACCTTCATCTTATCGGGCAAATTGGTGGCCTGCAGGCAAACCCCGATTCGGTTCTTGATTTCTTTGACCTCTACAGCGGGATCGAAACCGAGCACCGAGACCTTGCCGCTGGTGCGCGGGCGCAAACCCTCGAGAATTTCTATAGTGGTCGTTTTCCCGGCTCCATTGGGGCCAAGGAGTCCGAAAACTTCGCCGGCGCGAACTTCGAGATCGATGCCCTGAACGGCATGGAGTTGCCCGTAAGTTTTATGCAGATCCTGGACGGAAATGGCAAGTGAGTCGGTCATCTTCTAGATCAGTATGCACGATGTTTGGGTTTGAAGGGTCAAAGCGTTGCTTAGCTCCGGGATCCCGGTCGAGTGATTCTCCGCGGATCAGGTCCTCATACGTTTCGCGCTTGCGTACGAGCAAAACGCGGGCTTCCTCGACCAGCACTTCGCAAGGCCGCGGACGGGAGTTGTAATTCGAGGCGCTGACGAATCCGTACGCGCCGGCAGTGCAGATGGCGAGCAGATCTCCAGCCGTGACATGCGGCATCTGCCGGTGCCGGGCGAAGAAATCTCCGGTTTCGCAGATAGGGCCGGCAATATCCGCTTCCATAAGCTCGCCGCCGGCAGGCTCCTTAACCGGAATGATTTCGTGATGCGCGCGATACAAAGCAGGGCGAATCAGATCGTTCATCGCAGCGTCAACGATTACAAATGTTTTCCCGCCATTCTGCTTTACCAGCAAAACGCGGGTGAGGAGCACGCCCGCTTCGGCGACTATGGAGCGGCCGGGCTCAAGCATGAGAGCGAGATCGAGGCCGCTGAGTTTCTCTCGCAAGCCTTGGATGAAAGCAGGAATAGATGCCGCAGACTGTGCGGGGCGATATGGCACACCCAAACCGCCGCCCAAATCGAGATATCGCATACGCAGCCCCCGAGCGCACAACCTTTCGATGAGCGCGATCGCCTTCTCCGCCGTCTCGAGCAAGGGACCGGCGTCGAGAATCTGCGAACCGATGTGGCAGCTCACTCCTTCGGGCACGACGCCGGGTAATTGCGAAGCGCGGTGATAAACCGCTTCGGCACAAGCTATATCGATACCGAACTTATGCTCGCGCAGGCCGGTTGAGATATAAGGATGCGTAGCGGGATCGACATCGGGATTTACTCGAATGGCGATAGAGGCGTCACGGCCGAGAGAACTCGCAATGCGCGAAATGGTTTCGATCTCGGCTTCAGACTCGCAATTGAAGCTGTGAATCCCTTGCTCGAGAGCGAAACGAATCTCGGCTTCGGTTTTTCCTACGCCTGAGAAGACAACGCAACCCGCCGGCGAACCTGCAGATAGCACGCGATAGAGCTCGCCACCCGAAACGATATCGAACCAAGCTCCTTCGCTCGCGAGTGCGCGAAGCACAGCGAGATTCGAGTTGGCCTTTACCGAAAAGCAGATGTGATGAGGCAGACCGGCGAGCGCGTCTTCATATTCACGGAACCGGCTCACGATCGCACGTCTGGAATAGATATAGGCGGGCGTGCCGTGTATCTCGGCAATCCCCGATAGATTTGCTTTCTCGCATGCAAGAACGCCGCGGCGGTACGAAAATTCGTCTTGTTTGAGCATCAAACCACTCTGAGCGCTATTACAGTTTGATCGTCCGTAAGAGGTGTTGCCCCGCGGAACGCGTCGAGATCTTCGAAAATCGAGTTCACGATTCGCTGAGGATTCCGGCCGCCTACTGATTCGAGAAGCTTCTTCAACCGCTCGCGCCCGTACTCTTCCTCGTCTTCACGAAGTTGATCCTCCACACCGTCGGAGTACAGGAGCATTAAATCGTCACGTTCGACAGCTATTTTGACCTGATCGTACTCTTGGTTTTCAAGCAGTCCGATGGGAACACCCTCCGCCCGCGGCTCAACGATCTCTCCTTTGCGGAACAGCAAGGGAGGCAGGGCTCCCGCGTTCGTGATGGTGAGCGAGCAATTGCGCGAATCCCAAAGAAGTAGTGCAAGCGTCGCGTATTGGGCATCGACTTTGCGCTCCAATAACGCCTCGTTTAGCAGCTTCATCAGGTGTGAAGGACTGCGTCGACGGGGCGCAAGAGTGCGGAGCAGACCGGAGATGAGCGCGCCAAAGAGAGCGGCCGCTGCGCCCTTGCCGCTAACGTCTCCAAAAGCGATGAGGGTGTATTCGTCGCTGTGCTCGAAGAAATCGTAGAGATCGCCGCTGATCTCGCGGGCCGGTCTTCGCCTGATAGCGACCTCAAGCCCAGGGATATCTGAAATCGCGCGGGGCAGCAGAACGGATTGCAGCTTATAGGCGGCCTGCAGATCCGCCTCCATGCGCTGTTCGCGAAGAGCCAGCTCCTCATAAAGACGGGCATTCTCAACCGATGTCGCAATCTGTGGAGCGAGCAGCGTCAGCATACGCACATGCTCTTCTGTAAAGAAGCCAAGACGCGCACTCTCCAGATCCACGACTCCAATGACGCGATCATGCAAAACAAGGGGGACAGCAACTTCGGACCGCGTATCGAAGTGGGTTGGGATATATCGCGGGTCCTGGGTTACGTCAGGGACGTTGATAACTTCGCGCCGCTCGGCCGCGGCTCCTGTGACTCCTTTTCCCATCTGAACGTTTTCTTCCGCTGCTTTTTCGTTGTCATAACGCTGGCTGAAGCGGCATCGAAGCAAGTTGTTCCCATCGTCGACCAAGTAGATGCTAAAGGCGTCAAACTCGACGAGAGCGCGAAGACGAATGGCGATTTTCGTAAGTAGCTCGTCAAGCTCAAGGATGGAGCTGAATTCCTGCGAGACATGGGCCAATAGCCTGAGGGTGCGGTTTTGGCGCTCGACACGGCGATACAATCGCGCGTTATCGATGGCTACGCCGATACGACTTGCGATGAGAGCAAGCAGCGCGCGGTGTTGCTGGGAGAAGGCGTTCACCTGAGTCGATTCGAGATCGATGACGCCCACGAGCTTGCCCCGAACGAGCATGGGGACAGCGAGCTCGGCGCGAACAGCATCGAGCGCGTTCAGATAGCGGGAATCGGCGCGGACGTCCGGCACAAGGATCGGCTGGCGAATAGCAGCAGCCGTGCCGGTGATTCCTTCACCAAGCGGAAGGACGACATTCTTTGAGATTTCATCGCGATGACCGATGGAATAACGGACGCTGAGTCCGCCTGCGCGCTCGTTATACAGCAGGATCGCGAAGAGGTCATAAGGGATGACGTCTTTCACGATCTCGGCGACATTTGCGAGAACACGATCAAGATCAAGCGTTTCGGCGGTAATCGCGCTCACTTCGAGCAGGAAATCGAGGAGCTCGGCGCGGTGTCGAAACCTTACCTTCGGTTGATCTGCGCTTACCGGCGGTTCTTTGCGGGTCGTTGGCATCAGTAAGCGCCTCGCGGAGCAGGGGTTCCAGCAGAGATTTTATGAGCGCCTTCGATCTCGCGCAAGATGCTTACGCCCGCGCTTGTTCCGATGCGGTTCGCACCGGCGGAAACCATGTCACGTAGAGCATCGAGCGTCCGGATTCCGCCCGATGCTTTGACGCCCATGGAAGGTCCGACGGTTTTGCGCATGAGCCTGACGTCTTCGACTGTCGCGCCACGGGTTGAAAAACCCGTCGATGTTTTCACGAAATCCGCTTGGGCTTCAAGGGCCAGTTTGCAAGCTGTGATCTTTTCCTCATTAGAGAGCAGGCAGGTCTCAAGGATCACTTTCAGAATGGCGCCGCGCGAATGGGCGAGGCGCGAAAGAGCGGCAATCTCCTCACGAACGAAATCCAAATCTTGCGATCGCAGAGCGCCTAGGTTCTGGACCATGTCGAGCTCTTGAGCGCCCTGAGATAGCGCGCGGTCCGCTTCAGCAATTTTGGCGCCGGTGTCGTTTGCCCCCAACGGAAAACCCACAACAGTCGAGACGCGCACGGACGCGCCGCGCAGGATCTGTGAAACCACGGAGACCCAGTAAGGATTCACGCAAACCGAACAGAAGCTGAAAGCACCCGCCTCCTCGCAAAGTTGAACGATATCCGAGCGCACGGCTTCCGGCTTGAGAAGCGTGTGATCAATAAGTGAGGCGGCAACCTCCGGATTACTCAGGTCAAAAGTCACGGGTTGTTGGGGAGGTCCCCACGGTTTAGATGATGACAGCGCTCGATTAGCGTCGGAGATGACTCTCGATGATCTTAGCGCTTAGCTTTTCTTCGTTGACTCTATACAGTCCTTCTCTGTACTGACGGCGAAGTTCAGCAATTCGGATCTTGCGCGATTGAATATCCACGAGTTTCGCTGGAACTCGCTGTCCCTTCGTGCTCATCGGCTCTACTTAGTCTACCGGATCTTCCTAGTCCAGCCCATTGGCTGCGTGTAGCGGCTGAAGTTTCGGCGAAAATCTGCCGAACCTTCTATTGCCGACAACAACGCACCCAGATGACTAGCGCGAACGTTACGGAGTTACAGAGCTGTGAACCGCACCTCACGCCGGAAATGCGAGAGAAGCTCATATTAGAGCATCTCCCGCAAGTGAAACTGATCGCACGTCGAATTCACGAGCGGCTGCCGGGATCCGTCAGTTTGGACGATCTAATCTCGACGGGAATCGTCGGACTGATTGCGGCGATTGATCGCTACGATACCCGGCACGACGTCAAACTAAAGACTTATGCCGAGTACAAGATCCGGGGCGCGATTCTCGATAGCTTAAGAGGGCTGGATTGGGCTCCCCGGCAGCAACGCCGGCGCGCGAAGCTCATCGAATCAGCGATCGCGGCATTAGAACAAGAGCACCAGCGGACACCTCTCGAAGAAGAGATTGCGGAGTACCTTGGAATTTCGATAGAGGAGTACCATCATTGGCTTTCTGAGGCTCGGGGTTTAACGCTCGGCAGTCTTGAGAACGCCGGCACAGAGGATGAAGGCTGCGACCTGCTCCGCTACCTTGCGGACAATGACGAACACTGGCCTTCCCAGATCGTCGAACGGGCCGAGCTTGAGCGCATACTGGCCGAGGCGATTCGAAGAATGCCAGGCCTGGAGCGCACCGTGCTCAGTCTGTATTACTACGAAGAGATGACGCTTCGTGAGATCGCCAAGATTGTCGATTTGCACGAATCGCGAATTTCACAACTGAAGTCCCAAGCGGTTTTGCGCCTGCGGTCCTATATGCAGAAGCGCTGGTCTGTGCAGCGCAATTGCGCATGAGTCCCGTCTGATAGGACAGCTATTCCGGATTCTCGCGCGGCACGATGTTGAACGTGAGCTCTTTATGCTCTCGCACAAGAGCCACGGAAATCGGTTTATCCGATTCTTGCTTCATTCGGAGAAAGCCGGTCAAGTCATGGGCGCTGGTGATGGAGCGGTCGCCAATTGAGACCAAAACATCGCCAGCTTTCACCCCAGCTTTCTCAGCAGGCGATCCCTTCGTCACGGAGCGCACGAGTAATCCGTGTTTAACTCCGAAATACTCGGCAAGCTGCGGATTCACTTCCTCACACTCGATTCCTAAGCGCGTACTGTTCCACAGCATCAGGGGAGTGGGTATCTCAGGCAGGACCCAATCTTTATTAAAGTTCGGAATTTGCATGTGCTTTAGCTCCCGCGCGAGATCGAGCTCGGGGGATCGCTCGGCTTCGGTAACAGCCGTCACTGTTTGACTTCTGCCATCTCGCCAGAGCTGGATTCGTACTTTTCGCCCGACCGGCGTCTCCCGCACGAGCCGGCCGAGTTGCTGAGCGCCGAGGACGTTTTCGCCGTTGTACGTAAGAATGACGTCGCCGGGTTTTACGCCTGCCTTGTCGGCCGGGCTTCCCTCAGTTACTCTCTTGACTTCTACGCCGCGCGGTTCGCCGAGCTTGAGCTCCTGGGCGCGGTCGGCAGTAATGTCAGTCAAGTTTATACCGAGATAGCTGCCTTGCGATTGAAGAAAACCGTAGGAGAACCACTCAGGTTTTTCAGAATCAATTCGAACCTGTGCGCTCAGGGCGGCCGCACTGACGAGCGCAAGTACTAAAGCAGAAATACGCATAAGTTCCTCTCGATCAAGACAACGAATTAATAAGCATCAGGCAGAGCATTCATCTGACTCAGCAACTGCATGCAGCGGAGGCGAACATAGTCGTCACTCTGGCCGGAGCGCATGATTTCTTGAAGCGTGCCAACTAGCTCAGGGGTGACTTGGATGGCCCCGGCCGGCGGAGCAAGGACGTCGATCGCCTCGGATCGTACAGCCGGATTATCATCATTCGTCAGGACAGCGGCCAAACTCTGGCGTGTCGCCGAATCGTTAGCGAAACGCCCCAGACCTTGTAACGCCTTCAACCGGACGCCAGGATTGGCATCGTGGCTTGCAGCATAGATCAACGCATCACGCACGTCAGCACCGCTTTGATCTTTCAACATTTCGAAAGAATCGACGCGTATTCCGGGATCTGATGAATCCCTTGCGGCAGCCATCAGCAGGTCCCGTATCGCGCGCTCATTTAGAGATCCCGTGATCTCCTGTTCGTTGACTCGATCCACAACAATTCGGACGCGGTGGTCGTCGCTAGGCTGGATATCACGAACCCGGGCAGCTCCAGAACCCAATAAACTCGCTTCAGAGATGCCATTGCCGTTTAGCAGGCTGGTTCGATTGATCAACCGTCCCGTAGTGAAGCCGGCAAATACTAGAAAGGACGCGAAAGCGATTTGCGTCGACCAGGCTGAATGCAGAAATCCGAGCTGTTTTCCCCAGCTCCACCAATGCGAAGCTGGAGCCTTGCTTTCCAATTTTGATTTTGAAATCGCACTCTTCAGTTCTTGCCGGCACTCGGAGAGGAGATCGAGCGGCGATTCCGCCTGCTCGGCGTTCAGCGAAGCATGCCAGGTCTTTTCGCGGTCCAGAGCACGCTTGCACAGGGCGCATTCGCTCAAGTGCTGCTCGAGTTCTTCTTCCTGGGCGAAGTCGAGCTCATTGTAGAGATAGAGCGAGAGGCTTGTTTGTACTTCGTGGCAAGTCATACCAGATCCCCCAATGCCGCACGCATCTTCTGGGTGGCTCGGAAAAGGCAATTTTTGGCGGCTTCTTCAGTGACTCCGAGCGCTTCGCCGATGGCCCGTAATCTCATGCCTTGAAAGTGGCGCATCTCGAAAACAATGCGCTCGCGCGGCGTGAGCCGGTCCAAAACTTCCTTCACGCGCTCATTCACTTCGGCGCTCATCAGTTGCCGTTGTGGATCGACATCGGCACGGTTCTCGGCGACAAACTGGAAACGATCTAACTCGCCACCGGTTGTACTCAGCGAAGCCGGCTCTTCTTTGCGAACTTTGCGTTTGCGGATCTGGTCGAGGCAGAGATTGGCGACGATGCGGTAGAGCCAGGTGCTGAAGCTGCAGTCGAAGCGGAAACGCGAGAGATTTCGATAGACACGAAGAAAGGCTTCCTGATAGATGTCGCGCGCGTCCTCTTTGGAATGCAACAAATTGAGAGCCATTCTGAGGACACTTTGGTCATAGGAGCGGACCAACTGTTCAAAAGCGGCTGAATCTCCACGCTGAGCGGCACGGATGAGAGCCGATTCGTCCATCCGCTCGGACGCGCCAGGCACGGCCATGTTTCCCACGGCTATGTTCCCGGTTACTTCAGTTTGTACGTCCACCGAGGTGATGGACGGATGAATCCTGCTTTTGTCACGAGGAGAACGTTATTTAATTGACTCAGCTAGCTAACTCCAACTCGATGAGGCGCTTAGCCGGGTCCAGATTTGCGATTCGGAAGCTGCGAACTTGTCCCTCGCGAGCGGCTTCTTTAGTTGCCGCTGCCGATCCGCCCTGTTTCCATTTCTCGGCCAGCATCGCGCTTAGGGAAGACACGTCGGCAGTTTTGGGCTTCTCTTGAATCGGAGTCTTGTCTTGGGCTGGTTTCAACTGGCAGGTCGCGAGAACGCCCTCACCCAGCTCGACGGTAGCTTTATTGCCGCGCACCTCGACGAGGCGACCGTTCACGGTGTCGCCAAGCCGGTGGTCCGAGATGTAATGATCGACGCTGGTGGGCTCGAGCTGCTTCATGCTTAGGCGGATGCGCCGGCGGTCTCGATCAATTTCAATAACCGCAGCCTTGACCGGTTGGCCCTTCGCGAGTTTGTCCTTAGAATGGTTGAGCCGTTTTTCATGCGTGATGTCCGAGATATGAACCATTCCCTCGATGCCGTCCCCGAGGTCGACGAAAGCGCCGAAGGCGGTGAGATTCGTAACAGGTCCTTCTACGACAGAACCGACAGGAAATTTCTGCGAAACGGCGTCCCAGGGATCACCCAAGACTTGCTTGTATCCGAGACTGATCCTTCGCTCCTCTATGTTCATTTGCAGAATGACAGCCTCGACCCGCTCTCCAACTTTGAGCAGATCACCCGGCTTGCGGACGCGCTTATCCCAGGACAGCTCAGAAAGATGAATCAGGCCGTCAACGCCGGGGAGCAATTCTATAAATGCGCCGAAATCAGCGAGGCGGGAAACAGTCCCGCTTACGCGATCGCCGACATGAAAGGTGCGCGCTGCGACCGTCCACGGGTCTTCTTGAAGTTGCTTCAGGCCAACCGAAAGCTTTTTCGTGGCGGGGTCGGTTTTCAGGATTTTGACTTCGAGCTCATCGCCGATCTTGACTGCGTCACCGGCCTTGTTAACACGAGAATGAGAGATATCGGCGACGTGCAGCAGCGCATCCACGCCGCCGAGATCGATAAAAGCGCCGAAATCCATTACGCTCCGAACTCTACCGCGAACCACAGCGCCTTCTTTGAGATCAGCAAAGGCCCGCTCACGGCGTTGCAGCTCTTCTTCTTCCAAAACGACGCGGCGGTCGATGACTAGATCCTCTTTTTCAACATCGAGCTTCGTGATGCGGCACTGGATTTCCTGACCAACAAGAGCGGGCATTTCGGCAGCATCGCGGACACCGCTTCTCGAGGCGGGCATAAACGCTCGAACACCGACGTCGACGCGATATCCGCCCTTCACCTGTTCGACAACGACACCTGCGATGGTTCGCTTTTCGTCGAATGCTTTCTGCAATCCTGCCCAATCCTTTGGCCGCTCGATCCGGAGCATCGAGAGATCGTAATAACCTTCTTCATTGCGAGGCCCGATGGTTACGGTTACGGAAGCGCCACGCTTCGGTTCGTTCTGTTCGACTTCGTCCCATTTCGCGCGCGGCAAAGAGCCTTCAATTTTGCGTCCGATGTCGACGAGAACGGCGTCCGAGCTAACAGAAACGATGGTGCCGGTAACGGTATCGCCTGTCTTTCCGTCAGCATGTTGCTGATCGAAATCCGACAACATCTCCGCGAAGCTCGACTCTTCCTGCTCTGCTGTATTGGCGGCGGGGGATAGCGGATCAGAATGAAGGTTGCTCATGTCTTGCGGGGATTGATTTTATTCTGGCATAGAGAGCCAAACACATGAGTAGCGCGGCAACTCTCCAGTCAGGTCCGGTTCGCAGAGCCGCGCGCTTGTTTCAGCCGCAGGGTTTCGCATGGCTGCTGTTCGTAGCTGTCCTTATTGCCACCGCGCCCGAAACAAACTACGACGCATTCATTCTGCTGCCGATCATCGGGGCATTTCAGATTGTGGAGCCGCGTTTAAAATTGTTTTCCTCGCGGCGCGGCCAAATCATCTCGATCATTCTGAAGCTGATTTTGAGCTACCTATTGATCGGCTTTTCAGACGGAGCGGAGAGCTATTACTACCCTATATTTCTAATTCCTGTAGTCTCTGCAGCCACCCTTTTCGAGCTTCCGGGCGTAATTCTCGTTACCGCTGTCGCCTCTCTTGCTTATTTTTCTTTCCTCCTTCCAGGTTTTTATAACTACAACCTGTATCAATTGCCACCGCACCACATCAGTGTGATGTCGCTGCGAGTTTCGTTTTACGCGATCGTCGCGTTTCTCGTTTATCACCAGGCAAAAGCGAAGCGCGAGGAGATGAAGCGGACCGAGCAAGCGGCCGAGCGCCTCGCGGAATCGAACCGGAGTTTGCGGGCGGCAGAAGCATCACTCCGACGCAGCGAACGCCTTGCCGCGCTCGGGCAGCTTACGGCTGGATTGGCGCATGAGCTGCGAAATCCTTTGGGAACCATAAAAGCATCAGCAGAGATGTTGACACGAGCTTCCACAAAAGACCGCCCGGAAGTGATGTCGGAAATGACGGGATACATCGTGAGCGAGGTGGATAGAGTAAACGGGCTGATCGCGAGTTTTCTCGATTTTGCGAGACCGCTCCAAATTCGCGCCGTTACTGCGGACCTCCGTTCTACTCTTGATGATGTTGTCCGGCAGCAATCGGATTCAGCTCGGGTTAGCAATGTGGAACTGGCCCTTCGCATGAATGACGGACCGTTGTCCTTTGAGTTCGATCCCGATTTGCTGAAACTGGCCGTTTCGAATCTCGTGCAGAACGCGATCCAGGCGAGCGCTGCTGGACAAAGAGTGGAGATTCGAGCGGAGAACCGAAACGGCAATGTAATCATCCTGGTGAGCGATCACGGGCAAGGGATACAGCCAGATCATCTGGAGAGCATCTTCAACCCGTTCTTTACGACAAAGCCACAAGGAACAGGGCTTGGACTCGCGATAGTATCGAAAATTGTCGATGAGCACGAAGGACGAATCAACGTGTTTAGCGAGCCCGGAAACGGCACAACATTTGAAGTCACACTGCCCAAAGAACAACACAGATCGACTCGATGAGCGTTGGACGAATACTGGTTGTCGAAGACGAAGATAAGCTGCGCCGGGTTATCGACCTGCATCTCGAATCGGCGGGATTCGAGGCAGATGGGGCGGCGAGCGCCGAACAGGCGATGCCACGAGCTGGGCTGGCGGATTTGATCATTACGGATTTGCGCTTGCCAGGAATGAGCGGCATCGAGTTCATCCAGCAGTTGAAAGCCAGAGGGATTGAGGCTCCGGTTATTGTCGTTACGGCGCACGGCTCGGTTGAAGCTGCTGTTGAGGCAATGAAACTTGGCGCTGCAGATTTTCTGCAGAAGCCTTTTTCGCTCGATCACCTGACGACCGTCGTGCAAAAGGTAATGGCCGTGCAATCGCTCCGCGCAGAGAATCAGCGCCTGCGCGAAGAATTAGACGAGCGGTACCAGTTCGACAACATCATCGGGCGGAGTTCTGCAATGCGCGAAATATTTCATACGGTCGAACGCGTGGCGCCTACGCGGGCGACGGTACTGCTTGCGGGCGAGAGCGGGGTGGGCAAAGATATGATTGCCCGCGCGATTCACCAGCATTCGCCACGGAAGAATCACGCCTTCGTGAAGATCAATTGCACGGCGCTGCCCGAAAATCTGATGGAAAGCGAACTGTTCGGCTACGAGAAGGGAGCTTTCACGGGCGCTACCGCGAGCAAGCCGGGCAAGTTCGAACAAGCCGATGGCGGGACAGCGTTTCTCGACGAAATAGGGGACGTTCCGGGGAATGTGCAAGTGAAACTCCTGCGCATTCTTCAAGAGCGGCAGTTCGAGCGGCTTGGATCGAATGTCACGCGCAATGTCGATGTGAGAGTGATTGCGGCGACCAATGCTGATTTACGCGCTGCGCTTGAAGAAGGCCGGTTCCGGGAAGACCTGTATTACAGGCTGAATGTCGTGCCCATCAACATTCCGCCTTTGCGGGAAAGGAAAGAAGATATTCCATTCCTGGCCATGCATTTTGTAAATAAGCTATCGAACGACCTTGGCTCAATTGCTAAGGCCATCAGCCCTGCCGCGCTGGATCGATTATTCGAGCATTCCTGGCCTGGCAATGTGCGGGAACTTGAAAACACGATTGAGCGGAGTTTGGTACTCGCATCAGGCGAGGTGTTGCAACCGGCCGATATCAGGATTGAAGCCCCGAGGCAGAGCGCTGCGTTGGCATCACAGCAGACACCGCTGCTGCCCGAGGGCGAAACACTGGAGCACTGGGAACAGATGATGATCCGCGAGGCGCTGCGGCGAGCAAATGGCAATAAGAGTCAAGCTGCGCGGATGCTGGGGCTGACACGAAACGCATTGCGATATCGCTTGTCGCAGATGGGGCTGGAGGGCGAGTCATCGAACGGCGATCCGGCGGAGCGGAGCTAACCTGACGCGAATTACAACCGGACGATTTTTTCCGAGCGAAATCCTTTAAGCGCGTTTCTTGTGTCGACGATTAGCTTACTGCGCTCGACGATGGCCGGGTAATCAAAGGAACTGTGATTTGTGATGATCACGACGCAATCGGCCGAATGGACTTCGGATAGCACATCTTCCGCTTGGAGGTTTGTCCCATCGACTTGAATTCTATCGACAAAGGGATCGGAAAAAGTGATTGACGCACCGCGGCGTTGCAGGAGCTGAATTACGTCGAGCGCAGGGGATTCGCGGACGTCTTCGATATCGCGCTTATACGCAACTCCTAGAATATGAATTCGTGAGCCGCGCAAAGGTTTCGCAACGTCGTTCAACGCGTTTTGAATTTTCTCGACGACGAACTCGGGCATGCGGCCATTTATGTAGCCGGCGAGATCGATGAATCGAGCCTCGATGCCGGCCTGTTTGCTCTTCCATGAGAGATAGAAGGGATCGATCGGAATGCAATGACCGCCAAGGCCGGGGCCAGGATAGAAAGGCATAAACCCAAAAGGTTTCGTCGCCGCGGCATCGATAATCTCCCAAACGTCGATGTTCATGCGATCACACATGAGGGCAAGCTCGTTCACCAGGCCGATGTTAATCATGCGGAATGTATTTTCGAGCAGCTTCACCATCTCGGCGACGCGCGTGGAACTAACGGGAATGACGGTCTCGAGGGCCTGTTTGTAGAACAAGGTTCCCATTTGCGTGCAAGCCGGAGTGATTCCGCCGACCACCTTCGGGATATTGCGAGTGTGGAATTTCGGATTGCCGGGGTCGACGCGCTCGGGCGAGAAACAGAGGAAGAAATCTTGGCCTACATTGAGCCCCGTGGCTTCGAGCTTGGGTAGCAGCAGTTCGTCGGTCGTGCCCGGATAAGTAGTTGACTCAAGCATCACGAGCAAACCGGGATGCAGGTGCTCGGCAATTGCGTCGGTTGCCGAAACGACATAGCTCATATCCGGATCTTTCGTTTTGCGCAACGGAGTTGGGACACAGATGTCGATTGTGTCCAGCTCTTCGATTACCGAATAATCGGAGGTGGCGCGCAGTTTTCCGCTTTCGATCAGCGGACGAAAGACATTATCATCGACGTCTTTGATATAGGAGTAGCCGCGATTGAACTGGTCTACTTTACTCTGCTGGACGTCGATACCGATTACTTCGAACCCGGCGTTGGCAAACTCAACAGCAAGAGGCAGCCCTACGTAGCCGAGACCCAGCACGCCGACCCGTGCCGTTCGTTTCGAAATTCGCTCCTTTAACTTGGCAGCGATTTCCGAGGTCCTCTCGTCAATATGGTTCAGTACTTCAGAGGTCAAGAAAGAACCTGCCTTCTCCAATCATTTCCGCCGGTCCAGTCAGATAGATGCTGTCGCTCCAACGCAGCGCAAGGGTTGCCGCCGGGGTGACGACATTGATTGGACTTTCGGCTATACCCCTGAGGATAGCAGCCGCAGCAGCGGCGGTAGATCCAGTCCCGGAGCTTCTGGTTTCGCCCGCCCCGCGCTCGTAAAAAATGGTTTCAATTGTGTGGCGATCTAGCACTCGGACGAATGAGACGTTCGTGTGCTGGGGAAAACGATCGTGCCGCTCTGCTTGTTGCGCCAGCGTGCGCCAGTTGCCTGGAAAATCTTTTACGAAAATAGCGCATTGCGGATTTCCGACGTTCAGGATTGTGGCATCGAAGTCGCTTCCATCCAGGCGAATGGTCGCATGAATCTCTTCGGCTTCAGGTAGGCCCATGTCCATCTCAAAGATGAAGTGCTTATCGGAGCGCGAGATAAGGTGAAGCTCTTTTTTTCCTGCTTTGGTGATGATTGAGACGTGCGGCGGAATCAGGGCTTGTTTGAACAGACCGAATGCCGCGGCGCACCGCGTGCCGTTTCCTGAAATTTCAGGCTCGGAGCCATCGGAGTTGAATAGTCGAGTGCCGAGCGCTCCGGCTTCAGGCCAAACCAGCATCCACCCATCAGCGCCGATCCCGGTGTTTCGAGCGCAGATGTGGCGCGCAACCTGCGGGAAAGCTGTTTCTGATATCCCGGCAGAGATCTCGGCGTTCCAAGTCAACAGGAAATCATTCTCCGTGCCGTGAAGTTTCGCAAACGGGATTTCGATCATTGCCGCCCGGCGTTCCGCCGAAAGATTTCGAGAGTTGGCGCGTCTTCGACCTGAATGATGTGATCGATGCGATAAGGCGAACGAGGATCGCGATTGAGCGCTATAGAGACGAAGTCGCCCTGTTGTGCAACGGCCCACAGATTGGGGTGCAGGATGTCGGGCCGTGAGGTGGCGGCAAACCAAGCTGGTCCGTTGCCTTCGTTGAGCGTTTCGGTCAGCGGGATGCGCGCTTGGCAGAAAATGCCCGCTAGATCGCCGGACGCTGTTGGAGTGAGAATGCCGTGGCCCGTTCGGTAATGGCCACGAAGGAAGTCTCTGCCCAACACAGTCCAGGCACGGCGAGAGACGGAGTTGACCTGCGACTCTTTCCAGCAGATCCAATTTTCGGGCGAGGGATGAAGGATCCAGGGGCTGATTGAAAGCAAGGGAAGAAGAAAAGCGAGGCGCTTTAGACGCGGGGGCAGGAAGAAAGCAATCGCACCTGCCGCGAATGCGGCCAACGGTATGGCTGCGATGCCATATCGAGTGTTGTAGTAGCTGAAGGGCCAAAGCTGCGGGACGTGAATGGGTTGTGCGGAGGAGTGAATGCTCCAGATGTAGAAGCTTGGCGTGGCGAGCAGGAATAGTAAGGGGGCAAATACTTTCTTCAATACTGCGCAAAGCATGCCGATGGGTGTGAGCAGGAGGAGCGGCCAACCGGTGCAGAGCTGGCACGCCTTTACGTAATAGAGCAGGGCGAGCGGCCAATTGTGATACCCCGGATAGGGCCTTGCGGCTTGGATGGCGAGAGCCGAAAAGGGCCCGCTGTAGAAATCGAATGGATGCCCAGTTTCCCACCAGTTGTGCCCGAGCCAATAGAGCGGAGCGAGGCTCATAGCGCCTCCGCATGCAATTAGTAGAGAGAGGCGGTGTTTTTTCGCAAAAGCAGTGAAACCAAGGGCGGCGAAAGGTATGAAAAACCAACCTTCGTATCGCGTCAAGCTCATGAACCAGGAGGCGGCGATGCCCAAGCCGATGAACCTATTTTGCTGTGTCGCGCGGAAACGGAACAAAGCGAGAAACAGGGCGGCGAGACCGGCGAGAAAGACGACTTCGGTCATTGGAATGGAGGCGAGATAGAGAAGATTCGGATTCAGGGCGAAGCAGGCGAGGACAACGATGGCCGCCGTTAAGCTTTTGAAGATTTCGCGAGCCGCGAGATAGAAGCACAGACCGGCGATCACGAAACAGAGAGCGACCGGAATGCTTCCCGCGAGCCCGGTACTCCAGAGTGTGTCGTTCGCTACGAAAGGTAAGCAAAGGATGTGAAGAACGGGCAGCCAAACGGTTCCGAGCTGGTCATATCCCGGCGTGCGGGAATCTATGATGCTGCGGCTGAGGTTCAGGTGGGACTGGGCATCACCGTAATAAAGAATGCACCCGGAATGGAAACACCAAAGCACGGAGAGCGTGATGACAAGACAGAGAAAAGCGCCGACGATTACGGCTTGCGCCGGAGCGCCGGGCCAGCTAGAACGCGGTAAACCGGCGGAACTCGTCAAAACGCTGGTCGATCTCTTTGCGGGTGAGTGTGTGAAAACGTTCAACTCCGAATTGTTCACAGCAGAAGCTTC
>JAFAYL010000010.1 GCA_019240405.1 Acidobacteriaceae bacterium
GCCATTGTTCGCGGGCGGCGGTTTCCAACATCAGGCGGTCGGCGGTGTTGAGGGGCTGGTAGTCGGCGAGCCAGTCGGCGCGGAGCTGGTCGAAGGCTTCCTGGCTTTCGGTGGGGAGGATGAGGGTTTTCGAGCAGCAGCCGTGGATGAGAGCGTTGCGGCTGGATTTTAGTTTTCCGGCGGGGGTGGTGGGGCCGGTGGCGCGGCGCGAGGGGTGGTGAGTGGAGTCAAGGGATGGGCCGGGGTCGCTCATGCGCGGGTATTCCGAGGCGAGTATCGGGCGGGGCGGAGCGCGGCGCAGGGAAATTTACGGGCTAAGACGCTGATTTTGTTTGCGCAGGTTTATTTGCGCGAACGGTGATCGGGCGCGGAGGAAAAGCCGCGAGGCGTTTTTGCGAAACGAACGGGGGCGGAGGGGGCTAACGCTCTTTGCTCTGTTTGTCGGTAACGGGTTTGCCGTATTCGTCGCGCAGTTCGATGGGGCCGAGCTGGAGTTTTTCGAGTCCAGGTTGAATCTTGGCGCGGTCGCCGACAGCGACAATGACCATCTGATCCGGATGAACCTCTTTTTGGGCTGCGGCAGCCACCGCTTCGGAACTTACAGCGTCGTACTGGGCCGGCAGGGTTCGGTAGTAATCGACGGGTAGATTGTAAACAAAGAGCTCGCCGATGAGGCGTGACGTAAACTGAGCCGTTTCGAATTGACCGGGAAGAGACTGAAGGGCGAAATTCTTCCCGAGCGCCACTTCAGAGGGATTTGGAGGATTGGCGCTGATGGAGTGCAGCTCTTTCAAGAGCTCTTTCGCGGCGGGCGCGGTTACATCTGTTCGGACCAGCGCTCCCGCAAGGAACGGACCGGGACCGCGATGGAACTGGTAGAACGAAAACGCGCCATACGTGTAGCCGTTTCGCTCACGCAAATTCATATTGAGGCGGCTAGTAAAGAGGCCGCCGAGGATGTTGTTCATCACATCCGTGGGAACGTAATCGGGCGTATTCCGAGGGACTCCGACCCCGAACGCAGCGAGCACGGTTTGCGGAGCGCCCGGCTTATCGACGATGATGATGCGCTGCTTGAGCTCACTTGGCGGCCTGGGAATAGGAGGAGGCGGAGCAGCAGAGGCATTGGTCCAGCTTTGAAAATAGCGGCCGGCAAGCTGGCGCGCCTGCTGCTCTGTGATGTCGCCTGATAGCACGAGCGAAGCATTGCTGGGGGCGAAGTGAGCTGTCCAGAAATCGATGATGTCGCGCACCGTGATGGCTTTCACGGCCTCTGCTGTTCCATTCGAGGGATATGCATATGGCCCGTCCCCGTATACGGCCTTTTCACCAACTCGAAGCACTGCGGCGACTGGACTGTCAGCCTCCTGGACGATTGCCGCGAGCCGCTCGGCGCGAACACGTTCGACTTCTTCGGCCTGGAAGCGCGGGTGCTGGGTGATGTCACTCAGCAGATCAAGCGCGGGATCGGCGTTATTGCTCAGAGCTCCAATGCTGAGCGTGCCAGTATCTTCATTCGCGGTCGTGGCAAGCTTAGCGCCGATCTGGTCGGTGTCCATAGCGATCTGCGTGGCGGAGCGGCGCGCAGTGCCCTGCCGGAGCATGCGCGCGGTATAGGCCGCTAAGCCGGGGCGGCTGGGCGGGTTCGCGTCGGCACCCGCGAAATCGAACACGGCGGCATCGATCACCGGCAGCGCATGATCTTCGACCAAATAGACCTTCATTCCGTTCGCGAGTGTGAAAACGGCAGGGACGGGGAGGTGCAGCTTAGGCGCCGGCCCGGGATTCGGCGCTAGATTGCGCCACTGCTGGGCAGTTTCGAATTCGGGGCTATAAGGGTTAACGAGCTTTACCCCGGCGTCTGTGGATTCGGGACTGCGCGGGACATCGTTCAAAACTTTCTTGCCCGGGATTGCGTATAAGGTGACGCGCTGGTTTTTTGCGAAACTCTGTTCCGCGACGGCTTTGACGGAGGCTGGCGTAGCGCCGGTGAATCGCGCGATATCTTTTGACAGGTAGCCGGGATCGCCCACGTACTGGTTATAGAGATTCAGCGTATCGGCAATTCCGCCGAATCCACCTAAACGCTGCAGAGCCGTAATCTTTTCGGTCAAGATGATGTTGCGGGCACGATCAAGCTCCTCCTGAGAAGGGCCGGCGCTTCGCAGATCGTCAATTTGGCGGTCGACTTCTGATTCCAGCGCTTCGGGCTTTACTCCAGGACGAGCGGTGATATTGCAGTACGAGACCGAAGCTAAAGACAAGGAGTTTGTCCGGCACTCGACGGTTTGGGCGATTTGTTTTTCGTAGACCAGGTTCTGGTATAGACGGCTCGAATTTCCCCCACCCAAAATTCTGGTGAGGAGGTCCGACTCAGCGTCTCCGGGTTCGAAGGCCGGCGCGGTCAGCCAGGCGACCGTGACTCTTGGCAATTGGACGGTATCGGTGACGACGCCGCTGCGCTCACTTGTGATTGGCGGAGTTTTCACGTTCACCGGCGCTGCTGCCGGTCCGCGCGGAATGGGGCCGAAGTACTTTTCGAGCAGAGGCCGCAACGTGGCGGGACTGAAATCTCCGGCAATGGCGAGCGTTGCATTGTTTGGCGTGTAGAAGTGTTGGTAGAAGTCACGCACTTCGGCGAGGCGCGCCGCTTCGATATCAGCATGCGATCCGATGACGCTGGCATAGTATGGATGCTCTCGCGGGAAGAGGAGATGGAATGTTTCTTCCTCCGCGAGACCGTAGGGCATGCCTTCGCCTTGCCGGCGCTCGTTACGGACTACGTCGCGCTGGTTGGTAAGACGCGTGCGATCGAGGGTCTCGAGGAGGAAGCCCATGCGGTCGCTTTCGAGCCACAATCCAAGCTCGAGTTGGTTGCTGGGCAGGGTTTCGAAATAGTTTGTGCGATCGAAATCGGTGGTGCCGTTTATGTCGGTGGCCCCGGCGCCTTCGAGATAGCGGAAATGAGCTTTCTCGCCGACGTGCTCCGAGCCTTCAAACATCATGTGCTCGAAGAGATGAGCGAATCCGGTGCGGCCTTGAAGCTCGTTGCGCGGGCCTACATGATACCAGAGGTCGAGCGATACCAAAGGGAGCCTGTGATCTTGATGAAGAATGATTTCGAGCCCGTTCGGCAGCGTGTATTTTTCGAAGCTGATATTAGGAACGCGAAGTGAATCGCCCGGGCGTTTCGCTGAGAGAGTGCAGATCGACAGGGCGGCGATAGCGAGAAGGTTGCGCATACGCATGAACTAGCGACTATAGCGCAGAATGCGAGGTGTGTGTGAGGCTGGCCGAGCCAGCGGGCATTCAGATTTTGAGAGGCATGTGGCCTGTTTCGGGATGCTAGATACTGCAAAGATGAGCAACCATCGTCGGGACTTTCTGCGCATGGCCGTTACGGCGGCATCCTATGAACGCGTGATGGGCGCAAACGAGCGAATCAGCCTGGGGGTGATTGGAACCGGAGGCCGCGGGATATGGGTAATGGGAAACTTTCTGAATAATCCTGCGATCCGGGTCGTCTCGGTGTGCGATGTCTATGGCGCGCGCATCGATGAGGCGCGAGAGAAGGCGCCAGAGGCGAAAGGCTTTCGTGATTACCGCGAGCTGCTGGGGGCGGCAAGCTTGGATGCGGTGTTCATAGCGGTTCCGGATCACTGGCACAAGACCATTGCGATCGATGCATTGAAAAGCGGCAAGGATGTGTATGTGGAGAAGCCGCTGACCCGGCTTATCGAGGAAGGCATGCCGATTGTGAAAGCCGCGAGGGAAAACGACCGCGTGTGTCAGGCCGGCATGCAGCAGCGCTCGGGAACGCATTATCTGCAAGCGAAAGAGAAGTATTTCGATTCGGGGAAGATCGGAACGGTTACGTTGGCCAGGACGTGGTGGTACGGCAATTCGTGGCATTTGCGTAAAGCGCCGGAGGAGTTGCGAACGAAGCCGAAGGATTTGGATTGGGACCGCTTTCTAGGGCCGGTGGCTTGGCGCGACTACGATGCTCAGCAGTATTACAACTGGCGCGCTTATCTCGCGTACGGCGGCGGGCAGGTCACGGATTTGTTCACGCATTGGATCGACGTGGTCCATATGTTTACCGGAAAAGAGATTCCGTGCTCTGCGACGGCAATGGGCGGAGTTTATTGCTACAAGGATGGGCGAACGGCACCTGACACGATCAACGTCGAGCTGCAATATCCCGGGCCGCGCGAGTTCACAGCTACTTTTGAGGCGACGCTGGTTCCGAGCATTAGGGGAGCAGGCATTGAGATATGCGGGACGGACGGGAGGCTGTGGATCGATCGCTCAAGGTATGAATATTATCCAGTGGGCGCTACGGCGCCGAGCGAGGTTGTGCAAGCGAAGCAGCTGCCTGAGACACGCGACTCGCTCACGCAAGAGCACGTGAACAACTTTGTGGAATGCGTGAAGACGCGGAGGCGTCCGAACGGGGACGTGCTGATCGGGCACCGGTCGGCGCAGGCGTCGCATCTTGGAAACATTGCGTATGAGCAGAAGCGGCGGATCGAGTTCGATGTAGAGCGGGAAGAGATTTTGGGGGCGTAGCTTGGAGTCCATAAATATGGGAGAATCGATATTCAGAGCATTGAATGGCAGACCACGAACACCGATGGTCTGCCCCACTGGTATTCAGAAAATTGAAGATTGGATTTGTAAGTCTCGGCTGTCCGAAAAACCTCGTTGATACCGAAGTAATGATGGGGCAGCTGGTTAATGCAGGGCACGAACTCACGCCGCAGCCGGGGGAGGCTGATGTGATTGTCGTGAATACATGCAGCTTCATCGATCCGGCGAAGCAGGAATCGGTCGACACGATTCTCGAGATGGCGGAGTACAAGAAGACCGGTAAGGCGCAACGGCTACTGGTCGCAGGGTGCCTGGTTGAGCGCTATCGTTCGGAGATTCAGGCGAATATTCCGGAAGTGGACGCGGTGCTCGGGACGAATGAGATCGAGAAGATCGCGGCGCTTTGCGAAGGAATAGCGCCGAGAGAACTAGCTCCCGAGCCGTATTTGTATCACGATTTAACGGCTCGTGTGCTCACTACGCCGCAGCATTCGGCTTACATCAAGATCGCGGAAGGATGCGATCATCCGTGCTCGTTCTGCGTGATTCCGCAATTTCGCGGGCGATTTCGCAGCCGGCGCTTCGAAAGCGTGATCAGCGAGGCGGCGCGCATGTTCGCGATGGGCGTTCGCGAAATCAATTTAATTGGGCAGGATACGACTTATTATGGCGAGGATTTGGGGCTGAAAGATGGATTAGCGGCATTGCTCGCGCGTCTAGCTGAGATTCCGGCACCCGGCGCGAAGTGGGTGCGCTTTTTGTACGCTTATCCAAACAAGATCACACAGAAGCTGCTGGATACGATTGCGGCTCACGATTCACTGGTGAAGTACATCGACATGCCGCTGCAACATGCGAGCGCTTCGGTGCTGAAGCGCATGAAGCGCGGCGCAAATGCGGATATTTTTCTGAAGCTGCTCGAAAGGATACGCGCAACAATCCCGGGCGTGGCGATTCGGACGAGCATGATTGTTGGGTTTCCTGGCGAAACGGATCAGGATTTCGAGCAACTGTGTCAATTTGTTCAAGCCGCGCAGTTCGACCGCTTGGGTGTTTTTTCGTACAGTGATGAAGAGACGAGCGGGAGCTATCACCTGGATGGGAAAGTCGATCGGGGGACGATCTATAGACGCAAGCGGAAACTGATGGCGCTCCAGAAACGAATTTCGCTCGCGCGGAACAAGCGACTGATCGGCGCGGAGGTTCCGGTGCTGATTGAGGGCCCGTCGGGAGAATCTGAGCTGCTGTGGGAAGCGCGGCTCGCGACGCAAGCTCCTGAGATTGACGGCGTGTGTTATGTGAACGATTTCGGCCCGGGTGAGGCCTGCGCAGGAGAGATTCGCACGCTGCGCGTGACCGGCGCGCACGATTACGATCTGGTAGGCGGACTGGTGGATGCGCCGGAGCGGCCGTATGCGGCGGCGCGCGAATCGCGGAATCCATTTCCGATTTTAGGGGAGACGAACTCGCGCATGCCCAGCATGCAAATCGGATAATTAGCAGTTGTGGAGTTTTGTCTGCGCTTCAGCGGCGCGTTTCGAGAGCGATGAGGCGAAACTTGAAATCCGCCATTTGCCGCTCCAGCTCGCCAAGGCGCTGCGTAGTTGAATTATCGATATTGCTGGTATCGGCTTCTAATTTGCGGAAGCGAATATTGGCGGAGTTATTGTAGTCGGCGAATCCGCGGAGTATCTCGGTCTGGAGATCGCGGCTGCGCTCGTCGATGTACTCGCGTAATTGCTGGACCGCTTCTGCTATATCTGCCCTGGTAGCGGGAGTGTTATTCGTATCCATGTTCACATCGCTTCTAGTGTACGAGTTTTGGGTACTGGCGGGATTGGGCTGCGAAAATAGAGTCAGCGGACCTTTGAATGCCAGTCACTCTGCGTTGTCCGATTTGCAAGAAAGAAGTTGCGATCGATGATCCGAACCTTCCGTTCTGCAGTGATCGATGCAGAATGATTGATCTCGGCAACTGGGCGTCTGAGAAATACGTGATTTCGGCGCCCATTCGACAGAACGAGTTCGAAGAGCTCGAAGACGCTGAGCGTTCCGAAGATAAGTGAGGGACAGGGTAGCGCTTGTCCTGGCGACCTGGTTTGGGTGCGGCTATTTTCCTTGGGGGCCTGGAACAATTGGATCGCTCGCGGCGCTTCTGATTGGTGTTCTGGCGCACATTTACTGGGGATTCGGGCGCACAGAGCTGCTGATTGCAGCGCTCGTACTTATCGCGCCGGCCATTTGGGCGTCTACACAAACGGCGCGGCTCGTCGAGAAGAACGATCCGGCTGTAGTGGTTGTGGACGAAGTTCTCGGGCAATGGATCACACTGCTTGGAGCGACTAGCTTACGATGGAAAAGTTTCATTGCGGCGTTCCTGCTGTTCCGGCTTTTTGATATTTGGAAACCGTGGCCGGTGCGGGAGTTTGAACGATTGCCTGAGGGGTTGGGGATCGTGGCGGACGACATCGCCGCGGCTCTGTATGCTGCACTTATCCTATTTATAGGCGGGAGATTGAGAGTCTACTAGAATTGAGACTCAAGCAGCTATGGCTAGTAAGCAAGAGATCCGGAGCCAGTCGAATAGCCGGCCCAGCATCGTGACAGTTGAGCCGTTTGCAGCAATCACGGGCGGCGATTTATATATTCGCGGTTACAATCTCGCGGTGGGTGGACGGCCATCGGTGAAGCTGGGCAATGAACCGGCGCACCTGATTGTGGCGGGAGATTCATACATCATCGCGCGCGTGCCTGAATCCGCGATGGTCGGCGATTTGGTTGTTTCATCGGGAAATCATCGGAGCGATCTTGTCGAGACTCATATCGGGATTCAGATCGCAGACAGTCTTCATCCGGTCGCGAATCCGGCAATCGATGAGGGAGGCAACATCTACAGCACGTTCAGCGGGTCGCGCGGGCAGAAGTCGCCGGTTTCGATATATAAGATCGATACGAATTTCAGCCCCAAGCCGTTCGTAACGGACTTAATGAATCCGACTGGGCTGGCGTTTGATCGCGAAGGTCTGCTGTACGTTTCTAGCCGCTACGACGGTATCATCTACCAGATCACGCAAGGGGGGAACATGTCGGTCTACGCGGAAGGTATGGGCGTAGCGACGGGGATTGCATTCGACAGCGAGGAAAACTTGTATGTCGGCGATCGTAGCGGGACGATTTTCAAGATCAGCCGGTCGCGGCAGATTTATGTGTTTGCGACGCTCGAGCCTTCGATTGCGGCATATCATCTAGCGTTTGGCCCGGAAGATTATCTTTATGTGACAGGCCCGACGACATCGAGCTTCGATTCGGTGTATCGCATCTCAAGAGCCGGCGAGGTGGAGACGTTCTGCCGCGGTTTGGGCCGACCTCAAGGATTGACGTTTGATGCCGAGGGACGGCTGTATGTCGCGGCATCATTGCACGGGCGGCGTGGCGTCATCCGCATTGATGGATCGAAAAAGCCTGAGCAGTTTCTCTCCGGCCCGGGAATTGTCGGGTTGGCTTTTTCGCCTTCGCGCGCTCTGATTCTGGCAACACACAATGCGCTGTTCCGGGTGGATGCGGAGATCGCTGGACGGCCCATGCCTTGAGGGTCGAACGTGGCGCATGCAGAAATCATCGCAGTCGGCAGTGAATTGCTGACGCCACAATTTCTCGACACAAATTCACTCTTCATCACGGAGCACCTGAACAATTTAGGGGTTGAGGTAGTCGCAAAGGAAGTGATTGGGGACGATCGCGACCGGCTGACCGGGGCAATATTGGTCGCGGTGAACCGGTGCGAAGTTGTCGTGGTGAGCGGAGGGTTGGGGCCGACGGAAGACGATGTGACGCGCGATGCCGCGGCTACTGCGCTGCAACGGAAACTGGTGTTGTCTCTAGAGCAAGAGTCGATTCTCGTGCACAGGTTCCGGCAGATCAACCGACCGATGGCGCCGAACAATATTCGACAGGCGTATTTAATTGAAGGAGCAATTGCGCTCGCGAATCCGAACGGCACAGCGCCCGGGCAGTTCGTGCCGACGCGAAGGGGAGCGCTCATTCTTCTGCCGGGGCCGCCGCGCGAGCTGAGACCCATGATGGTAAATGAAGTTGTTCCGCGCTTGAGGCCGATGCTTCCGCAGCAGGTTATTAAAGTGCGGACGTTTCGCATCACGGGGATCGGCGAATCCGATCTGGATGCGTTGATTGCGCCAGTGTACACGAAGTACACAAATCCGACTACGACGATTCTTTGTTCGCCCGGAGATTTGGCGGTGCATCTTCGCGCGTGCGGCAAGTCCGAACACGAGGCGTGCGCGTTACTGCGAGAAGTGGGGAACCGGATCGCGGAGCTGGTGGGAGATCGCATATATAGCGAGAAAGCAGACGAGCCGCTGGAGGCGGTGGTGGGCTGTCTTTTACGCAAGCGGCGCGCTACAGTTGCGACGGCGGAGAGTTGCACGGGCGGCATGATTGCTTCGCGGCTGACGGATCGAGGGGGAAGTTCCGATTATTTCGTTGCCGGTCTGGTGACATACACGGACGCGCACAAACGAGAGCTTCTGGGTGTAAAACAGGATTTGATTGCTAAGCATACGGCGGTAAGTGAGCCGGTTGCAGCAGCAATGGCAGAGTGCGCAGTGGCGCGAACAGGCGCGACGTATGGCGTCTCTTCGACAGGCTATGCCGGGCCACAGGGAGGGACGCCGCATGATCCGGTGGGCACGGTATATTTGGGAATCGCCGGACCGGGCGGCACGCGCGTGAGCCGGATTCGGCACGGCGGGGATCGCAATCGAATCCGGACATTGGCTACGCAGAGCGCACTGGATTTATTGAGGAGAAGGTTGAGGGAGTGAGGGAAAAACCGTCGCTTCACTCCGGGCTCCGTTTCAGCCCGCTGATGCGCTACGGCTTTGTATCAAGAGAATTTACAAGTTTCTTACAAGGTCTTCACAAGCTTAAATTGGATTTCCGATACGCTTGCCCGTGGGATTAGTGTCGCTCATATGAGGACGTCCCACTGGAGAAACACATGATTATGGATCTCAATATTCGATTGCAAGCTGTGTGGCGAGTATGTAGGTTATTGTCTGCGGTTTTGGGGCTTAGCACACTGCCTGGAGTGGTTCGGGCAGAGGATTCGCATCATGAATATAACGATCGCGACAACATCGTGATCGCTGATCAGTTCAACAATCGCATTATCGAAATAGAACCGAGTACACACGCAGTGATCTGGCAGTTTGGGAATGGTTCCGACAAGGCTGGCCCGAATAGCGTGGTTGGACCAAATGACGCAGAACGATTTGGCCCGTTTACTTTGATCTCGGGCACGGGAATTCCTCCGAGTAGTCCGCCGCTTCCGGGTTGTTCGGACTCAAAGAACGGCTGCGCCGATAACCGGGTGTTTATCGTCGATCGTGAAGGCAAAATTCTGTGGCAGTATGGCAAGGCGGGAGTAACTGGTTCCGGTTTCAATGAATTGAATACGCCGGTTCAAGCGATCTTTGTGTCGGGATTTCCGGGGCATCCGTTTTTCCACGTGTTGATTACGGATCAGGTGAACGAACGAGTGATTCTGGTGAATCTGCGGAATGAGATCGTGTGGCAGTACGGGACAACGGGCGTGGCGGGTAGCGGTCCGAATGAATTGAATAATCCGAACAGTGCCGAGCTACTTGAGAATGGGCACATCTTAATCGCCGATGAGAACAATAATCGCGTGATCGAGATCACGGCGGAGGGTAAACTCGTTCAGACATTCACAGCGGGAGGCACAATCAGCGGCGCTGCATTTGCGAGCCGGTTGCGAAATGGGAATACGCTGATTTCAGACTCTAATAACAACCGTATCGTGGAAGTGGATTCGCACGATTCGGTGGTGTGGGAATACGTCACCAATACGCAAAAAGGGAGCAATTCCAGTCCGTTGCCGACGCGGGCAGTTCGCCTGCGGAATGGGAACACTTTGATTAGCGATCAATTCAACAATCGCGTGATCGAAGTAAACCATGATAAAGAGATCGTGTTCCAGCAAGGGAAGCTAAACGTTCTTGGGAACGGCTTTAACCGGTTGAATGGTCCATACGACGCAAAGAAGGTGAAAGATTTTACCGGTTTAACTCCGCCATTCGATTTCGACGACGATAAAGACGACCGCTAGGATTACGGGCGGGCTTGGCATGCCAAGCCCCTACGTTTCTGTATCGGTACGGTTGAGGTGGAGACGGCGTTATAAATAGAATCAGATCGCACGAAATGCGCGGTTTGATTAGCGAGCACCATCCTGTACCCACGTTGTTTGCGGAGCTTGTGCTTTTGGATTTTTGCCACGTTGAAAATCTGTACCGGCTCCAGGCAGTGCTTTGCTGATTCGTGCGTGCTTCCGCTTCGAAGGCGAACTAAACGATTTCCTCGCGCCTGAAAAAGAGAATCTCGAATTCGAGCATCTTGTGGGAGTGACGGACACTCTGAAGCACTTGATCGAATCGATCGGCGTGCCGCACACAGAAATTGAGAGCGTACACGTAAATGGCAAAGCACGCGCGTTATCGGAAAAATTGGAGAGCGGGGATCGCGTGCATGTATTTCCACACGCGACGCCGGTGAGGCTGCGGAGCGCTCGATTTGTAATTGACGGGCACCTCGGGCGGCTGGCGGCCTATCTCCGAATGCTAGGGTTCGACACGAGCTACGACCGCGCGGCCGATGATAAACTGCTCGCGGCGCTGGCGAGCGCAGAACAGCGACTAGTTCTGACGCGAGATGTCGGGTTGCTTAAGCGGCGCGAGATCGAGCAGGGATATTGCGTGCGATCGGATAAACCGCGCGATCAATTGCGGGAGGTGACACAACGTTTTGCGCTCGCTTCACAGTTCGATCCGTTCAGCCGGTGCATGGACTGCAACGGGCAACTGTGTCCGGCGCCAAAAGAAGAAGTCGTGGACACATTGCCGCCGCATACGCGTGAGACAAAGAATCACTTCAGCCGATGCACGCACTGCGGAAAAGTCTTTTGGCGCGGAACACATTACGAACGGATGCTGGGATGGATTGAGGAATTGCGAGAACAAGCGCGATTGTGTAGCTGATTTTTCGGCTGCTTGCAACCCTCCAGCGATTAATTTATTTTTTCATTACATTTTTACTTTTGAAAAACGTGCAACTCACTTGCGCGACCGCGTATCCAAAACGGTGTGATCACGAATGGCTCGTAAAAGTTGCTTCAGGTCAGAGAGCGCAAGTGATTACTTACAAAAAGTGATCGCGCTAGTTTTGACTAACGCCATCGCTAATTGAATAACTTTGGGAGGTTGTAAGTTGAAGTACACAATCATGACCGGTTTAGTGTGTCTCGGGTTGTTTGCCGGAGCCATTCAGGCCCAGGAAGGCGATCGCAATGAGGTTACAGTTTCCGCAACCGGTTCATTTGAACAAAGCACAAACGGCAACGGAATACATCAGTCGGCGGAAAACTCGGCCGGCGTGTTGTTCAGTTATCGTTATTTTTTCACCGACCATCAGGGTCTTGAAGTCAATTACGGCTTCAGCCGCTTCAACCAGCAGTACAGCTCGTTGAATGCAGCTACGCCGTTGTCACTCGGTGTTCCCGCAAATACCAACGAAGCGACGGCCTCGTATATTTATCGCCATGCCGTTGGGCACCGGCTTACTCCTTTTGTCAGCGCCGGCACGGGTGCGTTAATTTTCGTGCCCGATTCGTTTACTTCTGGCGGCGTGAGCGGGAGCAAGTTCGCTACTCCTGATTTCGTCTATAGCGCGGGTGCAGATCTCGCGGTGAGCAGACGAATCAGCTTGCGGCTGGGCTATCGTGGACACGTGTTTGAAGCGCCCGATTTCGGCGTGCCCGGAATCAAAACAGGTTCGGTTGCCCACATGGCAGAGCCGTTTGGCGGAATTTCGTTCCACTTTTAAGAGCAGATAAGTAAGTTGGTCTAACTGGGGCCTTCGTGAGAAGGCCCTTTTTGTTTGATCACGGGAGTGAAATGGCGCGACTCTGAGCATGCCGTACAAAGGCTTCGGCTTGCTCATGGCCACTTTCGAGACCGCGAAAGCGAGTGACTTGTGATTGCAATGCATAGTAGCGGTCTGGGGACTGCGACGCATGAGCGTAACAGGCGGCGCGCTTGGTGGGTTCGACACGGGTGATATCGACGTAATCTGTCGGAGAAAACATCATCGTATCTTCGCCATTTGAGACTTCGTAGTAATACAAGCTGAAAGTTTTGCCCGCACCGAGCCATGCATCATAGGCCAGCATGGACATGGCGCGATGATCGCGATGATTGTCGATGGGCCAGTGAGTAAAGACGATATCGGGCTCTTCGGATTCGAGAAGGCGGCGGAAGTTGTCGTACGCCGCAGGGGTGACCTCAGCTTCGCCGTCAATTTGATTTGCAAATCTTGGATGAGCTTTGAGGATTTGGGAGGCGCGTTGGGCTTCTGCGACGCGGATGTCCGCGCATGCTTTTGCGGGCCGGCCTGAGCAGCCCTTCTCGCCTCGATTGAGATACAGGAGTGTGACCTCGTGGCCGAGCGCAGTATAGCGGGCGATGGTGCCGCCGCAGCCATATTCGGGATCTCCGGGGTGGCCGCCGGTGACGACGATTTTCAATTTTTTCGGCGGAAGTTCGTTTAACGGAACAGCTTCGACGGGCAGAAGCGCAATTGAGCCCGCGAGAACATTGCGTCGAGTGAGCAGAGACAACGGAGATGCTAAAAGCTATATTTCAGGGAGAACTGAAAAACGCGCGGGCCGTTGAGCTGGCCGATCGATTGAAGGGTTTGAAAATTGCCTGGGCCGATGTTCGGGACCAAGTAACAAGTCTGATTCAGAGTGGCGCCATCGCCGCAGTTTGGGCCGACGGGGTTGTATAAGGTCTGATTGATTCCGCTTCCGTTCTGCACGTAGTAGTTGGCGTGGTTGGCGACATTGAAGACTTGCGCCTTCACGAAAAACGAGTGGTTCTCAGCGAGCTGAAACTTGCGCTCGAGTCCGATATCGATCTCATCGATCCAAGGACCGTAAAACGAATTGAGACCGAAATTGGGAGCGGGTCCTGCGCCGTTGATGCCGACCCCAGTGTTGCCGGTGGTTTGGTTGTAAGCGGAATCATTCAAGTTGTCGTTTGAGCCGCTACAGTTGCTCAGATTCGGTCCAGTGCATGCGGCATTCAGAAGCGGAGAGTACGGACGGCCCGAGTTGAAGGCCATCACGGTGCTGAGTGTCCAGTTTGAAAGCACTGCTTTCGCGAAGGGCGAAGACAGGCCAGAGGTTTGGGGCTGCCAAACGGCGGAAACCGAGAGACGATGGCGCTGATCGAGCAGAGATGGCGAATGCGTGTTCGTGAAATCGAACTGATTGTAGAAATCGACGCCGTTACTGTCGATGTTCTTCGACCAGGTGTAGGACGCAAGCAGGGAAACGCCGTGCGATACTCTGCGTTTCAACTGCGCGAACAGCGAATTGTAGTTGTTCAAGCCGGGGCTGATAAGAGCGTTGATTTGCCCGATATTTGGATTGATCAAGCCTTCATGGAGCAGGCCATTGTCGAGGTTTGGACCGAAAACGGAGGGTCCGGAGCACGGCGCGGCGATCGCTCCGGGAGCGCAGAGCACGTACTGCGTGATTCCGGCGGGAGGAAAGAGATTCAAGTCATAGGCGCTTGACGCAATGAGATGGACGGCGTGGGTCCACATGGTTCCGACCCCGAGAGTCGTGTTGGAACCGATCTCCTGCTCGATTTGAAAGCTGCCTTGCAGCACGTAAGGAATCTGAAACCCCGGAGAGACGATCGACACGTTCGGCGATGCAGAAAAGAGAGCGGGGTTACCCACGCGATTCGGGAAGGTGGGGGATTGAAGGTCAGGCGGCAGCGAAGAGTTGAAGAAAAGAAAGGCGCTCGATTGCTGGGACGGAAGTCCGTTCGATACGACGGAGTTCTCATAGTTGATTCCGTTGAACAGTTCGTAGAACATTCCGAAGCCGCCGCGGATGACGGTTTCACGCGTGGGTTGATAGGCGAAACCGAAACGCGGTGCGAGGCGCTGATAACGGTTCGGGAATTGGCCAGTCAGCGGAACCGCGGGGTTGCCTGCGGGCTGAGGATAGATCTGGAAATCTTCTCTCAACCCGAAGTCGAGCGTCAGGTTTCGGAAGGCCTGGAATTTGTCATCGACGTAAAAGCCCAAATAGGGAACGTTAAAGCGGAACGTCGGGTTGCCGGCGCTCTGCGAAAAATAGAGATAATGGCCCAGCGCGAAATCGGTGGGATTCGGAAAAGCGAACGTGCCGCGGAAGTTCCCGTAGTAGAAGTCGACAATCTGGTCGTAGTTAAAATCGACGCCGAAGTCGAGAGTGTTTCGACCAACAACCCAATTGATGCGGTCGTTCAGCTCCCACTGATATTCACGGGTGTCGCCGAGCGCGTATCCGGGATTGCCCAGCGTGAAGTATTGGGGGCTGAAGATGCTCACCGAAGGGAAATTGGGATCGATCAGGCCGCTGGGAGACTCGATCTGCTCGTCGCGCAGGTAGCTGGCGTGCACATCGTTCACGAGGGTGGGAGTGAAGATGTGGGTCCAGTGAACGGTCGCGTGGTGATCACGAACCCCGTTGTTGGGAAGCGATTCGATTCCGTCGAATGAGACGGGGTTATATGTGATGGTTCCACCCGGAGAGTCGAATTTGTTGTAGTTGTACACAAACGACACCTGATCGGCGTCGCTGATGTGCCAGTCGAGTTTGGGGAAGAAGGAGAGGTCATCGCGACGGCGCTGGCGCTGGCCGAGATTGCTCTGAATGGAGTGAAGCGCGTTAGAGACCTGCTGGAGGTAAGCCGGGTTCGTTGGATCGGGTGAACTAACCCCGGATGGAAGCGGGAAAGGGCTATTGAGCGCGGGAAGGGCCGTGCCTGCGGGCAGGCCGAAGCTTGTCACATCGAGACTCTGCTGCCCCTGATTGATGACCGAGATGGGATCTTTCTGCCGCTGCTGCTCGTAATCGAAATAGAAAAAGAGCTGCTGGCGCACGAGAGGGCCGCCGAGATCGGCTCCGAATTGCTGCAGAACGTCGAGGGGCTTGGGGCGGCCGTTCGCTTTGTCGACGGCATCCTCGGCTCCGGTTCCCGAATTGCGGTTGTAATAGAACGCGTCGCCGTGGAAGGCATTGCTACCAGATTTCGTTACGGTGTTGATGAAACCCGATCCGGCGCCTCCGTAAGCGGCGGAGTAAGGATCATCTGCGACCTGGAACTCCTGAATCGATTGCTCGCCGAATACGTAGGGGACGCGAGTGCGGCCGCGCGCATCGCCGAAATAGGAACTTGTTGCATTCGCGCCATCGAGGGTAAAGGAATTGGAACCGTTGCCGTTAGCGTAGCCGGAGTCAGCGCCGCCCTGCTGCCCTGCGACGCTGACCAGCCCGAACTGGCCGTCTGCGGTGACGTTCGGCGTCAGCAGAACGAAATCGGTGTAGCGTCTGCCATTCAAGGGAAGATTCGTAATTAAGTGTTGATCGACAACCGTGGCCTGGCTGGTATCCGTTGGATGAAGGACTTCTCCTGCGGCTTCGACTGTTACTTGTTGGGTGACCGATCCGATTTCAAGTTGTGGATTGATGCTCGTTGTGCGGCCGATCGAAACTTCGACGTGGGGCACCTGAGTTGTTTTGAAACGAGCGAGCGAGAAGGTGGCGGTGTAGAGTCCGACCGGCAGCGGAGGAAAGCGATAGAAGCCGTCGTTGTTGGTGGTCGCGGTGTATTTCACGTTCGTTGCTTCGTTTTCGGCTGAGAGTTGCACTCCGGGAACGGCGGCTCCGGAGGCGTCGGTCACCTGGCCGGAAAGCGTGCCATTGGAGACGGCGCTCTGCGGCCAGCAACTGGCGGCGAAGAAACACAACAGTACCGAAGCAAAAAAGAGACGTTGCATGAGACCTCCCGTGACCAGCGAATAGATTCCCCTGAGTGGAACATTCCATATTAAACGAAGATCTGTCACAGCAGAGTGAATTTCTGCGATATACTCGCTGTGCAAATTGGAGGCAAGAAGACGGTGAACATCAGGGCTGTTGTTGTTTGTATTGCCGGGCTGTTGGGATTCGGTGTGAACGCGATGAGCGCAATGAAGAATCCGGATATTCACGCAGCGGATATTCAGGCGATCAAGGATAACGAAGCTCAATGGAACAAAGATTTCCAAGCCAAAGACGTCGAAAAACTTGTGGCGCATTATGCCGACGACGCGGTATTGATCTCGCCGGGTGAGCCGGTCGCGACAGGGAAGGATGCGATCCGCGCCGCATTGAAGCAGATGGTGAGCGACACCGCTATGTCAATTCACTTTTCGGCGGATCGCGTGGAGGTGGCAAACTCCGGCGATATGGCGTACAGCCAGGGCTCGTACACGATAAATATGACGAATCCCGGGACGAAGGAGCCTATGAGCGATAAAGGCAGCTACGTGACGGTCTATCAGAAACAAGGCGGATCATGGAAAGCAGTTTCCGATATTGCATCGTCGGCGACGCCTCCGGGGACGGCGATGACAAAGTAGGCAATTCTGCAACCGCGCCTTGCTCATTCAATGGCGGGCGGGTGATGAGCGAGTGAGTGCGACGTGAAACCAGACGTTGGTGCAATCAGTCAAAGAGAGCGCGATGCCATAGAAGCGGGCGGCAGACCTGGTTCGCGCCTGACTAGCATAGACGCGCTTCGCGGGGCAGTGATGATCGTGATGGCGCTCGATCATGTGCGTGATTTCTTTCACGCCGGCGCTATGTCGTTCTCGCCCACCGATCTTGCGAAAACGACGCCGATTCTTTTCTTTACTCGCTGGATCACGCATTTTTGTATGCCGGTCTTTATGTTTACGGCGGGCGCCGGCGCATATCTCTGGTGGCGTCATCGCAGGAACACAAAGGGGCAACTTTCGCGTTTTCTCTGGACGCGCGGCTTATGGTTCGTCGTGTTAGAGCTGACCGTAATGCAACTGGCATACAACTTCAATGTTTCGCGCCGATTCATGGTTCTTCTTATCATTCTGTGGATTTTCGGAATTTGCATGATCGCGATGGCTGCGCTGGTTCACTTGCGGATGTCTTGGCTACTTGCGGCCAGCATTACTGTCATCGCGCTCCACAATTGCCTGGATGGCATTCAGGCTTCGCGGTTCGGTTCCGGAGCATGGCTGTGGGAAATGATTCATCAGCCGGGTGTATTCAATTTTGCGGGCAGGTCTGTGCTGGTGCCTTATCCGCTTCTCCCCTGGGTCGCGGTGATGGCGGCTGGGTTCTGCTTCGCTCAGGTGTTTGAATGGGCTCCTGCGGATCGCGGACGATTTATGCGACGGCTTGGGTTAGCTGCGGTGATTGCATTCTTCGTATTGCGGGTTTTGAACCATTACGGAGACCCAGCGCCATGGTCAATTCAGCGATCGGCTGCTTTCACGGTTCTGTCGTTTTTGAATTGCACAAAGTATCCGGCGTCTCTCGATTTTTTGCTGATGACACTGGGGCCTGCGTTGTTAGCGCTGGCCTATCTTGACCGGCATCAGCCGAAATCGGAGAATCCGCTCGTTATTTTCGGACGAGTGCCTATGTTTTACTTTGTGCTGCATTTCTACCTAATCCATGGCTTGATGGCGATTATGGCGTGGCTACGATATGGAAATGCGGCGTTGCATTTTGTCTTCAACCCGCCTCCGTCCATGGGCGCTCCCGCACAATTGTTTCCACAGAACTTCGGGTACAGTTTGCCCGTGACATACGCGATGTGGATTGCAGTGATTGTGATTTTGTATCCACTGTGCAGATGGTACGCGGGTGTGAAAGCGAAGCACCGCTCGTGGTGGTGGTTGAGTTACTTGTAAGGACGGAGAACGAAATGAGACGCGAGCCAACGTGTTCCGGCGCGATGCGATATTTATTGGCTTTGATGATTGCTGCGCCGATCGCGGCGCAGGTCATTCCCGAAATAAGGTACAAGATTTCGGCCGGCGACTTGACTAGCGCGGATGCGATCGCGGACATTTTTTGCCAGGTCAACGGGGTAAATTCCGAGTGCGCGGCTGCGACGTCATGGCTGGCGCGCGGCGCGTTGATTATGAAGCAGCCCGACCGGGCGAAATTCTACCTGCAGCGGACGAAGGGGATGACGGAGGAACTGACGAAGAAGAGTAGCGTGGAGGGCGATCCGTATCTGGCGACGGCCGTTGGGGCGACGATTGAAGTGGAAGCAAAGCTATTCGCTTTGGAAGGGCATGCCGATCGAGCGGTCGCGCTGCTGCAATCGGAATTGCCGCACTGGAAGCTGTATGCGATTCAGGCGAGAATTCAGAAGAATCTAAATTTACTCACGCTCGAAGGGAAGCGCGCTCCGATATTGCCGGCGGGGGCGGCGGGGCAGCCGGTACTCCTGTTCTTGTGGGGTCATTGGTGCAGCGATTGTACTGGACAGGCTCCGGTGATCGCACGAATTAAGCAGCGGTACGAATCAAAAGGACTGCGAGTGTTCGCGCCTACGCGCCGCATCGGAACGGTGAATGACAATGAGCATGCAACGCCCGAGGAGGAGGATGCCGAGATCGAGCGCGTCTGGAGGGAATCGTATCGGGGACTGGCGGACGTACCGCATGGCGTGGATCAAGGCACGATGCTTGCTTATGGAGTGAGCTCGACACCCACGCTGGTGCTCATCGATCGGACCGGAATTGTGCGATTGTACTGCCCGTTTCGGATGAGCGAGGCGGAATTGTCGTCACGGGTTAATGCTTTGCTGCAGTGACGTGGGTTGGCCCAAGCTTTCACCGAATTTCGCTCGTGAGCGCCCGCATTCGAGGATCGTTTCCATAAACATCGGGTTCGAGGATTGTGTAAACAAACTGCGTTGAGCGTTCGTCATGTCCCCGTTTGAACCACTCGAACAGGCACTCGCGATCTCGAAGGACAAAACAGACCTGAGTTGCTAGGAAAGGCTCGACGTATTCATTTCGCCGGAGCCGCTCGAGCTCATTGAGTGCTTGGCGAGCGTCGTCACGCCGAGCTTCGAAGGCATCGAAAAGCCCAAAGAATGAGATCAGCGCGGGGTCCTTTGGCGCGCGACCAGCCACTGCTCTCAGAGACTCTGAAATCTTGTGGCCCGATTGACGATCACCCTTCAGATAGAGAGCCGTCGCTTTTTGAATCAAGAGAATTGGATGGTTTGGAAACAGCGCCAAAGACTTATTTAGATGGTTCAGAGCTTCGTCGTACTTTTTGGCCCAAATGAGCTCATGCGCAACATCCCAGCCAATGGGCACGGACAGCGGATCGAGCGCGAGTGAGGCCTGCATCTCCTTCGTCGCATCGTCTAACTTCCCTTGCGCCTCGAGTGAATGCGCGAACCAATGATGGACCCACCCCGAACCCGGATTCAACTGCATCGCTTTTTGAAACTCGCTTTGCGCGGCTTGGCGGTCCCAATCGTAGTCGAGCTTCACGATCCCGAGAGATGTATGGGCCTCTCCGAGGTTGCCATCTAGCGCGACAGCTTTTTCTGCGGCCTGCTTGGCTTTCGGCATAACCGCGCTGGGCGCGGCAACCCACATTTCCGCCAAATACGCGTAGGCGTCGGCCAGACCGGAGTAGGCCAAAGCGAAGTTCGGATCGCGATCTACGGCCTGCTGATAGCGCTCAATGGCTTTGCGGTAAGAGTCCGGGGGAAGGTGCTGATTAAAGAAAAAACGCCCCTCTTGATAAAAGCGATAGGCCTCCAGGTTCCTGGTGGGCTCACGCGAAGGGACCGTTCCGGCTTGCATTTCGCTGGCGATGGCCTGCGCAATTTCGCGCTGGACCTCGAAAATATCACGGAGTTGGCGGTTGAACGTTCGCGACCACAGATGATAACCGTCTGAAACGCGGTTGAGCTGGGCAGTGATGCGGAGTTGATCGCCAGACTTTCTGACGCTACCTTCGAGCACGGCGGTGACGTTTAGCTGCCGGCCAATTTCCCGGATATCGGTGGGTTTGCCTTTGAAAGCAAAGGCGGAGGTTCGAGCGACGACATGCAGGTTGGGGACACGGCTTAGGGCATCAATGATTTCCTCTGTCATGCCGTCCGTGAAATATTCCTGATCCTTTTGCGGACTTAGATCGAGAAACGGGAGCACGACGATAGAGGGCGCAGGCTCGACGGACGGCTTTCGTAAGCTCCTCCAGAGGAACAGGGATGTGAGCAGAACAGCCACAGCTACTGCGGCTATGGCGATTTGGAAGGGTACGCGGATTCGTTTGCCGGGTTGCGCGGGGGGAGTTTCTGCAAGAACCGGTTCGGAGGCTACTTGGCGCTCTTCGCGCCACGCATCCAGCTCAGATTTGAAGGCGTAGACCGATCCTTGCCGGCCATGCTGGTGCCGATGGACGGGTAGCCCTTCGTTCTTCTCCCATCCTTGAACCGTCCGGACTTCGCGGCCGAGGTAGGAAGCGATTTCTTTCCAGGAATCGAGCCGGTCATCACCAGGGGAATGCCTTCGGGTTACCGGAATCGGTCCCATACGTTCGGGCATGGCTTGAGCGGTAGCGGTTAGTATAGCGCGAAAAAGAGCGAAATCGCGCGCATTGCGCGGCACTTCGCTTGCTCGGGCAGCTGGAAGGCCTTATGTTGCAGAAGTCCGATTCAAAATTTCAACTCAAAGGAATTCAACAAAGATGAAAGAAATGCTTATCACAAAAAGTCTGTTCGCAGCGGTAGTAACCGGGCTGTATCTTCTGGCGGCGACACCCGCCGGGGCATGCGTGGTTCCGTCCGCCACCAGGTCGAGCCAGGAAGTGCTCGTTCCAGCGGAGCCGCCGGATTCGGAGTCAGGAGCTACAGCCGGGAGCCAGTGGACGCACCGGGGATCCATTGTCGGTTTATGGAAGACGGTCTATTATTACCAGGGCCAAGTGAGCGACGTAGCATTCGAAAGCTGGGAACGCGGCGGGACGGAGATTCTGAATGACTATACGAACCCGATCGAAGACAACGTCTGCCTAGGAGTGTGGGCGCAAACCGGACCGCGGAGCTTCAAGCTGAAGCATCCATCCTGGACATTCGACACCAGCGGCAATCTCACGGGAACCGCGATCATTCGAGCCAAGGTCACGGTGGATGACGATGCTGACACGTTTAGTGGAACCTATACGGTGGATTTTTACGACACATCCGGCCATTTCCTCGGGCACGTGGAGGGCCCGGTGAAAGGAACACGAATCAGGGTGGACTGACGCCCTAGAGCGGGTTGCGGCGAGATTCGCCGCGCCCACTTCGGATCAGCCGTAGGTCTTGACTGCCTCTGCAATGGAGGGACCCGCGAGCTGGAGATCTTGCGGGACCATTACGGGCACTACGTCGATAGCGGCATTGAAAGCTAGGAACCAGGGTTCCGCGATGGCCGGAATTTGAGATGCATCGCCCATGTTGATGACCAGGAGCGCGGTACGACAGCCGTTCTCGGCGAAGAAGTAGGCGGCCTCAGGCCTTTGTTCCGCAAGAATCGTCTCTATGACTTTAAAGCTGTCCTTCTTTGCCGCCTTGTTTCCCGCTTCAACAGGCAGTGAAATCTTGAAGAGAAACCGCATGGGTTATGTCCCCCTCGAGTTGATGTGAATTGCCAATTCGCAGATTGTACTCCGGCGAATGGCAATGCTGCAATCGGCAGTGAGCGGCGCGTCTGTGCAGTCCGTAAGCTGGGAATGTGAGGAGGTTCTGCAATGGTGGATGTGATTCTAAAGCGTTTCGACGAACCAGATGAAACGCGCACATTCTCGAAAGGCAAATTTGACTTGGTTCGTATCGGCGGCATGGTCATCGGGCGCGCGAGTTATGAGCCAGGGTGGAAGTGGTCCGTTGATGTCGGCGGAGAAGCCGGGCTTCGGTATTGCATGATCGAACATGTCGGGTTGGTGGTTTCGGGGAAGGCAGTGGCATCGATGAAGGACGGGCGGATCATCGAAATGAGCGCGGGAGACCTGTTTTACATTGCGCCCGGCCACGATAGCTGGGTGGTCGGCGACGAGCCGTATGTCTCGCTGCATTTTATGGGCGCCGGAGACTACGCGAAGCATTGAGGCGAGTTGGGAGGGGGATGATTGAGCAGTAAAGCGGTGCGGGCATGCCCGCACCCTACGGAATTGCCGTCGGAGGAGCGGACAAATCCGTTGGCGCATATCATCGAACGATGAACGGAAGCGTGCTTAGCGAGGCGAGACTGTGGCGAGACGAGTGAACCGAGCTAACACGAGACGACCGCGCAGCGGTTGTTCAGGACTGGGCACGCTCGTTTTTTTGTTGCTCGTCGTAGGCGCTATTGTCGGTTGGCCGATTTACCTGGACTCGCACGGAACCAGTGCTTCGGGCGTGGTTACGGAAAAACTCGAGAGCGTTCGCATTCATTTCGGCGAGTGGTACCGGCGATTTGAAATCGTGGCGGCGTATTCGATTCCGGGGCAACCGCTTCAGCGTCACGCAAGTTGCGACGTGGATGAGAAGACCTACGATTCGATCCACCAGGGCAACACCGTCGAGGTTCATTATTTCGCGAACCTGTTGAATCAGCCCTTCCTTCCCGCCACTCATCTTTCGCCTTGCACCGCCATGGCGTCGATTAGCTGGAATGAACCGGTTATGCGGCGCGTCGTTGTGGCGTTGGGAGGCTTGTTCGTTCTCCTCTTTCTGTGGCGATTTTTACGAATGCGGATTGCCGCGTGGCTTCTCCTTCCGTGGCTCTGTTTTTGTGTTGCTTACCTTGGCGTGCCGCGAGCCGAACCGGAGCCCGAGCATCCGGTATCCACTACAGCGACGGTCGAGAGTGTCGCGACAATCACGACATTCGGTGATACGCACACAAGTAAAAGCATTCCGCTCGCCCATCCCTATCAGATTGTGCGGCTGAAATATGTTCCATCGGGAATGGACGCGCCTGTGATCGCGATCGACAAGGTTGACGCGGGAAGCCTGCCGGATCTGCAGGAGGGGCAGAGCGCGAAGATCGTGTACGATGCCGAACATCCGCGCGTGGGGAGGCTCGAAGGAGGAACGCGTTCGTTTCCCGGGCACACTTTGCTGGTGGTTACGCTGTGTTGTGTTGCTCTGACGGTTGTGATTGTGATTTTCGGGGCTGTTGGCGAGTTCTTTCGTTTGATACGGTGGGGCCGGCGCCAGTAGCATTACTCGGGATTTAGAAAAAGGTTAGATCGCGATTCATGTTTTGAGGCGAGAATAGGATGACTTAGTTTGTTTGGACGAAGCAGGGGGGTTTCGGATGAGTATCAAGCGGTCTGTTTTTCTTGTGTTTCTGGCCACGGGGTTGCTGAGTTATGGACAACAAGCTACAAAAGCGCCTCCAACGCTCAAGAGTATTTTGTTAGAGCAATTGCGCACGACGCACAACGAAAAAGACTGGTTTGTGCCCGTGAATGTTGCGGTGGAAGGCGTCACGGCAGAGCAGGCGAAGTGGAAGGACAAAAGCGGCAATCACTCCATTGAAGAGCTGGCGAATCATCTCATCTTCTGGGACGAACGGGCGCTCGAGAAATTCAAGGGAGGGCAAGCGGCGCAGTTTAACGGCAACAACGACGAGACTTTCCAAAATCAGGAGAGTTGGGATGCGACGGTGAGGAAGCTCGATAGCGTTTTAGCGGAATGGGAAAAGGCGATCGAAGCGGCCGATGACGCGAAGTTAAGCAAGTGGTATTCGACGATCGCGCACATCGGCGCGCACAATGCGTACCACACCGGCCAGATTGTTTATATTCGCAGGCTGCAGGGATCGTGGAATCCGGAGAAGGGTGTTCATTAACGATTCAGAACATGAGTTTCAGCGAGAACTGAATTTGGCGTGAATTTGCAGCGGTGCGGTTTATCTCGCCGAAGCCGGAGCCTTTGATGGTATTGGCCGGTAGGCCGAAATTCGCGATGTTGAACAGGTTGAAGAATTCGGCGCGGAATTGGAGATCGATCCATTCGCGGCCTGAGCTCGATTGAAATGGCGTGTCTTTGATGGCCGCGAAGTCGAAGTTGTAAAGAGCCGGGCCGCGGAACGTGTCGCGGCCTAGCGACCCGAAGACGCCACGGTTCGGTCCTGAGCCTCCGGGAACATCGATGGGAATGACAAAAAACGACGCGTTATTTGCGCCAAGACCGAAGTAATCCTCGCGAATTTTCCGGCCGGTCGAGAGATCGGGATTGCCGATCTGATCCGGGCGATCTACGCCGTTCGAACCGGCTCCGGTTTGCTGCACGCCTGAATAGACCGTGAAAGGCGGCCCGCTCGTAATCGTTGAGACGCTGAGCAGTTGCCATCCGGCGGTGATCTTGCGGCTCAGGAGATTCAACGTTTCAAGGCGTTCGGCGTGCAGATCCTGAATCGCGGTGAGGGTAAAGGCGCGTTCCACGTCGAAGGTCGAGGGACCTTTGTCCGCTCGCGTATCGAAGGGATTCTGGGGCGAAGCAGGCGCTGTTGCTCCCGATGCCCCGCTGATGAAGGCTCCAATGACGGTGCTTGTATCGTCGAGAGATTTCGACCACGTAAAGCTCGCTTGAATTTGAGGACCTCCGTGGGCAATGGTTCCTTGAAGCGAGCTTTGTAGAGAGTGATAGCTCGAGTGAGAGCGATTCGTCATGAACAGCTCCGTACTGAAGCCCCCGACCGGCTGGCCTGAAGGGCCGAACTCCGTGTACGGCGCGAAGGCGGGCGTAGCTCCGGGATAGGCGTTGGGGAAATTGATGGCCGGAAGACTGATGCCGGCGGTTCCAACGTAAGCAGCGCTCGTCGAGAGGCTGCCGATTGGCCGTTCGAGCGCAAATGTCCACGTGCCGAGATAGGCGTTCCGGAAATCGCCGGACATCACGTTGACATTCAGCGGAGTGATTTGATGGCTGGGATTGAGCGCGGCGATGCCTCTTTCGAACCGGTCAATGTCCCAGACAGTATTTGCAGGAACAGCCTTGGAATCGCCTGAGGCTAAAATGTTTGCGCCCGATGGCGTGAAGACGCCCGGCAGATCCTTCGGCGTAATCTTTGTGCCGAAAAGCAACGGCGCGCCGGGCGAAGCTGTGAGGCGCGGATAGTCGACGTAAGGGGCGGCGCCGGTCAGCATATTGTCTTGCCAGATATTTGTGGGAATGGTGGTGATTGCGCCGCCGGCTCTGATCCAAAGCTTCTGCCCAGCCAGCCAACTGATGCGGAGACGCGGTCCCCAATCGTTTCCGGTGAGGCGATACCGAGGTTGGGGATTGATCAGATACTCCTGTTTTGGCTCGTTCGGCCCGGGGACGAAGCTCACGCCAGCAGTTCGTTTCGCTCTTTCGCTGATGGGGGTGTAGAGCTCGTATCGCAAGCCGTAATCGAGCACGAAGCGATCGGATATTTTCCACGTGTCCTGGACAAAGAAGTTCACGTTGTAACGGGATATCGCCGCGACGCCGATCTGATCACCTTGCGGGAAATTTGGAGGAGCGACTGCTATTGCGTAAGCGAATGCGCTGCCGGCGAGCAGTGCAGTCAGGGTGTCGGGTAGCGGCTCGCCCGGTGCGATGTTGTGAAGCCCGCTTAGCGAGCGGATGTTCACCGGTGAATACGCGGTACCGCCGCCAAAGGTGTATTGGCCGTTTGGCGTGATCCCGAAATGGCCCGTGTCCCGATTAGCCCGGAACTCGGCGCCCGCTTTCACAGAGTGCTTAGGCTTTGTCCAGGTGAAGTTCTGGCGTCCTTGAAAGAGATTGCCGATGGACGTCGTGACGGAGCCGGCCGCAGCATTGAAAGGCTCGTATAATCCGTCACCGAAGGCAAGCTCGGGGTCCGTGTGATCGGGGGTGGGAAAGGAAGGAGTCGTGCGAGTGAAGCTCACGGAAGATTCGCTTGTGAACGATGCGGACGGTGTCCGGATCCAATTGAGAACAGCGTTGCGCTGGTGATCGACATATAAGATTCCGAAAGCCGGTGAGATGGCGGTTTGATCGGGATTGGTGATTGGCCCATTGAGATTGTTGATGCTAACGCGCGCGAACAGACGGTCTTTCGATGTAAGTTGATGATCGATGCGGAGAGAAAATTGATCGGCATCGGTACTGACTTTGGAAGAAGTCGCGAAAGTGCGAGCGCCGAACGGGCCGCGCGGATCGTTGGGTAATGGGTATTGGTTTATAAGACTTGCAATGCCTGAATTCACCGGCACGAGGAGTGTGTCGCCGGGGAAAGCGGTTGTATCGATACCGGCGCGCTCGTTTGCGGTGGGGACCGCGAGAACCTGCGTGGTTCCGAGGACTTGGCGAAAACCTTGATACTCGGCAAAAAATTGAGTTCTGTTGGCTCCGTGGTAGAGAGCGGGGATTGCAACCGGGCCGCCGATCGTAAAACCAAATTCGTTTCTACGAAACGGCGGAATGCGGCCTGGATTTGCAATGGATCTCCGGTCAAAAAAGTTGCGCGCATCGAAAGCAGAATTGCGAACGAATTCAAAGATCGATCCGTGCAAGCTGCCGGTTCCCGACCGCGTGACGATGTTGGTGAAACCCGCTGCGCCGTGACCTATCTCGGTGGGCATCCAACCCGACGAAGATTGAATTTCCTGGACTGCATCCACGTTGAAATTCGAGAACGTCGCGCCACCCATTTCGGGATCGCTTGTATCAGCGCCGTCCATCGCGAAGACGGCTTCGACGCCACGCTGGCCATTAATCGCGAACTGTTGGGTGAAATTGCTTGCGCCGTTGGCGTCGGTCATGGTACCGGCCGCTAGCAACAAGAGCTGGCTGAAATCTCGTTTGTTTAGAGGAATACCGGAGACGGTTTTGGCGGAAAGCGTCTCGCCACCGCTCGAAGATTGGTTGGTTGCGACGTGGAGCGAAATCGCGTCTCGATCGGAAAGAATGATTTCGCCTGGGCCCGCAGCAGGAATAGCGAGTGATTGTGGATAAGTCAGAGAATGATTGGGAAGGCGAACTGAGAGCCGGTATGGACCTGGCGGGATGCCAGTAAAACGGTATTGGCCATTCGCGTCGGTAACGGTTGAAAGCTTGTTGGCAGCCGATCTCAGCTCGATCAGGGCGCCAGCAACAGCGCTTCCGGATTCTGTCCGGATGAAGCCGGTCCACTCGACTGTTTGCGCATGCGAGTATGTCGCGATGACGAAGAGTAAGATCCATAGTGCGATATCGGGTCGCGTGATGCGGCCGCGGACGAAGCTTGGAATTACGGGGAATAGCTTGCTGCGCTCGGGCGTGCGTGCCTGGGCTGAGCGCATCTTTGCAGCATACCGTTAGACGAAAAACGCGGAATGCCGCGCGGCCCATCTCACCCAAAACAGGGGCAATCGCGAGGGTTGTCCGCTTATAGAAGCAAACTGAAAGTACTCTAAGTACCTTGTAATTCCGAGTGAGTCGGCATGTAATAGACGGAGCTTTCCCCAATACACATGGTTCGTTGCACTCCGAGCAACGTAACCCTTAGAAAGAGGACACAATGCGGCGCAGGTACTTAGCGGTCGGTCTAGGGATCGTTTTTTCGATGGCATCTTTGCTGGTGGGCCAGCAAGAAGCGGGCACGATTGCGACTTTGGAATTCCAAAAAGTCAAGGTCGGGATGGCGAACCAGTATGAAGCGGGACGAAAACAGAAAGCGGCATGGCATAAGCAGCAAAACGACACGTCGCCATTGCTGGTGTGGGAAATACTGAGCGGCGAGAATACGGGAACTTACGTGGTTGGCCGACTGGGCCAACATTGGACGGACATGGACAAGCCCGCTGTTCCCGACGAAAGCGATCGCGCAGAGTTCGCGAAGGTGGTCGCGAATTATGTCGACTCTATTACGACTCGGTATTACGAATTTCTGCCGAAAGTGAGCAACCCGGCCGGTGATAAAGCGATTCCGAAGTTTGCCGAGGTTTTTACGTTTCATGTGAAGTATGGGAAATCACCGGATTTCCGGTCGGCGATGGATCAGATTTGCCAAGCGACGCAAAAGACGAAATGGCCGTTGAATTTCGAATGGTATTCGCTCGCGAGCGGAGGAAGGACAGGAACGTTTGCGCTCGTTCTGCCACACAAGAGCTGGGCGGATTTTGAGGATAAGCCGAAGGTGAAGCCATTCCGCGACATGCTCAAAGAGGCGTTTGGGCAAGGCGAGGCGGATTCGATTGTGAATCGAATCAATGAGTCGGTACAAGAGGAAACGAGCGAAATTATCCAGTTCCGCTCCGATTTGAGTTATTTGCCCAGTAAATAGGACGGAATCGTCAGATAGCGGAAGGCTGAGTTTTTTCGGGGGACCTGGCGAGCCGGACGAGGGCTCCGCCAACAACGATCGCGATCCAGCAGGCACAATTCCAAGGCAGCATGTCCAAGAACCAGTGAATCCAGTGATGCCGGCTGAATGCCCCTGCAATTACGCCAATCACGAATAGGAAGATCTGGACGAAAGCAAGAGTGAGGGCGGCAGTCATCTCTCTTCCTTTGACCGCCGAGCCAACGAGAGCGCCGATGAGAATGCACAAAATGACACGCCCCGTCAGCATGGGGAATTTCAGCCAGAACAGGTAGGCACTGGGATTCGATTCATAGAGGCGGCGGGCATCGAGAAATGCGCGCACTTCGTGCTCTGAGAAGCGGGTTAGGAAACCAGTCAGGAAATAGCCTGCGATGACGGCGGTTGCGATCAACAGCGGAGCCCCGCGGAACGCATCGCCGGCGAGATCTCCAATAGTTTTCAAGGCGTGTCGCCAATACCAGCTTCGAGCGGAATCAAGCCCGGAATTTGAGGCGATTCGTGAAGATTCCTCGAGCAGATCGCCGAGGATCGATTCTGCTTCGCTTGCCGGCGCGAATAGAGTCACGAGCCAGGCGGCAAGTCGCGGCGGGTGGAAGAACTGGGGTTGCGGCATCATGAGGAGCTCCCGAGGAGCTGAAGACCTTGTGTCATGCTTTCGATTGCGCGATGGGTACGGTTCACTGCCGCGGCTCCTTTGGGTGTGACACGGAAGAAGCGTTTCGAACGTCCGCCGCGTTCCGGCGTAGGATCGCCGCGGAACGATTTGACGTAGCCTTTTATTTCCATGCGATCCAGTGTTGCGTAGACGGCTCCAAGCGAGACCTCGCGGTTGGCGCGCGATTCGATTTCCTGACGCACCGTGACGCCATAGGCTCGATCTTCAAGGCGCATGAGGGCCAGCAGAATGAGATGTTCGAACTCGCCGAGGTAGCAGGGGCGAAGCATTACTTCTACATTTTAGAACAAATTACCGGAATTTACCAGATTTTATTCAGATGGTCTTTTGAACCGCAGCGACAACTTCTACCGTAAACCGTATTTACAGCCGTGTACTCCGGTAGATCACCTAGTGGAGTATACTGGAGCGAATGCCAAGTCGCGAGTCCCCTCTTCAAAGTGAGATGCTTCAAGGAACCCTGGACATGCTGGTGCTTCGCACGCTCGTGTTAGGTCCCGCTCATGGTCACACCATTGCGCACGCGATAGAGCATGGCTCGGGGGAAGTCCTGCAGATTGAGCACGGTTCTCTATATCCTGCGCTGCACCGGCTTGAGGATCGCGGTTGGATTGCGTCCTTCTGGGGAACATCGGAGAACAACCGCAAGGCGAGGTATTACCGGCTGACCCCGGCTGGGCGAAAACAACTGATCACGCAAACGGCACGGTGGGAAGAGGTGGTACGGGCGATCGGCCGTGTTTTGAAGCCGGTCACAGAGTAGCGCGATGGGATTGCCGCGTTTCCTTCGGCGAGCGAAATGGGATCGCGAGCGATCTCAAGAGATTGAGTCCTACGTGCAGATTGAGACGGACGAGAACCTTGCGCGCGGGATGCAGTATAGCGAGGCTCGCGCCGCGGCGCGCCGAAAATTTGGGAACAGCACCCTTATACGAGAGGAGATTTACAACATGAACACGATCGTGTTTCTGGAGACGCTCTCACGCGACGTGCGCTATGGCGCGCGCATGCTGCGCAGGAATCCCATGTTCACGGCAGTTGCTTTGCTGACGCTGGGGCTGGGGATCGGCGCCAACACAGCGGTGTTCAGCGTTGTGAATAGCGTTCTACTGAAGCCCCTACCCTATCCCAAGGCGGACGAATTAGTCGCGCTCCGTCAGGTCGCGCCGGGCGCTGCGGGGCTTGCGAACTTTGCAGACGGCTTGCTTCTTTCCCCTTCTATGTACTTCACATATGCCGAACAAAATCGCACATTTCAGTGCTTAGGGGTGTGGATCAAAGATACCGCCAGTGTCACGGGTGTAGCCGAGCCGGAGCAGGTCCGCACAGTCGAAGTGAGCGATGGACTGCTGGAGACTCTAGCTGTGGCGCCCGCAGCGGGGCGCTGGTTCTCGCACGCCGATCAGATTCCGCGCGGGCCCGAAACAGTGATGCTCAGCTATTCATACTGGCAGCGGCGCTTTGGCGGGGACCGGTCGGCCATCGGACGCAGTATTCGAATCGATTCGCGCACTAAGCAGATTGTCGGCGTGATGCCGAAGGGCTTCCGCGTGGTCAACACAGATTTCGACGTGATTTTGCCTTTCGCATTCGATCGCAACAAGCAGATCCTAGCCGGCTTTGGCTATCACGGGATCGGGCGGCTGCGGCCGGGAGTGAGCATAGCGCGGGCCAATGCCGATATAGCGCGATTGATTCCGGTCTGGATGGACTCTTGGTCGAATGGGCCTGGAACAAATCCGCACGTCTATGAGAACTGGAGGATTTCTCCTGCATTCCGCCCGCTGAAGGAAGAAGTGATCGGCAATATCGGCGACGTGTTGTGGGTGGTTATGGGAACGATCGGACTGGTGATGCTGATCGCGTGCGCGAACGTGACCAATTTGCTGCTCGTGAGAGCTGAGGCTCGGCAACAGGAACTGGCGGTCCGGTCGGCGCTCGGCGCCGGGACCGGCCGAATCGTGCGAGAACTACTGCTCGAGACGATGCTTATTGGAGTGATGGGCGGCGCGGTCGGAACTGGGATCGCCTATGCGGGGTTGCGGGTTTTGCAGGCGATTGGGCCGGGCAATTTACCTCGGGTAAATGAGATCTCGCTTGACGCGCGGGCGCTCATATTTGCGGTGGTGCTTTCGCTGGTTTCGGCTCTCTTTGCGGGATTAATTCCAGTGTTGAAATACTCCGCGCCGGGAATCGCACTTGCAATGCGGAGCGCGGGACGGACAGCGAGCGCGAGCCGGAACCGCCATCGTGCCCGTCAGTTTCTGTTATTGACTCAGGTTGCTATGGCATTAGTGCTCCTGGTGAGCGCGGGCTTGATGATCCGCACTTTTCAAGCCTTACGAAATGTCGAGCCAGGATTCAGCGATCCGAAGCATCTACAGACGATGCGCATTTCGATTCCCGCCCCGCTCATCGCCGACCCGCAACGAGTGATCCGCTTACAAAACGAGATTACCGACAAGCTGGCGAGTATTCCGGGTGTGAGAACCGCGGCGTTTACAAATGAAATGCCGATGGAGGGATTCGATCATGAGTGGGACACAATCTATGCGGAAAACCGAAACTACCCTGGTGATTTGGCGCCGCTGCGCCTGTTTAAGCACGTTTCCCCTGGATTTTTTCAAACCGCCGGCACGCGCATCATTTTGGGCCGCGAGCTGACATGGACAGACGTTTATGGCTTCAGACCAGTGGGCATAATTTCCGAGAAACTGGCTCGGGAACTGTGGGGAAGTTCCGCTGCGGCACTTGGAAAACGGTTCCGCCAGTATCCGAGCTCGCCGTGGCGGGAGGTGATTGGGGTTGTCGAAGACGTCCGAGAACATGGAGTTCATGAGGATGCGCCTCCGATTGTCTATTGGCCAACCATGACGGACCATTTTTCTGGGAATAATGCGGCCGATGCGATACGCGATGTTTCATTTGTTGTGCGGAGCGAGCGCGCGGGTACCGAGAGCTTCATCCGTCAAATCCAGCAAGCCGTTTGGTCGGTTAATTCGAGCCTGCCGGTCGCTTCGGTGCGAACGATGCAAGAGATCTATGACCGATCGATGGCGCGAACTTCCTTCACTCTGGTGATGTTAGGAATCGCGGGGTCGATGGCGCTGCTGCTTGGCATCGTTGGAATTTACGGAGTGATCTCCTATGCTGTATCGCAAAGGACGCGCGAAATCGGAATCCGGCTGGCGCTCGGGGCGCAGCAGGGCGAATTGAAAACCATGTTTGTGCGCCAGGGATTGGCACTGGTGGGCATTGGAGTGACGATCGGGTTGAGCATCGCGATTGCGCTAACGCGGCTGATGAAATCGCTGCTATTCGGGATCAGCCCGCTCGATCCGCTAACTTACGCCGCGGTCGCGCTGATTTTGGCCGCCGCGACGGTAATTGCGAGTTATCTGCCGGCACGGCGGGCGGCGGCTGTCGATCCTGTTGAGGCCTTGCGGGCGGAATAGCGATGGAGAAGCCGCAGGCGGGCGTGTGCCTTCGCCGCTAATTACTTTGCCAAGTGTTCCGCGAGAGCAAAAGAACCTGATGGACTTCGTGGGGGTAGATGGCGGGAGGAAAAAATTTCAGGACCCAAAACGTGTTGGTTTGAGAATTCGCCTCGCGTGATACACGCGCTCAAATCTGCTGAAAAGCCAGGATAAAAGGGAGGTAATCGCGTGGCAGCTCTTGATTGGTCCCAATGCTCAGGCGTTGAAAGCATTCCCGGCAAGGTTAGCGGGACGTGGGTTCTCAAGGGAACCCGGACGCCGGTTAAAGTTGTGTTCGAAAACCTGGAAGCCGGCATGAGTGAAGCTACGTTGAATTGCAGTACCGCTCAAACATTGAACCAATGGGCGCAACGATCCCCTTCTTATGCGTCACTTGATGCCCATCCAAACGCCCCGCCTCGTCCTGCGTCCGCCAACTCTCGGCGATTTGGACGCGATCCAGGCCGCCAAGGAAGATGCGTGGCCCGATTTGCAGCGCTGGATGGGCTGGGCCTTCGAGAACCAACGGTCGCGACAAGCGATGGAAGACTCTATTAGAAGAGCAATGGACTACCAGAGTCAAGTAGGAATCGCATTGGCCGGATTCCATAGGATGAACCGTGATTTCGTCGTCCGAACCG
>JAFAYL010000053.1 GCA_019240405.1 Acidobacteriaceae bacterium
ATGGACACCATTCGCGAGCGGACGGGCGACGATCCGTTGAAGCTTTTCAAAAAAGCGGTGGAGAACGCCAAACCGCTGCTCGAAGTGAAGACGCGGCGCGTCGGCGGCGCGAACTACCAGGTGCCCGTGGAAGTACCGCAGAATCGCCGAACCAGCCTGGCGATCCGTTGGATTCTGACCAACGCCCGGTCGCGCCCGGAAAAGGGCATGCCCGAAAAGCTGGCGAACGAATTGAACGATGCCGCCAATATGCGCGGCGGAGCGATTAAGAAAAAGGACGACGTCCACCGCATGGCGGAAGCCAACAAAGCCTTCGCGCATTACCGGTGGTGAGCTGCTAAAACGCCGCGAGAACATATGGCACGGACCGTACCACTCGAGAAGATGAGAAATATCGGCATCATGGCCCACATCGATGCCGGTAAAACCACCACCACGGAGCGCGTCCTTTACTATACTGGCCGCACCCACAAAATCGGCGAAGTGCACGAAGGCACCGCGACGATGGACTGGATGGCGCAGGAGCAGGAGCGCGGCATCACGATCACGTCGGCGGCAACCACCTGCCAATGGCGCGACATCACCATCAACATCATCGATACTCCCGGCCATGTGGATTTCACGGCCGAGGTGGAACGCAGCCTGCGTGTTCTCGATGGAGCCTGCGCTGTTTTCGACGCCGTTGCGGGCGTACAGCCGCAGTCAGAAACCGTTTGGCGCCAGGCCGACAAGTACGGTGTTCCCCGCATCTGCTTCATCAATAAGATGGACCGGGTTGGCGCGAATTTTTATTTCTCAGTTCAGACGATTGTTGACCGCCTGAGCGCGCGCCCTGTGCCGATCCAACTGCCGATCGGGGCCGAAGATCAGTTCAAGGGCATTGTCGATCTGGTAAAGATGAAGGCTCGCGTTTGGCGCGACGAAACGCTGGGAGCGAAGTATGACGATGTCGAGATCCCGGCCGATCTCGTCGACAAGGCGAAAGAGTATCGCGACAAGCTAATCGAGGCGGTTTCGGAAACCGACGATGTGCTCTTTGAGAAGTACGTCGAAGGCCAGGCCATTACCGAGCAGGAACTGGTGGCCGGCATCCGGAAGGCGACCATCGCGCAGAAGATATTCCCGGTGATCTGCGGCTCATCCTTCAAGAACAAGGGCGTGCAGAATCTGCTGGACGCTGTGTGCGCTTACCTGCCTTCACCGATCGACATTCCGCCGGTAAAAGGTCACGCCATCGATAACCCGGAAGTTGCGATTGAGCGTAAGGCCAGCGACATCGAGCCTTTCTCTGCGCTGGTTTTCAAGATCATGACCGATCCGTTTGTCGGCCAGCTTTGCTTTATTCGCGTCTACTCGGGCAAGCTCGCAACCGGTGATTCGATCTATAACGTGACAAAGGCGCGGAAAGAACGCGTCGGGCGTCTCGTGAAAATGCACGCCAACAAGCGTGAAGAGATCCAGGAAGTATTTGCCGGCGATATTTGCGCGGCGGTCGGCTTAAGGCAAGTTGTCACAGGCGACACGATTTGCGATGAAAAGGCGCCGATTCTTCTCGAATCTATCGACTTTCCGGCGCCCGTGATTCAGCTTGCGATCGAGCCTAGAACAAAAGCCGATCAAGAGAAGCTCGGCGCGGCCATTCAGAAGCTCGTTTCCGAAGATCCGACACTTCGGGTGAATACAGATCCGGAAACGGCGCAGACGATTCTGGCCGGCATGGGCGAGCTGCATCTCGAAATCATCATTGACCGCATGAAGCGGGAGTTCAACGTTGAGGCGAACGTCGGGAAACCACAGGTCGCGTATCGCGAAACGATTCGCGGGAAGGCCGAAGCCGAGGAGAAATACGCGAAGCAGACCGGTGGCCGCGGCCAGTATGGACACGTCAAATTGCGAATTGCCCCCGCTCCTGGCAAGGGCTTCGAATTCGACAACGAGATCGTCGGCGGCGCCATTCCGAGGGAATACATTCCCGCTGTGCAGAAGGGCGTTGAAGAAGCGCTCGAAGGCGGCATTCTGGCCGGCTATCCCATGTCCGATGTGCAAGTGACGCTCTGGGATGGCAGCTACCACGAAGTGGATTCATCGGAAATGGCCTTCAAGATTGCGGGATCGATTGCGGTGAAGAAGGCAGCCCAGAAGGCGAAGCCGGTCCTGCTCGAGCCTGTGATGCGTGTCGAAGTGACGGTTCCCGAAGAGTACATGGGGTCCGTCAATGGCGATTTGATTTCGCGCCGCGGGCGTCTTGAAGGCACCGAGATCGCGGGCGGCACGCACATCATCAAAGCGATGGTGCCGCTGTCGGAAATGTTTGGTTATGCGACTGAGCTGCGCTCGCGGACTCAGGGGCGCGGCAGCTTCACAATGCACTTCGGCCAGTACGAAGAAGTTCCCAAGAATCTGGCCGAGGAAATTATCAATCGGAATAAAGGCGGAATCGCAATTAGGTAGGGTACGGGCCTGCCCATACCGAAAAGGAATACGCAGGAGAAGGAAACATGGCGAAAGAGAAATTTGACCGCAGCAAGCCGCACGTAAATATCGGGACGATCGGGCATATCGATCACGGCAAGACGACGTTGACCGCCGCGATCACCAAGACGCTCTCCAAGCACAACCCGAAGGTGAAGTTCCGCAGCTTCGATTCAATCGACAACGCGCCGGAAGAGAAAGCGCGCGGCATCACGATCGCGGTGGCGCACGTCGAGTACGAGACCGCCAACCGGCACTACGCGCACGTCGACTGCCCGGGTCACGCCGACTACATCAAGAACATGATCACCGGCGCAGCGCAGATGGATGGCGCGATTCTGGTGGTCGCGGCCACCGACGGTCCCATGCCGCAGACCCGCGAGCATATTCTGCTGGCCCGCCAGGTGGGCGTGCCGTATATCGTCGTGGCGCTGAATAAAGTCGACATGGTGGACGATCCGGAACTGCTCGAGCTGGTGGAGCTCGAAGTGCGCGAATTGCTCAAGAGCTATCAATTTCCGGGCGACGATCTGCCGGTGGTGCGCGTGAGCGCGCTCGGGGCGTTGAACGGCGAAGAGAAGTGGGAGAAGACGGTCGACGAGCTGATGGCGAAGGTCGACGAATATGTGCCGGTGCCGCAGCGCGTGGTGGACAAGCCGTTTCTGATGCCGATTGAAGACATCTTCTCGATTCAGGGGCGTGGCACGGTGGTGACGGGGCGCATCGAGCGGGGCATCTGCAAGGTGGGCGAGGAAATGGAGATCGTGGGCTTCCGCGAGACGCGCAAGACGGTGGTGACGGGCGTCGAGATGTTCAAGAAGCTGCTCGATGAGGGCCGGGCGGGAGACAACGTCGGGTTGCTGCTGCGCGGCATTGAGAAGACGGATGTCGAGCGCGGGCAGGTGATCGCGAAGCCGAACACGATTAAGCCGTACAGCAAGTTCAAGGGCGAAGTGTACGTGCTGTCGAAGGAAGAGGGCGGGCGGCACACGCCGTTTTTCAATGGCTACCGGCCGCAGTTTTATTTCCGCACCACGGACGTGACGGGCGTGGCGAAGCTGCCTGAAGGGATGGAGATGGTGATGCCGGGCGACAACGTAACGCTCGAGATCGACCTGATTACGCCGGTGGCCATGGACAAAGGGCTGCGTTTTGCGATCCGCGAAGGCGGGCGCACCGTCGGAGCCGGAACCGTGACCGAGATTTTGGCGTAGGACTACGAGCATGATGAAGGAACGCATCCGAATCCGGCTGAAGGCGTACGACCATCGGATCTTGGATCAATCGACGGGCGATATCGTCGACACCGCCAAGCGCACGGGTGCGACTGTCGCCGGACCGATTCCCTTGCCCACCCTAAAAAATCGCTACACGGTTTTGCGCTCGCCGCATGTGGATAAGAAATCGCGCGAGCAGTTCGAAATTCGAACGCACAAGCGCCTGCTCGACATTTTGGAACCGACACAAGACACGGTCGATGCGTTGATGAAGCTCGATCTGCCTGCGGGCGTTGATGTGGAGATCAAAGCATTCGGCAAGAAGTAGGGCGTCAATTAGCGTATGAACTTAATCGCAGCCATGAACGCAGCGATTGATCTGTTCATCAATGCGGTGATTGGAGTATTTAAGAAATGAGTCCAGGAATTCTCGGCAAGAAAATCGGCATGACCCAGGTCTTCAATGCCGACGGGCAGGTCATTCCCGTAACGCTGGTGAAAGCAGGCCCGTGCGTCGTCACTCAACGCAAGACGCCGGCGATCGATGGCTACGATGCCGTGCAGCTTGGGCTGGTGGAATACGCGAAGAAGCAGAACAAGCCTATGATCGCTCACCTCAAGAAATCCGGCGCCGAGGGTGTCCGGTTTCTGCATGAATTCCGGCTCGATCAGGGTGCGCGCGATGTGAATCAAAGCGACCTGAAGCAAGGCGACCGCGTGCTGGCTGAAGAGTTCAAAGAACGAGATCTTGTCGACGTGATCGGGACCAGCAAAGGTCGCGGATTCGCCGGGCTCGTGAAGCGTCACCACTTTCGCGGCGGTCCAGCCACGCACGGGTCGATGTTCCATCGCGCTCCCGGCTCGATTGGCGCATCCAGTTTTCCATCTCGTGTTTTTCCTGGCATGAAAATGGCCGGCCGAATGGGGACGCAGCAAGTGACGGTGCGGAATCTGGAAATTATCAGCGTCGATCCGGACGAAAACGTGATCGCGGTTAAGGGTGCGATCCCTGGGCCCAATGGCGGTTACGTCATGGTCCGCCGAGCGAAGCGATGAAAAACGTAGGAAGAGCGAAGCGGTAACCGTTATGCCGAGTGTAGATATCTTTGATCTGAACAACGCCGCAGTCGGCTCAATCGAGCTTTCCGACGAGGTCTTTGCAGCGGAAGTGAATGAGGCGCTTCTCTACGAAGCCGTGCGCCAATACACCGCTGCGAGACGGTCCGGAACTGCGGCGACCAAGACACGTCACGAAGTTTCGGGTTCCGGCAAGAAATTGTGGAAACAGAAGGGTACGGGCCGCGCGCGCATGGGTTCGATTCGCTCGCCGCTGTGGCGGCACGGCGGCACGGTGCACGGTCCGCAGCCGCGCAGCTACGAATACAAGCTACCCCGGAAAATGCAGTTGGGCGCGCTGCGCTCGGCGCTTTCGGCGAAATTGCGCGATGGCGAATTGAAAGTTGTCAAAGCTTTCGAGCTCCAAGATCACAAAACCAAAAATATGGCGGGGGTTCTCGGGAGGCTCGAGGCGAAGAAGACCGTGTTACTGGTCGAGCTCGGTGAAAACGTCAACTTGACCCGCGCGTCGCGGAATCTGTCGGGAGTGAAGCTTCTTCCTACCAAAGAAGTGAATGTCTACGACCTGCTGGCACACCAGCAAGTGCTGCTAACCGAGGATGCAGCGAAGAAGCTTTCGGAGGCACTCGCCAAATGAACGTATATGATGTGATCCGCCGTCCGATCATCACCGAAAAAGGGCACGCGAAGCGCGAGTCCGAGCGCACGCTGTGCTTCGAAGTGCATCCGGATGCGAACAAAATCGAAATCCGGCAAGCTGTCGAGATGTTATTTCGAGTTAAGGTCGCGGAGGTCCGAACCGGAAACTTCGCTGGGAAATTGCGGAGGCGCGGCCGCTTTACAGGTTACGGCTCGGATTGGAAAAAAGCGTACGTCCGATTGCGTCCGGGACAAAAAGTTCCGGAGTACGCGGAGATCTAAGGAAGGGAGCAGAAAGCTATGCCCATCAAAAGTTTTCGACCCGTAACATCGACGCGGCGCTTTCAGACTTATCTCACGCGCGAGGACATTACAAAGGACAGGCCGGAGAAATCGCTCGTCGAAGGCAAGAAGCGCAGCGGCGGCCGCGATGGCAAGGGTCAAATCTCGAGCCGCTTTCGTGGAGGCGGCGCGAAGAAAGCGTACCGCATTCTCGATTTCAAGCGCGACAAATCCGGCGTCTCGGCGAAAGTTGCCGCCATTGAATACGATCCGAACCGCTCGGCGCGCATCGCGCTGCTTCACTATTCAGATGGCGAAAAACGCTATATCATTTGTCCGGTCGGCCTCGAAGTGGGACGAACGGTGAGCTCAGGTCCCGAGGCCGACATCTTGGTTGGCAACGCGCTGCCGCTCAAAAATATTCCCGCCGGCACTGTGGTCCACAACATCGAGCTGAAGCCCGGCAAGGGGGGGCAGATGGCTCGCTCTGCGGGCGCGCAAGCTCAGCTCGTGTCGAAAGAAGGCGATATTGCGTTGCTGAAGCTGCCGTCAGGCGAAGTGCGGAGAGTGCAGATCGAATGCATGGCAACTGTCGGGCAGGTCGGCAACGTCGAGCACGAAAATGTCTCGCTCGGCAAGGCGGGGCGTAAACGGTGGCTGGGACGCCGGCCGCACAATCGCGGCGTTTCGATGAATCCGGTCGATCACCCGCATGGCGGCGGAGAGGGAAAGACTTCGGGTGGCCGCCATCCGGTCACGCCGTGGGGACAGCCGACGCGCGGCTTTAAAACCAGAAACAACAAACGGACAGACCGCTGGATCGTAACCAGAAAGGCGAAGAAGCGGTAGGAATCTCACATGGCACGATCGCTTAAAAAAGGACCGTTCACCGACGAGCACCTCATGAAGAAGGTCGGAGATCTGAACGCCTCAAATCAAAAATCAGTAGTGAAGACCTGGTCCCGGCGCTCGACTATCGTTCCGGATTTCATCGGGCACACGCTCGCTGTCCACAACGGCAAGAAATTCATCCCGGTGTATGTAACGGAAAACATGGTCGGGCATAAGCTCGGCGAATTCTCGCCGACGCGAACGTTCAAAGGCCATGCCGCGAAGGCGACGGAAAAGGCGGTGAAGTAATCATGGCGAACAGGCCTCGAAGCTCGTTAACAACGCCAAGCCTCGCGAAAGCCGAAGGCCGGTACATTCATGTGTCGCCGCAAAAGGCGCGGCTCGTCGTCGACATGATCCGAGGCCAGCAAGCAGGCGACGCAATCAGCATTCTGGGCGGAACGAACAAGCGCGTCGCGCCGGCCATTGAGAAGGTTCTGCGCTCAGCCATAGCAAATGCCGAGAACACATCGGAAGACGTCGATGTCGACAAGCTATTCGTGACGGAGGCTTACGTGAACGAAGGTCCGCGGCAGAAGCGCATTCGTCCAGCTCCAATGGGGCGCGCGTTCCGTTATCAGCGCCGGACCGCGCACATCGTGGTGAAGGTTGGTGAGCGCGCCGAAACGGAAGCTGAGGAGTAGTGCGGAGGAACGGTTAAAAGATATGGGCCAGAAAGTTCATCCTTACGGATTTCGCGTCGGCGTCACGAAGACCTGGCGTTCGCGTTGGTTCGCCAAGCAAGAGTATTCGAAACTCCTGCACGAGGACCTCGAGCTGAAAGAATCGTTGCTAACACGGCTCAAGGCGGCGGGCATCAGCTCGATAGAAGTCGACCGCCCGGGGAACAAGCTTCGCATCACGATTCGCACCTCTCGGCCAGGGATCATCATCGGCCGCAAGGGCGCAGAGATTGAGAAACTGAAAAGCGATCTCGCGAAAAAAACCAAACGCGAAGTCTTCATTGATATTCAGGAAGTGCACCGGCCCGAGCTCGATGCGCAACTAGTTTCGGAATCTATCGCGCTGCAGCTTGAGAAGCGCGTTGCGTTCCGGCGCGCGATGCGAAAAGCCGTCGATTCGGCGCTGCGCTTCGGGTGTAAAGGAATCAAGGTTCGCGTCTCCGGCCGATTGAACGGCGCCGAAATCGCGCGAAGTGAGTGGTATTTGCAGGGCCAGCTCCCGCTGCACACGCTGCGAGCCGATGTCGATTACGGCTTCAGTCAAGCCTACACGACTTATGGCGTGATTGGTGTCAAAGTTTGGATTTATAAGGGTGAAGTGCTCGATGGGGGCAGCCGCCGAAATTCGCTACGAAATGAGGGCGAACCGCGACGCCGCCGTCGTGAGGATCGCGAACGCGAATTGCGCAGGCCTATCGCGGCCCCGCCTTCATTACCGGAAGCGACCGGCCCAATCATGCAGCAACCGCCGACTGAAATGCCAAAGCCCGCATCGGCGCCTATCATTCCGCCTTTGGCGCCCGTCGCAGCTCCAGCGTGGAAGCAAGAGCAGAAGCGCGAGACCGGTGAGCCCGCGGCAGCCGAACCGATCACAACCGAGCCGGCCGCCACCGCTGAAAGCGCGCCCGAGGAAACAAAGGAGCCGAACGAGTAAGTCGCATGACTCGCTTTAGGGGAGAACCGCTATGTTGATGCCTAAGAAAGTCAAATTCCGAAAGCAGCAGCGCGGCCGCATGACCGGCAAAGCCTGGCGTGGCTCCGAGCTCTCGTTCGGCGACTTCGGATTGAAGGCGGTCAGTTGCGGATGGGTAACGAATCGCCAGATCGAAGCAGCCCGCATCGCGATGACGCGTTTTATCAAGCGCGGCGGAAAGGTCTGGATTCGTATCTTCCCCGACAAGCCGATTACGAAGAAGCCGCCTGAAACGCGTATGGGTAAAGGGAAAGGAGCGCCGGAAGCTTGGGTTGCCGTGGTTAAGCCCGGAAAGGTGCTGTTCGAAATGGAAGGCGTGCCGCTGGAGACCGCGACGGAAGCGATGCGCCTCGCGGCAATGAAGATTTCCGTTCCGACTAAGTTCGTCGCGCGGACCCAACCGGGCGAAGAAGCGAAGGTGGGATAGCGAGTTTTATGAAAGCAGCAAGAATGCACGGGCTCGATGTGGCGGAATTGCAGCGCCAGGCCCAAGATGCTCAGGACCAGCTTTTTCGACTGCGCTTCCAAATGGGCATGGGCCAGATGGAAGGCCTCAAGAAGTTTCGCAACTTAAAGAAGGATCGAGCGCGGATGCTGACCGTGCTGGCGGAAAAACATGCTGCTGGTGAGACCGCCGCGCCCGCACCAGCGCCGAAGTCCCCTAAGAGCGAAAAGAGTAAGACCAGGAAAACAAGAAAGAAATAGCAGTTTATGGCCGCCGCACAGCAGAGTACAGAGAGTTTAGGACATAAGAACGAGAAAGTCGGGGAAGTGGTCTCGACCAAGATGGCCAAGACCATCGTGGTTGAAGTAACCCGCCGCGTAGCTCATCCGGTTTATAAGCGAATCGTGCACAAACGCAAAAAGTTCTACGCCCACGATGAGAAGCAATCCGCGCAAGTGGGAGATGTGGTCCGGATCGTCGAGTGCCGTCCCTTGAGCCGGTTGAAGCGTTGGGAATTGCGAGACGTGATCCGGCGCGCAGTGCAGGTGGGCGTCGAGCATCCGGCTCTCGAGGCGGAAGCCGATACCCGCGTGAAGAAAACGATCAAAAGAAAATAGCCGGTCTCTGAGGCCGAGAGGGAAATTGAGGGAGAAACGCCATGATTGGAATGCGAACGATGCTGGAGGTAGCCGACAACAGCGGCGCGCGCAAGCTGCAATGCATCTTGCCCCGCGGCGGCGATCTCGGTCTTCGCGCGGGGTTGGGCGATGTGATCACCGCGAGCGTCAAAGAAGCTGCGCCGGATTCCACTATCAAAAAGGGCAAGGTGGTTCGTTGCGTCGTAGTTCGTATGCGTAAAGAGACACGCCGAAAAGACGGCACTTATATTCGCTTTGATTCGAATGCGGCTGTGCTGATCAATGAAGCCGGTGAGCCTGTCGGAACCCGCGTTTTCGGCCCCGTGGCGCGCGAACTGCGCGACAAGCGTTTCATGAAAATCGTTTCGCTCGCGCCGGAGGTTATCTGAATAATGCCGAAGATTGCGTATCAGCGCCGGCAAGCGAGAGGCGAGCGCAAGCCGGTTCGAATCAAGATCAAAAAGGACGATCTGGTCAGGATCATCGCCGGCCGGGACAAAGGCAAAACGGGCAAGGTGCTCGAAGTGGACCGTCTCGCGCGCAAGCTCACGATCGAAGGCGTCATGGTGGTTAAGCGCCATACGCGCCCGAATCCGTCGAAACAGATCAAAGGCGGAATCGCGGATAAACCGATGCCCATCGACGTTTCGAACGTGATGGTTCTAACTCCGGGAGGAGTGCCGACGCGAATTGGTTTCAAATTGGACACGGTTGGAGGCAAAGTGCGCCGCGTGCGCATCGCCCGAAAGGGCGGCGAGACAATCGACAGGAAGTAACGGGTAATGGCTAAGAAAACAGATCCAACAGGGAAGCCCGAAAAAGAAGCGCAAGCACAAAAAGCGGCGAAGCCGGCGAAACCAGCGGCGCCTCAAAAAGAGGGCAAGCGCGCGGAAAGTAAAAGTGCCCAGGAAATCGAGCGCACAGCCGAGCCGAAGGCGCGCTCCGCCGCAAAAGCGAGATTGCGGCAGCACTACGCCAATAATGTGGTTCCAGCGCTGAAAAAGGAGTTTGGGTACAAGAACCCGATGGCCGTTCCCAAGATCGAAAAGGTCTCGCTCAATATCGGTCTGGGCGAGGCTACGGCGAACAGCAAATTGATGGACGGAGCGGTCAACGAACTCGCGGCCATTTCGGGACAGCGGCCTGTAGTAACGAAAGCCAAGAAATCCATCGCTGCTTTTAAGCTTCGCGAGGGAATGTCAATTGGATGCATGGTGACGCTGCGCGGCGATCGCATGTACGAATTTCTGGATCGGTTGATGAATGTCGCTCTGCCGCGGGTGCGCGATTTTCGTGGCGTCTCGCCGAAATCGTTCGACGGCCGCGGGAATTACACGCTGGGCCTGCGCGACCAACTGATTTTTCCAGAAATCGACTATAACAAGGTGGACAAAGTGAAAGGGATGAATGTCTCGATCACTACCACTGCAAAAACGGACGCGGAAGGTTTGGCGCTGCTGCGCTTCATGGGAATGCCCTTCCGGCAATAAGAAGGTTTTGATTAATGGCAACTACTGCGAAGATCGCGAAAGAAGAAAAGAAGCCGAAATTTGAATGCCGGTTGCGGAACCGCTGCAAGCGCTGCGGCCGACCCCGCGGCTTTTTGCGCAAATTTTCCCTGTGCCGGATTTGTTTTCGGCAGCTTGCGCTTGCGGGCGAAATACCCGGTGTAACCAAGGCAAGCTGGTGAGGAACTCGATATTGGATTGAGTGTTTAAAACCGGAGCGCAAGCGCCGGTCTAGATGACGAAAGAATTGCTAGTGAACGAAAGTAAACCATGACCGCAGATCCTATTGCAGACATGCTGACCCGCGTGCGAAACGCCTTAATTGCGCGGCACGCAAAGGTAGACGTACCGGCTTCGCGGCTGAAGAACGAAATCGCCCGAATCCTCAAAGAGGAAGGCTACGTTCTGAATTACAAGCTGACGGAAGAAGGCTCGAAGAAGTACATCCGCTTGTATCTGAAATACACGCCTTCGAACCTCCCTGTAATCTCGCGGGTAGAACGCGTCTCCCGCCCCGGGTGCCGCGTGTATGTGGGCAGCAAAGATATTCCTCGCATTCTCGGCGGCCTTGGAATCAACATTCTAACGACGCCGAAGGGTGTCATGACGGGCGCAGCGGCTCGCAAAGAAGGAGTTGGCGGCGAAGTGCTCTGCCAAATCTGGTAAAGGAAGAAGTTCATGTCAAGAGTAGGAAACAAACCGATTCCGCTTCCGAAAGGCGTCAACATCCGGTTGGGCGAACGGCTCGAGGTTGAAGGGCCGAAGGGGAAACTGGCCGTGCCCATTCCCGCGGGAATTAAGATCGAGCAGAAGAACAATCACTTGGAGCTGGTCCGAGACAACGACAAATTAGCAGCCATCCACGGCCTCACGCGGGCCCTTGCCGCAAACGCCGTGCAAGGCGTGTCGACTGGATTCACCCGCGAGTTGGACATCGTCGGAACTGGTTACCGCGCGGACGTGAAAGGCAAAGTCGCAACGTTCACTCTCGGATACTCACATCCCATCGAATTTCTATTGCCCCCTGGAGTGGATCTGAAAATCGATAAACAAACTCATTTGGTACTTACCGGTTTTGATCGGCAGGTGGTGGGGCAAGTCGCCGCCCAGATTCGCGCTTTGCGGCCGCCCGATCCATATAAAAACAAAGGTGTCCGGTACACCGGTGAAGTCCTGCGCAAGAAGGCGGGCAAGACCGGAGCGGGAGCTAAGTGATGGCGCAGGAATCTCGCAACGACACTCGTGTTCGCATTCACAAGCGAATTCGCCGCCGTGTTTCCGGTACGCAGGAGCGGCCCCGCCTGGCTGTTTTTCGCAGCACGAACCATATCTATGCGCAGGTGATTGATGATCAGCAAGGCCACACATTAGTGTCGGCTGGCTCGATCGAAAAAGACCTTGCTGGCGGGAAGGGCGGAAACATTGAAGGCGCCAAAGTGGTCGGCAAAACTGTTGCGGAGCGCGCAAAGGAAAAGGGCATTACGAGAGTGGTGTTCGATCGCGGCGGCTATCTGTACCACGGCCGCGTGAAGGCGCTCGCCGATGCGGCGCGTCAGGCCGGATTGGAGTTTTAGAGAATGCCAGTAAATGGAAAGCCCAAGCGGCTCGATACGCAAAACCTCAACCTGAAAGAGCAGGTGGTCAGCATCAACCGTGTCACGAAAGTCGTGAAGGGCGGCAAGAACATGAGCTTTTCGGCCCTTATTGTGGTCGGAGACTCAGGCGCTAAGGTCGTCGGGTACGGCACCGGCAAAGCGAAAGAAGTGCCTTCGGCTATCAAGAAAGGCATCGAGGCGGCCAAGAAGAATCTTCGAAAAATCAATGTTGTCGAAACCACGATTCGCCACCCAGTGCTGGGCCGCTTCGGCAGCGGTCTCGTCCTGCTGAAACCTGCGCCGGAAGGCACTGGCGTTATCGCGGGTGGACCCGTGCGTGCCGTGATCCAAGCCGTCGGTATTACGAACGTGCTTACGAAGTCGATCGGGTCTCATAACGCGCATAACGTAGTGAAGGCGACCATCAACGCGCTCGAGCAGCTTCACGACAAGAACGCTGTCGCAGACATGCGCGGTTTGCCGGTTGAAAAATTATAGGCGCAAATATGGCTGAAGGAAAAATTAAGATCAAGTTGGTGCGAAGCCCGATCTGCACTCCTAAACCGCATAAAGACATCGTCAGGTCGCTTGGACTTCACAAGATTAACCGTGTTGTGGAGCGGCCCGACACGCCGGCTTTCAGAGGCATGGTGAAGAAGGTGCCGCATTTGCTTGAGATCGTCGAGGAATAGCGGGAAGGCGAAATGAATTTAAGTAATCTGCGGCCGCCGAAGGGCCAAAAACACAAAAAGCAGCGCATCGGACAAGGCATGGGCTCCGGGCGCGGCAAATATTCGGGCCGTGGTGCGAAAGGCGCGAAGTCGATCTCCGGCTATAGCAAGATGCGCGGATTCGAAGGCGGTCAGATGCCGCTGCATCGCCGGCTTCCAAAACGCGGCTTCACAAACATCTTCCGCAAAGAATACGCCATCATCAATGTAGGGTTGCTTGAGAAGCTAGAGGGCGATGCGTTTACGCCCGATTCCCTCGTCGCAGCCGGTGTGGTGAAGCGATTGAACTCCGGGCTTAAGATTCTTGGGAATGGGGAGTTGACCAGAAAAATAAGCATCAAAGCTCACCTGTATTCCAAATCTGCGCTAGACAAAATCCAAAAGCTAGGTGGAACCGCGGAGGTGCTCTCGAAGACCCCTCCTGCCCAAGAAGCAGTGGAAAAGAAGTAGAGTCTAAAGTATCGACCCTAAATTGAATCGGGAAAGTGTGAAGGAAGTCCATGACAAAGTTTCTTGAAGCTCTCGCGAACGTGTTTCGGATTCCCGATCTCCGAAAGCGGGTTCTCTTCACCCTAGGGTTGCTCGCCGTCTATCGTATCGGCGCGTACATTCCAACACCCGGGCTGTATACGCAGCGATTCGAGGAATTTTTCAACCGGAACGCGGCGGGCGGCTTCTTGGGCTATTTTGATCTCTTCAGCGGCGGCATGCTGCGGCGCATGACGATCTTTGCGCTCGGCATTACGCCTTACATCACCGCTTCCATTATTCTTCAGCTCCTAACTGTCGTGATTCCCACGCTCGACAAGTTGCAAAAAGAGGGTGAGCTCGGGCGTCGCAAAATTACTCAGTGGACTCGCTACTTGACCGTGGGGCTCGCGATTATCCAATCCATTGGAATCGCTCTCGCGCTGCAGCACTCAGAGGGCAACTTCGTTCTGAATCCCGGACCCGGCTTCATTATTATGACCACGCTGACCTTCACCACCGGCACGGCCTTCATTATGTGGCTGGGTGAGCAGATCACCGAACGCGGCATCGGAAACGGAATGTCGCTCATCATCTTTGTCGGTATCATTGTTGGCCTTCCGCGGGCCATCATCAGCATCTACCAGAACACGTTCGTGACGCATCAATGGAACGCGCTTCAGATGATCATCATTCTGGCGGTGATGTTCGCAGTGGTTGCGTTTATCGTGCTTGTCGAGCGCGGCGAGCGGCGGATACCCGTCCAATATGCGAAGCGTGTAGTCGGCCGCAAAATGATGGGCGGCCAATCCACGCATCTGCCTCTCAAGGTCAATGCCGGCGGCGTGATCCCGATCATTTTTGCTTCATCGTTGCTCGCTTTGCCTCAAACAGCGCTCCAATTCCCAATCGTGAAAAACAGCCCGTGGTTGAGCAGCATGCTGGGCTCGCTGGGCGGTTCGGAGCCGCTCTATTATTTGGCCTTTGTGATTCTGATCGTCTTCTTCTGCTTCTTCTACGTATCGATCATCTTTAATCCAAATGAAGCAGCTGACAACATGCGAAAGTATGGCGGGTTCATTCCGGGCATTCGTCCGGGGAGGAACACGGCGGAGTATATGGACAAGATTCTTTCGAAGATCACAGTGGTCGGCGGTTTGTATTTATCGATCTTGGCGCTCATTCCGCAAATCATGATCTCGGGCATCAAGCTCCAGAGACTGCCTCTGGTCGGCAACTTCATCGACGCTCATTTCCCTCGCTTTTTACTGGATGGCCTGGGTGTGAACTTCTATTTCGGAGGCACCTCGCTGCTGATTGTTGTCGGGGTCGCGATGGATACCGTGAACCAGATCGAAGCGCAGTTAATCATGCGGCACTACGAAGGCTTTACGCCGCGTGCGGGACGGATTCGCGGCCGGCGCAGCGCGACCGCTTAATCGATTGCCCGCGAAAATTACCAGTCCGATTTCAGTTAAACCGGCCATTATTTTGTTCGGCTCTCCAGGTTCCGGAAAGGGAACCCAGGCCAAGTCATTAAGGCAGCATTTAAAAATCCCGCACATCTCGACCGGCGACATGTTGCGGGCGCACATTGAGGCCGGCGATCACGTCGGAAATCAGGCCCGGGCTCTGCTCAAGTCGGGCAAATTGGTACCTGATGACCTGGTGAACGAGTTAGTCGAGATAAGAATCGCAGAGCCGGATTGCCGCTCTGGAATCATTCTCGACGGCTATCCGCGTACGGTGAACCAGGCGGCAGTATTGCTGAAGCTGTTGGGACGAGATGGATTTCAAACAGTTGTGGTACACTTAATCGTCGACTGCGAGATAATCGTAGCCCGCCTGAGTGGCCGTCGGCAGTGTCCCGTCTGTGGAACCCTCTATAGCTTAAGCACGCATCCTCCCAAAGTTGCTGGAGTTTGCGACCTTGATGGAGCTACGTTGGTGACGCGAGATGATGACCGTGAGTCCGTCATTCGGGAACGACTCGACCAGTACAAAATGCAAACGCGTCCGCTTCTGAACCATTTTCGTGACGCGGGCGTCTCGATATTTGAAATCAACGGAGGGTCGGCGTCGCCTGAAGAAATTACCGGGCAGATCTGCGATTCCTTGATCTTTTCCGGTTTCATTGCCCGTCAGGAATCCATTTCGGGAGCGAGTGTCTCGAAATGATTGTCCGGCGGAGCGCAATGGAACTCGAGAAACTGCGCCGCAGCGGCTTGCTCGTCTATCGCATTTTGCAAGATCTCAAAGCGATGGTTGTCGAGGGGATTTCTACTCAGGAACTGGAGCGGGCAGCCGAGAGAATGATTTCTGACGCGGGCGCGAAACCGGCGTTCAAAGGGTATCGAACGCAGGCGGCGAATACCAAATTTCCCTACGTGCTCTGTACGTCGGTGAATGAAGAGATTGTGCACGGGATGCCCTCCTCGAAAAGAAAATTGAAGGCGGGCGACATTGTTTCGCTCGATACGGGTGTTTTGCTGGATGGCTATTATGGTGATTCAGCCATTACCGTCGGCGTCGGTGAGTTGAACGATTCGGTGAAAAGGCTGCTGAAGATCACCGAAGAAAGTTTAGAGTTAGCGATTGACCGGGTGCGAGCCGGCAATCGGCTGTTTGATGTCTGCGGAACGGTGGAAAAACACGTCGTTTCGAACGGGTTTTCCGTGGTTCGCGAGTTTGTCGGACATGGGATCGGCACCTCCCTGCATGAGGAGCCTCAGATTCCAAATTATGTGGACCGAAAGGGTGAAAACCCGCGTCTTAAGCCGGGCATGGTCCTGGCTATCGAGCCGATGGTGAATGCCGGGAAACCGGATGCCGAGGTTCTTTCGGACTCTTGGACGGCGGTAGCAAAAGATGGGTCATACTCGGCTCATTTTGAGCACATGGTTGCAGTGACTGATAATGGGCCGTGGGTTTTGACTCGGCCGTAGAAATTTATGAAGGTAAGAGCATCAGTAAAGAAGCTGTGTGATAAGTGCAAAGTGATTCACCGCCACGGTGTGGTGCGCATCATCTGCACGAATCCGAAGCACAAGCAGCGGCAAGGATAAGAATCGTTATGGCGCGTATTGCAGGAATTGATCTACCAGCAAGAAAGCGGGCAGCCATTGGGCTGACCTATATTTACGGAATCGGACCGACGCGTGCATTGTCGCTTCTGCACCGTGCGGAAGTGGACCCCGAAAAAAAAGTCTCTGACCTCAGCGAAGAGGAAGTGAACCATCTTCGCAATCTCATCGAAGGTGAAGGCGCAATCGAGGGCGACCTGCGGAAAGAAGTCTCCATGAACATCAAGCGCCTCATGGAGATGGGATCTTATCGAGGCTTGCGTCATCGCCGCGGGCTTCCTGTTCGTGGCCAGCGCACTCATACAAATGCCCGGACGCGCAAAGGTCCGCGCAAGGGCACAATCGCCAACAAGAAGAAGGCGACAGCTAAGACCTAAAGGGGAGCGATAGATGGCGAAGGCACCCGCGAAGACCGCGAAAAAGAAAAGCTTCAAGAAGAAGGAAAAGAAGAACGTTCCGTTCGGGACCGTACACATCCAGGCGTCATTCAACAACACAATCGTGACGTTCACGGACCCCTTGGGGAACGTCTTGGCGTGGTCGAGTTCTGGGTCTCTAGGATTCCGCGGCTCGCGAAAGGGCACGCCGTTCGCAGCTCAGCAGGCGTCTCTGACGGCTGCAAACAAGGCAAAAGAAGCGGGCTTGCGGACAGTTGAAGTTCGCGTAGCGGGTCCCGGTTCGGGTCGCGAATCGGCGGTGCGCGCGTTATCAACGGCGGGTATCGAAGTGCGTTCTATTAAGGACGTCACGCCGATTCCACATAATGGCTGCCGGCCGCCAAAGAAACGGCGGGTATAGGAGGATTTGGATTGGCACGTTATAGCGGTCCCGTGTGCAGGCTTTGCCGCCGCGAAGGCATGAAGCTTTTTCTGAAGGGCGAGCGCTGCCACACCGAAAAGTGCGCCATTGAGAAGCGTAACTTCGCACCCGGACAGCACGGCAAAGATAAGAAAGCCAAGCTCGTCGGCTATGGCTTGCAGCTTCGTGAGAAGCAGAAGGCGCGGCGTTACTACCGCGTTCTTGAAGGGCAGTTCCGGAATCTCTACGAGAAGGCGGTAAACCAAAAAGGCATCACCGGCGATCTGATGCTCGCGATGCTCGAGCGCCGCCTTGACAACGTCATCTACCGTATGGGTCTCGCCACGAGCCGAGCGCAAGGACGCCAGTTGGTTCGACATGGACATGTTGTTGTGAATGGCCGCAAGGTAAACATTCCTTCCTACACGGTGAAGCCGGGCGACCTGGTCGAGATTCGTGAAAAGAGCCGTAACAGCTCGGAAATTCTCGCAGCACGTGACGCGACTGCGCATCAACCAAGCCCATCTTGGCTCGAAGTGGATCGTGAAGCGCTGAGGGCGCGAGTCTTGCAGCAACCCAAGCGCGAAGAATTAGTACAGATTCAATTAAACGAGCAACTCATTGTTGAGTTGTATTCGAAGTAAGGATTTCAAAAGGTATGTTTAAAGGATTTCAGAAGCCAAAGCGTTTAGTTGCCAATACCGAGTCGCTCACTGAGCGCTACGGTCAATTCGCCGCACAGCCATTCGAGCGAGGATTCGGATCCACGATCGGCACGGGATTGCGGCGTGTCCTCTTGAGCTCCATCGAAGGCGCCGCTATCACTGGGGTGCGCATTGAAGGTGTTTCGCATGAATTTAGCCCGATTCCGGGCGTAGTGGAAGACGCCACCGATATCATCCTCAACCTGAAGCAGGTGCCGTTCAAGATGGTGGGTGAAGGCACGCGGATTGCGCGACTCAATATCGAGACTCCTGGCGAAGTGATGAGCAGCCAGATCGAGACCGACAACGATGTCGAGGTGCTTGACCGCAACCTCCACATTGCAACGGTTGGCGAAGGCGGCAAACTGTATGTCGAGATGCGCATCAAGAGCGGACGCGGATACGTTTCGGCCGATCGCAACTACGATGAAGACTTGCCGATCGGCTATATTCCGATCGATTCCGTGCATTCGCCGGTTCGCAAAGTGAATTACACGGTGGAAGCGGCTCGCCTCGGGCAGAATACCGATTACGACAAGCTGAATCTCGAGGTTTGGACCAACGGCGCTATTTCGCCGCAGGATGCGGTAGGCCAGGCGGCAAAGCTCCTCAAAGATCACATGGCGATCTTCATCAACTTCGAAGAGACGCCGGAGGTGGTCGAAGAGCCGGCCGAGCGCGCAGCGAATCAGATGAACGAAGTTCTGAATCGCTCGGTGGAAGAACTCGAGCTCAGTGTTCGTTCCTATAACTGCCTCAAGAACGCAAATATTCAAACCATCGGCGATTTGGTGCAGAAGTCGGAATCCGAAATGCTGCGGACAAAGAATTTCGGCCGCAAGTCACTGAATGAGATTAAAGAAATTCTTTCCGGCCTCGGCTTATCGTTCGGCATGAAGTTCGACCAGCAGGGCCGCTTGGTTGGCTCTGCGCCGCCGGCAACGGCAGCGGACTTCGCCGCCAACGAGCACTACGCGGGAGTCGAGGAATAAAAATGCGGCACCGCAAAGCAGGGGTCAAACTCAAGCGCAATATCGGCGCGCGGCGCGCCCTGCTTCGCGGCCTCGTGACTAACGTCATCGAAGAAGAGCGGATCACGACCACGGTTCCGAAAGCGAAAGCGGCGAGGCCGCTCGTGGAAAAGATGATCACGCTCGCCAAAGAAGACAATTTGCATGCTCGGCGGCAAGCGGAAGCCTTTCTCACCAAACCCGAAGCTGTCGAGAAGCTGTTCGAGAAGCTGGGCCCACGGTTCAATCAGCGTGATGGCGGATATACGCGAATCGTTAGACTCGGCTGGCGGAAAGGCGACGGGGCCGAAACCGCTAAACTCGAACTCGTCGGTTCGGAGCTTGTGAAGCGAGCTGCCGAACGCGCTCAGCGCCGCGAAGAGCGTCTCAAGGCTTTGCGCGAAGGCAGTACCGGCGAAGAAGGCTCCTGAGCGCCGATCTTACTCAATATGCGATCGTGAATCCAGTGCTCATCCCACCATTCGATGGGATTGACCTGGATTCCTGCGATCAGCATGCTGAAGTGTACGTGATCTCCGAACGCCATTCCGGTTGATCCGCTGACTCCCATCCGCTGACCTTTCTGAATCGAATCCCCCACTCTTACTTCGATCTTGCTCATGTGCCCGTATAGCGTTTGCAGGCTGTACCCGTGATCGAGAACGACGCAGTTGCCATAAATCCCGAGGCGGTCTGCGTAAATAACCTTTCCTGAATTCGCGGCGAGGACAGGCATGTTCGTGGTTTGCGCAAGATCGAACCCGAGATGCACCTGCTCGTCAACCTTTCGCCCGTTATAGAAGTAGCTGCGGCGATCGGCGAAATAAGATTCCCGAGCGCCTTTCATCGGTACGAACGGACCTGACCACAGGATGCGATTTTCGGTTTTCGTTCGGAGGTCATAGATCTGTTGATTGTTTGCCCGGCGCATCTCGCGATTGAGTTTTACAAATCGATCGATTAAGGTTCCGGTACCCTCCGGGTCGAGATCGCTGTCGACCTTCTGGAGCTCGTGGTCGTTGAGCTCGATGTTACTTTCGCGAAATTTCTTGGGAAAAATTTTTGTCCAGAATGTCGTAACGGCTTCGGTTCCCGCGATGTTCCGGACGAATGCGTCTGGAATTGTATTGGGCGAAACATCCCAGGGATAGGGGAAAAGCGAGAATCGCGAATTACTGTTGTCCGGCTTGCCGGGCATCGGAAACGAACCCGCCGAATAGCGGCCCACGCGAACTCCGGCTTCTGTCCACGAGCCGCCTAGATCGAAGGTCACCAGCTCGGCCCCGCCTTGGTTGATGTAGTGCTGGCGACCATCGGCGACGATCGTGGGAGGCCGAAGGACAACCTGAATGTCTTGAGCGAGCGACGTTGTGTGGCCGCGAAAGTCGTTCGAAGAAGCTTTGATGACGAGTTTCGCCGGTCCTTCTTTCAAAAATGAAGCCTGCTTTTTGCCCGCAGAGAACGTGTAGACGCGGCTGGTCTGTTTCGATCGTGTCTTGTCCTCGTAGACGGTTTGGGTTTGGCCGTTTTGTTCGACGGAAGCGGAAAAAGATTTTACGCCGTGCGGACCATTTGTTTGAACGCTGATCACGCTGTCGTTGCCGATGGCGGGGACGGGCCTGGCAAGTTTTACATCGACTATTTTCCCTGAGAACCAAACGAACCCAAGAACGATCAGGATCAGAGCCGCGACCGCGGCTAGTACGTGTTTCAAATTCAACATTATTAGTAGCTCAAGTTTGAATGACTCTCCGGCCTTCAATCCGGTAATTGCCTCGAAGCATCCAGGCGATGGCTTCGGAGTAAATCCTATGTTCCTCGACCAGAATCCGTGCCGAGAGCGACTCGACCGTGTCGTTGTCGAGGACTGGAACGGCGGACTGGAGGAGAATCGGGCCGCTATCGAGGTCTTCATTGACGAAGTGAACCGTGCATCCGGTGATCTTCACGCCATGGGTCAATGCCTGGTATTGCGCGTCCAGCCCGGGGAACGCGGGGAGCAGCGAGGGGTGGATATTTAGGATGCGATTCGAAAATTGCGAAACGAACTGCCCGCTCAAGAAGCGCATATAACCTGCCAAACAAACCCAATTCACACCGTGATCTATAAGCAAATCAGCGACTTGGCTATCGAAAAGAGTACGCTCGATACCTGCTGAGGGGATTGATCCACAGGGGAGGCCGAATTCCCGAGCGCGAGCGAGGCCGGGCGCGTTTGGCTTGTTTGAAAAAACGAACCCAATTTCGCAGTCGAGATTGCCGGAGAGGACGTTTTGAGCGATGGCTTCGAAATTGGAGCCGCGTCCCGACAAAAGAATTCCAAGGCGCGGCTTCACGAATAGACAACCTTTGGCTGCTTGCGCGACTTCCAGGGAACGACGCGGCCGATTTCGTAGGACGGTTCACGAAGCTTCTTCAAAATTTGCGAAACGAACCCAACTTTGATGGGGGCGACGATCAGGACCATGCCGATGCCGAGATTGAAAGTTTGGCGAAAGTCGTCCTGAGGGATGTTGCCGCGTTCTTGAAGAAGATCGAAGATGGGCTGGCGCGGCCAGGATTGGGCGTCGATCTCAACGGCGCAATCGCATGGGAGGATGCGGGGGATGTTGCCGGTGAGGCCGCCACCAGTGATATGAGCTGCGCCTTTGAGCAATTTGGCATTGTGAAGCGCTTGAATGGCGGCGAGATACGATTTGTGAATTTTGAGGAGTTCGTCTGCGAGATCGGTAGATAACTCGGCATCTGAGAGCAGTTTACGGACGAGCGAATAGCCGTTCGTATGAAGGCCGGTAGAGGGAAGGCCGAGCAGGAGATCGCCCGGCCGGATTTCGGAACCGGTCAGGAGCTGCTTGCGCTCGACTGCCCCGACAATGAAACCGGCGAGATCATATTCGCCAGGGGCGTACATGCCGGGCATCTCGGCAGTTTCGCCGCCGATGAGCGCGCAACGGTTGCTCTTACAGCCACGCGCGACGCCGGCGACGACCTCGGCGCAAACCTTTGCATCGAGTTTGCCGACCGCAAAATAATCGAGAAAGAAAAGAGGAGTTGCGCCTTGGACGGCGATGTCGTTGACGCAATGATTGACGAGATCTTCGCCGATGGTGTCGTGGCGACCGGTCGCAAAAGCGATTTTGAGCTTGGTGCCGACTCCGTCGGCGGAACTGACGAGAACGGGATTTTGCCAGCCCTTCAGCAGATAGCCCGCGCCAAAACTGCCGATGGAAGTGAGGACATTTGGATTGAAGGTTTTCGGAGCAAAGCGCTTAATTGCGGATACCGCGCGATCCGCTTCGTCGATGTTGACGCCTGCGTCGTTGTAAGTGATTCGCCGTTTCACCCGCTGAAGGAATCAGTGTAGCGGATGAGTTGAAAGGGAAGGGCAGACAAACGCCTGCCCGTGTTTCTCAAGTTTGTGGGAACGTGTGGTCGGGATTGTATCCCGCCCCGGCATCTTGATCCAATTCGGCGGGCTGCAGCAGATTAGACGCAACAGAAGGTTTCTGGTTGAGCTCTTTCTTAAGATCCTTCGCTCTGGCCCGAAATTGATCCGCCAACTGCTTAAGCAACGGTTTGCTGACCGATGCTTTATCGCTTGCTTTCAACTTCATGACGGCACCGTAGCATGGCCCGCGCAGGTTTGACGTTTCCAAGCGAGGAATGTGGAGCGCCACGGGACGCAAGTTTCTGAGCACCCGACACTTCGCTTCACTGTGACACAATAGAGAATTTCTTCGTGACTTGTGACTGGAAGCCATTTTCAATGAAACACGTTTATGTATTAGCTGTGGCAGCGCTGTCCGCTTACGCTGCCGACTTGCCGACCCCCATTGCTATAAGGGATGCGCGCGTTGTGACGGTGAGCGGCGCAGAGATACCGAAAGGGGCGGTGCTGCTCCGCGGCGGATTGATTCAGGATGTGGGGCCGAATGTCTCGATTCCCGCCGGTGCGTGGGTGATTGATGGAACGGGACTGACGGTGTACCCGGGATTTATCGATGCGCTGAGCACGTGGGGGATACCGGGCGCTGCAGAACCGGCGGGCGGAGGCAGACCTGCGGGAGCGCCGGGGCCAGCTCCAGTGACGCCATCTCCACAGACTCCTCCGGCGCAGGCACAAGCCCCGCGCTCGCACGGGCCGGAGGACCGGCCGCAAACGTATTCCTTCGAGAGGGCTGCGGATCTGGTTAGCCCGACAGATCGGAGATTAGAAGCGGCGCGGGCAGCGGGTTTCACGACGGCGGCGACGTTTCCGAATCGCGGCATTTTCGAAGGCTTGGGAGCGATGGTGAATTTGGCGGGCGAGCGAAGCCGAGACATGGTTATCGCCGAACCGATCGGGCAGCAGATCGTGTTTCGGACCGGCGGATTCTTTTCCGGATTTCCGAATTCGCTGATGGGGAATATTGCTTATGTCAGGCAGCTCTATTTGGATCTGGATCACTACAAGCAGGCGCATCAGATTTATGATGCGCATGTAAGCGGGACACGCAGGCCTGAATACGATCACGATTTGGAAGGGCTGGCGCGATCGCCGCGCGTGCTGCTGCCAGCAATGGAAGCGCAACAGATAGATCGCATTTTGAGTTTTGGCCCTGAGCTGAAAACGCCCTTCATTGTGTACGGGTTGCACGAAGCGTACCGGCGCATTGACGAATTAAAACGCGCGAATGTGCCGGTGCTGGTGAGCTTGAAGTGGCCGGAGAAGCCGAAAGATCAGGATCCGGCGGATGTCCCGAACTACCGCGAGCTCGAGATGTGGGATCGCGCGCCAGGCGTTCCGGGGCTGCTGGCGAAGGCGCAAGTGAAGTTCGGATTCTACTCGGATCGAGTGGACACGGCTCCCGATCTGAAAAAAGCTTTGAAGAAAGCGGTGGATGGCGGGTTATCGAGAGCGGACGCGATACGCGCATTGACACTTAGCGTTGCGGAGATGTACGGGCTGTCGGACCGGTTGGGAAGCATCGATAAAGGAAAGATCGCAAATCTGGTGGTTATGAAAGGCGATGCTTTCGACGATAAAACGACGGTTGAGTACGTGTTCATTGACGGAGTGCAGTTCAAGCCGAGTAAAGAGACGCAGAAAGGGCCTGAAAAGAAGGAGGGCGCCACTACGGGGCCGCAAAAGCCCGAGAGAGGAATCAATTAATGCGGCGGCTGGTTTCGATCGGATTACTGATTTGTGTTGTTGTTTTCTCGAGCGCAGCGGAAACGATATTGATTCGGAACGCGACGGTGTTGACGATTACGAAGGGCACGGTGGAAAACGGGAGCGTTCTGGTTCAGGACGGCAAGATTGCGGCGGTTGGCACGAACGTGAGCGCTCCGGCTGGAGCGATGGTTGTCGATGGCACCGGCAAATACCTGATGCCGGGAATCATCGATTGCCATTCGCACACGGCGGTTGAGGGGAGCGTGAACGAGGGCAGCGTTTCGGACTCCTCGATGGTGAATATTGCCGACGTACTGAATCCGGAGGATATCAATATCTATCGCGGGCTTTCAGGCGGGTTGACCGTTTCGAACGTGCTGCACGGGAGCGCGAACGCGATCGGCGGGCAGACGATCGTGATCAAACTGCGCTGGGGAAAAGATGCGAAGGGGTTGATTTTTGAAGGAGCGAAGCCGGGAATCAAGTTTGCGCTTGGTGAGAATCCGAAACGGCAAGGGTATCCGGGTGAGCTCTTCAGCGCTGGACCCGCACGGGAGCGGCGCTACCCGGGAACGCGCATGGGCGTGGAAGAAGTGATTCGAGACAGCTTTACAGAAGCGAAGAATTATCAGGCGGATTGGAAAGAGTACAACGAGCGCGTGGGGCGAGGCGAGCATCCGATTCCACCCGAAAAAGATTTGCGATTAGAGCCGCTGGTAGAGGTGCTCGAAGGCAAGCGGTACGTGCATGCGCATTGCTATCGATCGGATGAAATTTTGATGCTGATACGGATCGCGGACGAGATGGGTTTTAAGATTCGGACCTTTCAACATGTGCTCGAGGGATACAGAGTGGCGAAGGAGATTGCTGAGCACGGAGCGGGCGCGTCGACGTTTAGCGATTGGTGGGCGTACAAGATTGAGGCGTACGATGCGACGCCCTATAACGCTGCGATGATGGCGCGGGCGGGGGTAGTGGTATCGCTAAATTCGGATTCGGATGAGCTGCAGCGGCACTTGAATCTGGAGTGCTCGAAAGTGATGCGTTACGGCGGGTTGAATGAAACCGAAGCGCTTTCAATGGTGACGATCAATCCGGCGAAGCAGTTGGGTATCGACGACAAAGTGGGGTCGATCGAGGTGGGTAAGTCGGGCGACTTGGTGCTGTTCGATCAGCATCCGCTGTCGAATTACTCGAAGGTGTTGAAGGTGTGGATCGACGGGCAGGAGTATTTCGACCGGGACAAAGATCTTGCAAACCGGAAGGAATTCGAACAGAAGAAGAAGACGCTGATGGACAAGGAGAAGGCGGCGGAGAAGAAGCCGGAAGAGGGGAAGGGTGAGCCCAAAAAAGGAGCGGGGCCGGGCGGAAAGGCTGGGAAGAAGAAGGAAGCTGCCAAGCCGGAGGAGGTGCAGTGATGTGGCCGGGAATTTTTCGTTTGATCGTTGCTGCGTGCCTGCTCCCGATGGGGTTGTTTGGGGCGGCGGAGAATTCGGTGTTGATTACGAACGTGACGATTCACCCGGTAACTGCGCCTGAAATCCAGAACGGATCGGTGCTGGTCATCGACGGGAAAATCGCGGAACTCGGAACAAGTATCGCGGCGCGGGAGGGCGCGCGCACGGTTGATGGACGCGGGTTGCACTTGTATCCGGGATTGATCAATGCGGCGACGAACGTCGGGTTATCGGAGATATCGTCACTGCGCGATACGGTGGATCTGGATGAGATCGGGCCGTTCAATCCTGAGTTGCGAGCGCAGATTGCTTACAATCCATCGAGCGAGCATATCGCTGTGACGCGGGCGTCTGGGATCACGGCGGTGATCAGTCTTCCGGGGAGCGGAGCGAGCGGCTTCGGCCTGGCGAGTCAGGGGCCGGGGACGATTATCACGGGGCAAGGCGCGCTGATGCATCTCGAAGGGTGGACGTGGGAAGAAGCGGCGGTGAAACCGAGCGCGGTTGTCGACATGATGTTTCCGCAGATCCAGACGGTGCCACGGCAGATTGCGAGTTTTTTGGGCACGGAACCGCGCGGGTACACGGAGCTGGAGAAGGAGTATAAGCAGAGGCTCGAGCAGTTGAGCGATTTTGTCGAGCGCGCGCGGCGGTATGAGAAGGCAAAGGCGGCGGGCGGGCCGGAGTTTCGGGCGGATGCAAAGCTGGAGGCGATGATCCCGGTGATTGACGGGAAGACGCCTCTATTCGTGCGCGCAGGGAAGGAGCGGGCGATTAAAGACGCGGTGGCGTTTGCGGATAAGCAGAAGGTGAAGATCATCATTGCCGATCCGCGTGAGATCGGGAGCACGGGGCCGCTGCTGAAGTCGCACAACATTCCAGTGGTGCTGGGCAAAACGTTTCAGTTGCCGCTGCGCGATGATGATCCGTACGATGCGCCGTACACGCTGCCGAATGATTTCTTCAAGGCGGGAGTGAAGATCTGCTTCGGGACATTCGATGTAGAGTTTGCGCGGAATGTGCCGTTCGAGGCGGCGCAAGCGGCGGCATTCGGGCTGCCGCGAGACGAAGCGCTGAAGGGATTGACGATTAACAGCGCGCAGATTTTAGGCGTGGGGGATCAGTTGGGATCGATCGAGAGGGGCAAGGTAGCGGATCTGATTCTGACGGACGGCGATCCGCTCGAGGCGAAGACAAATATCAAGCAGATGTTTATTGCGGGGCGGGAAGTGAGTTTGGAATCGAGGCACACGCGGGAGTGGGAGAAGTGGGAGAAGAGGTGATGCCATATCAGACGATCTCACCGCCCGAAAGGATGTTATTGGCGATCTTCAGGTGGGTGCGACTCGGTATCGCCAACAGCAGATAGTAGAGATGACCGCCTTCCGTGTCTCGAATAAGCGCTGCTTTCGATACGTGGCGAACGACGGCGTTGAGTCGCTTGCGATGGCAATCCAGGCAGAATCATCCCGTTAACAAACCCACACAATAGAGATGGTTGAAATGCGAGCGGGAGAGCCAGCATTTGCCAGAGGCGACAATTGCGGCGCTTTACGTCTCCCTAGGCTTTACGTCTCCCTAGAAAGACAAGCCGACGAGCAGTTCCAATTGACTCTGTTTGGTCCGAGGGTCCCAAGGAAGGTCGACATGATCTGCCGCCCAACGCGTATACCGCAATTGTGGTGCGACCCTCAGTTTCCAGAAGTGTGCCTCAATACCTGCTCCTGAAGTTATGCCGTATGTGGATGGCGAACTACCGTTGAGGTTTCCGGAGACACGAAACGAGGGACCAAGTTCCAGCAGAGGCCGTATTGGCACGCCAGATTCCCTAAATTTATATTGCGCGAGCACCGGCACCTCCCATGTGATTACAGTCGCCGGTGATACGCTACCCAGTGTTCCATCCGGCAGCACTACGGCGAAGGTGTAATGCATGGGCCGATAGAGCGCATCAACCTCAATAGAGAAGGTCGCCGGTAATGTGACGGCAAACGTCGGCCCCACTATGTAGTCCTTGGCTGTTGGATAAGTACGGATATCTTCAACTGTTTGATCAACAAAATCGCTGGTCAGCGATCCTCCCGCAACAACCCCAAAGGAAAATCGCTGTCCAAAAGCTGATGCTGCGCAGAACGCGCTGAGGCCAAAAAGCGCCACAATTCTAGATGATCTAGGTCTTTCAATGTTCACGCACGCACCCCTGTTCAATGGTGTCTTTTTCGTCTTCCTTTGCGACGTTATTAGATTCATGCTTCTTGGCGTCCATTAGAAGTCATTATTGCGCTAATTGCGGAATATGACGCGAACTGCCGAAGCAAAAACGAACATCATCAGATGTTTATTGCGGGGCGGGAGGTGAGCTTGGAATCGAGGCACACGAGAGAGTGGGAGAAATGGGAGAAGAGGTGAGAGTAGGCCGAATGGGCCAAGATCGGCCTCTTTCTGCGCCCGTTAAGCGTTTCGAATGACTAGATGATTGCGATCCGAGTGTTCTAGTTCGGCGATTCGGATAGCATTACGTCGAAGCAGTTCTTCGACCCTGGATGTCTTGTAATCACATCGTTCAATGCGTATTACCTTGGGCGGCGATCCTCGTTCCTTAAGGATCCTCAGAAAATCGGCGTCTGCAGTGACGATCGAGAACCCGTTTAGTCGCGCATAGGTCCAAACGATCTCGTCCGAGGTGAATTTCGCCAGACCTGTCGAAAAGACATGGGCTGATTCTGGAAAGAGGTCTTTGAAGCGCGAGGGGAGCTTAGGGGAGAGATTCGCGTCGAACAGGAGTTTCAAGTAGTGGCGCGTTCGCGGCCGAACTGAGAGGCATAGGCATACACGGCGGGGAAGTCCGCTTTTTCAAGGTAGGGATAATCGTTCAGGATTTCGTCTTCTGTCATGCCGGACGCGAGCATATCGAGGATGTCCCATACGGTAATGCGTAAGCCTCGAATGCAGGGTTGGCCAGAACGCTGGCCCGGTATGATGGTAACCCTGGAGAGGTCCGGAGTTGTGCTCGTGTCCACTGAAATCATTATTGCGCGATTGACGAGTTCCAGCGTTCGCGCTAGTGACTCCGATCGATATCAGCCTAGGCATTCACCTCGACAGCAGTGGTCAGGATCTCGCGGCTGAGGAGGACCGTCGCGCTCGTCCAGAGGCAGAGTTTCTAGGCGTGGGGGATCAGTTGAGTCGACCGAGATGAGCAAGGTAGCGGATTTGATTACGGGCGACGGTCCGCTTGAGTAAGACGAAAATCGAGCAGATGTTTGTTGCTGGGGGGAAGTGAGTTTGGAGTCGCGCGGAGTGGGGGAAGAGGTGCGGGGACGCTTAAGACGGATCGGCCATTAGAACCTCGGTACAAGTGCCTGGTTCTGCACCGTTGACTGCAGCAGCTATGGACTCCAAATGAAGGCGCACACCGGGCCACCGCGATTTTCCAAGTATGACAACCGCTATGGCCCTCCCCCTCAAATTCTGTTGATAGCGCATGTTCTTGTCCGTTGTGAGAAGGACTCTGTACCCGGCCTGTTCGGCGCGTGCGATCAATTCGCCATTGTTGAGTTGATGCCAACCGATTTGTCGGGCACGAGTGATTTCGTGTCCGGTCAGGCAATCCGCGATCTTCTTTGGGACGCCGTTGTCAAACAGAATCTTCATCCCGGCATTTCAGCCGTAAGAGGGTTCCTTCTCAAGGCTCTGGTTTACGAAGTGCAATACGGCTCGAACTTCGTCTGCAGTGACGTCGAACACTTGCGTGATTTCGTCGATGGACAGGCCCGCCTCGAGATTTTCGATGATGGTTTGCACAGGCATGCGCGTACCGCGTAGGACCCACGCTCCGCTCACCTTACCGGGAACGCTTTCGACCGCAGGACACTGCGACCAATCGAGTGGCATAACGAACCGTGATTTTTATCATAACCTGGCGACTGGCCCCGAGGAGAATCTGGAATCCCGGGGAAGAGACGAGGGCTTCCATTTGCCGCACAGATGACTGCAGAGTAGGTTGAATGTGGAGTTGGTGTCGGTCGAATTGAGGACATCGAGAACGCGATAAGAAAACTAAGCACGGATGAACTGAGTGCCTTTCGCACTTGGTTCTTACAATTTGACGCCCAAGTGTGAGATCGGCAGATCGAAGCCGATTCAGAAAATGGCAAGCTTCTCTCACTGGCTGAATGCGCCCAAGAAGAGCTACAGTGAGTTTCTGATACGTTGCGGAGGGCAAGGAAGGTGAATTGATGCGTAGACTAATCGCCGTAATTAGCTTTCTCGCATTTTGGTGTATTGGTTGCCAGACCCTGCGCGTGAGGCGAACGATAGTGCCGGTGACACCTTCTGCGGTCCAGAATGCGGGCACGGGTCCTCAGACGGCAGCGAAAGCCTCGGAAGAACGGCAATTAGAAAAAACTGAAGGTGTACCTGGTCTCCCTTTTTATGTGAAAAAGGCTGCTTGCCTGCATTCCACTGTCTGGCTGGAGCCGGTTTACACACTGACTCTGGAGTTGGTTTCCACTCCACTCGACGATCCTTCTAAGGCGAGATCCACACTTCTAGGGAGCACGGTGCTATCTCTAAAGCAGCTCGGAGCGGCTCAGGATTTGTTTCATTCTGTGAATGAGCCTTCGGAAGATTTGGACAAAATACTGAGCGTCTGGAAGTGTATCGCGACACAGGATGGAACTCCGTACACCCCGATCGGATTTCCAGAGCAGAAGAATCGTATTCTTATTTCGAATACAGCCGAACCTCAGGTTTATGTTGATTACTCGCAGCATTACTATTTGAATGCTCACCAGCCACTGGCCGGGTCAGCGAAGGTCGACAGCAAACTTGCAAGCGACGGGACGTTAACTGAAGCTTCCGCAGAGGTCGAAAATAAGACACTTGAAACACTCGTCTCGGGTGTAAAGGAACTTACGGGTACCGCTGTGGGTGTGGGTGCAAAAAGATTCATTGAAGCTGGACGGGAACAACACGTAAAGCTGACGATTTTGGCTGGGGGATTCAAGCACACGTTTTCGCAGCTTGCTGTTCCCTCATCATTCCCGTGTCAGGCATCTTCGGAGATGACTAGCGCACAATCGTATTCACGTACCGAGATAACCACGGGAGGAGGAAAGGTAACGGAGAGCAAAGGCTCCAAAATCACGGTATCGGGAGAAATAACTTTACCCGAATCCAAACCGACTTCGGCTCCAGGTGCCGGAAAGGCTAGTGAGTCTTCGAGCGGCGGTACGACTGCCGCTCCTCCACGGAACAATCCAAAGTAATGGCTATAAAGCAGGCGCATCGGGCAGACCGTGTGCGGACCGGCCGTGACTCTGTACGACTATAAGTAGTTCTTAACTGGTTTGTCAGATCAAGTCTGAACTAGCACAGCTATTGAATGTCCGACCTGAGACATAGGTAACAGAACGTTCCAGAGACATGGGTTACAGCTGCCTGGCAACAGGCAAGTATAAAAGATGCCATGGAGGAAATGTTCTGTGATGGATGAACGGGTGCGCTTCGTGATTCGGCTCAACGATGGCGAAAGCATGGCCGGATTGTGTCGGGAATTCGGGATCTCGCGCAAGACTGGCTACAAGATCGTGGAGCGTTATCAGGAATGCGGGCTGGAGGGGCTCACGGATCGGGCGCGGCGCCCCCACCGCTACGCCAACAGCTTGCCACAGCAGCTGGAGTCAGCCATCGTTGCAGCCAAGCGCGAGAAGCCGCATTGGGGCGCCCGCAAGATCCGTGAACGCCTCCTGAGGCGGCTGCCGCACGAGGTGAAGGTGCCCGCCTGCAGCACCATTCACGCCGTCTTAGACCGGCATGGTTTGGTTACCCGGCCCAAACGCTCGCGGGCCCGTGCCGAGGGAACGCCTTTGTCTGGCGGCCTGAGTCCAAATGAGCTCTGGTGCACGGATTACAAAGGCGAGTTCAAGCTCGGCAATCAGCGGTACTGTTATCCGCTTACGGTGACCGATCACGCCTCGCGTTACCTGCTGCTGTGCGAAGCCATGCAATCCAATCAGGAACAGTCTGCCTTCACCGCCTTTGAGCGCTTATTCAAAGAACGCGGACTGCCGCAGGCCATTCGTTCCGATAACGGCGTGCCGTTCGCTTCTCCCAACGGCCTATTCAACCTCTCTCGTCTGTCGGTCTGGTGGTTGCGGCTGGGCATCAGCATCGAACGAATCAAGCCCGGCAATCCGCACCAAAATGGCCGGCATGAGCGCATGCACTTGACCTTGAAGAAAGAAGCGACACGGCCAGCCGGCGCCAATCTGCTGCAGCAGCAAGCCAAGTTCGACGCCTTCTTGGAAGAATTTAATAACCAACGGCCACATGAAGCGCTCCAGATGAAGTGCCCGGCTGAAGTGTATACGGCTTCCACGAAGCCGTACCGCGGCATCGGCGAGCCACACTATCCGTTTCACGACAACACGGTCGTCGTCACCAACTGCGGGCGCCTGTGCCTCTACCGCAAAAAGATCAATCTCAGTGTCTGCCTGGCTGGTCAGGCAGTGGGAATCAAGGAAGTCGACGATGGCATCTGGCTCGTCAGCTTTATGGATTACGACCTCGGCTACGTCGATCTCGAGGAGAAAAGTTTGCAGCCCTT
>JAFAYL010000020.1 GCA_019240405.1 Acidobacteriaceae bacterium
CAAATTGGAGCAAGACCTCGGCCGAGAACTCCAGTTCCATATCGCAGAAAGGATTTCCGAGTTTAAAAGCACTGGGCTAAGTGAGGACGAAGCGCGGCGTCGCGTACGCCAGGAGTTCGGCGGTATTGAGCAAGTGAAGGAAGAATGTCGGGATGCCCGCGGTACGCTTGGGCTGGAATCAACGATTCAAGACCTCCGCTACACGGTGCGGACATTGCGCTACAACCCCGGTTTTGCTCTAGCAGCGATCGTCACGATGACCTTGGGAATTGGCGCAAACACAGCAATTTTTAGTGCCGTCAATGCGGCGCTGCTCCGGCCGCTTCCCTACAAGCAACCAGAACGATTGGTTTCGATTTCAGACATTGTTCAGGGCATGAAGAACTGGCCCAGTACATATCCGAACTACCTCGATTGGCAACGGCAAAACAGATCGTTCGAAGAGATAGCCGCTTATCAAGGCGACAGCTTTAATGTCGTCCATGGCACCGTCGTGGATCACATTCGAGCGTGGAACGTCTCAGCTAAGTCTTCCAACTGCTAGGTGTGAAGCCAGTACTAGGACGCGAGTTCCAATCGGGTGATGACAGGCCCGGTGCGGCTCCCGTCGTGCTGTTGAGCTATGGGAATTGGCAACGATGGTTTGGTGGTGATCGGGTTCTGGGAAAATCACTCGATATCAGCGGCCGGAGTTTCACAATCATTGGCGTTCTACCGCGAACCTTTCGTTTTTACGAAGCCGCGGGGCTATACACTCCCTTGGGCCTGGGAGCAGATGAAATGCAGGCTCGCGGCGCCCATAGTATCCGCGTGATCGGCCGACTAAAACCGGGTATCACTGTCGAACAAGCCCGAGCAGAGATGATCACCATTGCTCACAACTTAGCGAAGGAATATCCGGCTACGAATTTAGGGACGAGTGTCGAGGTCATGGGTCTGCGCGACTACCTTGTTCAAGATACCCGGCCCGCCCTATTCGTTCTCATGGGAGCGGTTGTTTTTGTTTTCCTGATTGCGTGTGTCAATGTCGCAAACCTTCTCCTTGCTCGTGGAGCCGCGCGAGCAAGGGAGATGGCTATGCGCGCCGCACTGGGTGCGAAATGGTCGAGACTCATCCGTCAACTATTGACAGAAAGTGTTGTCTTGGCCATCGTCGCCGGATGTCTAGCAGTACCTATTTGCTTCTGGGCGAGTGGCGGGTTGGGAAGATTGCTCCCGGAGGACCGCCGCGAAATGCTCAGCGTCGTCGTTGACGGTCGCGTTTTGGCGGCCACTTTACTTTGTTCTGTGGTAGCCGGTATAGCTTTTGGATTGGTTCCGGCCTTTCGAGCTTCCAGGCAAGATTTGACTGAAACCCTCAAGAGTGGCAAGACCTCAACCGAGCCGACAGACAGCAGATTCCGAGGTGCACTCATGCTTGCCGAGGTCGCGTTGGCTTTGATGCTTCTGAGTGGTGCCGGATTAATGCTGCGCAGCATCCATAATCTCCTTGACGTGAATGCCGGATTTGATTCCTCGCATTTGCTGTCTATGCACTTGGCTTTGTCGGAGAGGAAATACGAGAAACCGGCAGAGCTGTCGAACTTTATCGATGCGGCTTTGCAGCGTATCGAGGTAGTTCCAGGAGTTGACACAGCAGCGGCCGCTACATGGATGCCGTTTCGGAGCGAGGCGTGGCTCGATTCGATTTACATTGAAGGGCAGCCATTCCCAGGGCCGGGCAGCTCCCGCAGATTCATTACAACGTCGTTAGCCCAGCTTTCTTTAGCGCGCTGCGGATTCCGCTGCTGAAAGGGCGCAGCTTCTCGGAAGGCGATAATGCCCAGGCACCCAGGATGGCGATTATAAACAGATCGATGGCACAGCAGTTTTGGCGCAACGATGATCCCCTGGGCAAGCGCTTTACAGAGGGCCGACCGTCAGATCAGGCGCATTTGCTCACCGTCATCGGCGTTGTAGGAGACAGCAAGATCGATGCGCTCGACGAGACAGACGCGCCTGAGTTCTATATCCCGTTTTTTCAGGCTCCAAATAATTATCTGACCCTCGCGATTCGGACGAAAGGCGACCCATTGGCGTTGGCGACTGCAATAAAGAACGAATTAGCGAACTTGGACAAGACGCAGGCGCCATACGACATCGCATCTATGCAGCAAGTCACGTCAGCGTCTCTGAGTCCCAGAGAATTGCTTATGATCTTACTTGCCGCTTTCGCAATGCTATCAATTGTTCTGGCTGCCGTGGGCATTTACGGAGTTACGTTCTATCTCACGTCAAGGCGAACGCAGGAGATTGGAATCCGGATGGCATTGGGCGCGGGCCGCCGCTCCGTGCTTGCGCTTGTCTTGTTCCGTGGCTTAAGGCTGACCCTCGCTGGCTTGACAATTGGAGTAATCGGGTCGTTGTTCCTAACCCGTTTCCTGGTCGCCTTTCTTTACGGCGTCCGGCCCGCAGACCCTCTCACGCTTGCGATCACGTCAGTCTTAGTATTCGCAGTTGCTTTGATTGCGGCGGCAATTCCCGCACACAGAGCAACCAAGATCGACCCTATGGTGGCGTTGAGATACGAATAACAGGGCATCAAGGATATCAAACTGGCCGCCGAACAACGGATATCGTGATTGCGAGAACGGACCTTTTTGCAATAGCAATTTTGTCGGGAACACCTCGTTCCCAACATTCGGGTATCGTTTCGCTTCGATGCTTATTCGAGAGTCGTTACGGAATTAGCGTTTTCGTTCCGGAAGCTCGTGCGTAACGGCCAAGGATAGAGGAATCCACCTGGACGTGTAGTCGGCGATGCTTCCCGGTGACGTAGCCGGACGCAGGCAGTCACAGCGATAATATGCGTCGTCCGACTGCCGGGGCTGAAAAGCTCCGCAAGATTCATACGCTCGACGGTTACGAGCAGCCCGACACCGCGAAAGAGTACATGTTGTAAAGAGGGCGCGAGGCAGAGCGATAAAATGGCAGAACCGGAATGCCCAAATTGTGGCCGCCGCGTGTTGTCCGCGCTCTATGTCCGGGGGTGCTGATCATGCTCTCCGCCTCCTTCGGCAAGCTGCTATCACTCGGGGCGACGCACTTGGACGAACACCGGAAGCTCCTCGGCGACTTCACCCGCCAACTCTCGAAGGATCCCTGCGCGGCGCTTAAAGTCGCCGAAAAAGCCGTCGCGGAAAGCGCCCGGCTGGCTCGCGATGACCCCAAGCGCGGCGACGCGCTCGAACTTGAAGCGCTCGCGCTCATGTCGACAGAGCAGTTCCCCAAAATGCTCGCACCCGCCGCCGAGCTCGTCCGCATCCGCAAGGCAGCGCAGCCTCCCGAGCCGGAGCTTCTTGCCCTCGCGCTGAACCAGTATGCCGTGGCCCTGTTCGCTAATGACCGTGCGGCCGAATCCGACCGCGCCGTCGCCGATTCGCTCGCGGCGTACCGCAGCGCGTTTAGCCCAACCGACATTCAGCTCGCGCAGAAACTAGAGGCGCAGGCCGAATTTGTGCAGAACAATATGGGCCGCAAGGATCTCGCGATCGAAATGCTCAAAGAAGCGGTCGATATTCGTCTCCGCAACCCGGACAGTTCCGGAGGCAAGCTGGCCGAGACGGTCGAACAGCTCGTCATTTATCAATTGCATCGGGGCGACATCTCCGAAGCGGAAACGCGATTGAAACAGGCCGAGGCGCTGCTCGAAGCCGCGATCAAGCGCGACCCCGAGCGCGAGGAGACCAAGGCCGGTCTGGCCCAGGTCCTGGTTCTCCGCGCGGGCGTGGCCGATAAGCTCGGGCAACGCGAAGCCGCGCTCGCTCTCGCCAAGCAAGTCCGCCGCATGCAGTTCCAGGATCGCGTCCTGCAGACTGAGAACGAATTGATGATTGCCGGCGTTCTGACGAACATTTACGAGACTGCCGGAGACCTGGAGCGCGCGGCACAGGAACAGGCCTCCGCCGTGGACGTATTCCGCCGCAATCAGGACCTGCTTGAGAAGGGCGACCTCGATCCGCTGCTCCTCGGCGATATCTACGTGGACTTGGCCGAGCTCGAGACGGCTCTGCACAACCTGAACGAGGCCGCTCAGTTTTTGAAACTGGGGCATGACATTCACGGGGATTCCGAACAGGTGCTATTCGCGAAGGCGAAGCTGGCGGCCGCATCCGGCGATAGCGCGGGCGCTCTCCGCGCGTATCAACAGGCGCTGCGGCTGCGCAAAGAATCCGCCGCAGAGGTCTCCGTGTTCTTCGCCACCATTCGAAAAAACCAGTCGATGCCGGCGAACCACCAGCCCCGCTTCGGCAACTCGGTTGGAGGTTTGTCCTTTGGCCGCAGCTCGGTGCTCGTGCCCGGCGGCCAGTTCAATCCCGAAGCCTGGCACAAACGCAAGATCGAGCCCGCTCTGCCCGTCGGCTGGTCCACGGAGAGCGAAAAACTCCTGATCCGCAAGCAGCAGCTTCTCAGTCCCGCCGAGCTCGTCGCGGAAAGCTCCGCGGTGGCAACGCGCGCGCGCCTCTACCCGGGCGCGGCGCTCGTGTTCATTCACGGCTACAACGTGCCGTTTGAAGCGGCCGTGCAGCGCGCCGCCCAGCTCGTTCGCGACCTCAATTTCGACGGCCCTGCCTTCGTGTTCGCCTGGCCTTCTCGCGGCGAATTGTTGGCGTATGGCAAGGACCGCACCATGGCGGACGAATCCGCCGAGAGCCTCGCAGAGTTCCTCGCGCAACTTCAACAGATCAAAGGTGTGCGCACCGTGCATCTAGTGGCTCACAGCATGGGCAATCGCGTTCTTCTACAAAGCTTGCTAAAGTCCGCCAGTACGCCGGTTCGTCCCGAACTGGGCGAGATCGTTCTGGCCGCTCCCGCCGTGCCTCAGGACTACTGCGCCGAATGGCTGACCTTGCTCAATCAACTGGGATTGCGCCGTTTTACTCTTTACGCGTCAAAAGTAGACGTGGCCATGTGGGCCGCGCTGGCGTTCACCGAGCGAACGGTGCTCGCCGGCCACGTCAAGGACGGAAAGCCGTTCACGCACCCAGGCGTCGACACGATTGACATCTCCGAGGCCGGTGCCGCCTTTGAGCTGACCCATTTCGAGCTGAATCACGACGTTTTCGCCACCAACCCGATTATGGTGGAGGACATGCGACAGCTTCTGCAGAACGGCATACGTCCGCCGGATCGCCGCCTCTCCTCCTTGCAGCCGCGCAATGGATACTGGTTTTATCACGAGACCGCGCCCCCCGCTCCCCACCCCAAGACTCAACCCGCCGGCCCTGTCCCTGCGTCGCCATCGCCCTGCCCCTCGGGCCGCTGAGGATCGCGAAATAAAGTCCCCCTGACCCACGCGATAATCTCAGATGATGCCGCGCATCCTCGAGCGACTTCGTCAAGCCAAGCAAGTTCTCGGCACAGTCGGCATTACTTTTTTCATCACTTTCGCGCTCGCCCTCATTTTCTATTTCACCGGCCAAGGCGGCCTGCTCTTCATCGACCTCCTCTTCCTCATACCGTTCGCGATCATTCTGCTCTTTCGCGGGTTCCGTTACGCCAATCGCAATCCGCTTTGGAGCCTCCGCAATCGCCTGCTGTTTGTCTACGGCCTCTTCGGCGTGCTCCCGGTTATTCTGCTCTTCGTGCTGTTCGGCCTCGCCACATGGGCCGTCATGAGCGAGCTTGCAATTTATCTCGCCAGCTCAGCGCTCGATCGACGCCTCGATTCAGTCCACAATGCAGTTGAGACACTGCGAAAACTTGCTCCCACGGAGCGCCGCACTGCCGCTCGAGAAATCACGCAGCTTTACAGCGCCGCGCTTCCGCATATGGCCGTGTATATAAAAGATCCCGCCGGTGATTATCGATGTCCTCCCGATGCTCCGGATCTTCAAGTGCCTCCGGGCTGGCAGGACACAAACGGGCTACTCTTTCGAAATGGCCTTTTTTACGGATGGGCTCACGTCATCGACCACCAGGAAGAAATCACGATAACAACACCGCTCTCCCAAGAAATCGTTGAAAACCTGGTTCCTCATCTTGGGGTTATCGCTCTCGTCGAGTCCGAGGACGAGGGCCACCGCCGCATCAAATCGGGAGATGTTCGCATCTCGGCGCGCGATAATCCCGATAATTTCAATTTCAACTTTGAGCCATCCGCCTCTCCCGATGCGCAGGGCCACAGCCGTTTCCCTCCATCGATGGGTCGCTTTGATGTCCCGGTTTTCTTTGCCTCAACCCGCCCGCATGTGCATTTGGAGAAGGCTGGAACCACCCATCCTGGCGCTCTCGTGGTCGGTTCCCGGCCTTCGGCTGTGTGGCGCAGCTTCTTCTCCAGCTCGGAAGTTCTTCGCGGAATCTTGTTCGATGTTGTCGTCGCCGTCGCGATTTTGTTCTTATGTGTTGAGCTGGTCGCGTTGCTTATCGGTGTGTCGTTCTCACGCCGCATAACGCGCGCTGTGAATCAACTCTATGAAGGAACTCGCCGCGTCATTCACGGCGATTTTAGCCACCGCATCCCGATCCGCACTCACGATCAGCTCGGCGAACTAGCAGAATCCTTCAACCAGATGACCGGCAATCTCCAACGCCTGCTCTCCGTCGAAAAGGAAAAAGAGCGGCTGCAAACGGAACTTGAAATTGCGCGTGAAGTACAAACCCAGCTCTATCCCAAGGAGGCGCCCCCCAGCTCCGTTCTGAGATTGACTGTACGGTGCGATCCGGCCCGCATGGTCTCGGGTGACTACTACGATTACGAGGAGATCGCGAACGGCAAGGTTGCGTTTGCTATCGGCGATGTCGCGGGAAAAGGAATTTCGGCCGCGCTCTTAATGGCCACTCTGCAGGCCACTCTCCGCGCTCAACTCAGTCAATACCAGCCTGTTCGCGAAAACGAGTGCACCTCTGTTCCTGAGCTCGATACCGCAAATCTTGTCTCGCAATTGAACCAGCAGTTATGCGCGCATACCTCGCCTGAAAAATACGCGACCTTCTTCTTCGCTCTATTTGACGAAAAAGCCCGCAGCCTAACCTACACAAACGCGGGGCATTTGTCGCCCTTGCTATTTCGCAACGGCAGCGTGGTACCGCTTGATTCGAACGGCACGGTCGTAGGCGCATTTCCGTTTTCAAAGTACGAGGAGAGCTGTCTCACCGTCGAGCCGCAGGATCTTCTGGTCTGCTACACAGACGGAATTACGGAGCCCGAAAATGCGTACGGCGAAATGTTCGGAGAGGAGCGCTTGATCGAGCTTGTCAGAAAACACGCTCACGAGGATGATCACCAAATCATCCGAACGGTCCTTGAAGCAGTTCGTAGCTGGACGGGAAGCCCCGAGCTTCACGATGACATGACCTTGCTTCTCGCTCGACAGGTCGCAGTCTCGTGAAGATCCTGACCGCTGCCGAGATGCGGGAGGTCGACCGCCTTACCATCGAGCGCGGAATTCCGGGTTTGATTCTCATGGAGAATGCCGGGAGCCGGGTTGTCGATTTTCTTCGTGAGACATTCGCGCCTTTAAATCAGCAGAGGGTGGCTATCATTTGCGGCAAGGGCAATAACGCAGGGGACGGATTCGTGGTCGCGCGGCAGCTCTTCACGCGAAAACTCTGCCGCAATCTCAACGTCATCGAGCTCTTCGATCCCGAAACCCTCAGCGGGAATGCTTTGGCCAACCGGAAAATGCTCGATGTCTGCGGCTGCCCCGTTTCTCGCGACTTCAAAAACGAAGCCAATCTGGCGTCCATCGTTGTCGACGCCGTTCTCGGAACCGGATTGCGCGGTCCCGCCAAAGGTCCATCTCTCGAGGGAATCCGAATGATCAACGAACGCTTTCCGCTGGCTAAGAAGGTGGCGATCGACATCCCCTCGGGCCTTTCGTCTGACGAAACGAACCCAACTGGGGAGTTTGTGCGCGCCGACTACACGGTCACGTTCACCGCTCCAAAACGAAGTCAATGCCTGTCGCCCAGTTACGAGCACATGGGCAAACTGATCGTCGTCGCGATCGGGAGCCCGAGCGAACTTTACGAAACGAACCCAAACATCCGGCTCAATCTGACCACAGCCGAGAACATTCGCCCTTTATTCGCCAGACGCCCGCGCAACTCTAACAAAGGTATGTACGGTCATGTCCTGGTGATCGGGGGTTCGTTTGGTAAAAGCGGAGCTCCCGCCATGGCAGGATTGGGTTCGTATCGCAGCGGAGCAGGTTTGGTCACAGTCGCGGTCCCGAGTGTAGCGCTCCCAACAGTCGCATCCTACCGGCCAGAGCTAATGACCGAACCGCTGGAGCGCCCGTTAGCCGAGCTTCTGAAAGGAATGACGGTGCTGGCCGTCGGTCCCGGCCTTGGAACAGCGTACGAGACAGTTCGTTTCGTAAAACAGCTCTATAAGGAAGCCGACCTCCCGGCCGTTGTGGATGCCGACGCTTTGAATGCCCTCGCTGGGGCTTTGCCACATACGGACAAAGTCCGTATCTTGACTCCGCATCCAGGCGAGATGGGGCGGCTCATCGGGAAGTCGGCCAAAGACGTTCAAGATGACCGGCTCGGTACGGCCCGAGGTCTTGGCCAAGAGAGCGGCGCGACGATAGTGCTCAAAGGCGACCGCACGATCATCGCCTTTCCCGATGGCGAAACTTGGGTGAACCCGACAGGCTGTCCTGCTATGGCGACCGGCGGTACGGGCGACGTTCTGACCGGAATGATTGCAGGAATGATTGCCCAACATCCAAACGACTGGAAGCGCGCGGTTGTCGCCGCCGTGTGGCTGCATGGCCGGGCGGGAGAATTGGCCGCTGGGCTATGGGGGGAAGAGGCCATGCTCGCAACCGATCTCCTGAAGTATCTGCCTGCCGCTATGAACGAAGTGCGTGCGTCAGTTTGAAACGCATTCCGAAGAGGAAACGCGAGCCGTCGGTCGAAAACTCGCCAAACTGCTTCCTGATCGCGGCGTCGTGCTGCTAATAGGCGATCTTGGAACCGGAAAAACAACTTTGGTAAAGGGCATTGTGGAAGGCCGTGGCGCAGCAAATGCCGAAGACGTTTCCAGTCCGACGTTCACACTCGTCCATGAATATGGCGACCCCGTGGCTATTTATCATGTAGATCTCTACCGGCTTGAAACGCTAGAGGAAGCACGCCGCATCGGCCTCGAAGACCTATTTCACCAACCTGCGCTGATATTAATCGAATGGGGCGACCGTTTTCCGGAACTCCTTCCAGATAACCGAGTCGAAATTATCCTCAGTCACAAAGAGGGCGCCAGCCGTTTGCTCAAGTTTTCCCTGTAAAAAGAGACAGTAACCGTCACTTGGTGCCACCTGTCTCCTACAATATGGCTACGATGAAAGCCGAACCGGCTGCATTCGAATGTCTCAAGGATCTGAAGCAGATGCTCGCAAGCCCGGGTCCATGTCTGAGCGTTTATATGCCGCTGAGCGTTCTGCCTGCTAATCAGGCCGTTAAACAAAACGCGCTGCAATGGAAACAGTGCCTTCACACGCTTGAGGAAAAGGTACGGCAGAACGGCTCAGAAGCTCGCCGGCTGCTGGATTCTGTTGCGGATTGGCGCGCGATTTCGAGCGATCACAAAAAAGGAAACGCGATTGCAGTATTCCGCTCGCAGGAAACTTTTTGCGTAACATCGCTGAACGAGCCCGTGCAGTGTAAAGCTGTCATCGGGCCGCACTTTTTTGTGCGCCCGCTCTTGCCCGAACTGACGAGAGACAAAACATTTTACATTTTGGCGCTGAGCCAGAAAGATGTGCGAATGTTGCGCTGTACATCGAGCGATTCTGAGGAGGTGCGGCTACCTCAACACGTGGCTACTAGCTTCGATGCGTTTATGAACACTGCGAAGCCGGATCATGTCCGCGACAATCGAGCCAGTCCCGGCCCTGGCGTCGGCTCCTCGAAAGGAGTGATGTTCACGACGAGCAGTGACCGAGAGGATAAAGATGAATATCTCGCGCATTTCTACCGGCAAATTGATCGTGGTGTTAACGAGATACTGCGAGGCAAGGGTGAACCCGTAGTTCCCGTCGGTGTTGAATATGAGCTGGCGCTCTATCGCACTGTCAACACTTATTCTCGGCTCGCCGAAGGCGTTCACGGGGCGCCAAATAGCCTGAAATCAGGTGAAATGCACGCCCGAGCTCTCGATGCCATGTTGCGGGAATACGAAAGGAAAGTAGACGAAGCGCTCGCGGAATACAACCATCGAGTAGGCGGAGGCGCGTCGAACCGTCTCAAAGACATCGTTCCGGCGGCTCATGACGGCCGCGTGCTGACGTTGCTGGTTTCGGATTCGTTAGAAACCACTGGCTCGTTCGATGAAGCGACTCACACCGTTAAAGGCCGGGAAAGCGGTAATTCGGAGGACGAGGATTTAGTGAATGACGCTGTTGTGCAAACGATCTTGCACGCCGGGCAGGTTTTCGTTGTGCCAAACGGGAAGATGCCAAACGGCGCGCCGCTTTCGGCGACCTTTCGTTTCTGAGCGCATCTCAAGTATAGTGGCGTAATGGCTGCAATTTTGAATTCAGAGCAACAGGCTGATCTTCTGAAGCGTGGCTTTTCACGGCGCACATTTGCAAGAATTGCTACCGTCTTGTCGAGCGGCGCAGGGCTTCCCTTCTACAACGAACCCGCGCTTGCGCAACTATCAAAGCTGAGTAATATCCCCCCGGACGCCGTGAAGATTAATGCCAACGAGAATCCGTTGGGTCCGTGCTCGGAAGCTGCGGATGCGATTTACAGCGCGGTGAAACAGGGCGGCCGGTACATGTTTGAACAGACTGACATTTTGGCAGAGACGCTGGCAGGCACTTTAGGTGTGAAGCACAGCGCCAAGCCGGAAGCGAGCTACGTGCGCATCTTTGCCGGATCAAGCGCGCCATTGCATCAGTCGGTTATCGCATTCTGCTCAAAAGACCGGCCGTTCGTAAAAGGCGATCCCGGCTACGAGGCGGGCGAAAAAGCCGCGCAATATGCGGGCGCGAAAGCTGTTTGTGTTCCGCTCAAAAAGGGCTCTTACGATCACGATGTCAGGGCGATGCTCGCCGCCGCTCCGAATGCCGGGCTGTTTTATATCTGCAATCCCAACAACCCAACGGGAACCGTAACCAGCCGGGCGGATATTGAATATCTTGTCGCCAACAAGCCGCAAGGTTCCGTTGTGATGATTGATGAGGCATATATTCACTTTTCAAATACTGCGATCCCATGCACGGATCTTGTTGCGAGCGGCAAAGACATCATCGTTTTGCGCACGTTTTCAAAAATCTACGGACTAGCCGGATTGCGCGCCGGAGCGGCGATCGCGCGCCCGGATTTACTCGAGAAAATCACGCAGTGGAGCTGGAGCCCGATGCCCGTGGCCGGCATGATCAGTGCGACCGCGAGTTTGAGGGTGAACACGCTGGTGCCGGAACGCCGGAAGATTAACTCCGATACACGCGACGATACACTTAACTGGCTCGCTTCGAAAAACGTCGAATTCATCCCTTCTGAGACAAACTGCTTCATGATCAACGTGAAGCGTCCCGGGCAGGACTTCTTCAAAGACATGGCCCAACAGAAGGTCTACATCGGGCGAAGCTGGCCGGTCTGGCCGGACTGGGTGCGCGTTACGGTCGGCACGAAAGACGAGATGATGAAGTTCCGGGAAGCGTTTACGAAGTGTTATAACGCTTAGACTCCATTTTCGAGCGCTCCACCTGATTCCAGTCGATCTAGACGACTTCACGGATCTTGTCCTCCACGATCGTCTTGACGATTTTCCAGCCTTCCTTTTGGCCTTTAAGCAGAGCCTCTCCAAACTTGACGGCCTGTTCTGTGTTGACTTGACCGGGCATAGGAGGCTCATTGGGATCGACTACGGCTTGAACGACTGCGGGTCCGCGATGGCTAAGCGCTTTTCGAAGAACGGGGCCGGCCTCTTCGGGCCGCTCGATTGTGAAACCTGCCGCTCCACAGTTCATCGCGAATCCCGCGAAATCGATCGGATGTAACTGCACTCCAAACTGCGGGTTGCCCTCGAACACAATCTGTTCCCACTTGATCTGTCCGAGCACATTATTTTTGACCACGATTACCTTCACGTTCAGGTTGTATTTGACAAGAGTTGCGATTTCACCCATCAGCATTGTGAGCCCGCCGTCGCCGACAATGCAGACGACTTGCCGGTCAGGATAAGCGACCGCAGCACCGATGCTGTAAGGTAAACCGTTCGCCATTGTGGCCAACGATCCCGATAAGGAAAACTGCATATCATCCCGCATGTCGATGTAACGTGCGGCCCAAGTGGCGATGGTGCCGCTGTCCGCTGAGACAATCGCGTTGCGCTCCAAGAGCTTGTTTAATTCGTAAGTAACGACCTGCGGCTTCATGGGCATGTCGGTTCGCGTGCCACGCTCTTCCATGAGCTTGTTCCAGCTCTCCATGCGCTTCTGAGATTTCTTCAAAAATGAGTCATCTTTTTTTCGCTTCAGAAGCGGAAGCAAGGCTCGCAACACCGCGCGGCAATCTCCGATCAAACCGACGTCGACAGGGTGCCTCAGTCCGATACGCGTGGGAGAGACATCGATTTGAATGGATTTCGCTTTGCCCGGCTTGGGATAGAACTCAATGTAAGGAAAGCTTGAGCCTGCGATGATCAGGGTGTCGCATTCCTCGAGTGCATCCTGCGAAGGTGCGGTGCCGAGAAGGCCGATGCCGCCCGTCGTGTAAGGGCTTTTGTCGGGCACGACCGCCTTTCCGAGAAGTGGCTTAACAATTGGCCCGGCAACTGTCTTCGCAAGCTCGATCACTTCCTCGCGCGCTTTCAGGCACCCGCGGCCAGCTAATATTGCGATCTTCGAACCTTTATTAATCAGGTCAGCCGCCGCCTGCAGAGCTTCCGGCGGGGGAACGGAGTGAGCGGCTGTATAGGTTTCGGAGCTGTGCTTGGGAATATTCGCCCGTGAACGCTCGTCCTGCGACGAGGTCCAATCCTGGATATCCTTCGGAATTGTGATATGGGCAACCGTACGGTAGGCGAGAGCTGTTTTGATCGCTTCGTCCGTGACATTAATCACATGCGCCGGCCCCATGACGCGCTGGTTGTATGCCGCGACGTCGATGAATAATTTATCGAGATCGACGTCCTGCTGGTAATGCGTGCCGATCAGATCGTGAAATGTGTGTCCCGTGATCGCAAGTACGGGCTGGCCATCGCACTTAGCGTCGTAGAGTCCATTGAGCAGATGAATACCTCCCGGACCTGAAGTCGCGAGACAGACACCCAGCCGGCCTGTGTATTTGGCGTAGCCGCAGGCGGCGAGAGCGGCGGCCTCCTCGTGCCGGACCTGGATGAATTTGATTTTCTCCTGGTTTGTGCGGAGGGCCTCGAATATTCCATTAACGCCATCGCCCGGAAAACCGAAGATTGTGTCGACTCCCCAGTCAATCAAGCGTCCAACCAATAAGTCACTTACTGTTTTCGCCATGAGATTCCCTTTTTGAGAGTCAATCGGCGCCGAAAGCGTTTCTCGCTGTGACTTGAGATTCGCATCAATTACCCTTCCATAGGGGGCACCAATGGCGCACTTCATGTTTGCAACCGGCATCGAAAATAGCTATCCCACGATTGAGTGGAAAGGGAAAACCATCCGCCAGGACGAGATGGAGAAGACGAAACATTACGACCGGTGGCGCGATGACTTCCGGCTGCTCGACGAGCTGGGAATCCGATACCTCCGCTATGGGCCGCCCTACTTCGCAGCGCATACCGGAGCGGGCCAGTATGAGTGGGACTTCGCTGATGAAACCTTCCGAGCCCTCGAGGAGCAAGGGATCACTGTTATCGCCGATTTGTGCCATTTCGGCGTGCCGAACTGGATTGGCGATTTTCAAAATACTGATTGGCCGCACTTGTTTGCCGAATACGCGAAGGCGTTCGCAGAGCGCTTTCACTGGGTTCGGTTTTACACACCGATCAACGAAATCTTTATTGCCGCAACGTTTTCAGCCCAATTTGGATGGTGGAACGAGCGGCTGAAAAGTGATCGCGCCTTCGTCACCGCTCTGAAGAATCTTTGCCAAGCGAATGTCTTGGCGATGCACGCCATTCTCGAAGTGCGTTCCGATGCCATCTTCATTCAGAGCGAATCGACGCAATATTTTCACCCCGAACGGCCGGATTGCGAGAGCCACGCCCGGAGATTCAACGAGAAACGCTTTCTATCACTCGATCTGACTTACGGCCATCACTTGAATGCAACCGTATATGAATACTTGCTTGACAACGGCATGACTCGCGACGAGTATCACTGGTTTCTTCAACACCATTTAAAGAACCGATGCGTGATGGGGAATGATTACTATGCCACAAACGAGAATCTTGTGCATGCGGATGGCAGCATCAGTTTATCGGGTGAAATTTTTGGGTATTACCCAATTACTCATCAATACTTCGCTCGGTATTGCCTGCCGGTGATGCACACTGAGACAAACTACGACGATCCAGACGCGGTTAACTGGCTGTACAAGGAATGGGCGAATGTGCACCGCCTGAAACAGGACGGGGTTCCCATTATCGGTTTCACATGGTACAGTCTCCAGGATCAGGTCGACTGGGATACAGGATTACGCGAGGACAACGGGCGGGTAAGTCCGCTGGGACTGTGCGATCTGGACCGGAACATCCGATCAGTGGGATACGCTTACAAGAAGCTTATTCATCAGTGGCACGACATCCTTCCGACCGAGAGCACTGTGCTGAGCATTTGCCCATAACGAGGCGGATTGGAACATGCCGATAGGAATCTGTCTATCGCTTTTGACTGTTTTGGTGGTTATGGCTCGTTCACAAACCGGGAAGGAATCGAAGCATAAGACTCCTGAACAGGTGAAGTATCAGAGTGAGATGGAGCATTGGCGGGCCGCCCGGAACGAACTGAGAACGAGGGCGAGGGCGGCATTGGATGCCGAAAGGGCCAGAGAGAAAGCTGGCGATTGCCCGAATGCCGATACAACGTTCGCGGCAGAGAAATGCTTGAATGCGGAGATCGATAAGACGCAAGGAAATTATGCAGCCTTCACTTCCGCGCTGCGAGAAATGCTCGGTCTCGCGCGTCCGCTCGGGCCAGGTGAGATGCCGATTTCCGGTCCAACAGGAATGCCTCTATCAGCGCCTGAACGTGTGGCAGAATTCGACAGAATTGAAAATGAGTGGAAGCGGTATCGAGATCTTTGCACAGCTGCGGCTTACGACGAATTCAAAGGGGGAACAGAAGCACCTGTTTTTGAACTCGAAGCTCAACAGCGTTTGGCGCGTTTACATCTCGAGGAACTATCGTTTATCTACGACAACGAGCTAGCGAACCATTAGCAACCAGAAGACTTGAACTGCTCGTCAATTTCGACCTGATAGCCGGCAGCGAGGCTATTCGTCTCGTTAGCCATTCCGATGACGGCCATTAACTCCGCGAACATCTCATCCGTCATGCCTTTCTTCCGCGCCGATGCCGTATGAGAGGCGATGCAGTAGTGGCATTGATTCGCGGTACTCACTGCTACGTAGATCAACTCCTTCGTCAACGCATCCAATGCGCCCGGAGCCATGATCTCCTTTATGCTGCCCCAAGTGCGCCGTAATGTGATCGGGTCTCGGGCGATCGTTTTCCAAAAGTTTGTCACCGAGTCTGTCTTGCGCGTCGCCATGATGTCGTCGTAGACCTCGCGCACTTCCGGACTAGCGTCCTGATACTCGATCATTCCTACCGTAGCAACGCTTTCTTGCAAATGATAACCTCCTTGGCCGTCACAAGCCGGGCCCTTCCTATGATTTCCCGATCAATAATCCAGCCGCGAACACGAGGACGCCTCCCAACACAACTTGAAGCGCGGCGCGGATAAACGGAGTTTCCATGTAGTGTTCACGAACCCAACTGATAATGCCAAGCTCAACCGCCACGACGATCACCGCAATAGTGGTGGCCACGCGGAAATCGGCAATAAGATACGGAAGCGTGTGGCCGATTCCACCTGCGGTAGTCATCACGCCGGTAACAGCGCCGCGAATCATCGGCCGCCCGCGCCCGGTGAGCGAACCGTCATCAGAAAGCGCTTCTGCGAACCCCATAGAAATCCCTGCCCCGACGGATGCGGCGAGCCCCACCAGGAATGCATCTCTGCTGTTGTGAGTTGCAAATGCGGCTGCAAACAGTGGCGCAAGCGTCGACACGGAACCATCCATCAAACCTGCTAAACCAGGTTGAATGAATTGAAGGACGATGGTCCGCCGGTATGCCTCTTCCTCTTGCTTCCGGATCTGTGGCGTGAGTTCCTGCTTTTCAAAAGTTTCTGCTGTCGCAGAATGTTTCACTTCGGCCTCGGCCAGATCGCCAAGCAGCTTTCGCGTGGATGCATCGGTGACCTTTTCCATAGCGAGCGCGTAGAAACGCCGCGTTTCCGATTCCATCGATTCGACTGATTTGCGCACGGCTTTAGGTCCCACCGGTTCGACGAGCCAGACCGGCGTTCGCGAGACAAACCCTTTCACGTCCTGGCGCCGGATGAAGGGGATGTGATCGCCGAAACGGCTGCGATACATATCGAGGAGCCTTGCACGGTGCTCAGACTCCTCGGCTTGCATTTCGTCCATCATTCGAGCGGTCGCAGGATAGTGTTCGCGCAGGCCTTCGGCGAATTCTCCATAGATGCGGCCGTCCTCTTCTTCAAGCGAGACAGCCAAGGCGAGGATCTCGCGCTCTGACAAGTCTTTGAAATTTTTCGCCATTTCCAGCCTCTAGCGGGATGAGGCAGCGTAGTGCCACATGCAGACATCTTAGCGACCTTCAGTATTGATTTTTATGAGCTTGGGAGGATTTCGAGGACCTCACATCCGCATGAAAGAGAATAGAAGTAGAACTCCATCCGATAGGTCTGCCGCTCTTGTTCGCAGCTCAACATGCTTGATCGAATTTCTGTGCATGGCGCGCGCCAGCACAATCTTAAGAATATCGACGTCGAGATTCCGCGAAATACATTCACAGTCATAACGGGACTGAGCGGATCTGGGAAGAGTTCGCTCGCGTTCGACACAATTTACGCGGAAGGACAGCGGCGATATGTGGAAACTCTGTCGCCCTATGCGCGCCAGTTTCTGGATCAGATGGAGCGGCCGGAGGTCGATTGCATCGATGGGTTGAGTCCCGCAATTTCGATCGAGCAAAAAACTACATCGCGCAGCCCGCGCTCGACCGTGGGGACCATCACTGAGATTTACGATTACCTCCGTCTTCTTTATTCTTCGATCGGAATTCCGCACTGCCCTTTCTGCGGGGCGGAAATTGCGCGCCAAACTGGATCGCAGATCCTGGAGCAAGTATTCGCGACGCACCAGAACGAGCGCATCATGATACTCGCGCCGATTGCACGCGGACGCAAAGGCGAGTACAAGAAGGAGCTGGCGGCAATTGCGAAGGCTGGGTTTCGGGCGCGCGTCGATGGCCAGCTTCTTGCGTTAGACGAGCCTGTAAAGCTGGATAAGCGCAAGAATCACAGCATCGAAGTAGTGATTGACCGACTTATGGTAAGGCCCGGGATCGACCGGCGTCTCGAGAGCTCGATTCAGACCGCACTCAAATGGGCATACGGACTAGTGATCGTGGCCGTCATCGATGGACTAGAGAGGCTGTATTCCGAGAGACTCGCATGTCCAAACGACGGCACGAGCATTCCTGAGCTGGAGCCTCGATCGTTTTCTTTTAACAGCCCGTACGGGGCGTGTGAAACGTGCAATGGTGTTGGCAGCACGTGGGCATTCGATCAAGTGAAAGTGATTACCGATCCTTCGAAGCCTTTGCTAGACGGCGGCCTTGGACCAGGCTCTACGTCGTCGTACATGATTTCGAATCTCACCGACGCGGCCGAGAAATTCAGGATCGATCTCACGCGGCCGTTTGAAGAGCTGCCAGCGCGAGCTCGGACGCTACTGGTGGATGGTAATGCGCAATTTCCCGGGATTCTGAAGCTGCTGGATGAGAGTTACCAGCGCGCAAGCGAAGGCTATCGCGAGTGGCTGATGGATTACATGTCACCGACAACATGCCCGGACTGCAAGGGACGAAGACTCAGGCCCGAAAGTCTTGCCGTACGCGTAAAGGGGATCTCGATAGCCGACTTTACGGAGCTGTCAATCGCGCGCGCGCGGCCGCTTGTTCAGAGCTGGCAGTTCAGTGACCGGGAATTGAAGGTGGTTGGGCGTGTTGTTGAAGAGATTCAAAACCGGCTCGAGTTTCTCTGCGCAGTGGGGCTCGATTATCTGAGTCTCGACCGATCTTCGGCCACGCTCTCAGGAGGTGAAGCGCAGCGCATTCGACTCGCTACCCAGATCGGATCGAAGTTGCGCGGAGTGCTGTACGTTCTCGACGAGCCTTCGATCGGCCTTCACCCCCGCGACAATGGACGCCTCCTTGACACACTTCATCATCTGCGGGATTTGGGTAACACGGTTTTGGTTGTCGAGCATGACGCTGAGACGATTGAGCGCGCCGACCATGTGATTGACCTCGGCCCTCGCGCGGGTCGATTGGGCGGATCTCTCATCGCGGAGGGCAGCCCGGCGCAAGTGATGAGGACGGCTCAATCGCTAACCGGAAAATATCTTTCAGGCCATCTATCAATTGATCCGCCGCCCGTGCGCCGCACAGGAAACGGATTGAGGCTTACGGTTAAGGGCGCGCGCGAGCATAACCTGAAGCGGATTGATGTGGGTTTTCCGCTTGGGACTTTCATCGTGGTTACGGGTGTCTCGGGTAGCGGCAAATCCACACTGGTTCACGATATTTTGTACCGCGCTCTCGCGAAGGAAGTTTACGGCTCCACTCAACAGCCCGGCGCTCACGATGCCATTCTCGGTCTGGACAATATCGATAAGGTTATCGAGATCGATCAATCGCCGATCGGCCGCACACCGCGCTCGAATCCCGCGACCTATACGGGCTTATTTACACCGATTCGCGAGCTATATGCGATGTTGCCCGAGTCTCGCGAGCGCGGTTATAAAGCAGGCCGGTTCAGCTTCAACGTGAAGGGCGGGCGATGCGAAGCGTGCCAAGGTGACGGACTCAAGCGCGTAGAGATGAACTTTCTTCCCGACGTGTACGTCACTTGCGATGTGTGCCGCGGGCGCCGCTACAACCTGGAAACTCTGCAGGTGAGATATCGCGATAAGAGCATCGCCGATTTGCTCGAATCGAGTGCCGACGAAGCTCTAGAGCTGCTCGCGAATATTCCTCAGATTCAGGCGAAACTCAAAACATTGGTTGAGGTAGGGCTTGGCTATATTCATCTGGGCCAATCCTCGACAACACTTTCGGGCGGTGAGGCGCAGCGTATCAAGCTGGCGAAAGAACTGAGCAAAAGGCAAACCGGCCGGACATTCTATTTACTCGACGAGCCGACCACTGGACTGCACTTTGACGATGTCCGGCACTTGCTCGATGTTTTGCAGCGGCTAGTGGATCTTGGAAACACGGTTCTAGTGATCGAGCATCAAATGGATGTAATTCGAAGCGCCGATTATCTTATCGACTTGGGCCCGGAAGGCGGCGAGAGCGGCGGCTATGTTGTCGCAGCGGGCACGCCTGAGCAGGTAATGTCAGATAGTCGAAGCCACACTGCACATGCTTTGCGCAAGGCCGCAAAGGCAGGCACGGCCGCCTAGTTCGATGGAAGATCATTCAACGAGTACGGGAATGCTGCCTGAGTCTGGAGACAGTTCGCAAGTCCATCCAGTTATCGACGCCGTTCCGTCACCTCCGCGCGATCCAGTCTGGAATTACACAGATTTGCTGCTGCTCATGGGTTTCATCGCTGCCTCAGCCGCGCTCATTGTTCTTGCAAGCGGTGTTCTTGTGGCGCTACGTCCGGACCTAAGGGACGATCCAACGCCGCTGCTCTTGCCGGTTCAGCTTGCATTCTATGCATTGGTTTATCTGGGGCTGCATTTCACGTTGAGCATCCGCTATGGGAGAGCCGTCTTTTCTGCGTTGGGCTGGCGGCGCGTTCGAATGAATCTAGGCGTTGTGGCGCTCGGCGGTGCCGCGCTCGCGTTCGTTATTTCTCTTCTGGCCTCGCTGTTACATACCCCGCAGGTGCCCTCACCGCTCGATAGATTTTTGAAATCGCCAGTGAATTTGGCGTTGTTCAGCATTCTCGCTGTGACTCTCGCGCCGCTATTCGAAGAGCTGCTCTTTCGCGGGTTTCTGCAACCTCTTCTTTCGCGCACGTTCGGATTGTTCGCCGGAATTCTGATTACGGCCGCGCTCTTCGGATCATTGCATGCGCCCGAATACTCATGGGCATGGCAGTATGTCGTCGCAGTGTCGTTAGCCGGCGCTGTATTTGGATGGATTCGCGCGCGAACGAACTCGATTATCCCTTCAACGCTGATGCACAGCTCTTATAATTTCGTGTTTGTCGTCGCTCTCATCGCGACCAAGCACCTGAAACACTGATGCGTCCGACCGCTGTTCTGAGCGAAAACACATTCGAGACGATCGAATGGAAGCCGGAGGGCGTCGTGATGATCGACCAGACGCGGCTGCCGGGCGAAACGGTTTACGTGACTTGCCGTAGTTACGTTGAAGTGGCCGACGCGATACGGAATATGGTAATTCGCGGCGCACCTGCGATCGGTGTAGCTGCCGCAATGGGCGTTGCGCTCGGCTCTCTGCAATCGGATGACCTCGATCGGGACATGCCCGTTATCTGCAAGGCGCTTCGAGAAACGCGTCCGACGGCAGTGAATTTGTTTTGGGCTATCGATCGCATGCAGCGTGTCTATAGCACGGTTCGACACCTTGGAGACGAAACGATCCGTGCTCGATTGGTCGAAGAAGCGCGCAAAATTCGCGAGGAAGATATCGCGATTAACAAGGCAATTGGACGCCATGGCGCCGCGTTGGTACCGGATGGAAAGACGGTTCTGACGCACTGTAATGCCGGGGCGCTCGCCACGGCTGGCTTCGGTACGGCGCTCGGCGTGATTCGCGAGGCGGTGCATATGGGAAAGAAGATCGACGTCTTTGCCGACGAAACGCGGCCGTTTTTGCAAGGGGCGCGGCTCACCGTTTGGGAGCTGCAGCAGGATGGAATCGATACAACTCTCATCACAGACAACATGGCCGGTCATTTTTTGAAGAGCGGCCGCATCGGCTGTGTAATAGTTGGCGCGGACCGCATCGCTGCCAATGGTGATGTCGCGAACAAAATTGGAACGTATAGTCTGGCTGTGCTGGCTAAAGAAAACAGCGTGCCATTCTATGTTGCGGCGCCCATTTCGACGCTCGATCTAACGCTCGTATCAGGGGATGACATACCGATCGAAGAGAGAGCCGCTGCGGAAGTCACTCATTTGCGGGGAATGCAGTTGGCTCCCGAAGGGATCAAGGCCGCAAATCCCGCTTTCGACGTAACGCCGAACCGGTATGTCTCAGCAATTATCACCGAGCGCGGCATCGCGCGAGCGCCGTACGACCGGAGCTTGCGTGAGTTGACCGAGGGTGTGCCGGACTATCGTGGGTAAACCGATATCATTAACGGCACAGTGGCCTCGTGTTCTTTCAACTCGCGCCCGCGCCTTGAAGCAGGTGACTAAACCTGAAAGACTCGAAACCTATTTCACAGCGAACTCAGCAAATGCAAGGGCAATGGCGAGAATGTCTTAAAGTAGCCGCAGTGGCAGATGTGATCGGCAATATTCAGTTCGCCCAGCAGTGCTGTCGAAATATTCACGTTCACGGCTCGGTAGGCACGCCTGACGTGGGCTTGAGCTTTATTAATACACGGCCGGACTGAGCGTCGAATACCCAAAATTGCTGTAACTGGATATTGAGGTATTTCTCTTCCGTAACGGATTCAAACGGATCGTCAATTGTTGGCACATGCCCATGAAAATGTCGCAGCAACACAGGTTCTTCAAGTGTGCAGACCAACAGTCCCCGAAGATGCGGCTTCAGTTGTTTAGCCGTTGCGGGTGGCATCGGCGCCCCGCCGTATTCTATAGTCAATTTACTGAGTGGCCGAAACGCCACCCCGTAAACCTCGATGGACACGCTCTCTACGTTTCTTCTTGCACCAAAGGCATTCGTCCCAGCATAATTTCGGTTCGAGAGCAGCGTCTCCTTTAAATTCAGCGTGTCGAGCTCGCGTCGATCACTTTCAACGAAGGTGGTATGACTTGGTTCCACTGCAATTGTCCAAGCTTGGCCGTCAGCATCGTATTCGGCCGTCCAGCCATCCGTCGAACCTTCTGAAGCCATGGGAAGCCGGAATGCGAAGGTGCTCGATGTGGTTAGCGAACCCAAGATGGGGCGGCTTGCCGTAGTTTCTTTTCGTTTTTCAAACTCAGCGGCGGTTTCAAATTCTTCCTTCTTCAAAGCGTCTTTCGCGGTTACTAATCTTTTGTATATGGCTTCTACGTCGTGACCTTGGAAGTACGGTCCAACATTTTCCACGTTGGCGTCGAAAGGCCTGCGCAGGTATTCGAATCGGCGATTAGTACCAGCCGGGATTCCCTTTCGAGGTGAGGTGGAGCTCGGCGGCTCCTGTGAAGACATCGAGATTGTATATGCAGTGAGAAGCAAGGCAAACCAACACCGATTCCTCATCTGACGGCGGCCCTTTTTTGTGTTGCATCGCGCCGTCTGCAAGTCATGGAATCTGAAACGATGGTGCCCTCCACAATTAATACATATATGGGGCGAAAGTAGCGTTGTGTCGTAAGGTGCATTTAATCGAAGGTCCGAGAGTCAAAGTTCACAGATCAAAGAGGTCATAATGCACCGCCGCTGGCTTTTCGTTGGGGTTCTCAATAATGAGGTACCAGTCTGATTCAAAACCTTTTGGAATGTTGATCTGAGCATCAACCAGTTTTGTCGATTGAAAGCTAATTCCTCCGTAGTCGCGGCTATCTCTCCAGTCTTGTAAGTCGGAGACTTGCACGATGTATATATCTACAGGAATATTAGCTTCAATCTCGATGCCTAGCCGTTTCTTTTTGGGCGTAGTTGAATACATGAACTTCTTGTATTTCTGAGGATTCACAAGCGTCGTTGGCACTATTTCTCCTGCCCGATAGTCGGCCTTGTCTCTTCCTCGGAATCCGGTGTGTCCGTTTTGGGTACTTTAGGATTCGGGAACTTCGTCCCTAACGGCCCTTCCTCCATGCGTTCCAAAATCTCCCTAACCGTCCGGTAGAAGAGCGGTATTAATAGAAGCAGTCCTATTTTCCAATTCACATTCATTCCCTTGATCACCCTTGCTAACCTTGTCTGTTGGTCGCCTCCGGTTCCGAATAGTATCCAGACAAAGGAGAAGATGGCGGCGAACCAAAGGGATAGGGCAACGATAGATACACTGATGAGTTCCACATGCTTCAGGAAGTTGTCGGACTTAGAGGGTTTCTTTAGTTCCTGCATCAATCTGTCGTGTCCCTTTCCATCGTTGCAGCCAGCGCTCGAGCGTTGGGAATTACTAGGGGATGAGTTTTACATAATCCGGCATCGTCCTTAATCTGTGCTTCCATCCAGGAGTCACTACAACGACTTCATGAGTCACTACAGCGACTTTATAAAGATGGCAGCCTCAGGATGTTACATGTGTCAGGAACATCGGCCAGAACCGGCCAAATCCGCCAACCAGAACACCATCTACCCAATCCAGTACGACAACGGGTCACGCTGCGAAAACAAGGCGTGCCCGTGACAAGATCTCGTCTCGAAGCGCCGGTTCGGAGCGCCCGTTTAGAGACTAGATCGACTCTTCGGCCGAGCAGCGCCGAAAGCTCACGTTCAGCAGCGGAATGGCGGAAGGGTGTGATCTCCGCTTGAGGCAAAAACTCCACAAGTAAATCGATGTCGCTGTTTGGATTGAGCTCACCTCGTGAAGCGGATCCGAAGATCAATAATTCCTTCATCTCATATTTGCGAGCGATCTTTGCTATTTGATTTTTCGGCAGAACGATCTCTAGCATCAACGACATCGGCTGTCTCATTACTATTATCGGTCCGCGAATTGAGTCAAGGCTGCATCAGCTCATACAGCTTGAGTACCGTCGCCCAATTTCTCGCTGTGCTTGTGGTCGCGAGTTTGGCATCGAAATACACATTTGACAGTTTGGTGCGGCCCATCCCATTCGGCAGGTGCAAATAAATTTCGCGATTGAGCACTCGAAAGGCGTCCGGCGGAGATCTGTCCGGATCGAGACTCCGCACGGTGGATGCATCCGGCTCATTTGCGAGGAAGTAGACGTGAAGCGTGCTCTCGGGCTTACCCATCTTCAGAAACGGATTTTCACTGATGATACGCGCGATCTGATTAGACGTGCGCAAGATGACGGGGACTCGACAGCCAAACCGTGCTGCAATTTGTTCGGTAATAACTTCAGGCAAGCGCTTAATGAGAGCAGCAGGCGCGTTGAAGAGAACGTTTCCACTCTGGATGTAAGTCGAGACATCGGTGCATCCGGCTGCGCCGAAAATTTCGATCAGCCCTTTCATCGGAAGCCGGTTTCTGCCAGCGAGATTGATTCCGCGCAACAACGCAACGCGCGTAAGCGCTCCGCTTGAAGTTTTCTTAAGGCTCATGGGACACCGCTACGGCTCGAAAATGTTCCCCCGCCCTAGCAGCCAATCGGGATCGAGACGCCGCTTGACTTCGCGCATCGCCTCGATCTCATCTGGCAAATACATCAGCTTCAGCAGGTCGGTCTTGATTTTCCCGATTCCATGCTCGGCGGCCACAGTTCCTCCAAGGGAAACGACGAAACACGCGAAGTCGGTGATCAAATGTTCGGCTTGCTTTGCCTGCTCGTGGTTCGCAGGCAGTAAATTCACGTGAACGTTCGCGTCTCCAACGTGACCGAAGATCACATATCGCCCGGGGAAAAGCTCTTCGCAGCGCTGGACGTAGTAAGCATATAAATCGCGATTGCGGTCGAGCGGAGCGGCAAAATCAGTGCCGAATTTTGGGAAGCCATTCCGGCGCACCATATCGAGGACCATGGCCGGGAGGGTGTGACGAAACTCGCGGAAACGCTCGTGATCTGCGGCTGTGAAGCCAAACCATGATTCCTGTTCAAATGCCTTCGCATCAGCAAGACGAGCCGTCCAGAGATCGACCTCCTCGTCGTTTTCCGATCGGAGATTCTGCTCGATCAAAAGTGCGGCACCCGCGTGCGTGGGTATTTCGGGATATCCCGACCGAAGGAGCGCGAGAGAGTGGCCGTCCATGAATTCGAGCACGCGCAGCTCGTGGATGGGCCGCCAGGCTTCGACGGCTCTCAATGCTGCATCCGAAGTAGCGAAAAAGACAACGCCGCTCAGGATGGCGGCGGGCTCCTCGAAGAGCTGCAATTCGGCTTGCGTGACGATGCCGAGCGTGCCTTCGCTACCAGCAAGAAGATCCACCCATTCAAGATTCGGCTGGAGATAGTAGCCGGCAGCGCTTTTGGTTGTTCCCGGAGTTCGAATATTTCGGATCGGGAAATCGACACGATCCCCGCGCTTGAAATCGCGTGTTTGCCCGTCCATGAACGTGACTTCCAGCGCGAGCACATGCCGCCGCACGGATCCGTAGCGGAAGCTACGAGCACCGCCTGCGTTCGTGCTAATGACGCCTCCGATGCAGGCTGAAGCCTCGGTCGGATTCGGGCCGAAAAACTGCTTTGTTCGCGCGGCCGCTTCATGGAGGTCGCTCAAAATTGCACCCGCTCCGCAGCGCGCTTTTCCGCGGCCGATTTCAATTGTGCGAAACCGTTCGAGCGAGATGACCCAACCCCCGTGAGGAACGCGCGCGCCGGTCAGACCTGTTCCCGCCCCAGCAATCGTCAGGGGGATCCGCTGCGCGCGCGCGTCATCGACAATGTCGCGCACTTGCGAAACATTCGAGGGTGTGAAGACCTGTTCGGCTTCGCCACGATAGCCGGAGGAATCCTCGAGATAGGGAGTGATGTTTATTGAGCTAGGGTACACGTGTTAAAGCGCTGTCGGAGAGGTTACAGCACCTTCGGAGGCCGAACCGACTAATGCGACGTATTTCGCCATGACGCCCGTCGTGTACTTGGGCGCTGGACGTTCGAATTTCGAAAGGCGGTCGTGAATCTCCGCGACGGGAATATCCAAGCTGATCTGGCGCGTCTCGATGTTGATGGAAATGGAGTCGCCATCGCGGACGACGGCAATCGGTCCGCCTACTGCCGCCTCAGGCGCAACGTGCCCCACCATGAAGCCGCGCGTCGCTCCACTGAAACGTCCGTCTGTGACGAGCGCTACGCTTTCCGATAATCCTGCTCCTACGATCGCGCCCGTAACTCCGAGCATCTCGCGCATTCCCGGACCACCTCTTGGCCCTTCATAGCGAATGACGACAATATCGCCCGCTTTGATTTTTCCATGGACTACTGCATCCATAGCGGCTTCTTCACTATCGAAGACACGCGCCGGACCTGTTTGGGATCTCCGGTCGAGACCGGTCACCTTGATCACGCATCCTTCAGGCGCGAGCGAGCCTTTTAAGATCACGATTCCGCCGGATTTCTTGATAGGGTTCTCGAGTGTCCGGATCACGTCCTGGCCCGGAGTTTCAGTTACCGATTGAACATGCTCGCGGAAGGTTTTGCCGGTGACTGTAACTACATCTGCGTGCGCATAGCCTCCGTCGTAAAGGCGCTTTGCAATCACGGGTATTCCTCCCGCTTTATCCACATCGGCCGCGGTGTATTTTCCTGCCGGCTTCAGATCCGCTAACAAGGGAGTCCTGCTGCTGAGCTCCTGAAAATCGTCAATGCTGAGTGGTATACCAGCTTCTCGAGCCATGGCGAGCAGGTGAAGGACAGCGTTGGTAGAACCGCCAGAGGCCGCGACGCTTGCAATCGCGTTATCGATGGCAGCGCGCGTCACGATGTCGCGCGGCCGCAGATTGTTGCGCACAGCATTCATGATGACTTCTCCGCACTGATGCGCGACGCCGTGCTTGCGCTGGTCTACTTGCGGAATGGAGTTCATACCCATTGGGGAGAGCCCGATTATCTCCATCACGGTCGACATTGTGTTTGCTGTGAATTGGCCGCCGCACGCGCCAGGCCCCGGGCAGGCGCGATTCTCGATTTCGAGCAGCTCTTGATCGCTGATGCGCCCGGCTGCGTTTGCACCAATTGCCTCGAACACATCTTGAGCCGTGATGTCCCGGCCGTTATATTTGCCCGGCAGAATTGTTCCACCGTAAAAAATCACGCCTGGAACATTGAGACGAAGCAGAGCCATCGCAGCGCCAGGGATCGTTTTGTCACAGGCAACCATCGCAACGATTCCGTCGAACATGTATCCGCGCGCGACAAGCTCAATCGAGTCGGCGATCACTTCTCGGCTGACGAGAGACGTTTTCATTCCTTCCGTACCCATCGTGATGCCGTCGCTGATCGCGATCGTATTGAATTCCATCGGAGTGCCGCCGGCTTCGCGAATGCCCGCCGCGACATCCACAGCTAGTTCGCGCAGATTGTAGTTGCAGGGCATGGTGCCGATCCAGGTATTGGCGATCCCGATGATCGGCTTCTTCAGATCTTCATCCGTGAATCCGATCGCTTTGAAAAATGAACGAGCGCCCGCGCGTTCCTTGCCTTGGGTGATGGTATAGCTCTGAAGTTTCATAGAACTTCTATTAGATCAATGAGGGAGCCGCTATTCAGTGACTCAGGACGGACTCCTGCATTCGCGGGGCTAGCTTGCAGTTTGCTAGGCCTCGGACGTTCAGTTTAGTTGCGATTCTTTCGGTTAGACGAGCTTCTGCTTTCTCAGCGGCAACTCGCGAAACCGTTTTCCTGTGCTTGCGAAAACGGCGTTGTAGATCGCGGGCGACATGGGCGGCACGCCGGGCTCTCCCGCTCCGGTCGGTAGGGCATCTTCAGTTGGGACCAGGTAGACGTGCGTTTCTACTGGCGCATCGTTCATGCGCGCTACTGGGTACTTATCGAAGTTGCCTTCCTGCACGCGCCCATCGGCGAGGTTGATGTCACCGAGAAGCGCAACGCTCGCTCCGAAGACGGCAGCGCCTTCAAACTGGGCTTTGACGCGGTCCGGATTGATCACCGGTCCGCAATCGACCGCCATATCGATCCGCGGGATCCGCACCTTGCCATCCGAACCGATATCGAGTTCTGCGACGGCCGCGACGTAGGTGAGAAAGCTGCGATGCGCAGCAAAACCAACGGCCCGTTTATTTGTTCTCTTATTGGCCCAGCCGGAGCGGTCAGCAACGATCTCTACAACACGACGTAGGCGCGCCGTATCGAACGGATATTCGGTTAGCGGCTTTCCGTAATTGCCGAATTTTTCGACTTCTCCCTTGAAATCGAGCTTGCGTGCCGGACCGAGCAAAGCGAGCCAATATTCAATCGGATCCTGGTCGGCGGCATGCGCAAGTTCATCGACAAAGCATTGCACGCCGAAAGCGTGATAGATGTTTGCCACCGATCGCAGCCACCCTATGCGGACCGGCGCCTTCGCCGGACCGTTCTCTGCTTGGAAATTTGGGATCGCAAAGGGAACGTCTGTCCAGCCCATCTCTAACTCGCCGTCGTCGCCGTATTCGGACTTGCCATCGAACGTCGAGCCAATCGGCGGAAACGCAGACCGCTGCAGCCAGGCGATGGGTTTGCCGGACGTATCGAGACCGCCTTTGAAGTACATCGCCGACGTCGAATGATAGAAATCGAAACGGATATCTTCTTCGCGGGTCCAGGCTATCTTGACTGGCTTGCCAATCTTTTTCGACAAAATTGCCGCTTCGGCGACATAGTCGGGCTTGGATTTCCGGCCGAAGGCACCGCCGAGCAACGTGACATGGCACGTTACATCTTCGGGTTTGATTCCGAGCGCTTCGGCTACGGTCTTCTGAACGTCTTGTGGACTTTGGGTCGCAGCCCACGTCTCGACTTTTCCGTCGCGGTAAACAGCCACCGCTGCGGGCGGCTCCATGGATGCGTGCGCGAGCAGCGGCGTGTAATAGGTCGCCTCGAGAATTTTCGACGCGCCCTGAAACGCGTTATCTACATGTCCGACTTTACGAACAACTTTCTGCGGCTTGTTAGCAGTCGCAATCAGATTGCGTTTATAGGTATCGGTTTGGACGATGGCGTTAGGCCCGAAGTCCCATTCCACTTTCAATTTCTTTCTGCCCTGCGCGGCCGCCCAGGTATTGTCGGCGATGACAGCGACACCGCCTAATGCCTGAAACTTGTAAGGCGGTTTAGCGTGCTCAATGACGACTGTCTGCTGGACGCCTTTGACCGCTTTCGCCTGGGAATCGTCGAAAGATCTGAGTGCGCCTCCAAGAACCGGAGCGCGCTCAACAGATGCATACACCATTCCGGGCACGTGTACGTCGAAACCGTACACGGCGCGACCGGTGCAGAAATCCTTTAAATCGACGCTAGGAACGCCTTTGCCGATGTAGCGGAACTCGGAGGTCTTCTTTAAATGAATCGTGCTGTTGTGCGGCAACGGCTGGTTCGCGGCAGCGGCGGCCAGCTCACCATAACCGAGCTTTCGGCCGGATTTCGCATGGAGAACCTGATGATTCTGGGCTTGGCACTCATCGAGAGGCACGCGCCAGTGTTCGGCCGCGGCATTCACGAGCATGGCTCGCGCGGTTGCGCCGGCCTCACGCATCGTATCGTAGAAATCGCGGATAGAACAAGAACCGTCGGTATCTTGCGAACCATACTTCTCGCTTCCGATCGCCTGCTCGACACGAACCCGGCTCCAATCGGCTTCCATTTCGTCCGCGAGCACCATGGGCAAGCTGGTACGAATGCCCGTGCCCATCTCGGATCGGTGCGCAACAATCACCACCGAGCCGTCACTGTTCAATCCGACCCATACGTTCGGATGCCACGTGGCTTTTTCCGTTTCTGAAGTGACCTGCACTTCCGCCGTTTCAGCCGGAATGAATCGCGCGCCAAGGATGAGAGCACCGGCCGAGAACATGCCGGTGAGAAAATCCCGGCGCGATGCAAGTTGAACACGATTGCTCATGCTTTCGCCCCGGCTTTCTGATTCGCGGCGATCTTAATCGCTTGACGAATCCGCTGATAAGTCCCACACCGGCAGATATTGCCGGACATCGCTTCTTCAATGTCCTGATCGGTGGGCCGCGGTTTCTTTTTCAGCAGAGCGACGGCCTGCATGATTTGACCGCTCTGGCAGTAACCACATTGCGGCACTTGAATTTGCTCCCACGCACGTTGCACTGGATGCGTTCCGTTTTCGCTCAGCCCTTCTATGGTTGTGACCTCTTTTCCCGCGGCCGCGCTCATGGGAGTGAGACAGCTTCGAGAAGCCTCACCATTGATGTGCACTGTGCAGGCGCCGCACAGGCCCATCCCGCACCCAAACTTGGAACCGGTGAGCTGGAGCTCGTCCCGCAAATACCAGAGCAGCGGCATCTCAGGGTCGTCGTCGTATTGTCGGGCCGCACCATTCACTTTCAGTTGGATCATAAGCCTCCGTTAAGAGTATGCTTCCGCGTTCAGGAACGATGGATGAGTTCCACTCGGCGATTTCTGGCCCGTCCTTGCGGCGTGGAGTTGTCCGCAACCGGGTTCGATTCGCCGAAGCCTTTCACCGAAAGCCGGCTCCGGTCAACTCCATGATCAACTAACCAGTCAGCTACCGACTTAGCGCGGTCTTCAGAAAGTTTCTTGTTGGCGGACTTATCCCCGACGTTATCGGTATAACCATCGACTTCCCATGTCCAATCCGGGTTCGCTTTCAGTTGAGTTGCGACTTCGGACATCACTCGTTCAGAGCCAGTCGGAATAGAGGACTGGCCAGTCGCGAAATGAATCGCATTTTCCCCTAAAGAAATGCAGTTCTCCGCGATCGCCGCCGTGGAATATCGATCTAAGGTGCTCACGAAGTTGCGAGCAGCCGAAGGTGTCTGAACGCCGCCCTCCAAGATCTCTTTATTGGTGATATCGCGTCCGAAGAGTTTCTTGTCTTCGCCGCCGTCAGGCCGGAGCGTGGCGCCTTCAAGTGACAGGCCTGCGAATAAGCCTCGCGAACGAGACCAGGACAGAATTTCGGCGCGCATCAAAACGTCCGTATTCGCGCTCGTTTGGCGGCCCACTGGACCTGCCGCTGCCGCGGCTTCGCCTCCGATCGTGAACTTGTCGCCGAGCAGCCGGTTCATGCCGCTCTCTTTCATGACGAGCATGATGACGTCTGTAGACGAGCCGCCCAATTGAAGCCCAAAGCTTCCGCCCTCGATCGCTACTGCCGCCGGAGCGCTCCATCCACGCGCGCACTTGCGGCATGAGGCGAATCCGCGTCCATACTTACCGCCGACTCCAAACGCCCCCTTTTTTAGACCCGGCACAATGACAATGCATTGGGCCTTATCCATCAGCTCCTGGGGAATTCCCTTGTCCGGCGCGGCCATGATCTGGCTCAGCGCCTTGGCCGAATTGTGCAGTCTCTTGTCCGGGGTGGTTTCTCGTGCAAACAGAACTGTCGTGAGCAGAGAGGAAAGCAGAATGTATCTGATCATGTCCCCAGACTATACGATTTCTGATTAATTGAAGCAGGAAAATTCGGCAGAAATCGTGATACGAGGCGTGCGAACGCGCTGCTTCCTTAAGTTACTAGCTGCGAAGTTACGACCTGCGCGACATGTGAGACATGATTAACGCAAGCGAACCCGCGCCCAAAGTTTTGACCAGCGTGGGGTGTTGAGCATAAAACCCACTCACCTTCTCTATAATTGAGGGATCGTTTCTTTGGGCCCGATCGGCTAGTTGTTGAACGGCCTCCGGCGACACTTGTTGTGCCTGCTCAGGCGAAACCTGAGATGCGCCTCCGAGGAGATTTCCCAAAACGCTGCCAGAAGCACCTGTTCCGACCGAACTTAAAAGTTGGTTTAGGATCCCTGCTCGTTGTTGTCCATTCGAATTACTAAATAAGTTGCCAAGCATCTGACCAAAAGGCGGCGTCTGATCGGAGCGAAAAGCCTGGGCCAAACCACTTGCGAGGTGCGATTCTGAAGCAGTTTGCGAGACTTCTTCAAAATCCTGCTCCGCGTTCCCGGTGTTCACTGTTCCCGGATTCGCGTACTGTTCGAGAACGCCCATAAGATTTGAAAGCGACATCGTCTTCTCCTCAGCCGGCCGTCGCCCGCGCCTTACCAGTAACTTTGTCCCAGCCGTAGCGGATGGCGTCTTTCATTCTTTCCCAAGTGCTTTGAGGGTACCGGCGATTGTAATCCGATCGAAGATCCGTTTCAATTTCATCGAAAGATCGCCCCTCGTAGCGGGGATCAGAAGCCATCTCGTATCCATAGCGATACGCCGGCAGGTACGTGTCATATGCGACTCCGCCCGAGGCATAGCGCTTTTGAAAGTCGCTACGAAAATCGGAGTCATCGAACCTGCCTTGGCTCGTTGCGGGGGTTTGCTCTACTTCTACCTCTGTATGCCGAACCGTATCTCGAACGGTTTCGGTGCGTTCAGAAACTTCCTTTCCGACCCGAACCTCTTCTACGACACGAGCCTGCTTGGCGACGACGGGCTCCTCGGCAAACTCCTGGACTTCGACGACTTGTTCACGTCCGGCGGAAAGATCAGCCTGGGTTGCCGGCCGGTCTACCGGCTGGCGTTGTACCCGCACGCGCTCTTCGCGTAACGTGACTTTCTCTTCGACCGGCTCCTCGACGACCCGGGAGTAGAGGCGCACACCGCCTCGGAGGACCTGGCGCTTGCCCACCTGAACTTCTTCTCTTACGACCGGGATCGCGTCTGTGGCGCCTTTGGCCCCCTTCGCGCTCGTGGCTCGGCCGGTTTCGGCACGTACGTCAATCGGAGAGTGACGGTTGAGTATCTCTTCGACAGTTCCGATATCTTCTTGATCCACGTCAACCCGCAGCAAGCAGTTGCCTTGCCTTACCAAATTCTCGTATTCGGAGCGATCCGAGTCATCGGCTCCAAAAATGGACTTCAACCAGCCAGTAATTCCGCCTTCAGTGGATTCGGTCGTTGAACGTGTGGATTTGTCTGCGCCAGTCTCGATATAGATGTCGCTACGCGAGATACCCGCCGCTTGTAGATCTGTTGCCGCAGCTTGAGCGTCGGAAACGTTAGGGAACGCCGCAATAATCGTGTTTTCTCCGGGCATTCAGGTGTCCTCCGTTTAGGTGGACGCCGCTTGCTCTAAATTGCTTCCTCCCGGTGCAGACTACCCGAAAAAGCACGGGTGCATGACGACCTGAGAGCGGCTCTTGAGTGTTGTTTGGCGCGCAAGTACCCCCGCGAGCGAGTGGAAATCGCGCTGGCGTGAGAGCAACAATTTTCCGCCGCAGAGATCAACACAGTGGAAAGCCACTCGCTAGGCTACGTGCAAGCGAGGAGGAGGAGATTGCAATGCCCACCAAAGCTGGAAGTTCTACGAGTGAATTTACCGACCGATTGAGCGACACGGCCCAGACCGTAAAGGAGAAGGTAAGTGATGCAGCGTCGACGGCCAAACAAAAGGTTTCTGATGCCGGACGACAAGCAAGCGACAAAATTGATGAGAAGCGCGGACCTGCGGCAGACGCCCTAGAAAGCGCGGCCTCAACCCTTCACGAGAAAGCCGAAGATTTGCCCGGCGGCGAAACCGTAAAGAGCGTAGCGCATTCTGCTGCCGAGAAGCTGGAATCCACTGCCGGATACATTCGAGAGCACGATGTCAGAGCAATGCTCTCCGACGTGGAAGAAATCGTCAAGCGGAATCCCGGACCTTCGCTGCTGGTCGCCGTGGCTATCGGATTCTTGATTGGCCGCGCTTTTCGGGAAGACTAAAAGTCTCGGAGTGCCCCGGTGCGCGAGATGGCTGGAGAAAATAGCCGGTCGATTGCCGATGTCCTGCAGGACATCCTCGCTAACGTGCAAACGATCATTCGATCGGAAGTACGGTTAGCAAAGACGGAAGTAACTGAGGAGGCGACGAAGGCCGCCCGAGCGGCGGGGGTGATGGCCGGCGGCGCTGTGGCTGCGTTGTTTACCGTTTGGTTGCTGCTGCTGACCATTTTGTTTGCACTCGCGACGGTTATGCCGATGTGGGGCGCAGCTTTGTTGCTCTTCGCACTGATGGCCGTTGTGACCGTGCTGCTGCTAATGGCAGGAAAGAAGCGATTCAAGGCCGTTCATGCAACACCGGAGAAGACCATTGAAACGATGAAGGAGAACGTTGAATGGGTGAAAAGTCAAACCAAATAGAACGCCAAATTGTGGCTCAACGCGGACAACTCGGGCGAAATCTGAACGAGCTTCAATCGAAGGTCGAAGAAGTCACCGACTGGCGCGTTCAGTTCCAGAAGCGGCCGATGCTGATGATCGGCCTGGCTGTGGGCGGAGGATTGCTGTTGGGTTCCGTAACGGGCGGAAAATCACGATCCAAGCGCTTTTATTCAGATGATCGAGGCGATGCTGCGCGCGAGCACAGACGCGGAACAGAACTCCAAAAAAGCAAAGCGCTGGAGATGTTCGACAACATTAAAGGCGCAATGATTGGTGTCGCGGCGAGCACGTTTCAGGACTTTTTAGGGCAATTGATTCCAGGCTTCACGGAGCAGCTTCACAAGACGGCGCAAGACAAACGCTCGCGATTGAGCTCAGAAGGACAGAATTTAGGGGCGCGAGCTGCCTCGGTCCGGCAGTAAGCTTCGGGGCCGCCAAGACAATCCCGGATCACGGCAGTACCCGATCTAATGCGCGGACCCGCAACACATCGCGCGAGACTCGTCCGCCTGTTTAGGATCGGCACTGTCACGTTAGGAGTTCTGTTGGCGGGAGTGTTGTTGGTGCTCGCAACACGATGGCCGTTCACCAGGGGAGCCACGATCGAATCTCTCGAGCAGGTATTTGCGAGCGAAGTTCACATACCACGTTTCGAGAAGACTTTTTTCCCAAATCCGGGCTATATCGCCGAAAACGTAACATTCACGCGCGGCGAGGCACCAGGCGTTCGGCCGATCGCAAGTATCAGGAAAATTACTTGCCGCGCTAGCTGGTTGGCCCTGATCACGTTTACACACCGGATCAAGCGGATGGATTTAGTAGGTTTGAAGATCTATATCCCCGCTCATGTGCCTCCGCCTGTGCGAAAACACGAGGAGCCGGCCATTAAAACCACGGTGACGGACCTTTTTGCCAACGGAACCATGCTCGAATTCGCTCCGAGGCATCCGGGCGGGCAGACGATCCGTTTTGAGTTTCCCGAACTGGCCATCGGAAACGTCGCGAAAGATAAGTCCATCCATTTCCGCGCCAAGGTGCAGAATCCAAACCCGCCGGGAGAACTGAGAGTCTCCGGGGCGGTTGGACCGCTGAAGATGGGAAGAATTGGTGAAACGGAGATCTCCGGTTCCTTTCGGTTATTGCACGCAGACCTGGGCGCATACAAGGTGATCGCGGGCGACCTCTCAGGCGGCGGACGATTCAACGGAACGTTAAGGCAGGCCCAAATCGCAGGCAACGCAACGATTCCGAATTTTGAAGTCACGAGCAGCCGCCACTCGCTTGGGCTAACGGCTGAATACCGGGCTGTCGTTAATGGAACAAATGGAGATGTCGCGGTTGAATCGGCGCAAGCTCACTTTCGGGGCACCACTTTGAACGCTCACGGCACGATTAGCGGAGCACAAGGGAAAACCGTGAGGCTGGATTTCGATTCTCGCGAATCTCGGATTGAAGATTTATTGCGGCTGTTCGTGACGGCAGATGAAGCTCCCCTGAACGGCCCCATAACCCTGAGCGCACATGTCGTGCTCCCGCCAACACACCGGCCATTCATCAAAAGAGTTCAACTCGACGGCGGTTTCAGCATCACGGATGCTGATTTCACAAATCCGAGCACACAGGAGAAAGTCGACGAGTTAAGCGCGCGGGCGCGCGGCAGGAAGGATGAGGTCAAAACCAGAAACGGACCGCCCCGGATCACGGAAGATTTCAAGGGCGAGGTGAATCTCCGTAACGGAATAGCGACCGTCCGAGCGGCATCGTTCGTTGTACCGGGAGCTGTTGCAAGAGGCGGCGGGACTTACGATATAACGACGGAGGGAATCGATCTCCGAGGTAATCTTGCGATGCACGTCAGCATTTCTAAAGCCGCAAGCGGAATCAAGTCTGTTCTTCTCATCCCGCTCGATCCCTTCTTCAAAAAAAATGGAGAAAGCGCAGTTCTTCCCGTGCGGGTCAGTGGTACTTACTCACATCCCGTCTTCAAGGTTTCCCTCAGACGGTAGCGGGCTACCCTCGGGAGGATCGCCTCAGTTTCCCGAGCGCAAGCAGTCCGACAGCCGCGAGGAGCAGACTGGCAGGTTCGGGTGTCTGCGCCATAGCCCAATCGGGCAAAAGTTCGAAGGCATAGGATTGACCGTTCAGAGTTCCGATACCAACGATATCGCCTACATCGTTAATGCCGTATGCCGCGTTGATGGTCCAGCCTGAATTTATGGGAAGCAGTTGGTTGAGATCGATCATCACTCCGCCTGAGTAGATGAACCCGTGCATGACGAGATTACCCGGCATCCAAGACGAGCCGACGATTGTGCCGGCGTTATTCAAGCCGTAGGCATAGCTTTGCGATCCACCGAGCGTGCCCATATCGTGCAGCGCGCCGCCAGTCCAATAAAAGGCATTCATCAGACCTGTAGCTTTCTGCGCGCTGCCGGCGATCTCAGCCGAGTTGTTGATCGCCAGACCGTAACTCGATGCTCCGCCGAATGTCCCGAGATCCACCAGCCCCGTGCCATTTGAGAAAAAGGCATTGAAGACGCCTGCACGCGTCGAGCTGGTTCCCGCTAATTGACCGGAGGCGTTGATGCTGTTCGCCGAGCTCCAATTACCGCCCAGAGTTCCGAGGTCCGAAAGTTTTCCGCTTGTTGAAGTAAACGCGTGTAACTGGCCGGTCGACGTTTCATACCCGCCTGCGATCTCTCCGGCATTGTTGATTGCGGTGCCGTAACCTGAAATTCCGGTATTCGTGATCTGGCCGCTCGACCATTCGGTTACGAATGGCGTGCTGCCTGAAAACGTTGTGCCTATAACTGTTCCCTCAGCATTCACTCCATTCGCCTGCCCGTAGCCTGCCAGCGGATTGACTTGGCCGTTGAAGGTCACAGGGATTTGGTCTCCGAAACTGTCTGTTACAAATCCGACCGCCAAACCGGAATTGCTGACTGCGCTCACCGTGCCTGCGCTATTACCGACACTGCCGAGGTTCTCGATCGAAAAAAATTGGCCCGCTTGGAGAGAAAGCGGGCCACTCAGAAGGAAGAAGGACCACACCAAGGCATTCGACAGTTTGGAGAAAAGGAGCGGATGAGGAACTGCGTTCCATAGCCTCATAACCGCCTTTTCGGCATCCGTCTGCTTCAGTATCTATGGAAAGAGGGGACCTGCCAATGGGAATAGGTTTCAGAATATTCCGGCGTATTCCGGTACGCGCTAATGGATACTTAGGATTGCGCTTCGGCCAGCTTCCGTGCGCGGTGCCACTGTATGCGGTCTTGATATTCCTGATAAAGCGTGCTACAGCCGGCCCAAAAATACGCGCACACAAACAGGAGCAGAAACGGAATCGCAAAAAAGTTGTAGGTTTCTATCGCGAAATCGATCATGTACGCGAAATAGCCGCCGATAGCCAGTTCAACATAAGGAAGGAAGCCGCTGCGGCTTCGGTACGCCGCCCGGCGGACACTCATTTCCCCGCTCCCGATGGCATATTTTGGCGTGCGCGTGAAGCTGCTCTGAATTCCGAACAGCGCCTCGAGAACGCCTTTTGTGTTGCTGACGGTCAGGGCCACTCCTGCTCCGAGCAACATGGGTAGAAACGCGATGCATTTCCACCAGGTGTTGGGATGGAGCTCTTTTTGAGCGTACAGGTAAAACACTGAAATGGACCAGAACGAAGCCACGATGAGCGGCAGATCGATGAGCACCATTTGAAACACGCCCATGTAGAAGCGAATGATCATGACCGGAAGCATGAGCATGGAAACGGCGAGCATCAGAGGATATGAAATGTTCGGCGTGAGGTGCAGGAAAGCCTCAATTTTTACTCTTAGGGGCAAATCTGCTTTGAAGATTCGCGGGAGCAGTTTTTTCGCTACCTGCGTGAGGCCCTTAGCCCAGCGTGCCTGCTGGACCTGAAAGCCGTACGTGTCGACCGGCAGCTCCGATGGGCATTCGAGGGCCGGAACGTATATGAATCTCCAGCCCTTCATTTGGGCGCGATAGCTGAGATCGGAGTCTTCGGTGAGCGTGTCGTGCTGCCAGCCGCCTGCATCGTCGATCATCTTGCGCCGCAACACGCCTGCCGTGCCGTTAAAGTTGAAGAATAGACCGGCTCCACAACGCGCGCCATGCTCCAAAGCGAAGTGCCCGTCGAGCAACATGGCTTGCACCTGAGTCAGAATATTGAATTCTTTGTTGAGATAGCTCCAACGCGTCTGTACAACTCCGACGCCCGCATCAACGAAGAAGTGTACCGTGCGCGTAAGAAAATCGCGAGGAGGCACGAAATCGGCGTCGAAGATTGCGATCAGATCGCCCGTCGCGCTAGCCAAACCTTCCTGAAGCGCTCCTGCTTTATAGCCGCGGCGATTGATCCGGTGATGATATTCAATCGGGACTCCCGCTTCCTGATACTCTCTGCAGAGCCGCTCAGTGTTGGTTTTCGTGTCATCGGTCGAATCGTCGAGCACTTGGATCTGAAGCAGCTCGCGAGGATATTCGATCTTTGCCACTTCCTCGAGCAGCCGGTCAACTACAAATCGCTCGTTGTAGAGCGGCAGTTGAATCGTGACTCTCGGCAGTTGATCAAATTTCGCCGGCGCGCATTGGAGAAGTTTTCGGCGGTGCTTGATATAGCGCCGCATTGTCTCATACCGATGCAAGCCATAGATGGAAAGGATCGCCAAGATTCCGAAGTACGGTATCAGAAGCGACCAATCGAAGAGCGAGAGCCGGTAGATGCCGGAAAATGTGTCGTCGAATAGCCCATTCCGGATTCGCGTTCCCAACGATTCAGCGGCAAATAGGAAACCAAAAACGGAACTAGGCAGATCCATTGGTACTATTCATGACCCATTCTACTTCGCGTATGATCTACCTTGGAGACGGATTATGAGAGAGCGCGTAAAGATCCTGGGTATTTTGAACATCGTGATGGGGTGCCTGGGCGCTCTGGCCGGGATTGTCGTACTGGTAGTGTTTGGCGGTCTTGCAGGACTTGCGGGCGCGTCGGCAGGTCCGTGGAGGACGGATCAGGATGGTGTGATGGCGGCGCCGATGCTGGCCTTCATCGGTGTTGGAATCGCGCTGTTTTTGTTTGTTCTGAGCGCGCCCTCCATTATCGGCGGGTGGGCTCTGATGAAGTTCAAGCCGTGGGCGCGGGTGCTGATGATCGTGATTTCTGTTCTGCACCTTTTTCACATTCCGCTCGGAACGGCTCTCGGGATTTACGGACTTTGGGTATTGCTGAACGACGAGACGCGCCGGCTATTTCAAAGCGGAGGTCAGGCGTACGTACCCGCCCCGACTTACCCGCCCCAATCTACTTACCCGCAAACCCCGAACTCTCCGCCGCCGCAGCCACCTCCTCCTGCGGTTTAGCACCCTCGAGCAGTTGACTGGCGCGCTCGAAAATTCCGCGCAACATGTCCGCGGTCAATCGTCTGGTAGATGTGTTCTGCTGGCTTGGATGATAGGAGGCCAAGACCAGCGGTCCTCCGGGATGTGTCTCGAAGCAGGCTCCGTGTCGAAACCGGAAATGCGCGCGCGAGCGGATCACGTTCGATTGCTGGAGCACGGCAAGATACGCACGGAGCGCGATGCCACCGAGCACAACCACAACCCGGACGTTTTTGAGAAGCGCAATTTCGCGCACCAGGTATGGACCGCATCCAATGATTTCTTCGCGGCTGGGTTTGTTATCGGGTGGGACGCATCGAACGGGCGCTGTGATGTAGGTGCCGGTCAAGATGAGCCCGTCGTCACGTGACGTGCTTTCCGGCTGGCTAGCGAAACCGGTTTCCCAAAGCGCGCGATAGAGGAAGTCTCCTGAACGATCGCTTGTAAACATCCGGCCTGTGCGATTCGCACCGTGCGCTCCGGGAGCGAGCCCGATGATGAGCAGCCGCGCTTCGGGATCTCCAAAGCCTGGGACCGGCCGGCTCCAATATTCCTGGCCGCGGTAAGCACGCCTCCGTACGAGACCGATGTGCTCGCGATGAGCGACAAGGCGAGGGCAGCGGCAACACCCGATGATTTCCTGGTTTAAGACTCGCAAAGAGGCCACATCTGGCCCTATAAGCCGTGGCAAGAGTGTCCCGCAGCGATTATAATCCGCTGACGCGCTTTAATTCATCTGAGCTGCGTTGGGCGGACGAGCGCTGAATACTACCCGGAGTTTTCCGGTATCGCTCGATGGATTCGGCCAGCGCGTTCAAAGAGATTCGTGATACGTCGGGCGGTGTGTGCGTTCGGAACATTGGCAGCAGGTCACAGAACATGATGACCAGTTTCGGATCGCGCCAGCCCCGCTCGGCTTCGCTTCTGATAATCTGCGCAGCCTCTTCGGAGCTAAAAGCCGGTTTGTAGGGCCGCGCTGTCGTCAGCGCATCGTATATATCGGCGAGCTGAAGGATTCGCGCAAGAAGCGGGATCTCTTCGCCCTTCAATCGATCTGGATATCCAGCGCCATCCCACCGTTCGTGGTGATGACGAATAATCGGCAAAACAGGCGCGAGCGACCGCATGCTGCTGCAGATCCGTTCGCCTCGCTGCGCATGGCTCTTCATAATCTCCCACTCTTCGGGAGTCAGAGGCCCGGGCTTGAATAGGATGTAATCGGGTACCGCAACTTTGCCAATGTCGTGCAGGTATCCGCCACGCTGCAAGGCCAATACCTCTTGCGGCGGAAGGCCCAAATTCACGCCCATGGCAGCCGCCATCAAAGCGAGCCGCTGGCAGTGTTGCCCAAGGCTTGGGTCCCGCTCTTCTACTGACTGGGCCAGGGAAAAAAGCACCGTTTCGGAATGATCGAGCGAATCGATCATTGCCTTATGGCGCAGACTGGCCTGTATACGCGCGCGAACCGCTCTCGGGTGTACGGGGTGAGTCAAAAATTCATCCGCTCCGGCCTCAATCGCGCGGACCTCGTTATCGATGTCCTCGCAGGGCGCGATAACAAATACCGGAAGAAACTGAGTTGCAGTTGCTTTCTTAAGCATGCGGCAGAACTCGGCCCCGCCGAGCTCGGGCGCGACGGAATCGATCAGGACCAGATCGACTTTGTGAAAGGAAATGGCTGATATGGCTTCTGAAGTGGATGCTGCCTCAACGATTTCGTGTTCGAGCTCGCCTAGGGCCGCTTTCAGCGCGCAGCGGTTCGTATCCGAAGAGTCGACGATCAGCAGTTTGCTGCGCGTTCTCGGAGCCGGGGGCTCGGTGACGTCTAAATTGAGGAGATCCAAAGTTTCAACCTAGGGCACTCGGTTCTACAGCTTTGTGCGCTGAATTACGTTGAGTGCTCGTCCTGAATTTCTATCGACCTAAGTGCAAAGCCGCTTTAAAAATTCTGCGTTCATTCTGGGAAAGGCTCTGAGTATGACTCCTCAGGATTGGTACTACTGGAACTTTCCTCAGGTGAACCGTCGTGTGGGGAGCAACTTTATGTGGCGGGGGCAGTCTACATGAGAGAGCAGGGGGTTTAGTGTCCTCGCTCATGGACTTTGTGACGGCATTCAGGGATCTGCCCCATAAACCAATCGATGTTCTCTTGATCGAGGACAATCCGGGGGATGTTCGTTTGCTTCAGGAAGCGTTCCGGGAGCTCCGCGCGGACATCCGCTTGCGGGTCGCAAAGGACGGGGCGGAAGGGCTGAACATTCTCTTTCAGGGTCCGCAGCCAAAAGAAAAGTGGCACCCGGACATCATCCTTTTGGATCTGAATCTGCCGAAGGTGAGCGGGCACGACGTTTTGGCGCAGATCAAGAGCAATCCGGAGACCTGCCGAATTCCCACGATCGTTTTGACCTCGTCGAGAGCAGAAGCTGACGTGAGACGCGCGTACGAATCGCACGCGAACGCGTACCTGAGAAAGCCTTCGACACTGGACGGGTTGATTTCGGCCGCGGGGCAGATCAAAAGTTTCTGGCTAGAAACTGCTACTTTGCCGGGTTAGACGACACTCGCCAGCACATCTGAGCAAAAGCTCCAGTCCCCTCCGCGAAGTTTTTCCAGAGACAAATGAAGCAACCCATGTTTTAATGTGGTTGAGGATGCGAATCGCTGCGCGCCTTCTAGTGTTCTAGACCCCACCTCAAGGAGGAATCCCCCGAGTTGAATACGAAGGTCGCGACTGCGGCTCAAGTACGGGAGCCAGCCGATCGTTGGACCGTTAGCGACGCAGCGGAGCTCTACGATGTCGCGAGCTGGGGAAAAGGCTATTTTTCAGTTGGGACGAACGGAAACCTGCTGGTTCACCCGACGAAGGAATGCGGCCGTCACATCGACTTGAAAGAACTTGTTGACACGCTGCAGTGGCGCGGCATATCGCTCCCTATTCTGATCCGCTTCGCAGATATTATCCAACACCGCTTGCGAGAGATGCACCAAGCGTTCGATGGCTCGATTCGTGAGCATGGATACCAAGGAGATTATTGCTGCGTTTACCCGATAAAAGTTAACCAGCAGCGGCAAGTAGTCGAAGAGGTTTTTAACTTCGGGCGGGCGTATCGTTTTGGGCTCGAAGCGGGATCAAAACCAGAGCTGCTCGCTGTGCTGGCAATCGCCGATAACGAAACCCCGATTATATGTAACGGCTTTAAAGATGACGAGTACATCGAGATGGTGATGCTCGCAAAGAAGATCGGGCGGCGCATCATTCCGGTGATCGAGAAATTTACGGAGCTCGAGCTGATAGCGAAACATGCGGAACGAGTGGGCGTAAAACCGGTGCTCGGTGTCCGCGTGAAGCTTGCGAGCCGCGGCTCGGGCCGGTGGAAGTCTTCCGGTGGCTATCGATCCAAATTTGGGCTCACCGTGAGTGAAGCTCTGAAGGCGGTGAATTTCCTGAAAGAACGCGGGATGGACGATAGCCTACAACTGCTTCACTTTCACCTCGGGAGTCAAATCACGAATATCCGGCAAATCAAGGGTGCGGTCATTGAAGCGGCGCGAATTTACGTCGAGCTGAAGAAGCGGGCGCCGGGATTGAAGTACTTGGACGTGGGCGGCGGCTTGGGCGTTGATTATGACGGGTCGCAGACGGATTTTGAATCAAGCGTAAATTACACGCTTGAAGAGTATGCGCGCGATGTCGTTTACCACATCCAAAGCATCTGCGACGAGGCGGAAGTTCCGCACCCGACGATTATCAGCGAGAGCGGAAGGGCCATAGCGGCGTATCATAGCGTGCTGGTTTTCAATGTGCTGGGCGTGAGCGGATTGGGCGAAGAGGAACTCCCAGGAAGCGTTGCGGAGGATTCGGAACAGTGCCTGATCGATCTTTTCGAAACTCACCGCTCGATCAATAAGAAGAATCTCCTCGAGACGTATCACGATGCGCAGCAGGCACTCGATTCGGCACTGAACCTTTTCAGCCTTGGATATCTTTCGCTCGATCAGCGAAGCTTAGCGGAAAACTTCTTTTGGGCGATCTGTAGGAAGATCCTGAAGCTGGCGGCCGAACTCGAATTTTTCCCGGAAGAGCTCGAGGGCTTGGACGGGATGCTGTCGGACACGTATTTCTGCAATTTCTCTATTTTTCAGAGCATGCCGGATAACTGGGCGGTGAAACAGCTTTTCCCGATCATGCCGATTCACCGGCTAAACGAGCTTCCGACGCGCCACGGCGTGTTGGGAGATATTTCGTGCGACTCCGATGGGAAGGTAGATCAGTTCATTGACCGGCGTGACGTGAAGAAGACGCTGCCACTACATCCGTTCAATGATGGTTCCTATATTCTCGGCGCATTCCTGCTGGGAGCGTATCAGGAAATACTTGGCGATCTGCACAATTTATTCGGCGACACAAACGCAGTACACGTATCGCTTGATGAACATGGGGATGTTGTGCTCGAAACGGTTGTGCAGGGCGATACGGTACGCGAGGTATTGAACTATGTGCAGTACAGCTCGCAGATTCTGCTCGACCAATTTCGGAAAGATGTGGAAGTAGCGGTTCGCGAGCAGCGCATCGGGTACGAAGAAGCGGGTCGCTTACTGAAATTCTACGAAGAAGGGCTGAGCGGTTACACATACCTGGAGCAGTAGTTTCCGATCCTTTGCGGATCGTTTTGGTTTCGCCACGCAATCCACTCAATATCGGCGCGGCCGCGCGGGCGATGAGCAATTTCGGCTTCCGCAATCTGCGCGTCGTAAATCCGTACGAAGTCGCGTTTAGAGAAGCGCGTTCGGCGGTTCGGGCGCAACATATTCTCGATCAAGCGCAAAATTTTGAGAATCTCGCAGAGGCGATCAGCGATTGCGCCCTGGTAGTGGGCACGACGGCGGCTGTGCGGCGCGATTTGCATGTTCCGCTGAACCGGCTGGAAGCTGCGGGCGCAATGATTCGTAAGCAGCTTCAGTCAACTCCGGTAGCGCTGCTTTTCGGCTCTGAGAAGTTCGGCTTGTCGAACGAAGACATGAGCCATTGTCACTGGCTGCTGCGCATACCGGCGCGCGAAGAGCATGGCTCAATGAATCTCGGGCAAGCCGTTGCAATTTGCCTCTATGAACTGCGGCGAGATGAGAGCGCGGCGGAGAAAGGATTCCAACCAGCGAAATCGGTGACAGGTGAAGACCTGGAGCGGATTACTGGCGTCTTATTGGAATTGCTCGAACGCTCGGGATACGTTCAGGAGCGCACTTCGAAATCGGCAGAATTGAAACTGCGACGCTTGGTGAGACGCTTGGGGCTGCCTGCTTCCGATGCCGAAACATGGCTGGGAATGTTGCGGCAGGTGTTGTGGAAAGTGAAACAGGGAGTAACCGCCCTCTAATTCAGGACTCGCTAATCGAGGCTACTATGGAATCGGGGATCGTAGGTGATCCAGAACACGCTGGGCTTCGCCTCACAAAACATGCTGAACGCAGGCTTGCTGAACGGAATATCTCGGCTGAGCAAGTCAGGGAAGGAATGAAAACCGCCAAAGAGAGTCGTCAGGTTACTACAGTTTTGGGAAAGTATGGAACTCCAGTGAACATTTATAACGGAAGTAACGGCATCACTGTCATCGAGGAGACTGCGGGAAGGAACGTGGGAAGAATTATCACCGCGTACTACGAATGAAAAATGCAATGATTTCGGTTTCGGCGATCGAAAAGGTCCTTGAGTCAGAGGATATCGAAGGCCTGTTGAAATTGGGCGCTCCGCGCGACGAATACGCATACGAAGCTCGTACAATCCAATCCGAACTATCTGACGTGAGGGTGCAGGATTTGACCGAGAGCGCTGTCACCGCTGCGGTTCAGAAGGTGTGGACCGAATCGTTTGGGCCTTTTTCCGAAACGGAGATTCGAAAGCGCATGCCAGGGTTTCGGCATGTGGCCCGTCAAATTATGACGCAAGCACAGACGCTGTCGCAGGTGTAATCGAACCGTTCGCTCAACACCCGGATCCGCCGGGGCCGCCTTCGTAGAAGTAAACCTCCCAGCCCGAACCGCCGCTCGAATACGGTCCACGAATGCTGTAGCACTTCGGCGATGGCCTCACGCGAGTGAGACTGTCCCATATGCCGTTGGATGAAGAGTTGATGTAGAACAGATTTCGCTGGAACGCAGCGTAGCCAAAACCTCTATAAGGCCACTGACCGCTGCCTTCCGGCGGCCATGGATCCTTGGCGACGCCTTCCGTCCCGAACTCGATTGTTTGGGCGTGTTTCGAGAGCTGGCCGTGACGATAGATGGAGCCCGGATAGTAGCCAATCCACTTCCCTTGAATGGCAAGCCACCAGTTGCCCTTATATAAGTAATACTCGGCGGCGAACTCCCATTGCGTGCCGCCCTGTTTGCTGTAGTGCGTGAAGCCCGCTCCTAAGTCGCCATGGTTTGCGACTTGCACGAACGCAGCGCAGGTCAGGTTATAACAACCGGTTTTGTGGTAGCCGTCTGCGGTCCAATAGATAAACAATCTCGAATTTTGTCCTCCATAAAAGTCTGGATAATTTTGCCAGCCCACCTCCGCAGTTTGGTTTCCACCGATGTACCACTCCTGGGAAAGGGAAAACACTTCACCTTTCGACGTATTGACATGCGGACTCCAGAGATTCAGGTTGGAGTTGCCGCCCCAGTTCTTGACGTTCTGATAGGTGAACGAGTATTTATGGGACTCCGCGGCGGGCGGCTCTAACCCGTTCGTCTCAACCGCCTGTCCGGCTCCGTTCGGCCCTTTTTCGAAAAACTGCTGCAAGGTCTGGAATCGAGTCATGTCGTCGAGAGTGATCCGGCGCATCGGGATTGTATTTTCCTCGCACGCGACAGAGTTGCCGAACCGATCGAATGGCTCATCTGGATCAAGCTGGGAAGCAGGCTTCGCGATCCCCTCTGCGGCGTTGCTATCCGCCTGAGCCTTCGGAAGCATTGAGTCGGGAGGTGGGGTTGCAATGCCCTTCAGACCGAGAATCCGGACGGTGGGCTGCTGCTCAATCGGGATGCAATCGAAGTGGCTATCGTCCAGCACGAAGCTGTGAGTTACCGTTACGCCTTCGTACATAGTAAGGATGTGCTGGCGCATCTCTTCAAACGCCTGTTCATCTCTCACTCGATTACCGGAACGAGAGAGATAATCGCCAGCGATTGCTAACTTCGCGCTTTGCAGAAAATCATCGAAAGGGACGAAACTGGTCACATTCGCTTGGGCGTTGATTGGTGCGTTGAATCCGGCTACAGCCAGCATGAAGCCGAATAAAGGAATGCTGTACTTCACTGAGGTTCTCCTTTGCGAAATTTGATGGAGAGTAAATTGGCGTTCATCGTATCACAGCCTTTGTGGTTTCGAACTCGATAGTCGATGGGATAAATTCGGTGGTGCTGGAGGTGGGGGTCGAACCCACATGTTCAGTGAAGAACGCGGGATTTTGAGTCCCGTGCGTCTGCCAGTTCCGCCACTCCAGCGCGTTACGGAATTAAGCCGAGTATAACAACCGATGGGCGCTCCTCCGCGCTAAATCGTGCGGATCATGTGGTCGGGACACCCTAAGTGCACTTCCTTTATCAATCGCCCCGGCAAGTCCCAACCATGTTGCGCGAGAAAAGGAATGATCGAATAGAATCTCTCCTGTAAGTGGCGAAAGGGAAAGATAAGATCCGTCAAGTAACTCGCATCCCGCATGACGCGCTCATCGCGCCTCATTCTCTGGCGCGCGGTTTTGCGCGAAATTTTGTCGAGCTGGTACAACATCTTATTCCCACTCTTGTTCGCCGCCGCTTCAAGCGTCGGATCAAAATCGGCCAGATGCGATTGAAGCCTCCCGAGTGTGGAAGAGATCGTGTCGCGCGCCGAATCAATCTCTTCAATGAGTCCGCCCGGTACAAGCCGCGCGGCGATCCGGCTGTTTACCTGTTCCCGGTGAGCAAAGACGTCAGTAACGTGCAGACGATAACGCTCCAGTAGCTTCGCCGCACGCGCGTCGAGAAGCGTGAAGCTATTTCGAGGAAATATAACAGGCATGCGGCCGAGCAAATTTTCGTACAGCACTTGCGCTTGCGCCATGTAGGCGATCTCCGATGGCCCGCCCACATAGCTGACTGTGGGCAACAAGTAATCCTGCAAGACCGGCCGCAAAAGCGCGTTAGGCGATAAGCTCCCGTCTAACGAAATCAGATCTTCCGCAGAATAGGATTTGTCCTTGGCCCTGAAGCGCCCCTCGCTCCAACGCAGCGGGACACGTTTTCCTTCGTCGATCAGGAACACTAATGACGTGGTCTCGTCGATGTGGACCTGGGTATGATACCCTGCCGCGATAAGCTGTTGGTTCCTCTCGCGAAGGGCTTGGATCAACTCCGGTACACGATGCACGGATTGAGTGATAAACGGGAGCGCCATTTCCCGAACCGCGGGCGCGAGCGGGTCAAGATAGACAAGACCGCAATCCTTGAGTAGCTCGCGGAGAAAGGATCCGAAAGCGGAGCCGAGCGTAGGAGTATTTGCAGCTTTCGCCCCATAGCTCTTTTCGAGCCGCTCAACGACTTCATCCGCAAACGGCAATTCGCCGAGACCTGCCCTCAGCTCGTCGAAAGGGATCTGCCCGAGCGCCACTTCACCAACTGGGCCGCCCGTCATGGCCGGCTCGGGCACACTTACTCTCGCGGGTTCCGCAACGTGATTAAAAACCCATGCATGATCGACTTCCGCAAGATCATGATCTTCCGTCGCTAGCCAGAAGACAGGCACTGCGGGAATACCTTGATCGCTCAAGTGTTTCGCGAGTTTTGCAGCGGTGAGCGCCTTAAAAATCGTGTACGCTGGCCCGGAAAACAGACCGACCTGCTGCCCGGTTACGACCGCGACTGTTCCCGGCTTAGCGAGTTTCGTAAGGGTTGCAGATTCGCCATTCTGTTCACGAAGCGCTTTCACTAAGGAAGCGCGCCGGTGGTTTGAAAAATCGATTCGTTCCGCCGATTCCGCGAACGCCGCATTGTCGCTGAAGTGCTTGAAATAGAAGCCTTTTACTTGATCGGCATCGTAGAGATAATCTGAAAACAGCTTGCTTGTGCCGGGAATCAGTGTTTGGCGGACACACGAAGGCTCCATAGCGCGCTGTGCAGTTACGAGATGACATTCGGGATGCTAAAGTTCCAGACTTTCCGTCGCGCTAAGAAGACAATGTAAATAGCGATCACATGGACGAACAGGATTTCAAGACAAAAGCGGACGCGGCGCTCCAATCGCTCTACAGGAAACTCTCCGGCGCCTCCGACCAGTATGATTTCGAGCCGGATTTCAATTCAGGAGCTCTCGCGATCGAGTTTGAAGAACCAAAAGCGAAATTCGTAATCAGCCCCAACACGCCCGTTCGCCAGATTTGGGTATCGGCGCATTCTAAGAGTTTCAAACTTGATTGGAATGAGGGACAGAAGTCTTTCATCTTGCCGGAAACCGGCGAGACCCTGGATCAATTGATTGCGTCGGCGATTGGGCAGCATTTGGGCGAGCCAGTTCAGTTATAAACGTCGTGCCTGGCATTTATATCTCCTATCCTTTTTGCATGCAAAAGTGTAGTTTCTGCAATTTTGCGTCGGGCGTGTCCAGCCTCGAAACACGCGCTCAATACGAGCGCACGCTGTTGGAAGAAGTGACGGCGCATCGCTGGAGTTGGCTCCCAGAAACAATCTATTTCGGCGGAGGCACGCCGAGTCTCATGCCGCAAGACACGCTTCGCGCGCTCATGAACGCGATCCCCAAGCAGGCCGTCACCGAGGCTACACTCGAATGCGCGCCGGGAACGGTTAGCGCACAGCACGCCCCGGAATGGAAGCGCGCGGGCATCAATCGCGTGAGCCTCGGAGTTCAGTCGTTCGTTGCAGCAGAGCTCCGCGAGACTGGACGACATCACACTGCTGAAACCGTCCAGGAGGATGTTGAGACTTTGTGCGCCGCCGGAATCGACAACATAAATATGGATCTAATCAGCGGGCTTCCGAGGCAGACGAAGGAATCTTGGGCACATTCACTCGAATGGATCGAACGGCTTCATCCGCCGCACGCTTCTGTTTACATCTTCGAAATCGATGACGAGAGCCGGCTGGGTAATGAAGTGTTGCAAGGAGGCGCGCGTTACGGCGCGAATCATCTTCCAACTGAAAGCGAGACGGCAGAGTTCTATGAGCTCGCTGTCGACACGCTGCGCAGATTCGGGCTAAACCGATACGAGATTTCGAATTTCGCGCGCTCGGGATGGGAGTCGCGGCACAACTTGAAGTACTGGCGCCTTGAGCCTTATATCGGCTTCGGATTGGACGCCCACTCATTTAATGGAAGAGAAAGATGGTCGAATCCGGACACGCTCAGCGACTATTTCGCCCAGCATGAACGTTTATCGGGCGGGGATCGCGAGCTGACCCCAACGGATCCTTCTGAAGAGCGCTTCTTCGTTGGATTGCGGCTCACCGCTGGAATTCAACCCACGTCTCAGGAATGGACCCGCTTTGCGCAGCCTATCCGAAAATGGCTGGATGCCGGTATGATCGAGCGCAGCGGAACTCGCTTGCGGCTCGCGCCGGGTGCCGTCTTGCTGTCCAACGAAATACTCCAGGATTTCATCGATGTCTGAACGACTGATGCCAAAGCGCGGCAGCAACAATGGTTTGATACTATTTCTCGAATGCTGATTTTATCGGCGACGCTTGCAATCTTTGTATACGGCCTGATCGCCCCGATCTTGGGCGCCCTTCTGCCGTCTTATCCGCTCACGCCCTCTCAGCAGGGCAATCTCGGAATGGCGCAGGCGCTCGGGTTAGTAATCGCTTCCCTTTCAGCCGGGCCAGTGATCGACAGAAGAGGCAATAGACTAGCGCTGGTTACGGGTCTCATCCTGATAGTGGCTTCGCTGGTCGCAGCTCCCAATGCAGGCGGTTATGGCGGCTTGCTTTTCGCTTATTTCGTGCTCGGGATTGGCGGGGGGGTTGTCGTCACTGGCGCTAATGCGCTAGTGGGGGCGGTTGAGCCAACCAGAAGAGGCTCAGCGCTCAATTTTCTGAATCTATTCTTTGGGCTCGGCGGCATCATAACTACTTACGCCGCGAGTTATCTCCTGACGCCGGTGGTCCTTTGTTATTCAGTCGCTGCTCTCACGTTCATCGCCCTCGTCGTGAATGCTGCGACCCGCATGCCCGGCCCTTCCCGCGAGGCGGGGTTTCGATTAAATGAAGTACCACTGCTGCTATCCCGCCCCGCGCTGATCCTGTTGTGCCTTTTCCTTTTTCTCTATGTTGCATGCGAGGTGGGCGTGTGGAACTGGTTAAAGGCTTATCTCATCTCGGCGCGGTTTGATTCTCGTTCCGCAGGCGGCGTAGTCAGTTATGGTTTCGCCTTTGGAATTTTGCTCGGTAGGGTGGTGGTCTCGCGAGTGTTGATCAAAGTTCCTGCGTTAACTGTCACGCTTATATCGGCGATTCTGATGGCGATTACAACTTATGCGATGTTGCACCTAGAGTCGCAGCGAAGCATTACGATCGCAGTTTTTTGCGCTGGTCTCACGATGGCGCCAGTGTTTCCAACAACGCTGGCCATCGTCGGCGACACCTTTCATCGTGGAGCTGCAACGGCTTTAGGCATTGTCATCACGTGCGGGTGGATCGGCCTCGCCGTAAGTTCACCCATTATCGGCTCACTCGCTGAAAATCAGAATTACCGTCGCGGTCTGATGCTTTTGCCATTATTTTCGGTAGTAATGGTACTAGTGAATCTTGCATTGCGGCCGGTCCTGAGGCGTCATGTTACGGCGTAGCGTTTGCGTCAAATCTGGATTAGACTCGTAAAAATAGCATTTATTCCAGGAGGATCTTTATGGCTTTTTGTCCCAATTGCGGGGCGCAGGTGACGGGTAGCTTTTGTCCGAATTGCGGTACAGCGGTGGCCGGCACTACAGGCACGACGGGTAGCTCGTACTCCACTCCTCCCCCGGTAACGTCCGCTCCCGGGCTGACCGAGAATGTCGCCGGCGCGCTCTGCTATCTCTTCGGTCTGGTAACCGGCATTATTTTCCTCGTTATTGCTCCTTACAACCAAAATAAAACCGTCCGATTTCATGCTTTTCAGTCGATCTTTGCAAACCTGGCTGTCATTGCGTTTTACATTGTGTGGGGCATGGTGTCGTTCCTGACTCATGGATTTGCATTCCTCCTGTACCCGCTATTCGGCTTGCTTTTCTTCTTACTGTGGCTGTATATGATGTATGCCGCGTACACCAATAAGAAAGTGAAGCTGCCCGTTATAGGCGACCTTGCCGAAAAGCAAGCGTAAATCGAGCCTTACGTCGTCACGTCTCATACTGGTGACGTGAGACTTTGGTTCATCTCGCTCGCTTTTGCTTTGCTCCTCAGCGCCGGCGACATTAGTCCCCGGGTCGGGATTATCGAGATTTACGGCGCACATAAGGTCTCGGTCAAGAAGATCAAAGACGCTCTCGGGGTTAGCGAAGGAGATGTTCTTCCCAGCTCACGCGAAGATGCCGAGGCGCGCATCGCCAAAATCCCCGGAGTAGTTGCGTCACGCATCGAAGCCGTTTGCTGTAACGAGGGGAAAATGATTCTCTATGTCGGTATTGAAGAGAAAAATTCTCCGCATTTTGACTTCCGCCCAAGCCCCACCGGAGATGTCGCGCTTCCTCAAGAGATTGTCGAGAATTACCGGGCGCTTATGGATGCCGTAGCGCAAAGCATTCGTGGACGGAATGCTGATGAGGATCTTACCAACGGCTATTCACTCATGGCCGACCCGCAGTGCCGCGAATTGCAGCAAAACTTCGTGCAGATGGTGGCGCGCGATTTGGCACTAGGGGATCAGGTGTTGCGACAATCCGGAAGCGCCGACCAGAGAACAATTGCTGCGTACGTTCTGCAATATGGGCCGCGCGATTCACGAAGTTCAAAGACGATTATCGACGGCCTTCAGTATGCATTACAGGACCAGGAAGATACCGTTCGCGAGAACGCAATGCGATCTCTCAAGGCCATTGCGGTTGGCGCGAAGCTTCATCCAGAGCAGCAGATCCGAATTGAACTGACGTGGTTTATCGAGCTGATGAATTCCGTTGTCTGGTCCGATCGTCGCGACGCAAGTTTAGCGTTGGTGAATCTTACTGAACAGCGGGACCCTGAAACGCTCGAGCTGCTTCGGCAACGGGCCCTCGCCTCGGTGGTAGAAATGGCGCGTTGGCGCGACCTGCAGCATGCACTGCCTGGTTTCATCCTGGCCGGAAGGATTGCGGGACTGGATGAGAAACAAATTCAAGCTGCTTGGCTGAGTGGGGATCGCGAAGAGTTAATACAAGCGACTTTGAAGCCGCGTCGGAAACGGGCCACAGCTAGCGCGGTTAGTCAACTGGCGAAATAGGCTTGATGCCGCCACCCCCGTTCGGCGGGAAACTCGCTGGGGCAGTGTGGAGATCGATCTCGCCATTTCGCTCATGATGGCGGAATCGCGCCTCGCACTCGCAACAGTCACTGCACCGGCGGCACCGCTCACACAGGTGATTGGCGCAGGCGTCTTTTGTGCAGAAGACGCAAATATCGCGCGAGCTTTCACCACAGATTGAACAAGTAAAGGCGCTTACTTCCATTAATTGCTCTTCGATCTTCTCGCTGAAGCCGGAGGCTCTCTGCTGATAATACCGCGACAACGCTGCGCTTCCTCATCGGCAATTTTGAAGTCTTGTTCCTTGCTGGACGCCAGGTCGCGAAGATAATCGCGAAATCGTTCTCGATTGGTGAAATTGCGCGCAATCAACTCACTCAGTCTGTCAGCCGCAGCGCGGTCTCCATATTTGTGCGCACCGTCATCGAGCGATCGCGCGCTTGTGTCCAGCGCCTCGAGACGAAAGTAAGTATCGAGTGCAAGCGAAAGACTCTCCGTCCTAGCCGACAATGCCCGTGTTGCGATGACCACGTCATTGACCTGCCTTTGTGCAGTTGTCCATTGAAGGACATAGGTACTTGGAGCGCCTTTCTTGTCGTACCATTGTTGCGGATTTAGGTTCGCAATCAGCGTTTTCAGTTGTTCGTTATCCTTCACCAAGGCCGCGATGATGTTCTTCACATCCCACGGCGATTCTAGACCCGATACCGGTGGAACCTGACCTGGCGCTACAGTAGGCGAATTCGCCGGGCGAGCCGGGGTCTGCGACGACTGAGCTGAACAACACGCGATGCCAAACGAGGCCAAAACGATGAGCCTTAGAAGGCGCAAATTTCTTGAGTTCATGGACCGGAAAGTTGAATACAGAATGATGAGGCTTTTGCGAGCAATCTGTCGCTACTGAACTGGGCCTCTCCATCTCGCGAGCCTGTGTGGCCGAAGGTGATCGCCGACCAAACGTCCTTAATTGATCGGACGGTGAATCGATAGAGCGATCCACGATCCAGGCGGCGCGAAATGCGTTCATCCCGCTCAACTAGGATTGCATCGACAGCCGTTACAAGCACTGGTTCCTTTTGGGGAAAGAACGCATGCTGCACGCGAACGGAGCCTTCAATCACATCGATTCGAACGTCGTCATCTTCATCCACTGCCAGCGCTATCGTGGCGCGCTCACGAGCGATGATGCTTGCGACCGGACAAAAAATTCGCTGCTGAAGTTGAGTGGCGCTAGGCTGGAGATGGACGCGAACCCGCCCGTCAATCACATCCAGCAGGTCACCGCTCTCGGTTGTGTTTTGCCGGAATACCACGCGAGAGTTGTTGAAAATTTCGAAACTGCTTCCTCCCGCAACTCTAAAACTTGCGTACCCATCGCTCCCTGTCGAGATCACCTGCTGCGGAGGCACCCAGTCGCCGGCGCTCACGGCCCACGGTTGCCCGTTGCGGCCGATTGAAACTTGACCGCTAACCGATGCAGCTCGCGCGGCTCTCGCCGGTGCGGGCGTCTGCGCGAGTGCGAACCCAGCCGTGACCGCGAGGAATCCAAGGATGGTTCGCATCAACAAATTTCATTGTTTCACAGGAAAACTTCACTGTGGCGGGGCTTCGATCCGGCCTGCGGCAGTCACATGCTTTATGTCCTCAGCACGCTGGCGCGCCTGGATCTGCTCCGATATGGCCATCTCCCGCGACGCTTCAGCCAAGCGGCCCAATTTTCGCAGCGCCGTTCCAAGCGCATAATGCGCCTGCACATAATTCGGATCGATTTCAATTGCTTTGCGCAGCGGCTGAATGGCTGCTTGGGGTTGATCTACTGCGAGCTCAGATTTTCCAAGCTCGAAAAGCGCTTCCTTGTATTTGGGGTTCGCGGCAACGGCAGCTTGGAAATGCCGCAGAGCATCTGCGGGTTGATCTAACTTCTGCAAAATTTGGCCGAGCAAGCAGTGCGAGACAGGATCGTCGGGATAGTTCTTTAGCTCGGCCTCAAATTCCTGCCTTGCAAGGTCGATCTTGTCTTCTTTCCAATAAATCACCCCGAGGCCCGAATGGACGCCCGGCAGTTTCGGATTAGCCTTTTCCGCCGCCTCGTACTCCGCGCGCGCTTCGTCATCATGAGCCAGTTTGTCGTATGCCATTCCCATCATCGAGTGCGCTTCCGCCGAATCTGGGTTGACCGCCATGATTCGTGCAAAGACATCCGCTACCTTGTCATGGTTCTTCGCGCGCAAGTAGGCCTTCCCCAACATGTCGAGAGTTGGAAGATCGGAGGGACTCAGTTTGCTGGCACGCTCCAGGTATTCCGCGGCTTCCTGATAACGGTCGAGCGCGAAGAGCGATAACCCGGCAAGCTCTAAGCTTTGAAAATCCGGTGCTGATTTTGATAGTGACTCGAAAAGCGGGAAAGCTTCCTTGTATCGTTGCGCGCGGAAGTACGCGATCGCGAGATTGCGGGTCGTGACTGGATCGCCAGGCTTGAGTTTGAGAGCGCGGTTATAAATTGCAACGGCTTCGCTTCCTTTTCCTTCGCGGGCAAGTGCGATCGCCAGGTTATTCAGAATCTCGATCGATTGCGGCTCGAGCTCGAGGGCATGGCGGAAAGCTGCTTCCGCGCCGATGTTATCACCTCGTTGAAGGTCCTGCGAACCCTGTATTAACCACGTTTGTAAGTCTTGCGCTATTGCGAAACTCGCGAGAGTAAGAGCGGTTACAACAAGGCGCACCAGCTAGAAGTATAGCTTCGCGCCGAGTTGTATGTTGCGCGGGAGGTGATCGCCGTTAAGCCGTCCGAACGTCGAATCGTCAACATTCGTATCCACCGAGTTGAAGTTTACGTGGTTGAAAGCGTTGAAAAACTCGCCTCGGAACTGTAGCCTGAAGCGCTCGCTAATTTTAAAGTTTCTGATCGCCGCGAGGTCCCAGTTCTGCTCACCTGGACCCAAGATTAAGCCTGGTCCGGCGGTCCCGAAGTGGCCGATCGCATCAGTGAAGGCTTTTGTGTTCATCCACTGCGCCACGTTCCCTGCTCCGGTTACTGATGCACCCGGGACTACATCGGCTCGCGGAGCCAAGAAACTATTATAGTCGATGCCGATACCGCCTGGATAGGTTCCCGGAACGCCCCAATCAAATGAATTAAATGGGTCGCTGAACTGAGTAATCGTGAGCGAGGAACCTGACTCAATGGTCGTAATTCCAGAGAGTTCCCATCCACCCAGAACATGTCCGATAAAGCCTCGTTGATCGCGGAAGAAAGGCAACTGATATACGTAGTTCGCAATGAAGATATGCGGTGTGTTGAGAAACGCTGGGCCGTAATCTAAGCCGGAATTGTATGTGTCGTAAATCGGTGCAAAGCGATCAGCCGTATTGTTAGTAAGATTTCTCGACCAGGTGTAAGCGATTCCTAAAGTTAGTCCCTCAGTTACATGCCGATTCAAGGAAACTTGCAGAGAATTGTAATTGCTGTTGAATCTCGGGTCTCTTTGATAAAATGCTGCATACCCGAGATACGGGCGAATCGCGTTTACGTCGGCAGCTGCATCTGCTACACGAAGCGCGAGCGGAGGCTGGTTCGCATCTATTTCCCCCAGTAGGTGGGTGCCTTTGCTTCCTACATATGCAATTTCAAAGGTAGTGTTCGGAAGGATTTGCTGCTGAACCGAGAAATTCCAGTCTTGATAAGAGGGAACTTTAAAGGTCGGGTTTCCTGTGGCTGTGATGCTAACCGGCCCTAAAGGCACGCTCACAACTCCGGCAGTCGGTCGATCGAAATTCGTATTCACGATCTGTACTTGTTGAACTAAAGGAGGGTCACTGAATGCATTCTGTTCCCAAATGCCATTGAGAGTCCGATCAAAATACATGCCATAGCCGGCGCGTATAGCGGTTTTGCCTTTTCCGGTTGGATCCCAGGCAAAGCCGACACGTGGACCAAAATTGTTGTTTGAGTTCGGATTTACGAGTTTGCTATAAGGTGAACAAGTGACCTCAGAAGAGATCGCCCTTGCGGACGAACATGCCGCACCAGTCGGGAAGATGATGCCATTGGTATAGGTTGCTGGAATGACAGCCTGGCCCGGCAAAAAGTTCCCCGTAGTTGGATCAATCGCAGGAACGAGAGCGGGGTTAAAAAGGAGCGGATCGAAATTATTTAAGACATTGTTAGAGTCCGACGGCGACGGGAAGAAGCTGTACCGAACCCCAAGATTCAGAGTTAGCTTAGAACTGATTTTCCAGTCATCTTCAATGTAAGCTTCCAGATTGAAGTAATTCAGGTGAGGGATAATGTCCCGGCTACTTTGGGAGAACAAAGAGGCATCACCCAGTAGAAAATTTGCGAATGCTGGATTGCCGTTGGCGCTTCTAAACGTAAAGCTTCCATTCGTTGGATTAACAGCGTTTTCCGTCTTAGTCATCCACTGCACACTGATACCTGCACGGATCGCATGATTCCCCAGAATTTTAGAGAAGTTATCGAAGATATTCTTATCGATGTTTCGCTCAAAGTAAGGCGATACAGGTATTCCGACGCCGTTAAAGCCAGTAATTGCTAGCCCAGGTATCCGGCCATAAGGATCGCTGTAAGGGAGGCCGCCGCTAAGCGCGCTTACAAACGAAGGCGAGTTGATGATTCCCGTGATGTTGCTATTGATTGCACCCCAGGAATAATTGAAAGCAGTCTCATTGACCACCGTCGGCGAGAGAGTCCAGGAGACATTCGCCACGACGTTTTTTCCTGGAGCATTGGTCGCGGTCGATGAGATGCCCGGAAAGTTTGATCCCGCAAATAGTCCACCTGGCTCGGTCGTGGGAACACGGTCCTGCATGAAACGACCGAAAACGTGCACCTTATCGCTGATGTTCTGATCGAGCCTGACAAGGTCCTGGCGGTAATTGTTGAGGCCCACAACGTTGGTGATGTACTGGTTGCCTCCGGCTGCGTTACCAGGAAACTTGGAATAGATGTTCGCAATGTAAACCGTCGCATTGTGGCTGAAACATGAAGGATTGATTGTTCCGCCTGCTGCGGTGTTCGTAATGCATCCAGCGGGCGCCGATGCCGGGTTTAGCGTTACTCCTGGGAAGCTACCCGCCAACTCAGCCGCTGTCGGCACATTTAGAACGTATGTGCTCGGAAGATGCTCTTTGCGCCATTCTTCTGACCAGAAGAAAAATGTCTTCGATTCACTCTTTTTGTAAATCTTCGGAATGAATAACGGACCGCCGATCGTGAAACCGAAATTGTTATATCGCTCGGGGGCACGAGGCGTGCCGGCGGAGTTAGCGAAGAAATCGTTGGCATTGAAATAGTCATTGCGGACGAATTCATAGGCGTCACCATGGAATTCGCTTGTCCCCGACTTGGTGGCGACTAATATTTGCCCGCCACCGCTTCGGCCATATTGAGCGTCATACGTACTTCGCTGAAGAGTGAATTCCTGAATCGCATCTACACTTGGCACGTTCAGTAGTGTCAGATTGGAACCGCTGTCGTTCACATCAGCTCCGTCAACGGTCCAATTATTTGCACCCGTTCGAGCTCCGTTAACAGCGACGGAGCTGGTATTCGATATTCCGAAACCCACGATGTCCGGGAGACCAGATGTGACGCCGGGTTGAAGCGTGACTAATTGCTCGAAGTTGCGGTTATTCAACTCCAGCTCGCGAACTTGTGTGCCAGTGATGGTACCCGCTTGCGCTGCAGACGAGGTTTGAACCGGTGTCGTTGTCTCGTTTACCGTGACATTCTCGGTGACTTGGCCGGGCTGCAATTGCGCATCGACGGTCCGTTTTTCGGCGACATGTAGTACGACGTTATCTGCTATGTAGCTTCGAAAGCCAGGGCTCTTAATCGTGATCGTGTAACCGCCGGCGGGGAGATTGGTCGCCGTGAAGCTCCCGCTGCTGTCAGTGGTGACCGTCCTAATATCCGTATTCGTCTCATTGTTGTGAACGAGGACTGTGGCTCCCTGAACCACTGCCCCGGTAGGGTCGGTCACCGTTCCAGTAAGTGTCGCGTAAATCTCCTGCGCTACACCTGGTGTGAGCCAAAGCCAAAATGCAAACAAGAAAACAAATGACGCGAAAATTCTCTTAGACATCCCTTAGAACTCCTCCAAAGCGTTTGTAACCCGATGTTAACTCAAGGCTTCGAAACGTACAATAGCGTAGAATTGCAGGTTTTCATGACGAGCGCTTTTGAAACGCTTGTGTCTTGATAACCCCCGACCCCTCGCGAATCACGACCAGTCGATCGGCAGCAACCTTCGAGATCTTCTCCGTTTGCCCGTTCGGCCAGCGGATGTCGAGGTCCACCGTATCCGCAGCGCCCAAACCGAAATGAAGACGCAGATCGTTTGCTGAATAAAAGCTCGACTGGCTGAGCACTTCCTGCGCCTGAACCTTGCCGCCGTAATGCGCTGTCACACGCGCTCCGGTCGCGCTTCTGTTCGACTTCGTTCCAATCAGCTTCACCTTTAGCCAGTGCCCAGCGCCAGTGACATCGTTCCGGAGCAGTGACGGAGGCTCGTTTAAATTCATAATGAGGATATCGATATCCCCATCATTATCGAAGTCACCGAAAGCACAGCCGCGGCTCGCATGCACAGCCGAGACGCCGGGGCCGGCCTGATCCAACAGTTCTTCAAATTTGCCGTTTCTTAAGTTTCGAAACAAAATACGCGGACTCTTGAAAGGATAGTTCGGCAGCGTGGCCTCGATTTCCGGATAGACGCTTCCTGTCACCCAGAATAGGTCCGGGAAGCCGTCATTATCGAAATCATAAATGCCGGCACCCCAACTGATGTATCGCGTCTCGACACCCAATCCGGCGGAATTCGTTACGTCTTCGAAGCTGCCCTTCCCATCGTTGCGATACAACACAGCGGTGTCATCCGCAAAATGCGTTTTGAGAATATCCAAGCTGCCATCGAGATTGTAATCGCTGACGCCCAAGCCCATGCCGGCCTGTTCCATTCCGTCCTCGTTCAGGGCGACACCGCTTTCGAGCCCCACATCCGTGAACGTGCCGTCGTGATTGTTCTTCAACAGAAAGCTTGGCGTGGAATCAGCCGCGACGTAAAGATCGGGCCATCCGTCATTGTCGAAATCCGCAGCTACAGTCGTCATGCAATAACTGCCTCTTGCCTTCACTACTCCGGATTTCGCGCTCACGTCCGTGAAAGTTCCGTCGCCGTTGTTGTGATATAGGGCGGGAGTGCTTGGCGGCAATCCTCGAGGCCCGCAATTTACAGGAATTCCTTTCCAGTTACAGTTCGGGTTTTCGCCGGGTTTGGGAATTCTGTTGGGATCAAATTCGAGATAGTTGGCGACGAATAGATCCAAGCGTCCGTCGCGATCATAGTCGATAAACGTGCAGCCCGAGCCCCATTTATTTCCGGCGTGAAGCAAGCCGGATTGTTCTGTTACGTCCGTGAACGTGCCGTCGCCATTGTTGCGATATAGGGCGTTCTGGCCCCAGTAAGTGATGAAAAGATCGTCAAATCCATCATTGTTGTAATCGCCCACTGCAACCGCGGATGCCCATCCTGTTCGGCCCAACCTTGCTTTTTCCGTGACGTCAGTGAACGTGCCATCCCGATTGTTGCGGTAAAGCCGGTTGATTGCTCCCTCGGGCGGCCCTTCGAGGCGGGAACCGCTCAACAGAAAAACGTCGAGCCAACCGTCGTTGTCATAGTCGAACAGCGCGCATCCGCAGCCCACGGTTTCAATAATGAACGTCTTCCGATTCGGTTCGCCGTAAATCAGAGGCGCGTGTAGGCCCGCTTGAACCGCGACATCGACAAAGCGGGCATTGAAAGGCAGACCTGATGGCTTACTTCGCGGGGTGGGCTTTACGCCGCGACTCGAAACGCCCTGACCAAAGGCTCTCACGAGCGGCGCCCCGATTAAGGAGAGACACGTTCGTCTAGTGAGATTTACCGCCATCGATTCGCAGTTTAACAGTTCAGAGGATTGAAGCTCCGATTACGTCGAATCAACAACTTAGGCCAATTCTGCGAAACGAACTCCCCTGTTTTACGAAACGAACTCAAGTTGGGTTCGTTTTTTCACTTAGCCTGTGACCGCCGCGGCAACCTTGAACGTTCCTGAGATGAGCGCTTGCGCTTCCTTCTGAATACGGCGGAGGTGGTCAACTCCGAGGAAGCTTTCGGCATAGATTTTGTAGACATTTTCCGTTCCTGAGGGTCGAGCCGCAAACCAGCCGTTCTGGGTGACTACCTTGAGCCCGCCAATGGGCGCACCGTTTGCCGGAGCTGCCGTGAGCATCGCTTCGATCTTTTCACCCGCCAATTCCTGCGCCGCGACCTGCTTTGGCGATAGCTTCTGCAGAATGGCTTTTTCGTCAGGTGATGCCGGAGCATCGATACGCTCGTACACGGGATCGCCGAATTTGCTAGTCAGCTCGCGATAGCGCGCGCCGGGATCGTCTCCCGTTTTCGCCGTGATTTCGGCTGAGAGCAGCGCCAGAATCAAACCATCTTTGTCAGTGCTCCATGCCGAGCCATCCATTTGCAAAAATGAAGCGCCGGCGCTTTCCTCGCCTCCGAATCCGAGCGATCCATCGAGCAGCCCATCGACGAACCATTTAAATCCGACGGGCACTTCGATAAGCGGACGACCTAAATCAGCGGCCACGCGATCAATAATGCTGCTGCTGACAAGCGTCTTTCCTACACCTGCTTCCTGACGCCATTGCTGCCGGATACGGAACAGATAGTCGATAGCCACGGCCAAGTAGTGATTGGGATTGAGAAGCCCAGCGCCTTTGGTAACCACGCCGTGCCGGTCATGATCTGTATCGCAGGCGAATGCGACATCGAATCTGTCTTTCAGAGCAATCAGGCTCGCCATTGCGTAAGGAGAGGAGCAATCCATCCGGATCTTCCCATCCCAATCGACACTCATAAACCGAAACGTCGGATCGACGACAGTATTGAGAACGGTGAGCTTCAACCCGTAACGATCGGCAATGCGGGGCCAATACGCCACCCCGGCTCCGCCTAATGGATCGACACCCAAGTTGAGATCGGCGGCGGCGATGCTCGCGAGATCCACCACCCGCCACAACTCGTCCACATACTTCGAAACGTAATCGTACCGATGCGTTGTCGCGGCCTTCAGAGCCCGCTCGTAAGGAACCCGAGCTACACTTTTCAGGCCCGAGCGCAGTAGATCGTTCGCGTAATTTTCGATCCATTTTGTCGCGGAAGTATCCGCTGGACCGCCGGAAGGAGGATTGTATTTGAAGCCGCCGTCTTCAGGAGGGTTGTGAGAGGGAGTAATAACAATTCCATCGGCGAGTCCATCTTTGCGTCCGCGGTTATAAGTGAGTATCGCGTGCGATAACGCAGGCGTCGGCGTGTAGCCGCCTGCGTGATCGACCATTACGTCGACAGTATTGGCAGCAAGCACCTCGAGAGCGGTTACGAACGCGGGCTCGGAAAGAGCATGTGTGTCCTTGGCGAGGAAAAGAGGACCGGTCGTGCCCTGTTGCCGCCGGTACTCGTAAATCGCCTGGGTGATGGCGAGTATGTGGTCCTCATTAAATGAGGAGTGTAGTGAAGAGCCCCGATGGCCGGATGTTCCGAAGGCGACCCGTTGCGTATTCTCGCTCGGATCAGGTTTGAGCGAGTAATAACTGGTAATCAGGCGGGGAATATTGACAAGCTGCGAAGGATCGGCGGGTTTGCCTGCGCGTGGATCAGTAGCCATATCACCTCACATTTTCGTCCCTCTTCAGGATTACTGCGGGAGATGGAAACCGGCCGACGCGCCCACCCAGTCGAGGTCTTTATTGAAATCGACGCCCATCATTTTTCCGCGGCCAGTGCGTATGATCGTTGTCACCGGCTTTAACCCGCCATCCCAAATGTACATGATTCGCGTCTCGACCTTCGTCATCCCGCTGGGCGTGTCAACGGTTGGGACGAAGTTCATCTTTCGCTGAAGAATGAAATTCGAGCGCTCCTTCTCCGGAATGGCGTCAATCTCCTCCTGGGCGGGGCCGATTTTTATGCCGAGCCCGGCGAACGAATAAAGCGGCTTGAGGACGTAATCGTCCAGGTTTTCCGGCAACGTGTTCACGTCAGACAAGAATCTCGTTTCAGGCACACTGACGTGACGGAACCAGGGCAGCGAAAACTTACTCAGACGAAAAAACCAGTTCGGATGCCCGGCCCATTCGACATCCAAATCATCCGTGAACTGGAAATCAGTGTTGATCTCTTTTCGCAGCAGCTCATCCACAATCGCGCGATTATAGATGCGCTTAATTTCGATATCGTCCAGATAGAGTTTGCGTCCCCGCTTTCTAACATCGGTAATCGGAGCGATCCGGATTCCCAGTAATTTCCGGGTCAGCAGGAAATCTGCGAGTGTCTTTTGTTCGTACGGATCTATTTCGAGAAGAACGACCTGCTCCGGCGAGTGCCCGCCGAGGATCGCTCGCCCGAGCGTCTCATGATAACTCCGCTCATCCAGGCAATCGAGGAATTCGCGGAGATTTGAGTCGAGCCGGTAAACCTGGCGGTAGACGTCCGCGAGCGCGGGCTGAAATGCATACAGCGAAGGGAAGCCCTGAATCTCGACGAGCTTCGGCTCTAGTGTTCCATCGGGTTCGCGGACCAGGCCGAAATCAGCTTGCACAAACAACGGATGCTCCGGCTCATTTGGCACCCGAAAGCGATCCGGAATTGCCGCATCTGAAGCTTTCCGGTATTGCGGATTCTCAGCAAGCTGCCGGTATAGTTCTTGCCCATAGCGCACCATCTTATCGAGCAGCGGCTTCGGATAAAAAACCGGCGTTTCGCTACAGCGAAAACCGACGTGTGTTCCGCTCACAGCGTCGATCTGATGAAGGAATTCGGTATAAAGCTCGGGCGACCACTGTTCGTTAAAACGCTTGCGCAGCTCCGGTACCACGACCGTCCCATTTAAACTAGAAACTCGCCATTTCGCATGATCTGGTGCTCATCAACGAATATGTCGAACTTTCGTCCGACTACATCGATGTGCGTAGATGAGCTCCACTCGGCTCCCGTGTGGAAACCGTAAGGATTTCCGAACGCCATATGAACACCGGGTATTTTCTCGTCCTGGAGAATGTTGCCGACGACATCTCGGATCGCAATATTGGTTCCGATGGCAAATTCACCGACGCGATCGCTGTTTTCGTCGGTGTGGGTGTAAGCCCAGAATTCGTCGCGAAGCTGCTTGTTGTCAGATTGCGCGTCGGTAAGACGGTTGCCTTCTATCCTCACGGTCAGCGGCGCTTCTCTTAAATCGCCAAACTTACCGCAAAGGTAATCGCCCACGACGCCATCGACCACAAACGTGCCATTCACTTCGAGCGGAGATGTGAAAATTTCGCCTCCGGGCAGATTGCCCCATTTATCCTGACCAATGATGCCGCTTGTCTTGATCCATTTGTATGCGGGCGTGAGATCCGCGGTTACATCCGTCCCGGCGGCAGTAACAGCCCTGATCGAACGCGCGTTTTTCACGATGCCCATAATTCTGCGGCTGAGTTCATCGACCTCCAAGAAGTCCGCCCGCATGCCCTCAAGCATGATCTTTTTCTCGATGTTGACCATGTGAGCATGCCGCAACTTCTTGCGATTGACCACGTCAGTCATCTGCATCCGCGATCTCAGCTCATGCCATTGAGCCTGAGCGGCAAAAATGCTAACCTGGCTTGACTCCAGATCGTCTAGAATGACCTTCGGCATATCTGTCAAAGGCCGAGGCGCCAGATCTTCCAGAACGAAGGTGCGGTAGGGGCAGCCGCATGCATCGAGTTCGGCAACCAAACTGGCGGCGATTTCTTCGCAGGCTTGATCGGTAATCAACGTCACCTTTTCCGCAGGCTGAATTCTCAAGCACACAAATACCGCGTTATGCGCGCCGCTCTTCAGCTCGGGATCAAATGGGATGGTTGTGAGGTCGGTAAGCGCTGTGGTCACGCCGCACCAGCGCCCATGAATTCACCGGAAAGTCCGGCTTCCGTCTCATAAATCATGTAATCCACTACTTTGGTCAAATCTCCTGTTTCTTGAAAAATACGCAGTTGCCGGTCCGCCCCTGTGCCGTGCTCGAGAATGCGATGGATGTAGTTAATCTCTTCTCTAGAATCGAGTTCATCGACTACGTCGTCCACGAATTCCAGATACTCATAAATTAGGTCGCGAACAGGCACTTCAATTCGCTTTCCGAAATCGATGAGCTTACCTTCAATGCCGTACCGCGAAGCTCGCCACTTGTTTTCCATGATGAGCGCGCGCCGGTAGAGCCGGAAGCCTTGGTTCGCCGCCAGCAATTTATTGAGCTTGGCGATTGTGGCCTGAATTAAAGCGGCAATGGCAATTGTCTCGTCGGCCCGCATCGGAACATCGCAAATGCGAAATTCGAGGGTAGGAAAGTTTGGATGCGGCCGGATATCCCACCAGATTTTCTTGGCATTGTCGATGCAATTCGTCTTGACGAGAATATTGACGAAGCTCTCGTACTCGCCCCAGCTCGGAAAATAATCGGGAATGTTTGTCCGGGGAAACTTATCGAACACCTTGCCCCGATAGGACTTCAGGCCCGTATCCATCCCCAGCCAGAACGGCGAATTCGTCGAAAGGGCCAATATATGTGGCAAGAAGTATCGAGACGCATTCATCAATTGAATCTGCGTCTCCCGATCCTCCACACCGACGTGCACGTGAAGACCGAAGATCAGGTTCGCTCGAGCGACCATTTTCAGATCCTGCACGATGGTGTAATAGCGCTCGTCGGGATAGATGTCCTGCTTGCGCCAATCCGCAAACGGATGTGTTCCCGCCGCCGCCAAGCTCAGCCCGTTCTGTTTCGCTAAATTGACGATCTGCAGCCGCAGCGCTTTTAGCTCCTTGGCCGCATCTTTAATGTCACGGCATACGCCCGTCCCCACCTCGACTACCGACTGATGCATCTCCGCTTTGACTGCCTCTTTGAGAAGCATCTTGCCTTTAGAGATGATCTCCGAGTCAATGTGCGAGCGGAGGTCTCGGGTTACCGGATCAATCGTCTGATATTCTTCTTCGATCCCTATGGTCAGACTCGGATTCATACCGCTAATGCCTACCTAATTCGCGTCCTTTAGTGCACTGCCGCCTCAAGAGGATGCGGCACTAGTCTTTACCGGCCCCGCGTTCAAGAAATGAGCCCAGCGGTATTCGGTGTCGGGCTGCTTTTTGCTGACAGCTTTATCGATTGCAAGTTGCGCCACATTCTCCACCACCCAATCGAAGTTAGCCTGACCGACGGAGTGAACGTCCGCATCGGGCGCGGGATTCAAGAAGTCAATCGCGTAAGGCACTCCGTTCTGAACGGCGAACTCCACGGTGTTGAAGTCATAACCCAAAGCCCGGCAGAGCGCCAGGGAATCCTTTACCAGCCGCTGATGTAAAGCGCCAGTCGCAGCGGCATCTTTTACGTATCGCAGGTGGTGCGGCTGTTTGGGATCGTACTTCATCGCGCGCACCTTCTCCTGGCCAACCACATAACAGCGATAGTAGTCGTCGAAATCGACCGCCGATTGCAGGGTCATGCACATGGTGCCAGTCTGGTCATAGGAGTTGAAGAATTCATCGCGGGAATTGACCTTATACACATGTTTCCAGCCACCGCCGCTGAAGGGTTTTAAAAACGCGGGAAAACCTATATAGTCAAATACTTCGTCCCAATTCAACGGGTACGCGAGGTTCCGCATGGATTGGACCGTCGTGCCCGGCGGATGCATTTTATGCGGCAAAACGACCGTGTTCGGGACCGCCACTCCCAATTTTTTAGCCAGCGCGTAATTAAAGAACTTATCGTCAGCACTCCACCAGAACGGATTGTTGATCACTACGGTTCCGCTGAGCATTGCGTTTTTCAGATATGCACGATAGAAATCTATGTCGTGCGAAATGCGGTCGACAATCACCTGGTAACCGCTCGGCTCGGCGATCTTGATGGCACCGATGCGGACGTGGTCGGCCGTGACGCCCGCAACCTTTTTCTCGTTGATCCGATCCACGAGGGCCTGGGGAAACGTGTTTTCCATCCCGTAGATCACGCCAATCTTGGCCATGTCGATCTCCTTTTAAAGCTGCCTTCGAACGCACCTTCCTGCATCGTTAAAAGAATTTTACCGCCATGCGCTGCCATAGCGGCCAATCATGGCGTTCACCGCCCGTCCAAATATCCAACCAGTGCGGGATACCTCGCGCCCCCAAGATATTCGCCATTCGGAAATTCTCGCCTAGGCAGATATCGTGGTCGCCCGCCGCAAGGACGATTCTCATTTGCCGGTAGCGGTCGAGAAACCAGGGGTCGCTCATATTAGGAATGTAATCGACGGGATTATTGAAATAGAAATCGTTATCGTAATAGCCGTCCATGAAGGATTTCATTTCAAATGCTCCGCTCATGGCAACGCAAGCGGATATCGCATCCGGATGCCTCAATGCAAAATTCAATGCGTGATAGGCGCCAAAACTGCACCCTGTAGTTGTGACGGTTGGCGATCCGTTCACGCCGCGAATCAGAGGCAAGACCTCAAAAATCACGTAATTCTCATAGGCGATATGCCGCATCACGCGGTCGTGGGGGTGAATGCTCCGGTTATACCAGCTCTCCCCATCTATACTGTCGACGCAAAATACCTGGAGATGTCCCCATTCGACTTTTTGCCAGACGGCATGAATCATGCCCGCGTTTTCGTACTCGAAGAACCGCCCGCGCGAGGTGGGAAACACCAAGACGGGCGATCCAGCGTGTCCATACGCCAATAACTCCATGTTGCGGCCAAGCCTGGAGCTGTACCAGTTGTGATAGTCGCGGCGCATGCGATGAGTAGATGTTTTCTTTGCCCTACCTGGAACTGTCCATTCTGCCTACATCATCTAATACGGTACGGGCATCTAGTATGTAGAGAAGAGCGGGGCCCAGTTAGGGACGTCTTAGCTAAATGGGGCCCCGGGAGCGGCCGGAATGCGTACACTACGAAGAAACTGCAATCTGCTCATTGGGTTAGCAGTGGTTGTGTCTGCCGGAAGTGACGCAACGGCGGATGAGCCCAAACGTGAGGACAAAGCAGCGACGGCGGCGATACTCTTAAAATACGTCGCGGCATCGCAAGCTCAAGCTGACGTTGTCCGCGGCGCTTCCATGCAGGTTGAAATCACGGCTTCGGTGCCCAAACTGAAAGAGGAAGGTCGCTTACAAGCTCTTCGTAAGATCTCAAAAGTAGGCCAGATTACATACCATGTCCTTGGATTCCAAGGGGACACCACCGTCAAGAGCCAAGTGATCGCCCGGTTTTTGCAGGCCGAGCAACAAGGTCCGCAGGCCGCCGATTTGAGCATCACGCCAGCCAACTACAAGTTCAAATTCAAAGGTGAATGGAAGTTCGGCGATAAGGACGCTTATCTGTTTCAGCTTTCTCCTCGCAGGAAAGTCGTCGGCCTCTTTAAAGGTGAAATCTGGATCGACGCGGCCACGTATTTGCCACTGTACGAGAAGGGCCGGTTAGTCAAAAACCCGAGTATTTTCTTCAAGAAAGTGGATTTTCAGCGAGCCTTTACCATTGCAAACGGAACAGCCATTCCCGCGTACATGGTTAGCACGATTGACACGCGCGTCGTCGGGAAAGTGGAGATCAATATCCACTATTCAAACTTCGAGCCGAATGCTGCTCCCGACGAGGAGACCGGAACTGCTGTTCAGCAGTAGCCGTCGAATTCGTCGGTTGCCCGCTGAATGCGACAATTGTTCCATAGGCCCCAGATAAGATTCCACTAAGCCTCTCCCAGGTTGTCTGTGGGGCTAATACAAAGTAAGCTAAAGAATTAGCGCCTAATGGAGTCCATGAGAACGCTTTTTTTGAACCCCCCTTCCTTTGAAGGGTTTGACGGGGGGGCGGGGTCACGCTGGCCAGCCGCGCGAGAGATCGAATCCTACTGGTACCCGGTTTGGCTTTGCTATCCGGCAGGCATGCTTCCCGACAGCAAAGTTGTCGATGCCCCACCTCACAAGGTTTCGATCGAACAGACGGTGGCAATGGCTGCCGATTTCGAGTTGCTGGTGCTTTTTACATCGACTCCGGGCTTCGAAGTCGATGTGAAGATCGCCGAGATGATGAAGGATGCGAATCCCAAGCTGAAGGTGGCGTTTGTCGGACCGCCGGTTACCATCGAGCCGGAAAAGAGCCTACGCGCTTCCACAGCCATTGATTTCGTCGTGAAGCGCGAATTCGATTACCCGATACGCGATTACGCGATGGGTAAACCGCTCGACGAGATTCCGAGCGTGGTGTTCCGGAAGAACGGAGGATTTCAGCACAACCCGGAGCGGGGCGTTATCGAGAATCTCGACGAGCTTCCATGGGTAACGAAGGTTTATAAACGCGATCTTGATTTCCGGCGGTACAACGTTCCTTTTCTGCTGAATCCGTACATCTCGTTCTACACCACGCGCGGATGCCCCGCACAGTGTACATTTTGTCTTTGGCCGCAAACGCATTCGGGGCACCGCTGGAGACTGCGCTCTTCGGATGACATCGTGAATGAATGCCGCTGGACATTGGAGAATTTTCCGGGCTTGAAGGAAATCTTCTTCGACGACGATACGTTCAATTATCAGAAAGCCCGGACAATCGAGCTTTGCAGCAAGCTGAAGCAGCTTAAATTCACGTGGAGCTGCACGTCTCGCGTAACCACGGACTACGACACACTCAAAGCGATGAAGGAAGCCGGCTGCCGATTACTGATTGTCGGCTATGAGTCCGGCGAGCAGCAGATTCTGAAGAACATTAAGAAGGGCGCGACGATCGACATGGCCCGCCGGTTTACTGCGAATTGCAAGAAGCTGGGGCTGGTGATCCATGGCGATTTCATCGTCGGCCTGCCCGGCGAGACGCGTGAGACGATCCGAAAAAGCATCGATTTCGCCAAAGAGCTCGACGTTGAAACCATTCAGGTCTCGATCGGCCACGCCTATCCAGGAACTGAGTTTTACGAGCACATCACCAAGAATGGACTCATCAATTTAGAACAGAAGATGGCGGATGAAGCCGGGCACCAGCTCCCGAACTACGCGTATCCGGGACTCGATCGGGCCGAGCTTGTGGATTGGGTGGAGCGCTTCTACGGTGAATTTTATTTCCGCCCGAAAGTTGCGCTGCGGCTGGTTGGAAAAGCCATGTGGAACAGCGCAGACCGACGGCGGCTTTATAAGGAAGCCCGCGAGTATCTGAGCTTGCGTTCCAAACGCAAACAGTTCGTGAAACACGCGAAGCAGGAAAAACAAGAGCAAGCTGCCGTTCTGAGTGCCGGTGATTGATCTGGCTCATCTTCCTGCCCGCGATCGGTTACCAATGCCTCGCGATCTTCGCCGCAGTGCGGCACCTGCGAAGACATCGCTCGGCGCGTCCAAACTCTGATTCCACTTTCAAGCCTGCTGTTTCTGTTCTGAAGCCCGTGTACGGCCTGGATCGGAACACGTACGGCGCATTCGTTTCGCAGATCCAACAGGATTATCCGGAATTTGAGGTGCTATTCGGCGCTCGCGACGAGCACGATCCGGCGATTGCCGAGGTTCGCCGCTTAGTACGCGATTTCCCGGAAGCTCCCGTTCGGCTCATTATCGGAGCAGCGCCTGCTCGGAACGGGAAGGTGGGCGTGCTGACCGAACTCGCTCGCCACGCCCGGCATCCCGTGTGGGTCGTGAACGACAGCGATATCAAAGTTACGCGCTCGTACCTTGCGGAAATTGTTTCAACACTCGATGGCGATGCCGGTCTTGTGACGTGTCTTTACCGCCCTAGCGCGCATAATGTTCCCGCTGCTTGGGAAGCGCTCGGCATCTCGGCTGATTTTATGCCGAGCATACTCGTCGCGCAGCTTGTAGGAGTACGTGAATTCGGCTTGGGTTCAACGCTCGCGTTCCGCGCCGATGACCTGGAACGAGCAGGCGGTTTCGCCGCGGTTGCCGATTACCTCGCGGACGATTATCAATTAGCAAAACGGATCAGCGAGCTCGGGAAGACAGTAGTGCTCTCGGCCTACACGGTTGAGACCTCGATCAACGTTTCGACCTGGGGCGGTGTGTGGAATCACCAGCTCCGGTGGGCTCGTACGGTACGGGTTACGAAAGCCAGCGGCCACGTGGGACTGCCGGTTGCACATGCTGGTCTTTGGGCTGTGATCGCAGTTGTTACCGGAGCTTGGCTTCCTGCCTTTGTGCTGATCGCGGCGCGGATCACTTCGGCATTGGTGGCCGGATGGTTGGTCCTACGTTGTCGTGTTGCCCTAGCCCTGTGCTGGCTGTCACCAGTATGGGATCTTTATGCATTTGCGCTGTGGGTGACCTCTTATGCCAGCCGGGAGGTCCGCTGGCGCGATCGCACGTTGAAGATCGATAAGGAGGGCCGGATCCGGCTCTGATTCGCTCATGCATGTTAGCCTGATTATCGATCAGTACATGACTTTACAAAACGCAATGCACTTTAGACTGCGCAGCATCCTACTTCTTATCTCGGCTTCGATTGCAACGGTGACTCTGGCGCGGGCTCAAGCAATCGCTCCAACGAGAGTGGCTATTATCAATGCTCAGAAAGCTGTCGGGGACACGCAGGAAATCAAGAAGGCGCAAGCAGCGCTAGAGGCGAAATATCGTCCGAGGCAGCAAGAGATTGACGCCCTGCAGCGCGATCTGCAAAACATCCAGCAGCAGTTGAACGCACCCAATGTCGCGCCCGAAAGAGCAGCTCAATTGAGAGCTGATGGCACCCAGAAACAAAAGCGGCTCCAACGCCTCAGCGAGGATCTTCAAGCTGATGTAAATAACGAGCGCCAGGATATTCTCGGCCGCTCGGGACGGCAAATGACGGAAGTGGTGAAGAAGTTGGCGGAAGAACGGAACCTCGATATCGTGATCGACATCACCAATACGCTTTATTTCAAACCCGCGCTCGATATTACGGCGGACGCCACCGCGGCCTACGACAAGGCCTATCCTGCAAGGTAGCGGCATTTTTCACCTATTAAGTTGCCGCAGGGCTCATGGGCAGCTATCTCCAGCAATATGGCGCAGAGGATGAGCGTCGCATCCGCATCATCACGAGAATTGTTGTTGGCGTCATTGCAGCGATTGTTCTAGCCGTTGCAGCCTATCTGTTTTTTCACAACTTCCCGGAGAAACAGAAAATAAATCATTTTTTGGCCGAAATAAATAAGCACCACTACGAAGCCGCCTATCGCGATTGGGGATGCACGTCCAGCCATCCCTGCCGCGATTACGACTACGACCGTTTCATGCGCGATTGGGGGGTGAGCGTTTCATCGCCTTGGAAAATCGCTTCCGTCGACGGTTGCAAGACTTTCGTCACGATTAACGTGCAGGCAAGCGGCGCGGAATTGCAATCTTTGATGGTGGAACGCAGCACGCGCGTGATGGGCTTTGCCCCGGCGCCCGAGTGCCAGGAGAAAGAATGGCACTGGAGGGAGTTCTTTCACCGGATTTTTGGGGGATCGTAGCTTTTTTATTCTTCCGCACATCCCGGTTCGACGGGCGGCAAGACGTCACCGGCACGGGCGATCCAAACGTAGAGGGTCGGCAGAACGAAGATACTCATAACTAGCGTGGCGCTCAGTCCGCCCACGATCACAATCGCGAACGGCCGCTGCGAATCCGATCCAATTCCTCGCGAGATTGCAGCCGGTAACAGTCCCAAGGTTGCGACGAGCATCGTCATCATGATGGGGCGCAAGCGCAACACCGCGCCTTCAACCGCGGAATCCTCGACCGAATGGCCTCGCGCGCGTAACTGGTTGATGTATTCGATCATGATGACACCTGTCTGCACGGACACACCAAACAGCGCTAACATGCCAATTCCCGATGAAACGCTGAAGTGCGTTCCCGTGAAGAACAGAGCGAAGAGCCCCCCAATAGGCGCGAGCACCACCGTCACCATAACCAAAGCCGCCCATTTGAAGGAGTTGAACATCGAATACAGGAAGAGAAATATGGCCCCAACCGTAATGGGCACGATGACTTCCAACCGTTTGTTGGCGCGCTGCTCGCTTGCGTATTCGCCAGCCCAATCGATGTGATACCCCGTGGGCAGCTTCACTTCTCGATTGACCCGATCAATTGCTTCTTCGACGGTGCTCCCCAGGTCCCGGCCGCGTACGCTGTACTTTATCGCGACGTAGCGCGAATTTGCTTCGCGATAGATCTCGGAACCTCCGTCGCGCACATTAACTTTCGTGAGCTGGGCGAGGGAAACGCGCTCTCCCGAGGGCGCCAACAGCCGGATGTCTTCGATTGCTTCCTTCGTATCGCGATATTCGGGAAGATAACGGGGGACCAGATCATAACGCTGCTCGCCTTGGAGCACCTGGCTCACGGCATTGCCGCCGACCGCCGTTTGAATTGCATCCTGCACATCGGCAACATTGATTTGAAATCGCGCTGCAGCATCCCGATCGACAGTGAAGTTCAAATTGGGCTGGCCCAGGACGCGAAACAAGCCCAAATCTTGAATCCCGCGGATCTGGCGCATGATACCAACGATCTGATCGCCTTTCGCTTCTAGAGTTCGTAAATCATCGCCGTAAACTTTGACCGCAAGCTCACCTTTTACCCCGCTGACCGCCTCCTCGACGTTGTCCGAAATCGGCTGCGAGAAATTCCAAATCACCCCGGGCATCTTCACTAGCTCGCGATTCATGGCGGCGATCAACTCATCCTTATCCTCATGGAAGACAGGACGCCAATCGTGCTTGGGCTTCAAGTCTACGAAATATTCTGTGTTGAAGAATCCGGTGGTATCTGTTCCGTCATCGGGCCGCCCGACCTGACTCGTCACAGTTGTGGCTTCTGGAAACGACGCAAGCACCAAGCGAGCCCAGTTGGCAACTCGAATGCCCTCGCTAGGTCCTGTGCTCGGCGCAAGAGTGCCGCGCACCCAGATAGCGCCCTCATCGAGATGCGGCAGGAATTCGGAGCCGATTGCTCCTGCTATAAAGAGTCCGACCGCGCAGGCCAATAGCGCCGCTACAGGCACGAGAACCACAAATTTCAGCCGCACCGCACGCCGAAGCGCACGGCGGTAGTTGCGGATGAGAAATTCCATTACGGGGTTGTGCCATTCACGGGCATTCTTTTGGAAAAGGAGGCTCGAGAGAACCGGCGCGATGAGCATAGAAAAAATCAACGCCCCAAGCAATGCGAAAGCCACTGTCAACGCCATCGGGCGAAACAGCCGGCCCTCCACAGCCTGTAACGTGAAGATCGGAAGATAGGCCGTGATGATGATGGCGATTGCATAAAAGACAGGGCGCTGGACCTCGTGGGCGGCTTCTCGGATCAATTCCAGAGTGGTCTTCTCGCTCTTCTCGCGCCGGCCCATGTGCCGTACGATGTTCTCGACCATGACGACCGCGCCATCGACCACCATGCCGAAATCCAGTGCGCCGAGCGACAGCAAATTGGCGGGAACCTTGTTCAAATCGAGACAGATTGACGCGAACAGCAGTGAGAACGGGATTGTCAATGCCACGATTAGGGCGCCGCGAACATTGCCCAAAAACGCGAATAAAATGATCGCAACCAGGATGATTCCTTCAGTAAGGTTATGTAGCACCGTGTGCGTCGTGTAGTGAACCAGATCGCTGCGATCAAGGAATGGCACCACTTTCACGCCGGGCGGGAGAATGCGCTCATTTAGTTCCTTGACCTTCTCGTGAATCCCTTGAAGGGTCGAGTCTGAATCGGCTCCCTTGCGCAGTAGCACAATACCTGAGACCACATCGTCGTTATCGATAATGCAGCCATCCTCGCGATGGAGCGCCCTCGCAAAGCGGCCCAGCCGGATCTTTGGGCCCTGCGTCACCGTCGCGATGTCCTTAATGCGAATAGGTGTGCCGTTTGACGTTTTCACGACGGTCTCGCCAATATCGGCTACCTGTTTGATCAGCCCGACTTCTCGGACGTTGATCTGCTGTCTGCCCTCTTCAATGAAGCTCCCGCCCGTGTTCGCATTGTTATTCGAAAGCGCTTGCTCGACTTGAGAAATGCTCAGCCCGTAGGAGATGAGTTTGTTCGGATCAATGCGGACCTGGTACTCGCGCGTCGTACCACCGAAGCTCGAGACATCCACGACATTCGGCACGGATTTGAACTGCTTCTCGAGAACCCAATCCTCCAGCGATTTCAGTTCCATGAGGTCGTACTGCGGGTTGGTGCTCTTCAGCGTGTAGAAGTAGATCTGGCCCACCGGGCTGTAATCCGTCCCCATCTGCGGTTGCACATTGGACGGAAGGGTCGCTTGAGCCATGCGTTCCACGACCTTCTCACGATTCCAATCGTTGTTCGAATCATCGTCGAAAATGAGCATCAGACTCGAGAGGCCGAACAGCGAAACCGACCGCAGATGCTCTAGATGCGGAATACCGTTCATCACGATCTCAAGCGGGACGGTAACTTGCTGCTCGACCTCCTCAGCCGCCTGACCGGGCCATTGAGTGATGATCTGCACGTAATTGTTGGCTACGTCGGGATAGGCCTCGACCGGCAACCTTTTAAACGAAATCGCCCCCCAGCCGAGCAAGAAAATCGCCAGGGCAAGCACCAGCAGCCGGTTTCGAAGAGCGAAATCGACAAACGCGCGGATCATCTTAACTACTCGTTCCTACTTCTCGTGCTCCGCGTTCAGCGCCAGCGCGTCATTGACCACTTCCTGCCCGGGCAAAAGACCCGACATGACGTCCTGTGTGCCGTTCGTGATCTTTCCGCCGGAAATCTCTATTCTCCGAAACTTCCCGCCTCCCGCCGGAATGAACACCCAATCGCGATCGTGCAGGTGTAAAACGGCACTGGCCGGAACCGTCGAGTAGATTCGGCCATGCTGGCCATAGAATGTCGCGGTAACGAACATCCCCGCGCGCATGATTCCGGGATTTGCCAACTCTATCCGCACCTTAGCTGTGCGAAGGTTTGGATCGAGAACGCGGCCGATGTTCGTGACCCGCCCCTGAAATTTACGATCTGGATAGGCGTTCAACACAACATCGGCAACATCTCCCAACTTCACCATCGGAATGTCGTTTTCATAGACGTCGGCAAGTATCCAGACACGCGCAAGATTGGCGATTGTGAAGAGATTGGGTTGATTATCGGGCGTATGCACGCTCGCGGAAAGTACGACGTTTTGCTCGATGATTGTTCCGTCGGACGGAGCGTAGATGTTTACCACCGGATCATTATGCTTGGGATCCGCGCCCATTGTGCGAAGCTGTTGGGCCGCCGTTTCGAGGCTTACTTTCGCTTTCTCCTCGGTGTCCTCGGCCACCTGGAAATCGTTCAGCGAGATGGCCCCGTGTTCATACAGGAGCTTCGCGCGCTCTAGCTGCTTTTGCGCCAGAACCTCATCGGCTTTGGCTTGATTGTAATTTTGGAAGCCGGCAGCGATATCGTTGCTTAGCACTTTGAGAAGCAACTGGCCCTTCTTGACGTCGTCGCCGAGCTTGGCGTAGATACCCACGACGCGTCCCGAAGCGAGCGAGATTACCGGAATCGATTTCTCCACATCCGGACTGACCACTCCAGTCGCATGCAGCTCGGGCAGCTCTTCACGCCGGCCAGCCTTCACGAACGTAAACCGCTCGGGCTGATCGACCTGAATCAGATTGACGTCCGGCTCCTCTTCAACTCGCGCAGGTGGCGGTGCGGCTACTGATTCATCTACCTTGCCGCTGGAGCGGCAGCCCGTTATTAACTCGCCTAGCGCTATAGAGAACGCAGCGAAGATAAATATCTTTCGCTTCATCGAATCACCTCGGCGCCCACAGACGTGTTCAGTTGATTAGCCGCCGAAAGATACGAGCCAACGAGATTCAGATAATTTAGCTCGGTATCGCGGTATTCCTTCTGCGCATCCAAGAAATCCAACAAGGAAGCTGCTCCGTGCTGATACGCAAAAGACACGGTGGAGCGTATCGACGCAGCCTCTTCCAAATACTTGGCCTTATAGGGTCGCAAAATCTCGAGCGTGCTTTGGAGCGTTGCGTATGCGGAATCGACATCGTGCAGCGTCGTCTGCTCAGCAGCATCGCGCAACTTCTTGTTGCGATCGATATCGATCAGCGTGTGCGCCTTATTTCCTTGATTACGGTCGAAAATACGAAGCGGAATACTGACACTGGCCCCTACAGTGTTGAACGCATCGGGATTGTTGAATGAGCCATTATGTGTCCACCAAAGGCCGAAAGTTGGATCAGTCGAACCATTCGCAACGGCGAGCCGGTAATCGGTTCTCGCTTTATCGAGACTCTGCTCGGCTTCCTTGAGATCCGGCCGCGTACGCAATGCCATGGCACGCAGCTCTTCGAGAGATACCAGCGGCTCATGGAAATCGAATTTTTCGTTTACGTCGAATTCGTCAACAGGTGTCCGATCTCTAAGAAGGTTAAGTAGATCGATCTTCGCCGTGCGGACATTTACCTGCGCAGTCGCCAAATCCGATTCGAACTGGACCCGCTGCAATTCGACCCGTTGAAAGTCGACTTGAGCAATCGCACCCACCTTGAAGCGATCGCGGTTAATGCCGATCTCTTTGTCGTAATAGTCGAGGTTCTCTCTCGCCACTTCCAATACAGCCTTCGCCTGAAGCACCCGCACAAACGCATCCCGCAAGTTGAACATGAGGGTTCGCTCCAAATCCGCCTGCGCGGAGACCGCGATGTCGGTAGCTTTTTGAGCGCTCTCCAAGCGAAGCTCTCGTTTGTGCTGGCGTTCGTGGAGGTAGCTGATGGCTGGAATATACAAAGTACCTGCGAACGGGCGCCAAGATCCGTGCGATGGCGTAATTTGAGTTCCGTCGGCGGTCAGGGTGAAGTCGGGATTCGGCCGCAAAAATGCCGTGATCTCGTCGACACGCGACTCGTCAATCGTTTCCTGTCCCGCAAGTAGCGTGGGGTTGTTTGCTCTAAATCTTTCCTGGGTCTCCTGCCAGGTGAGTGCCCGCTGCGGACGTGGCGTCTGAGCCAAACCTACAACTGCAAACAGGAGACCGGAATACATACGCCAATTTCGGCGCTGCATCTGTCCTCCTTAAAAACTGCTGCTTATTGTCTGATTACAATGCTGAGAAGAAGGGTGGAGACCGGCCCGCGCAAAGGGGAGCTATGCGGTCGAACGCCCTAACCACAGGTACGAAGACAAGAGAGATGAAAAGAAAAATCAGCGAAACCGCGCAGATACGGGATACCAGGGCGGTATCCATGGCCTCGTAAAGTCGCATCAAATCATCGTTTGCGGTCTGTTTGTTCGTGTGTCGAGGATTGTGCTGGGCGTTAAAGTGCTCGATGCGCAGAACATCGTCAGTAGCCGAGATGTAGGGAAATAACGCGGCTACAATTAGCCCGACACCGATGATGTGGAGCCAGCGAGACTTTCGCGTGTCTATCCGGCGCCGATTGAAGGTAGTGGCGGCTGTTCTGCCAAAGGCCAAAAGCCCCAGGAGCAGCCATGCGAGGTTCAACGCGCTATCGAAGTGCACCTTTTCTTACCGTATCACGCAGTTTGAGGTTATCGACCAGCCGAACGCGGCACGGATTCTACGCAGCTTATCAGTGCCCCGACCAGGGAAGCGCTTTCTTGGTCCAGATACTGTCGGGGTATTTCTGCTCGAGTTGCTGTGCTACCTTTCCTAGAATTGTATGGTCATTCGTACCTTTATAGTGGCTAACCGCAGCCCAATACATTGCCTCGGGTGCCGCGTCCGACTCAGGGTGATTCTGCACGATCGCGTTGTAGTCGCGCTCGGCGTCCGACCACTTCTTCTCCTTAAAGACAACACGTGCCAAACCCAATTCGAGCTGAGCTCGGAACTCCTCCTTCGGTAGATAGCCCTCGATGCGGTATCGCTCAGTGCCGTTTGAGTGGAGGATTAATACGGTTGGAGTCCACGATGCATCGAACCTGTGAAACCAGGCTGGATGTTCCTTGATGTGGGCCTCCACTGGACGGAAGCTCGCGTTGATGAATTTTGAGACTTCATCATCCGCGTAGGACTCGGCTTCCAGCCGAGCGCATGCGCCTCAAGCCGGAGCCGCGCTGAAATCGAGAAGCAGCGGCCGGCGCGAAGCTTTGGCTTCTTCAAGAGCCGAATCGACGTCTTTGCTCCATTGGACGGGCATAGAAACCTCTCGTTTATGGATTGTAAAACAACGGCTCGGCGAGTTGTGAAAGTGTTCTCAGGGTTTAATAGGCAAGCATTGAGCCGGCTGGGACCCACATGAACCAGAGAGCGATCCCAAACTGATTATTCTTCTCGGAGTGCAGTATTCGGATCAATTCGCATGGCCCGCATGGCCGGAATCAGAGATGCCACAGCCGCCATGGCGATGAGCATCACAGTCATGGCCGAGAAGGTCAGCGGATCTAACGCAGTTGTGTTGTAGAGCATCGATTTGAGATATCGCGTGAGCGCCCAAGCACCGATGGTTCCGCCGATTGCGGAGGCGAGGGACCAACCCAAGCTCTCACCCAGCACAAGGCCGAGCACATGGCGGGTTCGCGCGCCCAATGCGATACGAATGCCGAGCTCGCGGGTGCGCTGCGTAATCAGATACGCCATCACCCCATAGACGCCGACCGCAGCGAGGAGCACAGCGATGGCGGCGAACATTCCTATGAGAAGCAAGTGGAAACGTTGAGGCGCGAGAGAACCGGCCAGTTGTTCGCGCATGGTTCTTACATTGAAAACGGGTTCGTCACGGTCTACTGCGTAGATTTGGTTTTCGATAAGGCGTACGACAGCGGTTGGGTCCACAGTCGTTCTGACGAGCAGGCCCATCCGCGACATGAACGGATCCCCGCCTTGGCAGGTACAGCGGTATATCAATGGGTCTGATTCAGCGCCGAGCTCACTTCCCCTAATGTTCCCTACGACTCCGACAACGGTCCAGTGCATCCTACCAGTCGGCCCAATGAGAAGGTGTCCTAGGGGATTTTCTCCCGGGAAAATCTTCTTTGCGAAAGCTTCATTCACAACAATGTTGCCGGGCGCTTTGGGCGTATCAGTTGGATCGAAAACGCGGCCGTTGAGAAGAGGGATACCAAGCGATTTGAAGAATTCCCCGCTCACAATAGTTACGTCTGACTGCGGCTGCTGGGCCACCGGAAGAGGCACGCGCCCGCTGACCTGAAATTTTATTCCTCCGAAGCGGTCTTCGCCACTTACTGGTAAGTCTGTTGAAACGGCTGCGGAACGGATCTGAGGAAGCTGTTTGACCCGATCGAGGACCTCATCATAGAAACGTACCTGATTTTCGGCTGTCGCATATCTGGAGCCGGTAAGGTTGAACCGAAGCGTCAGCAGATTGTCGGGGGAAAATCCAAGTTCGACGTGAGCAAGTCTGAGAAAGCTGCGGCCTAGCAGACCGGCCCCGATCAACAGAATAAGCGCGATCGCCAGCTCCGCCACTACTAGCAGGCGACGCACGCGTACCGCTTTTCGGCTGGTGGTCTGGAGATGGCTGCCCGATTTTAAGGCTTCCTGGATGCTGATGCCTGCGGCACTTAGCGCCGGAGCTAGTCCGAACACCACACCCGTGAAAACCGTAACGGCGAAGGTGAAGACAAGAGTTGGAACATCCAAAGTGAGGCGGGGATAATTTTGAAGCACCAGAGGTTTCCAGGCATTCAACCCCGCTACGGCAAGAGCTGCAATGAGAGTACCGAGTAAACCGCCTGGTAGCGCTAAGGCAATGCTTTCAGTGAGAACCTGCCTTACGATCCTGGCGCGTCCCGAACCGAGCGCGATGCGAACCGCCAGTTCCCGCGTTCGCGCGGTGGCGCGGGCAAGCAAGAGGTTGGCAAGATTCACGCAGGCGATCAACAGCACGAGCCCGACGGCTCCGCTGAGCACGAGCAGCGCCGGCTGTAGATCTCTTACCATGCGCCGCTGCAGCGGAGTTGCCAAAACTTTTATCCCATCGAGGAACCCCCCAGCCTTGAACTCTCTGGGGTACTCGCGATAGATCATCGTTGTGAGGCGGTTCAGATCGGTATCGAGCTGCTGCTGCGTCACATCGGGTTTGAGGCGCGCAACGATGCTTATGAGTCGCATGGGCTGGGTGATCATTCTGGCGCTTTCCACTGCTTCGTCCATGGGCAGCGGCCTCCAGATTTGGGTACGCTTCGGGTAATCGAAACCTTGGGGCATAACGCCAATAACTGTGTTCGAGAGGCCGTCGAGGGTGATGGTTTTGCCCACCCAGGCCGGATCACTGCCCATGTGGCTGCGCCAGAACCTGTAGCTTAAGACCACAACGGCGGGAGCTTTTGTGCCCTGTTCAGTTGGAGCCAGATAGCGACCGATGAGCGGTTGCGTACCGAACACTTTGAAAAAAGATGGCGTTACTTGCGCGGCATCCAACTGCTCGGGTTTCTCGATGCCCGTCCAATTGATATTCAGATCATCGTAGGCGCCCATGTCCGCAAAAACTTTGTTGTTTTTGCACACGCTGTAGTAGTCAGCACCCACTGTAAACTCATTTTGATTTTTTCCCGCGCGCTCGCTGAGCCAGTACAGATGGTCGGATTCCGGATATGGGAGCGGACGCAGCATAACCGTATTGACCACGCTGAAAATGGTTGTATTCGCGGCGATGCAGACGGCTAGTGTCACCAACGCGATCAGCGCAAGCGACCGATCTCGCCGGAAGCCCCGAAGCGAGTAGCGTAAATCTTGGAAGAAATCCTCGACAAGGCTGACCCGCCGGGCATCCCGGCAATTCTCTTTCATCAGCTCGAAATTTCCGAAGTCTTGGCGAGCTTGACGCTCCGCTTGTTCCCGGCTCAAGCCTGCATTAAGATACTTACGCGTTTGCAGCGCAATGTGCGACTGAAGCTCGTCGTCAAGTTCTTCTTCCACTTGATGGGGGCGTCCGATTGCTTTTGCGCGGAGCAGGAGATCCTGGAAGTTCATCTCAAGCCTCTTTAAGAACGCGGCCGATTGCGCCGGTCAAGCGGATCCAATCGGTGGTTTCCGACTCTAACTGTTTTCGGCCCGGGGCGGTAAGGCGATAAAAACGCGCGCGGCGGCCCAACTCAGAGATACCCCATTCGGCTTTGATCCAGCCCTGGTGTTCGAGCCTGTGGAGCGCCGGGTAGAGCGAGCCTTGGTTGACTTGCAAAACGTCACCCGAGATCTGCTGAATTCGTTCCGATATGGCCCATCCGTGCATGGGGCTGTTTTGCAGAGTACGTAAAATGAGCAGATCGAGTGTGCCCTGGAGAAGATCGAGTCTAGATTGACGCTGCATAGTGTCGACACCCTACAATAACACGTTCGCTGTTTCAAAGCCATCAACACAGAGCGGGTTTCGACGCTGTCTGGCAGGATGTCGGAGCTTCTGCTTTAGCTCCGATTTGGCTTTTGGTGATCCAACTAAATCTGGACGAGTCCTAAGCTGATTTGGATGGCTTTGTCCACCTTCCCCATTGTGGCCGCGTCAACAATGCCCAGACGCCGGATCAGGCGTTGCCGATCTATCGTCCGGATCTGGTCAAGGCGAATGGAGGAGCGCACCATCAACCCGTTGGCTCTGGTGGGGTCGAGGATAACTTCGACGGGATACGGGACAGGCGAGATCGCCGACGTAATAGCAGCGACAATGGTAAGTGGACTGTAGCGGTTACCAATATCGTTTTGGACGATCAATGCAGGCCTGGTTTTTTTGATCTCGTGACCGATAGTCGGATCGAAAGAACAAACATAGATTTCGCCTCGGAGTAGTTGAATTATTTTTTGCTTTTCGCTTTGCGGGCCACGCGAGACTTTTGCCATGCTTCTTCCTCAAGAGGAAACCACTCTGCAGCAATTCTTAGGCTTTCGTCCCAATTGGCTGTATACCCCGCTGCGAGCCGACTCCGCAGGTTCTCTCTGCCCTGTGTTTTCACGAAATGAATGACCGCAGCAGAGACGAAACGGCTTCGATCGCCTCTCGGGGCCACCCGATCGAGTACGGCTAGGGTCTCTTCCGGCAGCATGATATTGATGCGTTTGCTCATAGGAGTAGAAATAAGGTATCGTCTTTATATCGTTAGTTTACACACTTTCCGTGTGGATGTTAAATTCCGCGCTTTTAGCTCATTGTTCTAGGGGTGATGCTCATGATTGATGATCTGCGCTACGCGTGGCGCATGGTGCTTAAATCGCCGCGGTTTACTCTGGCGGTAGTCGCGACGCTGGCGCTCACGGTTAGTTTGAGTACGACGGTGTTCAGCGTTCTCGATGCGGTGTTCATCCGGCCTTTGCCCTATAACCAAGCAGACCGGATTTTTTCGCTGAGAACTTATTCGCCCCAAAACTATACCCAGCCGGCGTCTTATCCGGAATATGTCGACTGGCGACGTGAAACGAAATCGTTTTCAGCGCTTGCCGCGTATAACAGTTACTCCAGTGTGAATTTTGAAAAGGGGGGAATGGCTGTCGCGCTGCCCGCAGTTTCGAGCTCAGATAATTTCTTCAATGTTTTTGGAGTAAAACCGATTCTCGGCCGCACGTTCGTCGCTGGAGAAGAGCTGCCCGGCCGCAATTTCGTCGTGGTCTTAAGTAATGAGGTCTGGCGGAGTTACTTTGGCGGGCGACCGGCCGCGCTGGGCGCAAAGGTAAAGCTGGATGGCATCTCCTATACGGTGATCGGCGTGATGCCACCGGGTTTCCGTTTTCCGATTAACCAAGTTAACGCCATTTACAGGCCGCTAAACATGACACCCATGCAGCGCACCGGCCGAGGCAATCACTGGCTGCCGACCGTGGCGCGTCTGCGGCCCGGCATTAAGGCGCAAGCGGCTCAACAGGAGTTCAATCGCGTGCTCGATCAGCTCGGCCGCATTTATCCCGATACGAAAGGGCGCCGGGCGAAGCTCATCGATCTTCCTTCGTTCACGGTTGGCGATAGCGCTGCTGCACTGCGCCTGCTCCTCTATGCGGTTCTCGTGTTGCTTGCGATCGGCTGCGTCAACATTGCCGGCCTGCTGTTTGCGAGAGGAGCGCGCATTGAGCGTGAAATCGCGGTGCGCTCGGCGCTCGGAGCAAGCCGCGCGAGATTGTTACTCCAATTTATTGCCGAGACAGCACTTTTCGCAGTGGCGGGCGGAGTTGCCGGAATCGCGCTAGCGTTCGGTCTGTTGCGGGCTACAAGCGTGCTGCTGGCTGCCGCGCTCCAACGCGGAACTGAGATACAGATCAATGTCACCGTACTGCTCGTATCGCTTGTGGTTGCGATTTTCGCGAGTGTTCTTGCGGGACTGGCTCCCGCTCTGCAAATGTCGGCGATATCCTCGAACTCGGTTCTTCGCTCAGGTGGCCGCGCCGGCGCTGACCGCGGGCAGCATCGCGTGCGCGCGGGGTTCGTAATTGCGCAGGTGGCACTGGCGCTGGTTCTGCTTGTCACAGCGGATCTTGTGTTCCGTACGCTGTCGGGCCTGCAGCACGCGGATTTCGGATTCGATCCGGACCACATTTTGACCGCGGAGATCGACCTGTCTCCGGGGAGTTACGAACACAGAGCTGCTATCGCGAACTTCTACACTCCGATGCTGGAGCGTGTCCGAGCCCTTCCCGGCGTGAAGAGCGCCGGACTGATTCAAGTGGTTCCTATTCAGAACTGGGGTTGGAACAGCGACACTCATATTGCGGGCTATCCTCCGAATCCGCCGAATGAAGAGCGGCTCGCCGAGCTTCGATTCGTTACTCCCGGGTATTATGCGGCGTTTGGCGACCGCTTGATGCGCGGGAGATTGCCGGATCCATCACGCGATACGCCCAACTCGCAGCGAATCGCGATAGTGAACGAGACGTTCGTCAAGAAATTCATTCATTCCGGCGATGATCCCGTCGGCAAGGTGATCGATAGCGATGACAAGGTGACGATAGTCGGGGTGGTGCGCGATATCCGGCAGAGCATCTATGAACCGCCACTTGCGGAGATGGACTGGCCTGTTTCGCAGATTCCGCGAGATTACGAATTGATGGTTGTGGGTTCCATGCACCTAGTACTCAAAACCGCAGGCAAGCCGGAAGCCGTTGTGCCAGATTTGCGCGCTATTTTTCATCAACTTGATCCGACGCTACCGTTTCGCGCGCCCGAAAGCATGAATCACGTGATCGCCCAGGCCCTCACGCTGGAGCGTCTGGAGAATTGGTTATTCGCTAGCTTTGCAGGCTTGGCTGTTTTGCTGTCGCTCGTCGGCTTGTATGGGCTGATCAGCCATGAAGTAGAAGCGTCGACTCGCGATATCGGCGTGCGAATGGCACTTGGAGCGACGCCTTCCCGGATTTTCAGGATGGTGTACGGGCGGGTTGGCTTTATGCTGACGATCGGCCTGGCAGCGGGTCTCTTTGGAACTTGGATGCTGCGCGCTGTGATCCGCGCAGTGTTGACGTTGAATTGGCACCACGACGGCGCGGCGATCGCGAGCGTAGTTGCACTGTTCGCCCTGGTTGCTTTGCTATCGGCATTTGTTCCCGCGCGGCGGGCTGCCTCAGTTGAGCCGATGGAGAGCTTGCGAACGGAGTGAGCTCGGAACCCAAGGGAATGGTTTCGCCTCTGAACCAGTAGGGCGCCCAGATCAAACCTGAAGCCGGAAGCGATGCATGTCACGCGACAAGCATGAAAGACTGAATTGGCGATGCCCGCGGTGTGTATAGGTATGGACAGAATACAGGACGTGCGGTATGGATTCCGGCAGCTAAAAAATAGTCCAGCGTTTGCGCTCACCGCCATCGTGTCACTGGGCTTGGGAATCGGCGCTTCCGTAACTATGTTCAGCGCATTTCGCGCCGTCTTTCTCCGTTCCCTGCCTTATCGGAATGCAGATCGGATTGTCGAGATCGAGAAGGTCGGGGGAAATGGATATAGTCCGAGCAACACGATCGCAGATCTCGAGTTTTTACGCCGATATGCGCGATCCTTCGAGTCGGCCGCGGGCTACGGTTTTTTCGAAGCGGTCACACTGTCGGGCATCCCCGATCCAGCGGATCTGTGGGTGCGCACGGTGTCTCCCGAGCTGTTCCCTGTTCTCGGAACAAAGCCGTTGCTCGGCCGAACCTTTCTCGCCTCTGATTTTCAGAGTGGCGCGCCAGAAAGCGTAGTACTGGCTTACGCTGCGTGGCAAAAATATTTTCGCGGAGATCCGGGGATCGTTGGGCGCGCTATTTCCCTGAACGAGCAAAGCTTCACTGTGGTCGGGGTGATGCCCAAGGATTTCTATTTTCCACAGACGGGAATCGGAGCTTGGCTTCCTGACCGTGCTGTCGTGACAGACCCCCGGCGGAGTTACACAGCGATTGTGGCTCGATTGCGGCGGGGCGTTTCGCTCGAACAGGCGAGCGTGGAACTGAGCCGTTTGACTCCCGCTCTTTTGGCTACGTATGCGGCATCTGAACGGAATTTCAGGCTTACGCTTGAGGAGGTAGCGACGCGCGACGTTGAGCATTATCGCGCCGCGTTTCTGCTGCTGCTTGGAGCGACCGGCTTTCTGATTTTGCTTTCCTGCTTGAATGTGGCGAGTCTGTTACTAGGAAGAGCTTCGGCACGCGGGAGCGAGTTTGCCGTTCGAAGCGCACTGGGCGCGAGCCGCGCACGTTTGATCAGCCAAGTGCTGACGGAAAGCCTTGTACTTGCCGGATTAAGCGGAGCTTTAGGAGTGGTGCTCGCGTATTTGGGCAATCGCATCCTTCGCGGGTTTCTTCCGCCATATCTCGGAATTCCCAGGTTGGAGGATACACGGATCGATGGGGCAGCCCTGGGCTTCGCAGTAATGTTGACATGCGTCGTGGCGGTGCTTTTTGGCCTGGGCCCGGCATTCGGGCTCTCGGCGGCTAGGCTGAGCGAGGCGGATCGCGCGAGACGGTCGAGCGGCAGGAGTACGGGGGCACAAGGTCTCGTGCTGATCGGTGAAATTGCAATCGCTCTCATCCTGTTTGCGGGATCAATCCTCATGATCCGCGGCTTTGTTCGTTTGGCTAGTGTCGATCCTGGATTCCACACGGCGCACATACTTACGGCAACCGTGCCGCCCGGTCATGCTCGACGCCTCAGCCGCGAACTGTTAACGCAACGATATCGCGAGATGCTCAGAATCGCGAAGACCGTTCCTGGTGTCGAGCAAGCGGCGCTGACAAGTTACCTGCCTTTCGGAAACATCGCGGTTCAGCTTCAAGTGTATTTGCCGGGTGTGTCGCCGAATCCGTATCAAATCGATTTCCACGCTGTCAGCGCAGATTACTTCGCAGTCATGGGAATTCCGCTTATGCAGGGCCGTTTGTTTAGCAGGACTGACCCGAAATTGGATAAAGGCCGGGTGGTCATCAATCGAACGATGGCGAACAAGTATTGGCCCGGTCAAAATGCGGTCGGGAAACACCTGAGCAGCCGGCCACCTCCGTCACCGCCGGATGTCACAGTTATCGGGATTGTGGGTGACACCCAGCACCGCACATTAAGCGGCGAACCGGTGCCGGAATTCTATCAATCGTACGAGCAGTATCTCGGGCCGGCGGTTGGAACCACGCTGGTGCTTCGCGCATTCGGCGATCCGAATTCGGTTGCTTCGTCTTTGCGGCAAGCCATACACCGGTTTGATTCAGAGCAGGTGGTCGAGAATGAACGAACGATGAAAGCGACAGTGGAGCAATCAATTGCAACGCCTCGATTCTACACAGTTTTGCTGGCTATTTTTGCCGCGTTAGCTCTTGTACTGACGCTTGTGGGCGTGTACGGAGTAGCTTCCTATGGGATCAGCCTTCGAACACGCGAGTTCGGCATTCGCGTAGCGTTGGGGGCGGAGCGGTATCAGTTGATTGGAATGGTTATGCGGCAAGGATTCATGACGGCGTTGGCGGGTATTATCGTGGGAGCGTTTGGCTCATGGACACTGGCCCGGTTGATGTCGGGGTTGGTATATGGGATATCCGTGAAGGACCCCGTTTCCTTGAGTCTTGCCGGGAGCGTTTTGATTGCAGGAGCGTTGATGGCGTATTATGTTCCAGTCCGGCGCAGCACGCGAATCGATCCGGCGGTGGTGCTTCGGCAGGAATAGCTTGTGACTGACCTGTCAGACAGGTACAATCCGCAGGGCCGTGGGTTGTTTAGCGGCTCGAAGCTAAGGGACTCTTTCCCAGTAGCTAACATCGGAAAACGCTTTACCATCTGGCGTGACGCCCGAACTATAGCTAACGAGCGTTTTTCCGTCTGGCAGAAGTGCCCCCACGGTTCGCTGAACTTCTTTACCGCTCTCCTTGACAACGAACCGGGTGTCGTGGAGATATGGGTTGCCTGTCGGCTCAACTTTGACGGTGATGGTGTCGTTCCCCTGGCTGCTAAAATCGGATTTTTTTCCCGACGCGTCAGTGGCAGTGTACGTCCAGCCGTTGTCTGTTATCGTTAGCGTCGCCTCACGAGGCGCACCGTTCGGATTGCTCGAGTAGTTGCTTTTTGCCAAGTTGAGCTTCCAGGTCCCGGCAGCACTGGGGGCGTCCGCTCCATAAACTGACGAGATTGCAAGCAGCGTGGCGAAGAAAAACTTCATCATGATAGTACCTCCACACTTGTCGGGAGTCGCCGGACGTACCTGTGTTCGGCGCTAGGGGTAGAGTATATCAGTTTTCTTTGGACTCGGGATTTGGGTGGGTAGTGTTGTCATTGCGGGCCAGGCGTTGCCACGACGTACGTGGCACCGAGGAGATCGAATTGCTAGGGAAGCTCTCTCACCCAGATATTCCGGAAACTGATGGGCGCGCTCGGGTCGCCGTGCGCCTGCAGCTTAATGGGTGCGGTTGTGTATGGCTTGTAAGAGGGTTTGCCGATGTACAGAGTTTCGCCTTTCAGCTCGAAGTGGTTTTCGACGAGCACGGAATTGAAGAAGACGGTTGCGTAAGCGGAGGTTTTCACTGAGCCATCAGTGTTGAACACGGGCGCGGTCCACACGACGTCGTAGGTCTGCCATTCGCCAGGCTTGCGGCTCGGGTTCGCTAGCGGAATCGCTTGCTTGTAAAGACTGCCGGCCATCCCATTCACGTACGTTTTGTTCCTGTAAGCATCGAGAACCTGGAGCTCATATCCGGCGTCTCCGGGTCCAGTGGAGGCCAAGAACACTCCGCTGTTGCCGCGAGCTTGGCCGGAGCCGGTAATGTTTTCGGGAATCTTCCACTCGATGTGTAGTTGGTAGTTCTTGAACGTCCGCTTAGTTTCGATGTTTCCCGCCTTCTTGTTTACGGTCAGCACGCCATCCTCGACGATCCATTTTGCGGGCGATTTGTCGGCGACCGACACCCACTCGTCCAGGTTCTTGCCGTCGAACAGCACGATCGCGTCGGAGGGCGGGGCGGTGCAGGTCGCGCTCGGGGTCACGACCATAGGTTCCGGTTCCCAGACTTCGGTGTCTTCGGGTCTGGGTTTTATTGTTTGTTGAGCCGAGAGGGGAACGGCCGCGGTGATTAAAGCGGCAAGCGCGAGCGATGGGGAAAGGTGAATTCGCATCACTCTAGATGAGAACACATTCAGACGCGGTAATCGGACTAGCTCCTGGGATTAGCGCGCTGCCCAAGCGAGACCATCGGGTTCCTGACCAGCGTGGATACGGCCAGTGATCTCAAGTGTAGTCAGATCAACCACGGCGACATAGTTATCACCTGAGGATGAAACGTACGCACGAGAACCATCGGGCTGCATTTGGATGCCCGCGCCTCGACCGATATCCAACCGTTTGATTTCCTTGTGAGTTGCAGAGTCGAGGATGGTCAAACCGGAACCGGAAATAAATACCAGCTTGCCGTTCGGCGTGAATTTGAGACGATTGGCACCTGCGACGTTTGCTTGAATTGTTTCCTGTACCCTCTTCGATGCGATATCGATGATGGCGACAGTTCCCAGTTGGGCAGTTGCGACCCAAATTTCCCTCCCGTCGGGAGAAACGTCAAACCCTTCCGAGCTACGGCCCACAGAAACCAGCGTTTGTTCCCAATCGCCTCCGGGCGGGCCTACCGGGCCGCGAGGCCCACGAGGTGCTTCGCCGGGTCCGCCAGGTGGCGGGCCAAAATCGGGGGCAGTTCGAGCGCTTTTTTCGATGACGCTCACCGTCCCGGAGCTGACATTGGTGATGATGATTCGTTTCAGGTCGTCGGAGACGAAGATCATATGAGTCCGATCCTGACCGGTTCCTAGAACCCAGTCGACCTTGTTTTCGGAGGGATCATATCTTCCGATAGCCTTGGCGCCTTCAGCGGTGAACCAGGCCTTTCCGCCGGCGAAAATGAGACCGTGAGGGCCGCGCAGTGGACCGAGATCGATGGCAGGCAACGCCTTCTGCGCGATCAGGTCGATGACGGCGAGAGTGTTGTACGCGCCGAATCCGTAATTTGAGACATAGGCGCGCTTGCCATCGGCAGACGCGATGACTTCGTGAGGATCTTTACCGACGGGAATGCGCGCGACCACGTTGAGGGTTTTGGGATCGACAATGGCGAGAGTTTGATCGCGCTTTGAAAGTATCAGGAGCGCCTGAGCGGGCGTGCTTTCAGCACAAATTATGGTTGTAGCCGCGAAAGTAAGAAGTAAAAGGAAAGCGCTGGTTCGCATGATTCGGATTAGATCACGGTGGAGATAACGGCGATCGCGTCGTAATCGGCAGTCGCGCTTGCTTTAAAAAAGGGCTCGAGATGCTACGGATTTGCCGTCAGCTGTGGGAATTCGCCGCCGTTAGCTTCGGTTGCGCGGGTGGAAGCGGCGATGTCGATCGTCGAGATCGGTATCTTGCGAGCGGGCTGGCGGGTGAAATCCCAGAAAGTCTGGTCCATAATGGCATAGTTCTGAACCTGAATCTGCTGGCCAGTACGAAGCACTACCGTGATCGGTATTTCGGAGACTGACTGAGGCGCGTCACCCGGAACCGTTCCGCGCTGCTGGGCATCTCGCAACTGGCTAACTTGATCGCCGAGCGCTTGGACCTGCTGGCCGAGCGAACTTTGCGCCATTAGCATGTTCTGCGTGGCGGCATTCTCAGGCGAGGCGTAATTGTAGTCAGGGTAGCTCGCAAACGTGTCGCCATAGCCGAGGAACGGGTAGTAATACGGAGCAAAGAAATAGCCGTAAGGCAGATGCCGATATCCGAACCGATTACTCCGCTGAATCTGCCTCCAGGCAAGGGGACTGATGCCACTCGCAGGAGGAGGCAATAATGAATTGGGATGTGTCAGACCAAAGTTTCCGAACCCGGAGCTCCCGAAGTGCGCACCTGAGCTGCCGTAATGAGGGCTCGAGGAATGGAACGAAGAACCGCTTGCGTGCGAACCGGAGAAGCCGCTCGAGAAGCCCGCGTGGCCGCCTCCGTGCCCACCGTAATGCTGAGCGGAGAGGAGACCGGCGCTCAGGGCCGCTAGCGAACTGAAGAGAAACAGCCGGAAAATGTATCGCATGACCCGCCCTCTGTTTTTAGCGTAGCGCGAATTGAATGGAAGCGGGAAAGCAGCGGATAGAGATGTGTCGCGATGGGACAAGGTTCCCTGCAGCGCCGATACAATGGGGCGAATGCGCATTGCTCTCGCGCAAATCAACAACACGGTAGGGGATCTGGACGGAAACTCCGCTAAGATTCTCGATTTCGCTCGAAAGGCGGAGCGGGCGGGAGCGGATGTTGTTGCATTTCCCGAGTTGGCGCTGACGGGCTATCCGCCGCGAGATCTGGTCGAGAAGCACTCGTTTTTGGACCGAACCGCTTGTGCTTTGCGGCGGATTGCGGCGGAATCTTCGCATCTAAATCTGGCGCTGATTGTGGGATATGTTGCGCGCTCGCCGGAGAATTCGGCAATTCGGGCGCAGAATGCAGCGGCGGTGATTGAGAACGGGCAGATCATTTTCGATCAGCGCAAGATGCTGCTTCCCACCTACGACGTCTTCGATGAGGCGCGCTACTTTCAGCCCGCCGCATCGCAATCGATCTGTTATTTACGGGGCGAGAGAGTTGCGCTGGCGATTTGCGAGGATTTCTGGAACGATAAACAGTTCTGGGAGCGACGGCGCTATTCGCGCGATCCGATCGAAGAACTGGTCCGGCAAGGCGCAGGCGTAATCATTTCGATTAACGCATCGCCATGGAACATTGGGAAGCGCGAGCTGAGGCAGGCAATTTTTCACTCTCATGCGAAACGGTTTGGGCTGCCGGTTGCGTGTGTACAGATGGTGGGTGGAAACGATCAGCTTGTGTTCGATGGAACCAGCTTCGCCATGACAGGGCGAGGCGAACTGGCGGCCACGGCGAAATCATTTGCGGAAGATCTGATTATTTTTGATTCAGTGAGCGGCACCGGTGACGATCACGACAATCACCTGGCGGGAGATGAAGCCGTTTTTGAAGCGCTCGTTCTGGGCACGCGAGATTACATCAGAAAATGCGGATTCCACAGCGTGCTCGTGGGATTGAGCGGCGGGATTGATTCGGCACTGGTAGCCGCAATCGCGGTCGAAGCTGTTGGGAAGGAGAACGTAACAGGCATAGGCATGCCTGGTCCATATTCGTCTGAGCACAGTCTGCGAGATGCCGAAGTGCTGGCGCGCAATTTAGGGATTCGGTTCGAGGTGGTCCCGATCAACTGCGGGTATAACGCGATGATCCGGACGCTCGAGCCATTGTTCGCGGGCTTTAATCAGGACACAACAGAGGAGAATTTGCAATCGCGACTCCGTGGCGTGACGCTGATGTCACTCTCGAATAAATTCGGCTCACTGGTTTTGACAACAGGCAATAAGAGCGAAATTGCGGTCGGGTATTGCACGCTTTATGGAGACATGTGCGGCGGGCTTGCGGTGATCAGCGACGTTCCGAAAACGCGGGTGTACAGACTGGCTCGCTGCGCCAATGCGCGATATGAGGCTCAAGGGCTGGCCGGTCCGATTCCCGAGAGCACGTTGACAAAGCCGCCGTCCGCTGAGCTTCGGCCGGATCAGAAGGACACAGATACATTGCCTGAGTACGACGTGCTGGATGCGATTCTCGAGGCGTACATCGAGCGCTATGAATCCGTTCCGGAGATTGCGGCCGAAGCGCGTTTGCCGGAGCAGTTAGTGCGGGACATTGTCCGCAAAGTGGACCGCAACGAATATAAACGACAGCAAGCTGCGCCGGGGCTGCGAATCAGCCCGAAGGCGTTTGGCGTGGGGCGGCGGTTTCCGATAGCACATAGGTTTACCGAATGAGATCTGGGATTGTTTTCGCGTTCGTGCTCGTGGCATGTCTCGGGATGAGGGAAGCCATACCTCAAAATGCGCCGCGAGAGCAGGTGGGTTCGCTGCCCGGCGGTGGCTTTCTTTTGAACAGCGGATGGAGCATTCGTCCGGCTGGACAACAAGTAGGGGTGGATACGCTGCCGATGCGAGCCGAGGTTTCAAACGACGGCAAATATCTGTTGGTACTTAATGCGGGATACAATCCGCCCTCGGTTAGCGTAATCGATATTGCGCAGAAGCGTGAAATTGGGCGGACCGCGCTGCCCGATGCGTGGCTTGGATTGGCTGTTTCGCCGAGAGGCAACTATATATATGTTGGCGGCGGCAGCCGGGCAACTGTTTACGAGCTATTACTCGATCCGCAAAACGGGATGCTAACTCGGACTCGCGAGTTCGCGGCAGTCACGGACATCAACAACAAAGGGCTTTCCTTTATCGGCGATGTTGCGATTTCCTCCGATGCCCATCTGGCATATGCCGCGGATGTACACACCGACAGCATTGCTGTAATCAATCTGCAATCCGGCCGTTTAATTGCGCGGTGGAAATGCGGCCGGCGTCCTTACTGCCTGCTTCTTCCTCCCGGGAATCAACAGGTAATCGTGAGCAGTTGGGCCGATGCTGCGGTTTATCAATACGATGCGAACAGCGGTGCACAGATTGGGATGACGCGAATCGGATCACATCCCACGGATATGGTTTGGCTGAACAAGCCTCCGCCGGCCGAGGATCAAACAGCATCGGCATATGTGGCGCGGTTGTTTGTCGCGGCTGCGAATACGAATTACGTGTATTCGGTCGGCGTGACCCGTGACGGGCAATTAAAGGCGCTCGAAACGATCAATGTTTCGCTCACTCCGATGCATCCGTTAGGCATGACGCCATCATCACTCGCGATCGACAAGCAGGGGAACCGCCTGTACGTCGCCTGTTCCGATGCGAATGCGCTCGGCGTCGTGGATATTGCGGGACCGCGCAGCGCGGTGCTCGGATTCATTCCGACAGGATGGTATCCAACTGCGGTTGAACTGCTGGCTGATAACGGGCTGGCAATTTTGAATGGCAAGGGCGCAGGGAGTCACCCGAATCCCAACGGTCCGAATCCGAGCGTGCGAGGTCGAGGCGCGCCGAATCCGAAGATCCAATACGTCGCGCGAATCCAGACTGGGACGGCAGAGTTCGTTCCGGCTGTTGCGGACGAGCAGTTGAGCAGCTACAGCAACACGGTTCTGCAGAATTCACCCTATCGCGACGATTTGGTGTATGGCGAAATCACTGATGCGCAAGAGGCTCATTTCGCGCGTACGCAAGAACACGCGGCGCCGATCCAGCACGTGATTTACATCATCAAGGAGAATCGCACGTACGACCAGGTGTTGGGCGATATGGAAAAGGGAAACGGCGACAAATCGCTCAATTTGTTTGGAGAGCAGGTTACGCCGAACTTGCATCAGCTCGCGCGAGAATTCATTCTTTATGACAATTTTTACGAGAACTCCGACGTGAGCGCGGATGGGCATAACTGGGCGGCGGCCGCGATTGCTCCGGATTACACGGTGAAATTGTGGCCGAACAATTACGCACAGCGGCGGCATACGTACGACTTTGAGGGAGGGGAGCCTGCCGATACGCCGCCCGCGGGGTATATCTGGGACAACGCGATCGAAGCAGGCATTACTGTCCGAGGTTACGGCGAATGGACGATCAATGTTCCGAGGCCTGCGGCGAATGGCCAGCGGCAGATCGCTAAAGTGAACGACCCGGCGCTGCAGCCTTACACGGACATGAATTATCGAGGATTCGATCTCGATTATTCGGATCTCGATCGGACCAAGGAGTTCATTCGTGAATGGAAAGAGTTCGACACGAAGGGGCAGGTCCCGCAGCTTTCGATCGTGCGATTAGGGAACGACCACACATCTGGAACTGCGCCCGGGAAACTGACGCCATTTTCGTTTGCTGCCGAGAATGATTTTGCGGTGGGAATGCTGGTGGAGGCGGTTTCACATAGCAACGTATGGCCATCTACCGCGATCTTCATCATCGAGGACGACGCGCAGAATGGATGCGACCATGTAGATTCACATCGCGCGCCGGCATGGGTGATTTCACCGTTCACGCGCCGAGGAATCGTCGATTCAGCGATGTACAACCAAGCGAGTGTACTGCGGACGATGGAGTTGATTGTGGGGCTGCGGCCGATGACGCATTTCGATGCCGGGGCGCGGCCCATGTTCGCGGGATTCAGCGAGCAGGGGGATAACCGGCCGTTTACTGCGATTCAGCCGAAGGTCTCGTTGACCGAACGCAATTCCGGCAGAGCGCCCGGAGCCGACCAATCGGCGCGCTTGGATTTTTCAGACGCGGACCGTGCGGACGATGATACGTTGAACTCGATTTTATGGCGGGCGATTAAGCATACTGAACCGCCGCCGCCGACAAGGAGTGGATTTGGGAACTAAGCATTGCTGAATTAATCTCAGTTCACCGGAACGAAGTTCGCAAACATCATTTCGGCTTCCTGCAGAGTTTTTAGGGGCACGAAGTCGCATGCTTCTGAGTAGCGGGACCATAGTTCACGCAAACCGGAATGGGCGTGTGCCTTTTCTACGCCGCCCTCGACCCACTCAAATACTTCAACAACTGTCCCATCATTTGCAGTCGCGATCACGTGGGGGCGGTCAGTCGCGAGACCGATGCTGCGCAGATAAGGAACGTGTTCGCGCGTGAGCGACATCAATTCTGCTTCTTTGCCTGGCTTAGGTTTATAAGCCACGATCGACAGACGGGCTTGGGGATTGTCAGTCATGCGATGACTCCTTTGAGCAACTATATGACATAACATGACGGAATGCGATTGATCCGGCGCATTGCGAAACGGGTTCTGCTGGTTGCGCTCAGCGGAACCGCGGTTTGGGCGCGGCCTGTGGTGACGAAAGTGGAACCGCCGAACTGGTGGGCGGACTACTCGATCAATCCGGTCCGGGTGATGATTCGGGGATCGGGCTTCACCAGCGCGACGATCACGGTCCCACGAGGGTTGGGCGCGAGCCGTATTTGGGTGAACGCGCCGGGTACATACTTGTTCGCCGATATCACGATTGCGCATGGGCTCCGTCCGGGATCGTATCCTCTCGAAATTCGGACCTCGGACGGGAGGGCAGAAGCACCATTTGAGATTGCGGCGCCGCTTTCTCCCGCCGGGCGCTTTCAGGGATTCTCTTCGAACGATGTGATTTATCTGATCATGCCGGACCGGTTTGCAAACGGCGATCCGTCGAACGATGACCCGGCCATATCGCGGGGCCTGTTTGACCGGAGTAATCCGCGTTTGTATCATGGCGGCGATCTTCAGGGAATCATTGACCATCTCGGCTATTTGAAGAAACTCGGTGTAACCGCGCTTTGGCTCACGCCTGTATACGACAATGCGAACGAGCCAAACCGGAAGCAAGCTGTAGGCGGGCAGCCGGTTGCGGACTACCACGGCTATGGAGCAGTTGATTACTACGGCATCGAAGAACACTTCGGCACTTTCGACGTGCTTCGGACGCTGGTCGACACGGCGCATCGGACGGGGCTGAAGGTGATTCAGGATCAAGTGGCGAATCATGTCGGGCCTTATCATCTTTGGGTTACGGATCCGCCGAAGCCCACGTGGTTTCATGGCACGGCTTCGCAACATGTGAACGAGACTTGGCAGATCTGGACCCTGCCGGATCCACACGCGTCACAAGACCTGCGACAGACGGTACTGAATGGATGGTTTGGAGATGTACTGCCGGACATGAACCAGGACGACCCGGAAGTCGCACGTTACGAAATTCAGAATGCGTTGTGGTGGGTGGGAACTGCGGGATTTGATGGAATCAGGCAAGATACATTGCCTTATGTGCCGCGCAGTTTTTGGCGGGAGTGGTCCTTAGCCTTGAAGCGCCAGTATCCGGATCTGAGGGTGGTTGGCGAAGTCTTCGATGGCGACACGGCGATTCCGTCATTCTTTCAAGGCGGCGTGAAACGCTTCGATGGAATCGATAGCGGTGTCGACACAGTGTTCGATTTTCCTATGTATTACGCGATTCGCGATGTATTCGCGCGAGGAAACTCTATCGAGTCTTTGGCGAAAACACTGGCGAAAGATAATTTGTACCCAAATGCGAGTTCTTTGGTCACATTCTTAGGGCTTCATGATGTTGCGCGCTTCATGAATGAACCGGGGGCAAACGTTGAAAAACTGAAACTCGCGTTCACCTTTCTGCTGACCACGCGCGGAACGCCGATGATCTACTACGGGGACGAGATTGGAATGCCGGGCGGCGACGATCCGGATAACCGGCGCGATTTCCCGGGTGGCTGGAAAGAAGATCCGCGAAACGCGTTTGAGTCGTCGGGAAGGACAGCCGACGAAGCGGCAGTTTTCGATCATGTTCGGAACCTAACCGCTTTGCGGATGAGATTGGAGCCGCTGCGGAGAGGCAAGATGATCGACTTGGTATTGGCAGGTCAGACCTTTGCATACGCCAGGGAGATCCCTACGGAGGTGGTAATCGTCGCGATCAACAATGGCTCTACTGCGGAGGAAATTCCGATTCACTTCAGCGGCACGGCGGAGTTTCGCAATCAATTGGGAGTGACAAGAGATTTGAAGCTTCGCAATGGGCATGGAGTAATTCGACTGCCGGGGCTTTCGGCTGAAATTTACGCAGCTTCGCGCTGAACCGTGCGCGCGGAGTCGTCCCGGCTTGAGGCTTTCTGCATTACGATGACTGCATTGGATTCAGCCCAATGATTCAGCTCGCTGGCTATTGGCAGGAAGTCTGGAATAACTTTGAGCATGTCGCTATTGCTTACATATTGACTGCCTCAATCGGTTGGGAGAGCGAGCGCGAGGCGCATAGCGCGGGTGTCCGCACATTCCCGATTGTCGGGATGAGCAGTTGCGGATATCTTCTGCTTCTCGGCAGCCACCCAGATGCTGCTGCTCAGTCCCGCTTGCTTCAGGGCCTTATTACAGGAATCGGATTCATCGGAGGGGGCGCAATTCTTAAGGAAGGTGCGACGGTGCGAGGCACGGCAACGGCCGCGAGCGTTTGGAACGCTGGCGTAATCGGAGCCGCTGTTGCGATGAATCACTACGGCATTGCTGTTACACTTGCACTTCTCAATCTCTTTACGTTAAGAGCGCTGCTGCCTCTGAAGCGCTGGCTTGATCGGAGAAGCTCACAAATCGACTAGCGATAGGCCGCAGCTTGGATGCCATAGAGCTCCGAGTAATGACCACCATTCGCTATAAGCTCTTCGTGAGTACCCGATTCGACTACGCGCGAGCCGTCGAGGACCACGATAAAATCAGCCATCCTGACGGTGCTGAAGCGATGAGAGACGAGAATTGTGATGCGGCCGTTCGAGCCGGATTGGCGCGATGCTGCGGCGAAACGTTCGAAAAGGGCATGTTCGGTCTCGGCATCGAGAGCCGCTGTCGGTTCGTCGAGTATCAATAAAACCGGCTCTTCGCGCATGAAACCGCGGGCAAGCGCGAGCTTCTGCCATTGGCCGAAACTGATTTCTACGCCGTCAGGCCAGGTGGGCCCTAACTGCGTTTCGAGCCCGTGCTGAAGCTGTTCGATTACATCGTCCGCGCCGGCGTGATTCACGGCGGCTGCTACGGCTGTGACATTTTCATGCTGGGGAAGGTCGCCAACTCCGACGCTTTGAAGGGCTCTAAACTCAAAACGAAAAAAATCCTGGAAGGCGCCGGCAAGACGTGAGCGCCAGGATTCCGGCATGATGCGAGCCAAATCCAAGCCATCGATAAGAATGCGCCCGCGCGAAGGCTGATAGAGGCGGCATAATAACTTCACGAGCGTGGTCTTCCCTGCTCCGTTTTCGCCGACGATTGCGACGACAGAACCGGGCTCGAGGTGAAGATTTACGTCATCCAGCACAAGGCGCTGGGTGCCGGGATACGCGAACGACACGTGTTCGAAGGTGATACCCTGCTCGAGTGTTTCGGGAGCCGCAGCATCGGCATGCTGTTCAATAGAGGCGGCGTAATCTTCGAGCCAAGCGAGGCGCCGCGAGCCATCCAGCCAAAATCCGCGCAAGAATCCGATTTCGCCGACAGTGGCTCCGATGTAAGCGGATAGACGCGCGCCGGCAGCGAGGACTAACAATACCGCGCCAGGCGTGGCTTTGAGCACGGACGAGACGAAGACCACCGCAGCCACATATGCCGCGCCAAACACCGCCCAGCTTAGGGATTGCCAGAGCGCGCTGCCGTTGCGGGCGGCTGCAACCGGTCCATACCAGCGCTCCCAAGCTTCGCGACGCTGTGTTATAAGCTGCGAGCCGATCCGAGTGACCCGCACTTCCTTGCCCGGCGGCGCTGTCGTGGCGACATTGAAGAGATGCCGAGACAGGCGATTCGCCCAGGAGCCGCGCTCATCAGCCTTTCGCTCGACCTCCGGCCGCCAGGTGGAGGTGAAGACGGTCGGCAACGCAAAAACTGCTAGCAACGCAAGAGCGGGGTGAATAGAGACAAGGAGCGACAGAGTCACAGCCAAGCGCAGAATCCAGCCGCATGTGGTAAAGAGCGACCAGTACATGTGATCCAACACGAAAACCTGGTTGCGCAGCATGGCGAGGCGGTCGACGTATTCCTGACGTTCGTGGTGCTCGATGCTTGCCACTGAGGCGTGGAGGCGCGCTACATGGGCTTCCAAGAAAATAGTGACGCGCTCGCGGAAGCGGCGCTGCGTACGATCACTGATGACACGAAGGAACCACGTGGCTGCTGCTGAGGCTCCGAGACCAATTGAAGCCGCGACGACTTCAGCGTGTTTGCCGCTCAAAACGCCATCGGCGAGGAAACGCAGCCAGAGCGCGAGCAAAGCGTCCGGGAGCGCCGCCAACAAGGCTACGGAAAACGCTACGCCGAGCAATAACGGTTCGGCTTCACGAGCACGTTTCAAGGAGCGCCACATGGAAGAGAGCGCTGGGGGCATAGGCTCGACTTGGTTCGATGTCTTCACGGCCTCAGGTTCGGTCATGCGCGTTCCGGCCTAATCCAGCGTCTCCAGATCGGCTTCTTCTTCGAAGCGCGACGCTTGCAGCTCGAACATAGTTTTGTAACGGCCGGCGGCGGCCATAAGCTCGTCGTGAGTCCCCAGCTCGACGACTCTTCCTTTCTCGAGGACGCAGATCCGGTCGGCGTGGCGAACTGTGGAGAAGCGGTGCGAGATCAGTATGGTGGTCACCTGACGAGTTGCAGTGAGGATCCGTTTGAAGATCTCCGCCTCGCCGCGCACGTCGAGTTGCGCTGTCGGCTCGTCGAGCAATACGAGTCCAGCTCCCATCTTCACCGCACAGAGCGCCCGTGCCAGCGCTACACGCTGCCATTGTCCGCCAGATAGTTCGGTGCTGTTTGGATAGCCGCGCGCGAGCACGGTGTCGAGGTGAGCCAGGCCTAGCGCCCCGGCATCTTCGAGCGCCTCGAGGATGAGGCTGTCCGGCGCGTCTCCTGGAGCGACGTTATCGCGAAGCGGCAACTCGAAACGAGTGAAGTCCTGAAATACGGCGGTCACGCGGGAGCGCCACGCATCGATCTCGAGCATACGCATATCGACACCGTCGACCTCGATAGCTCCCACTTGGGGATCGTAGAGCCGGCAGAGGAGTTTCGCGAGAGTCGTTTTGCCTGCGCCGTTCTGGCCGACTATGGCGAGTGACGTGCCTGCGGGGATGGTCAAGTCGAAGCCCGCGAGCACAGGCTTATCTGCATTGGGATACGCGAACGTGAGATCGCGAAACCGGATTTCTCGAGCCGGCATTCCTGTCGCGGGGCGATCACCGGGTGTGAGAGATCCTTCTTTTTCCATGCTGCTTTCCAGCCGAAGCACGGCGGCAACGGCGGCTGCTGCTCCATCGAGCGCCCATGACAATCCGCCGAAAGCAATCATGCTGGTCCCAATAGCAGCGCTAGCGAGAGTTACCAGCCGGGCGAGCGGGAGATGGCCGGCTGTCGCAGACGCGCCCATCGACCAGAACACGATGATATTTGCAGCAAGCACGAGAAGGATGCTCCAGATGAGCGGGCGCTCACGTAGGCGGGTCGCTTCCCAGCGCAACTCGAATAAATGACGGCGGCGCGAGCGGAAGCGTTCGACAATCCAGCCGGCTAGTCCAAAGAGACGCAACTCTTTCGCGGCGGGAGGATCGACGGCAAGCCGGTAGGCGTAATCGGCGTGGCGCTGCGCTTGGCGCACCTCCTCTGTATTGCGGTCGCGCCAGACGGTACTTTCGCGAAGCAGCCAGTGTGTCGCGATCCAACTACCTGCCAGCAGGATGGCGGCCCACCAGGTATAGGCTGCGAGAACGGCCGCCGAGGCGATACCTCCGGCTACTTCAACCAAACCTCCCGCGATGAAATCCATCGAGATGAAAAGCGGTGGACCCGTGATGCCGAGATCGAAATCACGGGCCATGGTCAGATCGGTGGTGAGTTTTGGATTTTCGAGATGCCCCATGCCCGGCGGGCGAACGCAGGTAATGGTGAGCTGGTCATAGAGCCAAGCCGCAGTCCGGCTCCCGAGATTGGCACCCAGCGCCCGGTGAATGGGCGGCAAAACTTGGAGCAGTAAGAAAACGAATCCGAAGGAAGCGAGTGGGATGGTGAGATCTGCGTGGCGCTGTACATCCCCAACCAGCACCCCCATAAGAATGGAAAAAATCGCGGGAAGCAGCCCGCGAAGAATCAGGATGGCCCACCAAGCCAAGGCGAGCGAGCGCCCGGCGCGAGGCAGCACGCGGGAGAATGTCACGAAATTGCTCGAGCGCAAGCGCTCGATCAGAGATCTGCTCATGTCCGGGGAACTGGATCGCCCATCAGTATACGCCGAAGTGGAAGGCTCTTGCCGAAATGCGTGCGTTCGCTAGGATGAAATTACATCCATGAATGTTTCTTCGGTTGACCTGAAGAAGACGGTCAATCTCCCCAAGACAGATTTCCCAATGAAGGCGAATTTGCCGACCGCCGAGCCGAAAATGCTCGCGAGGTGGGAGGCGATGAGGCTTTATGACCGGATTCGGGAAGCTCGCTCGGGGCGGCCTCAGTACGTGCTGCACGATGGTCCGCCTTACGCGAACGGGAACATCCATTTAGGGACGGCGTTCAACAAGATCATCAAGGATCTGATCGTCAAGTCGAAGAGCATGGCGGGTTTCGACGCGCCATACGTTCCAGGCTGGGACTGCCATGGGCTGCCTATCGAGTTCCGAGTTGATCAGGAGCTGGGGAAGCGCAAGGCGTCGATGAGCGTTGCGGAAATCAGATCAGCGTGCCGGGCTTATGCGTCGCGGTTCGTTGACATTCACCGGAGTGAGTTCAAGCGCCTGGGCATTCTGGGCCGCTGGGAAGATCCGTATCTGACGATGAGCCCTGAATACGAGGCACTCATCGCGCAGGCGTTCGTTGATTTTCTCCACGGCGGGTATGTTTACAAGGGTCTGAAGCCGGTCCATTGGTGTATCAAAGATCGCACCGCGCTTGCCGAAGCAGAAGTCGAGTACGAGAACGAATCGAGCCCTTCGATTTACGTGCGGTTCAAACTCGCTTCGGATCCGGCGGCCATTGATTCAGCGCTTGCGGGGCGGGGCGTCTCGACGATGATCTGGACGACCACGCCATGGACGATTCCGGCGAATATGGCAATCTGCTTTCATCCGAAGTTCGAGTATGTCGCGGTGGATACGCCCGATGGAATAGAGATTGTTGCGCAAGGCTTGATTGCGCAGATTTCAGAAGTGCTCGGGTGGGATCAGGCCGTTATTGCGCGTTTTCCGGGAACGAAACTTGAAGGCGCTGTGTTTCGGCATCCATTTCTGGATCGCGATTCGCCGGGCCTTCTTGGCGAACATGTCACGTTGGAGCAGGGAACCGGCGCAGTTCACACAGCGCCAGGTCATGGTTTGGAAGATTTCGTTGTCTGCCAGCGCTACGGAATTCCGGTCTATTGCCCGGTCAATGAAGCAGGCCGGATCTTTCAAGCGGAAGGCGCGAGCGGGCCGTTGTCGGATCAGTTGCTCGGGAAGACGGTTTGGGAGATCAATCCGTTGGTGATTGAGCTGCTGAAGAAGCACGGGGCGCTTTCATCTCAGACGAATCTCGATCACAGTTATCCGCATTGCTGGCGCTGCAAGAATCCGGTGATTTTCCGTGCCACCGAGCAATGGTTTATCGGGATGGAGCGTGAAGGGCTGCGCACGCGTGCGTTAGAAGCGATCAAGGGAGTAACGTGGCATCCGACCTGGGGCGATGAGCGCATGTCGAACATGGTTGCCATGCGGCCGGACTGGTGCATCTCGCGACAGCGCGCATGGGGCGTGCCCATCATCGTGTTCTACTGCGAGAATTGCGCCGAGCCGTTCACAGACAAGCGCGTCCAAGAGAACGTGGTGAAGCAGATTCGCGAGCACACTGCGGACGTTTGGTACTCGAAGACGGCGGCGGACTTGATGGGAAACGGCTACGCGTGCGCGAAGTGCGGTGGAACGAGCTTTCGGAAAGAGACCGACATTCTGGACGTTTGGCTGGACTCGGGGTGCAGTCATCTCGCGACTCTAACGCCGAAAGAGGATCTCGAGTGGCCGGCGGACATGTACATGGAGGGCGGAGACCAGTATCGCGGCTGGTTTCAAAGTTCGCTACTGGTTGGCGTGGGCTTGAAAGGCGGGTCGCCATACAAGGAATGCGTGACGCATGGCTGGACGCTCGATGCCGAGGGGCGTGCGATGTCGAAGTCCATGGAGAGCATGGGACCGGCGAACATCATCAAGCAATACGGCGCGGATCTGCTTCGGCTTTGGGTGGCATCGGTTGATTTCATGGAAGACGTCCGGATGTCGGATGTCATTTTGACGCGTTTGTCGGAGGCCTATCGAAAGCTGCGGAATACGTTCCGGTGGGCACTGGGCAATCTGGCCGATTTTGATCCGGAGCAAGATGCGGTTCCGGGAGAGAATTTAGCGGCGATTGACAGTTGGATTCTTTTGCACGCGGAAGACCTCGTTGGGCGCTGTTTGGCCTGGTACAACGAGTACGCATTTCACAAGGTGTATCGCGCAGCCTATGAGTTTGCGATTACGGATCTGAGCGCGTTGTACTTCGACGTTTCGAAGGATCGCTTTTACACGCACGGGCCGTCTTCGTCCTCGCGCCGCAGCGGGCAGACCGCACTCCACCGGTTGAACTTGGCGCTCGCGCGGCTGCTTGCACCAATCCTGTCCTTCACCTGCGAAGAAGTTTGGCAGCATATGAACTCCCGAAAGGGCGCTGGGGAAAGCGTGCATATGGCGTACTTCCCGAAACCGGATGAACTGAGCGAGGGAATCACAGCGGGGCAACGTGACCAGGCGGCGGACTGGGACCGGCTTGTGCCGGTTCGCGACCAAGTATTGAAGGCCCTTGACACTGCGCGTGAAGACAAGGTCATCGGGTCTTCACTGGAGGCGCGTGTCCTGCTCGAAGCGGGGAGAGAGATGTATCCATTACTGGAAAAATACCGTGGCGATCTGCCGGCCTGGTTTATTGTTTCCCAAGTTGACGTGAAAAGGAAATCTTCGCCAGAGCTCGCGATTCGCGTCGACCGTGCGCGTGGTGATAAATGCGAGCGTTGTTGGAAATACACGATGGACGTGGGTAGCAATCAAGAGTTTCCTACAGTTTGCGCGGCGTGCGCGGCGGTATTGCCGGAGTTCCTGAACTAGGTGGCGAGCGAGCGATCAACGATTGAAAGATTGATGCCGCTCGCTATCTCTGGGGTGGTTATCGTGGCCGACCGGATTTCGAAGACATCCATCCAGCATTCAATAAACCTGTTTGATAGCGTTTCGGTTGTGCCGGGTTGGGTTCGCATCGTGCACACAGAAAATGCGGGCGCCGCGTTCGGTCTTTTGGCTGACGGGAACGCGTTGTTACGGACTGCTGTGTTGGTCGGCATTTCGAGTCTCGTACTGCTGTTCGTGGCATCGTCCTTGTGGGGGCGCGGAACTGGTTTCACCTCGCCCGGGTCGAGAATCGCGCTGTCATTGATACTTGGGGGCGCGACCGGCAATCTTTACGACCGGATCTTCCATAGGACGGTCACGGATTTCCTTGAGGTATACCGCGGGACGTGGTCCTTCCCGGCGTTTAACGTGGCGGACAGCGCTATCACGATTGGGGCGATTTTGTTGTTAATTGATTTGGTGCGGCCACGCGGTAAAGGTGTAGAAGAACACGCGCGATTGGCGCACAAGTAGACCGGATGTATCCCAAGCTGATCCAAGTCGGTACCTTTTATATTCCGACTTACGGCGTTTTGGTTGCGCTGGGTTTTCTTGCAGGTCTCGGGATGACGCTGCGGCTTGCCCGGCAAACGGAGATGCCTGCAGAGAAGATCACGAATCTTGCGGTTTATTGCGCGATGGCGGGAATCATTGGCGCGAAGCTCTTTATGTTTCTGTTTGACGCTCGCGAGTATCTCGAGCATCCTAGCGAAATCTTTTCAATCGAGACGTTGCGAGCCGCCGGCGTTTTTCATGGCGGGCTCATCGTGGCGCTCATCGTGGGAGCGCTCTACATGAGAAGTCAGCAACTGCCGTTGTGGCAGACGATGGATGTTTTCGCGCCGGGTATTGCTCTGGGGCACGCCATTGGAAGAATCGGGTGTTTTGCGGCGGGTTGCTGTTGGGGGAAGGAGTGCCATTTGCCATGGGGCGTTTACTTTCGTTCGAACGAGGCTGCACCTGTGCCGCTTGACAGACCCTTGCACCCGGTCCAGCTATATGAATCGGCTGCGAATCTCATTATTTTTGCTGTTCTCTACCGGCAGTTCACTCGCGGTCACCGACCCGGCCAGGTGATCGGGCTCTATCTCGTGCTTTACTCTGTTGCGCGGTTCGTTATCGAGTTTTTCCGGGAACACGAACAGGCGCTTTGGGGTCGGTTTTCGATCACGCAGTGGATCGCGCTCGCGCTGCTGGCACTCGGCACGATTATTTTGTTTCGAGCGAAGCGATCAGCAGTCGCTTCTCAGCAGACTGAGCCTGTTCGCGCCTAGGGATTTCGCTCCAGAATCCGGAAATCGTTTTCAATTCCGATTACGTGGTAGTGCGACTCAAGATACGGCTCGATGATTTGCCGGTCGCGTGGAGGCGGATGGTACGCCGGGAATGATATCGATAGGCGTTCTAAGCTCTCTGGCGTGCTCCAGAGGACATATCGAACACGTTTCGATTCGATTGAGTTAACTGCCTCATGGAACTGTTGAGGCGTGTTGTAGCCGTACAAGAAGTAATTGAAGCGCGTCGGGTTCTCAGTATCCGACAAGAAATTGTACAGCGAGTAATAAGGATAGATGAAGACCGGAGCGCCAGGACGAGTGTGGGCCTGTATGAATGCCAGCGCATGACCCGGCTCGGGGCTCCAGAACGCGCCATTTCGCGACTGAATACGCGTGTGTGCCTGCAGCGGGTGGATAATGCGGGCTACCGCGAAACCCAGTAATGCCGCCAGTGCGCAGCTTGCGATGATGGTGCGCGAGCGGAGGAGCGCAAGAAACCGGAAAAGCAGGATCAAAAGTATGGGCGAACCCCAGATGAGGTGAGGCATGTCGGGTTTGTGCATTTCAGCCACCCACAAAGCTATGCCACAGATCCAGAAGGGCAGCAGCTCGGGAGTGAATGCGCGCGATCGGAAAAAAACAGCCGCGGCGATCAGAAGAGCCGGAATCGCGAATACGATTGCGAGCGGGAGAAGCAGAAAGGAGCCGATTGCCCATGCTGCCGGATTCCGTACATGCGCGATCCCGCTGAGTATTGATGGCAAGAAATATCCATATGGCGAGACGTTGGCCTGCAAGTAATGCGAACGAGGCCAAACGTAATTAGCTGCAATCAGATCTCCCAGAGCACCTTTTGCGGCATAGAACGCAACTGCGCTGGTCACGACGGCAAGATAGGCGAGGATCAGGAGTATTGCAGTTTTTTTTCGCTGCTGTGGTTTGATGATGATGCTGCTGAGAAACACAGCGACGATTAGTAATGCGCCCTGGTGTTGAATGATCAGGGTTATGAAGCCCACCAAAGCTCCGCACAACAGGAGCAGCCAATTGCTCTCTCGCCTTTGCCATTCGATCAGCGCGACGAAGGCGAGCAACGTTAAAAGAGTGGCGTCCCAGTGATAACTGTTGCCGGGCCAGAGGGGGATTCCAATCGCGGTGAAAAAAGCCGTGCATAAGTAAGCGCGCCCTCCGATGCGGCGTGACAGATGAAACATGAGCAACGCAATGGTAATTCCGGTCAGCAACAGTAAGGCGTGGGCGGAGACGATGCTCACGCCGAATAGTTTGAGGAACAGAGCCGGCCACCAGAATGCGCCCGGGCCGACCATTTCCACGAAATCGCGCGCGAAGAGCTGGCCTTGTATGATCCGCCGCGCTCCGTCGAGCGAGACGCCTTCATCGCCGATGCCCCAGACCATTCGAACAAAAGGAAAGAGAAAGGCGCCGGTGAGCAAGGCGATTACCAGGTATCCGAGCGAGGGCCGCTGGGAAAACCAATCCCGGACCCCGGCCCTTCTACTTTCCGGCATCGCTATTTCTGGGCGAAGACTGCGTATTGTCCGCCGAAGGGGACACTTCGAAGCCACGCTTCAAGGAAAGCGAACCGCCGGTAGAGCGCCTCAGGCAGGTAGAGAAAGAATTGTTTGCTGAATCGATGCAGTCCTGCGGCTCTGAGGAGTTCTGTAGATTCTCCAATCCCGAGTAATCGCGCGTTAACGTCCAACGCCGATCGGCTCACAATGAGCCGGGTGATCGGATTCAGAGGATTATGCTCGATCAGGCAGACGACGCCGCCGGGTTTCAACACTCGTTTGATTTCGGTGGTGAGTGAAGCTCTAATTTGACGGGAGGGGATGTGGTGATAGACACAAACGGCAGTGACCAAATCGAATGTCTCCGAGTCGAATGGAATCTGGTCAGGCCGATTCTGTAAGCGCACCCGCAAATCCCGTGCGTGCGCCAGCATCTCCGAGCTGGGATCGCATCCGACTGCTTCCTTGAAGAAAGACTGCCCCAAACGCAACAGATCGCTGAAGCCGCATCCTAGATCAAGCCATGTTTGCTCATGGCTGGGAACCTTGTACGAGTCGAGAAACTTTTGGATCAGCTCCCACTTTCGAAGCGTGAAGAACTGCGATCCAGGAGCAAATTTGTCGCGTAGAGGATCACTCAGGAACTGGTGATAGGCAGTCGCGTAATCATCAAATTCGGCGCCCATCAGACGGAGCGGCCCAGCCTTTCACCGAGACGCAACAATTCGCTTTCCGAGACGGGCGCATCCGCTCTCATCACAGCGACTCGATCGAGTTCATTCGCCTGGAGATTGACCACACAATCCAGAATGTAGAGCGGCCGGCATTTGGCTTCTTCGTAGATTCGCGCTACATATTCACCGATCGCGCTCATGCCAAGTAGTGTGATTCCGAAGAAGAGGCATTGGAGGAAAATGATCGAGGTCCAGCCTGGAACCACCTTCTTGAGAACGAAGGCTCCGTAAGCGGCGTAGGCAAAGTACAGCGCCGAAACGCCGCTAGCTGCTATGCCCGCCATCATCGTTAAGCGCAATGGCAACGCGGAGAAAGAAGTGATAGCGGTCCACGAGAAGCGCAACATTTTCAGCAGCGAATATTTCGACTCGCCTGCGACGCGCGGCTGACGTTCGAACGGAAGGATCGCTTCTCGCAAGCCGAGCCAGCCCACCAGTCCGCGAACGAAGCGATGCTGCTCGCGAAATCGGCGAAGCATTTTTACCGCAGCGCGGCTCAGAAGGCGGAAGTCACCCACCTCAGGGCGAATTCTTTCGTGGATCAGTTTTTGCATGAGGCAGTAAAAGAAGCGGGCGCTAAGGCGCTTGAAGAGTCCATCACCCTGGCGCGAAACACGCTTCGGGGAGACAACCTCGTAGCCCTGCATGTAAAGCTCCAGCATTTGCGGAATGAGCTCGGGAGGATCTTGAAGATCGGCGTCCATGATGATTGCCGCATCACCTGCGGCGAAGTCTAAGCCTGCGGTCACTGCGATCTGGTGTCCGAAGTTACGAGGAAAACTGAGGACCTTAATTCGCTGGTCCGCCGCTGCTTCGGCGAGCAGCATCTGAAGTGATGAATCCATGCTGCCGTCGTTGACGAGCACAATTTCATAGTTCCACGCGAGACCATCGAGCACGCCTCTCAGGCGGCATAAAAACTGGTTCAGAACCGCGGATTCGTTGTAAACGGGAACGACGATCGACACTGTTGCGGAATGCCTGTCGACGGTCGTATGCATGTATTGAATTAGTGACCCGGGCGAGCAGATTCGCTCACCGGGACACTTCCCGTTTTGCCGGGACGAGGCACACTGATTACAACGTGTAAATAGATGTGTCCTCTATCAGACGAACGCGATGGTACCCGGAACGGAGAAGAGCTTCCACATAGGGTTGTTTGGCATCATGCCAATATTCCTGATTACCCAAGACAACGATCCGCGGTATGTGAGCGGCGATATCGGCCTCAACTTGAGGGCGCGAGACGATGTGGTACCTGGTTCGTTGCGCTCCCGTAAGTCGCGCTGCGCAAGCCAGGCCGCTGTCGCTCTCGAATCCTGGAAAGGGAGCCGCTTTGGTGCCGAACAAATAACCGGGCCAAAAGCTCATGACCTCTTCGCCAGGAGCGGCAAGGCGGTCGACGGTTTTTGAAACGGCGAGCACGGTTTTGGGGTTCCAGTTAGCGGGGCCTTCGCCAGGGACGCCGAAACCCGTGCCAGTGAGAACAAAGCTCCTAAACTCGTTGACCGGCGCCGCGAGGTAAATCGCGAGCAGCGGAAGCCCCGCAAAGGTGAGCGTTCGAGTACGCTTGAGGTCCGCAAAACGGAGTAAATCATGGATCGCACAGATGGTTCCGGTAACCAGGAAGGGAACCACGACGCAAAAGTATTGAAGATATACAGGCGTGGGAAGCAAGGACACCAATGCCAATACGGCAGCAATTTGGAGGGCTACCGGCCAGGATGTTGTGGCGCGCGTTTTCAGCGCAGCAATAAGTCCCGCGAGGCACAGTAATCCGAGCTGAGGTCCGTCTCCTGGTGAGGGGAGAATGGCGGCTCCGAGAAATACCGCGAGTTTTTGCCCGAAATTGCCGATCAGGCCGTCACTGCTTCGAATCGAGTGATAGCCCAGATTGTCAAAGGAGAACAAAGCCGGATTGAGGGAAAAGAAGTAAAGACTCGGGAGCATCGCTAGTGCGAAGCCTGCAGCAAAGTAACAAATCGCGGTTTTCTTTTCGCGAATGGCCGAATTTCGGAAGATTGCGAGCAGAAAAATCGGTAGCACGGCAATAAAGTACGCCCGCACTTCTACGCTGAGGCCGAACAGCAGTGCAGCCAGTGCGAAGGCGAACTTCGAGGAACGCGAAGAAAACCGGCTTGCCGCCACGTACGAGGAAAACAGAAGCACGGATGAGAGGGCATATGTTTTCGTGATGGGCATCCAAGCGAATACCTGACTATTCGCCGCGAAGAGGCAGACGGCCAGCATGCCTAGCGCCCATTTCCTGGTGCAACTGCAGACCTGAAAATAGACCAACGTTGCTAGGGCGGCGGTCAGTCCGGCAGAGAGCGAGCGCGCCCATAGCCAGGATTCCCCTCCGATGTGCAGCCAAAGACCGTATACATAAGGCAAGAGCGGGGCCTGCGTGTAGAAGAAGTCAACGTAAGGCAGCTTGTGCTGATAAACGAGGCGGGACGCCAGCAGGTAAAATCCCTCATCGGGATCGATGAAGCGGTGAAAGCTGATGGCGATGAATATGAGTAGGGAGACGATCCCAACCGGGATCAGCAACTTCCAAAGACGCAATCGGGTGGTTCCATGAAGATAGTGGTTTCGCTCAGAAATCTTCTCTCGGATGCCATGGGGGTACTATGCGAACCTATTTCGACCGAGCGCCCGAGGCGGGATTGGAAATCGACTCTGAAGCTGAACCAGCAATTTTGCGGTAGTCGAAAAACGTGTTGTCTTCCTGTTCTGAGCGGTTGAACATAAAGAGGATCTTGGCGCTCGATTTCATGCTGAAGTGCTTGGCGAGCCAAATACCGTTGTCGACGGGCATCTTTTCCAGCTCGAAGCGAGTGCCGGGCTCGACCCGGGCCAGGAAACCTTCGATGCTCACGGGATGGATTACCTGGGCTGTCACTTTGACCCATTGAAAGCTTTTCTGATCAATCCATAACTCGCCGCGCATTCCAGGCAAGACCTGCGCCTCCATATTGGGGGGTTTATATCCATTTCGGGGAGTGGCTCGTAACACATACACATCGTAGGAACCAAGCTTCTTCTCGCCCAATAGCTTAAAATCGAACGCACGAGTGAGTTGATCCATCATGAGATGGTCACGTTTTCGTTCGGCTTGGTATTTTGCGATGCGCTTTGCTCGCTGATCGGCTGATTCAGCTTTGCGTTGCGCAATCACTTGCTGCAGCTTGCGCTCCTCTTGCACGTTATGGTCCATCGGGAGCGGCTCGTTATTAACTGCGATCAAGCGGCGGTAGGGCGACCCCTCTATCATGGTCACCTGATATGTCTTGCTGATTGTGCCGATGCGGTCGCGCTCTTTATACGAATAGTTCGGATCGGCGTTCCAATCGGCCTTATTTGCGGCAACGGAGTTTTGGATGATTGTTTGAACGTCGACTTCGGAACGCAGTGCGGTCTGGGAGCCGAAAACGGCAACGCTGAGCGCAGCCGAAATCAATTTCCGCTTGCGAATCAGATGTAAGTACCCGATTACTAGTGTATTAAGTGTGAGTAGAGTTACTTATGAAGAAAGCGATTGGCGACACGATATTCCCGGCGGGCACAAGTTTTGAAGACGGACTTAAGCTGTTGAAGCGAGCCGGCTACGACGGCGTCGAGTTGTGGCTGGGAGAACGGCCGTGGTTTCAGATGAAGACGAGCGATATCGACGTGGGAAGGTTGTTTGCCAAGGTTCAGGACGCGGGCCTCGAGGTTTCCCACGTTGCGAATTCGCTCGATTGGGATGAAAATATCTCGGCGCGCGATCCAGCGAAACGCGAAGCGGCGTTCCGACATATCGAGCGGCAGATTGAAGCGGCACAGATGTTGCACACGGATGCGGTTTTGATTGTCGCGGGAGTCGTCACCGGGGAGACGCCCTATAACGAGGTCTACAACCGGTGCGTGGAGACATTGCGCAAGCTGGGCGAAATAGCGGGGCGGGCGCGAGTAAAGATTGGGGTAGAGAATTGCAACTCGGAGCAGCGTTTTTTGCTCAGTCCGCGCGAGTTTCGCAATTTCTTGAATGACGTGAACAGCCCGTGGGTGGGGATTCATTTGGATGTAGGGAATATCCATGACACGGGCTTCGCAGAACAGTGGATCGAAATTCATGGGCCGCGAATTACTCGCATTCACGTGAAGGATGTAATGAAGCATCGAGGAAGATGCGGTCAAGAGAGCGTGTACACAAATATTTTTCTCGGGGATAATAACTGGCGCGCGATTCGCGATGCGATGACAAAGGTGAGGTATGACGGTTGGCTGATCGCGGAGATGGAAGCCCGGTACCGGTATGCATCGGATCAGCAGATTTTTGATACTTCGGCGGCGCTGGGCCGGTTAATCTCAGGGCAGTTGTAAAGTTGTGCAAACGCGACGGGATCTTCTCTTCGGTTTGGGGAGTGCCGCGATTGGCCCGGCACTGTCGAGGACGCCGCGACCCGAATTTGGCATCGAAATTCTTGCCGAAAAACATTGCTTGTCGGAAGAATCGGCGAAAGGCTTCCGGCTATTGGACCGGCGAAGTTCGGCGAGGGTGATCGTTTTACCCGGCCTGCGAGAGCTCTCATACGAAAATGCTTTGGCAGTGCGGAGTCACGCATTGTACGGCGGGTGGCTGATTCTTGAGAGTGGACTCGCGTTTGCGGCGAAGGAAACAGTTGCCTGGCAAATCAGGCTCATTCGCGATGTATTCGGACTTCGAATTCGTGAGCCGGTTACGATTCGGGATAACAACAGCTCTTATGTGCGATATACCTGGCCGGTTCGGCATTTCGTGAGGCACTTCAGCGCGATCACGCCAATTGAGTGCTCGAGCGCCGAGCGAATCGCGGAATTTGCGGGCGTTAACGTTTGCGCGAGACGGCGCGTAGGAAATGGCGGGATTATTTTTCTTGGGTCGATGCTGGGGCCTGGCCTCGTTGCAGAGGAGAGAGAGGCGCATCAGGTGGGAAACGTGATTCTGCAATGCTTATAACGCGGCGATGCGCCGACGGCGAATTAAGGCGTATGCAGCGCCCGCAAGAAGCCAACTGAAGCCAAGCAAACGCGCCTGCCAGTGAAGACTAAGCCAGATATAAAGGCACACGACGCACCCGGCGAGCGGGAGTACGGAAAAACTCCAATGGCGGTTTTGGCCCCGGACGAAATAGTGCATGAAGGCAGCGGCGTTGACGCCGGTAAAGGCGAGAAAGGCTCCAAAGTTCAAAAGCTCAGCGCCTAGCTCATACGTGATCGAAAACGCCCCGACGAGAGCGATCAAACCGCTCAGCAGGACGTTGTAGTTGGGAATGCGCGTCGTTTTACTGACATGAGCGAAGAAGCGCGAAGGCAGCGCGTTGTCGCGTCCCATGCCATAGAGCAGGCGAGCTACACCTAATTGAGATCCCATTCCGGAGCCGATGGTCGCCAGCAGAAGAGTTCCATTTACAACGTGGAATAAGACGGCGCCGCCCGCGCGGCCCGCCACGAAGCTATAGGCTGTATCGACGTCCGGGTACTTGTGAAAGTCGGGCCACACAAGCTGCGCAACGTAGACTTCGATAGATGCGAGCAGTCCGGTGACCAAGCACGTGAGAACAGTGGCCCGCAGAATATTTCGCTTCGGATCGACAACTTCTTCCGACAAGGTGGAAATGCTATCGAAGCCTATATAGGTGAGAGCGGCTATAGAAGTGCCCGTCGAAACTGCTGCTATCGAGAAGTTGGCAGGATCGTAGAACGGCTTGGTGAGGAACTCCGGGCCGAGCGTTTGCACGGCGAGGTAACGAAACATCGCGATCAGCATGTAGATGACGACCACTGACATGAATATGGTCAGCCACTTATTAGTCGCAGCCGAGGACTCGATGCCACGCAGATTCAAAAGCGTAAAAAGAAGCGCAAAGAATGTCGCCCAAACGGGGAACGGGATGGGAAGAAGGTTTTGCGCGGCTTTGCTGCACCAAATGGTGCAGATTAACGGATTCAAAAGGTAGTCGAGAACGATTCCCCAGCCCGCAAGGAAGCCGGCGAAGTTACCGAACTCGCCGCGCACATATGCGTAGGCGGATCCCGCGCTCGGATACACGCGAGCCATTCTGCCGTAACTCACAGCCGTGAGTAGCATGGCAATCATCGCCAGCATAATAGTGGTGACGACGTGTCCACGCGCGACTTGCGACACTACGCCGAAAACCGGCATGGGCGCGGTAGGCTGAATCACAATGATTCCGTAGAAGACCAGGTCCCAAACCGTCAGGGCGCGCCGGAGATCTGACTTGACTAGTTCGCTCATCGTTCCATTGTTATCGTTTATGCATGAGGCTCGCTTTTTTCTGTTTGTTGATGGGTTGGGTATTCGGGGCTGGGATAGCGTTTGCCCAGAAGGACACAGCATCTTTAGTTGGGCAGGTGCTCGATGCAACAGGGGCATCTGTCCCTGGAGCGGAGATCACTGCGGTCAACGTGGACACTGATTTCTCTTATCATGCGACGAGCGACACAACGGGAGAATGGTCGATCAGCCCCGTGCGGATCGGCAGTTACCGGGTATCGATTAGCGCCAAAGGTTTCAAGACGGCCGTTGCCGGTCCGATCACGCTCGACGTGCAGCAGCGGCAACGAGTGAACATCACTCTTGAGCCCGGACAGGTGAATCAGACAGTCGAGGTGACCGGAACTGCACCGCTACTGGAGACGGATACGTCCGAGCGCGGCCAGGTAATCAGTAGCCGAACGATTGTGGGTCTTCCTCTGAATGGGCGAAACCCTGTGCAACTCGCACAGTTGACTGCGGGCGTGACGTTCAGCGAGCCGGGTGCGCGAGACGAGAGCGGCTATGGCTTCAGCGCAAACGGGGCGCGATCACTGCAGAACAATTTCTTGCTGGATGGTATCGATAATAATTCAAATCTCGCGGACCTGCTGAATGAGACGAATTATGTGGTGATGCCGTCTGTGGACGCGCTTCAGGAGTTCAAGGTTGAAACCGATTCTTACGGTGCCGAGCTTGGCAGGGCTACGGGAGCAGTGGTAAACGCGACTGTGAAGAGTGGCACCAATGAATTCCACGGTGTACTCTACGAGTTTCTCCGTAACGAACATCTGGATGCGCGGAACTTCTTTGATGCGACCATTCCCCCCTATCATCAAAATCAATTTGGCGCAACATTCGGCGGCCGCATCATCCGCGACAAACTATTCTTCTTTACCGATTACGAAGGGCTTCGAATCCGGCAGGGGCAGACGGATACTTCGCTGGTGCCCACTGCCGCACAGAGAAGCGGCGATTTTTCGAGTCAGTTAGATTTAGGCGCTCCGACCGGGGTTCTCGATTGTAATGGACACGCCACCTACGCAGGTGAACTGTTCGACACAACACTTACACAAGTAAGCAAGGCCGGTTTCTGCGGCGTGCCGTTTGGATATAACGCAGCAGGCCAACCGACGAATGTTATTCCTGCGGGCAAGCGGGACCCATTAGGGCTGAAATTAGCGGCGCTCTTTCCCCTCCCGAATGCAATCGGGCTCGGCTACAACTATCTTTTGAATCCGGTTCTATCGCGCGAACGGAATCAAGGAGACGTGCGAGTGGACCAGGTTTTTTCGTCAAAGGACACGGCGTTTTACCGTTACAGCGAGAGCCAGCAGCCGTCAATCATTCCATCGCCTCTTGCGGGCTTGGCCGATGGCGGTGGATTTTTTACCGGCATCGAACAGAACAACGGATATAGCGTCGCCGTCAGCGAGACGCACATCTTCTCACCCACTCGCGTAAACGAGCTGCGGCTCGGCTATGACCGCCTTCATTCCAGCCGCTTTCAATTCAATTACAACCAGAATGTCTCCGGCTCCCTCGGCTTTCCTGGCGTCCCCTACGCTCCCGGCACGGACAATGGGGGTCTGCCTCAGATGACTTTCAGCGACATCTCGAATCTCGGCAGTCCAACTTACTTACCATCAAACGAGATTCAAAATACTTACTCCGTATCTGATACTTTTACGCTGATCCACGGCGGACAGAATTGGAAATTCGGAGGCGAATGGCGTCCCGAGGAATTCACCATTTTTCAACCCGCTGATCCGCGTGGCTATTTGAGTTTTGGCACGCAATTCACGGACAATCCTGGAGCTCCGGGGAGCGGAGGAAGCGGACTGGCCTCGATGTTAACTGGCCAGCCGGGCGGAGGAGCTATCAACAACCTGAACAATGTTGATTATTTGCGGCATAACTATGCTGTATTCGCTCAGGACGATTGGCGAGTTACTCCCAAATTTACTTTGAACTTAGGCCTGAGGTATGAGTACTTTTCGCCCGTGTTTGAGCGGTTTAACGCGCAATCTAACTTCAACCCGATCACGGGCAAGCTGGATATCCCGAGTAATAATAATATTCCGCTGACTCCGACTCTTGCGGCGCTTCTTCCGGTGAATCACCATGCTTCCGATGCGCTCGTTAATTCCGATTACAACAACTTCGCGCCGCGTGTTGGCTTGGCGTACCAGGTTATGCCGCGGCTCGTTGTTAGGAGCGCATTCGGCGTTTTCTATAACGGCGAGGAGAACGGGCCCTATAGCAATCCGAGTCCCGGTTTCAATCCGCCGTATTTTGTGACACAAACCTTTGTTGCGCCTTGCAGCCTGCAATCGACAAATCCTGGGGTTGAGGATTGCTCGGTGTTGGGTCTTCGTCATTTATTCGAGGGCTTCCCGCCGAATGCACTGGTTGATCCAAACACTCCAACTCTGTTCTCGATTGATCCAAACATTCGTACTCCGTATGTCCTGCAGTGGCACGCAACCGTGCAGTATCAGATCACGCAGAACACGCTATATGAGGTTGCGTATGTCGGATCGAAGGGAACGAAGCTATATACGTTCTTCAATCTAAACCAGGCAGCACCCACGGCAAATCCTTCGATCCCAACCGCGCCGCGCCGTCCGTTTTCGTTCATCGACAGTCCGATCAACTATCTAAATGCGGCTGGGAATTCGGAATATGATGCTTTGCAGACGAGACTTCAGCACCGCTTCCGAAACGGCCTTTCGGTGCTTATTAACTATACTTACAGCCATGCGCTCGGGAATTCTTCGAACGCCAATTTAGGCGCGCAGAATAATGATGCCTTCCGCTGGGGCGAGCACCCGGAATGGGAACACGGCAATCTCGATTTCGATGTGCGGCACCGGTTTACGGCAAGTTACTTATGGGAGCTTCCTTTTGGCCGAGGAAAACGCTTCGGAACTGACGTGAACGGGTTTACAGATGCTGTCATTGGGAACTGGGAGATAGACGGAATCACGACTCTCTCTTCAGGGACTTGGTACACGGTCACGGACACTGGAAATTTCGCCAATTCAGACGGACAGCAGCGGCCTGATACCGTCTTCGGACAAAGCCCAAGCGGAAAGCCGTGTGTACCGGGAACATTTTTCAATACCTGTGCATTCACAAATCCGCCGCTAGGATCCTTCGGCAACGCCGGCATTAATACCGTGAACGGACCAGGCCTGAACAACTGGGATATTTCGTTACTCAAGACGGTACCTGCGGGCGAGAAGAGGAAATTTGAATTTCGGACAGAGTTTTTCAACTTTCCAAATCATCCAAATTTCCTATTCGCCGCTCCGGGGCCGCAGAATGCGAATAATGCGACCGTGTTCGGCACTCCCAGCTTTGGCTATGTAACCGCGGCGCGAGCTCCGAGACAAATCCAATTCGGTTTGAAGTTCTACTATTAGAACTTATATTGCAGCTCTAACTGAATCAGCCGCGGGTCACGGGCAAGAGTAACTTGCCCGAAAGTAGGCGAATCGATGCGATTCAGGCTGTTTGCGTCACCGGGATTAAAAAACTGCGTGTGATTGAACAAGTTGAACGCATCGGCTCGGAGCACGAGCGATTGTTTCTCGGTGATGTGGATGTTCTTCCAGGCCGAGACGTCGCTGTTGAGGATGCCCGGCCCGTGAAACACATTCCGGCCCAGGTCGCCGTAGCGCCCGGCTCCATCAGCGACTGAACCGCCGGAGCCTACGCGGCGGAAGTACGGGTTGGGAACGCCCGTAGCAGTTCCACCCCCAGCGCCATTGAAGTACGAATTCTGAATGCCGAACGCATTTGAACGCGGATCCGCGAACTGAACACTGCCTCCGATATAATCCGGGCGATCATCGCCTGCGCCCGTGAGAGAGCGATCCCCGCCGTCGATAATATCGAACGGCAGGCCGGTTTGAAGTGTAACGACGGTTGCGAAATTAAAGCCGCCAAGTAAATGCCCAAGAAGTCCACGCTGATCCCGGAAAAATGGTAGTGCGTAAATCGCGGTTCCAACATAACGATGACGCACATCGGTATCGCAATTGCCGCGATCATACCTCGCGTCGAAGGGATTCGAGTTTACTCGTAATCCCGAACCCGTATCGATGCAATGAGCCCAGGTGTAAGCGTTCGTTAACGTGAGCCCGTATGAATAACGTTTTTCGAGACTGACCTGAAGGCTGTTATAGGACGACGTGGCATCGGAGAGTTGGTCCGTTATCCCGCCGAAGACTGCTCCGCCGAACATCGCGTCTTGCGGGTTGTTGATGTTATATCTGTTTCGCTGCGGCTCATTCTGAGTAGTCGCATCGGGCGTCAGCAGGGCAGGATCGATGTCACGGCGGTTCTCGAGCTTCCGACCTTGGCTTCCTACGTACGCGACGTCTGCCAGCCAATCTTTCGCGACCTGAAATTGCACTTGAAAGTCGTACTGGAAGGCGTATGGAGTCCTGAAGTTCGGGTCCATGATCGTGACGGTGACCGGAGCAACAGTTGTAAAGTCAAACGGCTGCCCTGGCTGTGCGACATGGAACGGAAACGGATTTTGAGCGAGCGGCGTTGTCGATGTCTGGTAAGGGTGAGTCATATCCGTCGAGCCGATTGCGATGACCTGAGCACCGTACGGGGGCGAACCGAGAAATTGCAGCGAAAGCTCGGTTTCCGGAACATTGTAGAAGACGCCGAATCCGGAGCGTATGCTGAGCTTCCCGGTTCCGGTGGGGTCCCATGCGAAACCGACCCGAGGTCCGAAATTGTTTTTGTCGGCGCTGTAAGTCGAGGCGCTAATGCCTTTATCGCCCGGAAATACCAACCCGACGGGAGCGGTTGGAAAGACAGTGGATTGTTGACCGAACCGAAATGTGTTTACGCGGTTATGAATGTCAGTTATCGGAGCGCCGTAGTCGTATCGCAGCCCGACATTCAACGTGAAATTCCGCGAAATCTTGAAATCGTCTTGCACGTACGCGCTGAAGAACTTATCGCGGAGACCCTGCTTGTTCGAATTCGACTGGTCATAGAAGCCCGACACAAATCCGTTTGCAAAATCATTGACGGCCGGATTGTTCTGGAGACCGGGTATTACAGGCACAAGGCCCAAAAGTGTGGCATCGCCAGTGAATTGGAGAAACCCGTTGTTTATGAAGTCAAATAGCTGGTTCTGCTCGTAAGCGCGATAATCGGCGCCGAACTTGAGGGTGTGCCGGCCCTTGATCCAGTTAAAGTTATCCGCATATTGCCAGGTGTTATCGCGGCGTGCTTGTGGCCCTTGAAACGTGTTTCCGATGTTAATGCTATTGATCGAGATAAATGGCGGTCCGGCGGCCCCGGGATCGTCAGGAATAATGCCAGTAAATCCGAGGCTGGCCGGAGTCGTTCGGTTTTCTGGAAACACGGCAGGTTGATCGCGACGATGGAAGGAAGCTATTGCCTCGTTAACAATATTGGGCTGAAGCTGTGGGTATCATGTAGCGCGACGTTGTGGTACGTAGTGAAATCGAGCTCGCCGAAGCCGGGGATTGTCGGCCCTCCGAATGAAAAAGGCGCATTCTCGGTTGCTCTTTCGGTGAAATACAACACCGAGAAATTGTTGGCGTTTGAAAACCGATGGTCGACTTTAAAAAGACCCTGATCGCGGTTGAGAGAGTCCACGGGAGCGCTAAAGAGTGTGTCGCTGCTCGAGGCAACTGGGGTGATATTGACAATCGCTTTCGCGGCGGGAACTCCGTGGGCGAGAATGGCTGCGCGCTCGGCGTCCGAGAATACGGTCCCCGAGTTAGAAACTCCGAACACACGCCTGAACCCGAGATATGAGGCGAAGAAGAACGTTCTGTTCTTAATAACTGGTCCGCCCAGGTTGGCATCAAAATCGTTCAGATTGTATTTCGGCTTCGGCGTGCCCACCTCATTGAGAAAGAAGTTATTCGAATTCAGCACCCGGTTGCGGAAAATCTCTTCTGCCCCGATTGCCAAATCATTGGAGTCGGTTCCATCAAGCACAAAATTGTTGGCTTGCGAGCGCTGACCGTTCACTTCGAAATCGCCCACCGCGGCTGCCGGGGTTTGAGCTGCAGTTCCTGGCGTTGTCGTAACACCAGGCTGTAAGGCAATCAGAGATAATGCGTTTCGCCCTCCGTTTCCGGACAGAATCGGAAGCGAGGCAATATCGGTGATCGAGCGTCCGAGTTGCGCGTCCTCGGTATTGACTTGCGGCGACGTCTCGTCGACGGTAACGCTCTCATTCACTTTTCCGATTTGAAGCGTCACATCCACGCGAAGATTGCTCGCGACCACGAGGCGCTGCGCCGCGATTGTAGTTTTCGCGAATCCGGGCGCTTCAACGGTTATCGAATACATGCCTGGCGGCAGTTCAATAAATTGATAAAAACCGATGTTGTTTGTTGCCGTTCTTCTTTCCGCACCCGTCCCTGCGTTCGTCGCAAAAACGTTTGCGCCGGCAATGGAACCGCCTGACGCGTCGATAACGGTCCCTGTAATCGTACCGGTGGACGTTTGTGTCCAGCCTGTCATGGCTAACAGCAAAGTAAATGTAATCCCAAGTAACGGTTTCATAGTATTACCCCTCAACGCACGCACCACCTTTCGCGTACGTCGATATTCCAGTTCACTTCGATTAAAATGCGGATGCTTTCCAAAAAGGCTCTAACTTATCACTTACTTCGACATAACCGGGGTGCAGGTCAGCTAGTAAGAGCCAAATAAGTTGCGATTTAGTGAAGCGTTCGCTACCGGAGCGCCTGAATGCTCGTAAGTCGAATCAAATGAGTCGACGAAAGGATATTTCCCATGCGGTCCTTATGCTATTCGGCAGTTACAAACCTTTTACAATTTCTTGGCTTGGCAATTTTGGCTGTTGTAAGCGTTTGCGAATCGGCAGTTGGTTTCGAAATAGACCAACACGGAACAAGCTTGGAAGTGGAGGCTTTGAAGTCCTTCGAGGCCGGCTCCTATGCAGATGCGGCGGGATTGTTCCGCAAAGCTCTCGCAGCGTTGCCTGAACAAGAAACTGCTGAAGCGGCAGTGTTGTGGAGGCAACTGGGCGAAAGCGAACAGGAGCAAGGTGATTTGGCGACTGCAGAGAAGGATTACCGAGAGGCCATGGCGGTCAGCGCGAAACTCCAGACACCGCAATACCTTGGGACTGCGGCTTGCCTGAACGACCTTGCGACCGTAGCTCATGCGCGCGGCCAGTTCGCTGATGCAGAAAAACTCCTTCGGGAATCGTATGCGCTGCTCGAGAAAAACCAGTTGGCTGCAAGCGCCATTGCCGGAGCCGCGTTGAGCAACCTGGGAATGGCAGTCGAGAAGCAGGGCCGGTATGAAGAAGCGGGCCAATTTTACGACCGAGCCCTATCAGTGATTCGCGAGTCAACCGGGGAACGAAGCCGCGAGCTTGCGAAGGTTATAAGCAATTCAGCGTTTTTGAGTCTCGAAACAGGGAAATACGTGGAGGCCGTTGAAAAGAACCAGAGGGCGCTGGCTATTGAGAAATTTTTACAACTGGGCGAAACCCAGGAAATGGCTTTTACTCTGAATAACTTGGCGCTTGCGAAATTCGAGCTGGGGCAGTCTTCCGAAGCGGAGGCTCTGCTAATTAAGGCTCTTGCAATCGAGAAGAAGTCCCCAGCCGGGCCGTATCCGAGCCTTTCCGAGGCTTTGAACAACCTAGCTGTTCTCGAACGTGAAGAGGGGAAGCTGGATGCCGCGCGGCAGCACGAAATGGAGGCACTTGAAATTATCGAGAAGCACGCTGGAAAAGAGAACGCGTTAGCCGTAACGATTTTGAACAATCTCGGACTTGTTGCGTCTGGTCAAAAGGATTTCAAGGAGGCTCGGACGTTGTATGAGCAAGCGGCCGGAATTTGTCTGCGAACGCTCGGCCCTGCACATCCGGATTATGCGACTGTGCTTTCGAACATTGCGTCTCTTGCGGGAAGGCAAGGACACCATAAGAAAGCAGAGGAGTTATATCGACGAGTAGTTGAAATTGACGAATACCGCTTCGGCGCAGCCCACCCGAAAGTAGCAACGGATCTGGGAAATCTCGCGGCTCAGCTCTTCTACGAGAAGAAATATTCGGATGCGGATTACTTATTCAGCCGTGTCGAGGGAATTCAGGAAAAGGCGCTCGGCACGAACAACCTCCAGGTGGCTCGAACATGGCATAACCTCGCTCTCGTGAAGCTAGCTTCAAAGCAGATGGAGCAAGCGGATGATGCCTATGCGAGGGCGATACATTCGCTTGAAGCTTGCTCCGGGAAACAGAACTCGGGTCTTGCACCCTGGCTGCACGAATATGCTCAGTTGCTGAAGAAGGAACATCGGTTCGGAGAAGCGGAGCAAGCGGAAACGCGAGCTTTGGGGATCGAAGTGCGAAACACGCTGAAGGCTGCTCGCCTGGAGAACAAAGACCAATCGACTTCGGCTAGAAAGCCGGAGAACAAGAGCTAGGTTCAGCGGCTAAGTTCGAATACGAACATCTGCTGTTCGGAGGTGAACGCGAGTTGTAAACTCTCTTACCCCCCTTTACTCGTGAAACACTCAACTTACGGGTTTGGTATCAGGAGTGCTGCCTTAGGGACGTGACTCTGGCGAATAGCGTTGCAACGGTTGCCACACCACCACGGCGCCCGCGAAGCATATTTCGATTCGGTGTATTCGAGCTTCGAAGCGAGAGTGGAGAACTTACTAAGCACGGCATTTGCATAAAACTGCAAAGCAAGCCATTGCAGGTATTAGAGGCGCTGCTCGAAAATCCGGGGGAACTGGTTAGCCGGGAGGAACTTTGCAGAAGACTGTGGCCCGCCGGCACTTTCGTTGATTTCGAAAACGGGCTAAACACAGCCGCCAATCGTCTGCGATCGGCGCTCGGCGACTCGGCGGAAAGACCTCACTATGTGGAAACAGTGCCCCGCCGCGGGTATCGCTTCATCTGTCCGATAACGCGATTCGAGTCTCCCGACCGGGAGGTTTCCGAATCCGGACGTTTACAAATTGTACGGCCCGCCCCGTCTCCCCTTCCAGAGAGCGCCCCCAAAATAAAAGGTACGCTGCAATCGGTGTTACTGAAGTGCGCTAACCTTTGGCGTAGAGTTAGAACATAGTTCTGTTACGGGACTTCTTATCAACCCGCTCTTACTTGGTGGATGGCCGTGCTAACTCCATCCGCTGACGATAAAGAGATCAGACAACGTTTGCATTCGGGAATAGACGAACGTTTGAAGATCCCCAGCGATGCGCGGGCGTGTGGCTTGTGTCATACCAATCGAGTCTCCAGGTTTAAAGGTGCCATAGGGAGTCAGGCGCCCGGTTTCCAGATCGACAGATTCCACGATAATTACGCCGTTCTCCTGATGCGTTACCAGAACCGTTCGTGAACCGTCAAAAGCGGCTGGCGAGACACATTGAGGCGTCTTGACAGACCGCACGCCGCCATTACTCAGATCTAGTGAATACAACTGATAACCATCGCAACCAACTGCGGTCTTGCCGCTAGGATCAATCAAGGCGTCACCCATTTGCAGTCCTGCTTTGACTAAGATCAGAGGGCCATCAGGGACGCGCTGCCGGTAAATACGCGGGGGCTGTTTCGGATAGTTGCCTGCCAAGAGAATCTCCTTCGCGCCCGGGAAAAATCTTGCCCATCGATACGCGATTCCGGTGGCGACCACCGGAATTCGTTGCGTTCCATTTACTGACACCAAAGTGAGTTTACCCGGATCATTGGCGCTTTCAGTGAGCGCCCATTGTCCATCGGAGGACAGATCCATTGCACGCCCTTCTCCCAGGCGCTCAGAAGATTTGCTATCGGCGTTGTACAAATAAACCGAGTACTGCTTGCCCCCGCCTTCTCCGGTTTCATCAAACAAGATGGATTTGCCATCTGCCGAAATAGCGACTGCGCGAGACCAATCAAGCCACGAGATATCTCGCTCAGAACCTTCGTCCAGATTTCCTAAAAACATGGTTACTCGCTGGGCGTCCCGGGAGATCAACACTTTGCCGGAGGAGGCGATATCCTTGATTTCCAGGTCTCCCGGGATTTGTGAGATTTGACGCACACGGCCGCGAAGATCGACCGCCATTAAGGCCCGGTTAGCGCCAGAACGAGTTGCGGTAAACCATATCTCGCGTCCTGAAGGGTGCCAGGCTAAGCCTCGCGCCGACGCCCAACCAGAACTGAGCACATGTGCCTCACCCGAGGAGTCAATCAACACTACCTGTCCGGCGTCATCAGCGAAAACCGGATGTTCGAGGAGGGCCACTTGATCGCCGCGAGGAGATACACGGGGATTCGTGATAGATCCCCGAGCTACGTAAAGCTTGTGGCCTGCAGGAAACTCGAGAGTGGAGACTGAATCTCTATCTGTGACCAAGCACAAATTTCCATCGGGCCCCCAATCGGCTGCTTCCGCGACTTCGGAGAGCACGCGTGGCGCGCCACCATTGAGCGGTGTCCGCTCGAGCAGAGCGTGGCGTGAATGCTCCGGCATAGTAAAGATAGCGAGTTCCGCGGTTGGAGAAAGACTTGCCAGCCGGGCTTTTTCAAATCCTAAATCGCGGGCTTCCGGGCTTACGGTGCTCGCAAGAAAGACCCGGCTCGGCTGCCCGTTCCATTGAGCGCCGTAGATGACGTTGCCCCCATCGGGCGTGAACCGCGCGTCACTGACAAATCCTTTTCGGAACGTGACTTGATGAAACGAAGGCGCACCGTGACGCGATCTTCCGGGAAGGAGAACAGCAACGAGCGCAACTGCGAGCGCAGTCATCAAAATTGTTGCACCTACTGCACGATTGCGCACTGACGCAAAAGGCCGGCGACGCTGGTGTGATGCGAGCTCCGGCTTCACGATTTCACTGCCGGCTTCTGGGGGTTCTATTTGCTTGATCTGAAGATCTGGAACGGGAGCTGTGGACTGCGGCGCATTAGAAACGGTTACAGGAGCGACAAACCTATATCCGAGCCGGGCCAGAGTCTCGATGTAGATCGGCTTTTCGGCAGAATCGCCGAGTGCGATCCTTAACCGGTTTACAGCGGTGTTCAATCCGCTCTCGAAATCCACGAAGGTATCTGCCGGCCAAAGTCGCGCACGGAGTTCCTCGCGAGTGACCACGTGGCCTGGTTCTTCGATTAACGCGCTGAGAATATGGAACGGCTTGCCTTGGAGCTTGACCCGTACACCGTGCTTGCGTAGCTCGCCCGTTTCGAGAGAAAGCTCAAAGGGACCAAACCGCGCGGCTCTGTGTCGTTTTATTCTCGGTTCCTCGACTGGACCTTGAGCCATGAGCCAGCAACCCTTCAGGTAAGACCCGGCGTCCGCTCAATGCGGTTTCAAGTAGTTGGCACGCAGAGGGACGGTATCCTACCGAGAGTATTGGACGCACGTTTAGCTCCAAGGTAACGGCGAGGTTATTAAGGGAGCGGAAACATTCTGCATCAACCCTTTGGAACGCAAGCTATTGCGTGACAACCTCCCTGTGCATGTTCGAACGCGGGACGTTACGACCGAATACGAACAAAGTTCAACCGGCGGCAGAATAGTGAACGGCTGAAGATCAGCTGGTGCATGCCGGGGCACTTACTCGAATTATGCTATGATCAAGTTGTTCTTACCTGCGGCTACGTCTTATTGAGTATTCTTCTCTTGGTCCTGGCTGCTGTGTGTGACGATTTCAGCAACTAGGAGTCTAAAAATGACGAATGTTTTTGTTGGAAACCTGAGTTTCCAAACCACGCAAGACGAACTGAATTCGATCTTTGGCCAATATGGCGCCGTCGAGCGCGTGAATGTAGTAACCGATCGCACGACTGGACAATCACGTGGATTTGCATTTGTGGAGATGTCGAGCCGGTCGGAAGCGGAAGCGGCGATTGCGGCTCTGAACGGGACGGATTTGCACGGTCGAACTCTGAACGTGAATGAAGCCCGGCCGAAAAGCGAGGCACCGCGTGGAGGCGGCCGCAGCGGGTATAGAAAATCGCGCTGGTAGACCAGCGAAGATAGAGCGGGCATAGTTCAGGCGTGCCCGCGCTGTTTTTTGAATAACGGGAGGACGGGTTGGCAAGTCGCGATTCGTTTCAGAAACGGCAGAAAGAGGCTGCGCGCCGCGAAAAGCGCCAATTGAAATTGGATCGGCGTCAAGGACGGCAGCACGGCCCGAGTGATTCTCTTGGCGAAAGGAGCGAAAGCGATTCCGGCGGCAATCCCGCGATTTCCAACGAGGAAACAGTTGAGACGACGGCCGAAAACGGGGAAATAAAATCGTCCGCTGGATTGCCAGCCGATAACCGCAGCCCCGAACTGTAAGCAAGGCAGAAAACCTCGAGCGACCGATTTCACCCGGTTACTTACGTATGGGCGTGCGGACTCGAGTCCAGCTGGCGACCTTGCCGGCAATTCTGTTCCACATCACGCCATTCCGGAGTTTTTTCAGCCAAGATTCTGTGCTTATGCTGGAGGGCCCTTTTCCTGCAAGAACTGCTGGATTCGAGGCAACGGATCAATCGCTCGACTTCGGCTTTGCGCTTATATAAAGCGTCGAGAGCCCCCTTTATCGCCGATCTATATGCGACACGCGAGACGCGGGATCCCTCAAAGATTCGGTTCATAAAAATCCTCCTAGCTCTCGGGATCCGGCAGTGTGATGCCAATGGCGCGCTGCCCGTGGATATTTATAAAAAGCTGAAGTCCTCTCTCGTCGCCGAACTCTAGTTCGAATTCGCCCGAGGGATTGGCCAGAGTTTTTGCGATGAACCTCTCTTCGCTGAGCAGAATGACATCAACGCCTTCAACGTTTGTCCCGGGCCTCTTGGAATTCAGAACCTGGCCGGTGAGCCAAACATGTTTGCGGGCCGGTTCGGATTCCACTCGCAAGTCGATTACGAAAGGTTCGGCTCGATGGAGGAACTGTCTCGTATGAGGCATGGAACCTCGCACAGGCGCCGCACCAGGCTGGCGGGCGCTATCGAAAATAAGCCGCGCCATTCTCGCGATCCGCGGAAGCCATGTCCAACGATCCGCGGAAGCGTATGCAGCTTTGGCGATCCGGACTGCACTTGCGGGCGGTGAATACTCTCCTTCCCGGCGTGCGACTTCCAAGACTCTGTTCCACATATCCAGTTCTGTCGAGCACTTGCCGCACTGGCCTTCCAGGTGATGGTGCATCAGCACATTCTGTTCGGGGGATGCAATCCCACGTGCGAAATCAAACCAAAGCTCTGCTGAAAAATGAGTCATCCCACGTCCTTCCTTCGGCGGCGGCATGTCTTGAGCTTGTTTCTATCTACTTCAAATGGTCAAGAAAGGTCAAGAAAAATACAATTTGCTGGATTTTGTTGGCCAAACGGGCTCATGAATTCAGAGCGCTTCCCATCAGTTTGAACGCGGCCCAATGATAAGGGTGCGGATATTGGGCTCGTAGCTCCCGAATCGCACCTTGGAGGGCTTCAGCTTTCCCGGAACCATTTAGGAGCCGCGAATAAAACACTTTCATAAAATCTGCAGTGCTTCGATCGTCCACATCCCAATGAGAAAGGAGCAGAGACCGCGCTCCCGAATACAAGAGCCCCCGCGCTAATCCGAGCAGCTCGTCTCCTTCCTCTATTGCACTCAGGCCCGTGACACAGCCACTCAAGGTGAGAAGCTCAACGGGCAGATTCATGTGATAGAGATCGTAAAGCGTGAGGTAGGAATCGGCCAAGCGAATCGCTGAAAACATCGGGCTGTACTTCAGAAAATATCCGTGAGATGCGATGTGTATAAGGCGGCTGGAACGCCCTTTCTCCCGAAGGGCTCTTTCGGTCGCCTGAGAACCCAGGAGAAGCTCGGATTCGGGAAGAACGCCCGCAACAGCTTGAGCCTCCTCGCGAATGAATGGAGTTTTGGGATCATCGACACCTAGTATTAGGGACGGACCGCGGGTATTTGCCGCTTCCCGGTGGCACAAAGCGTAAATGCCGGCGCTCGGGGCGTAGCTGATCGTGAATCTATCAATCAGGTAACGTTCACCGTCGAAGAGCGCATGGAATGGCAAAGAGTGCAGCGGGCCGAAAGGCACGATCACAACGTGACGAACATTCAAAAGGTGTAGCGCCGGCGCAAAGACATCGTCGTAGAGCTCGCGAAGATGATCCTGCGTTGCTCTCAGTAACGGTTTTTGAAAGCGCGCCAAGTAATCGCCGCTCAAGCGAAACTTCGACATTTGAAAGTGAAGCAATCGCATATGAGCCGTAACGCGCGATAAAACGGTCACTGGAATGATTTCTAAGCAATCCCGGGTTAGAACGGCAGCGATAATGCGTTCGCCTATTGCGAAGTATTCGACAAGCGCTGTTTCCGAATCGATCGCTTCACGAATCTCCGCAATAGTTAGCGGTTTCGAGTTGCCCATGACGGTGCCCGCAATATTTGAGCAGGGCTGCTCGCGCAGCATACGTATTAGCTCGTGCTCGCACTTTTGGGCCTGAGCCGTTAGCGCTTCGATGGATTCGGGAGAGATTCCGTCCTGCGACAACTGTTCGCGCTCGATGCGATGGTAGTACCAGTTGAGGGATTGTCTAAGATCCTGGATGCGCCTTTCTGTTTCGCTTTCTTCGTCTGCATTCGAATTCCGCGGCTGGACACGGCCGAAGATAAGATCTCTGAGGGTGCGTGATTTGGCCTCTTCGATGTATGCAAAAGCTTCATCGGTGGAAGATTGTCCAGAACCACGATCAACGCAGAGCTGGACCAAGCGCGCGTACACCTCCACTTTGTTTTTCATGAAGGCGATTTTCAGCTCTTCAGCTTGCAGGCTGGTGCGAAGAGTCTCCAATTCCCGTCTCGAAACCTGATAAGAAGCATATGCGTCTTCGGGCTGCCTGAGAGTTTCCTGGATCTGCCCCAGTAAGAAATGCGTTTGAAAAGACAAGATGGGCGAATCGACACTAGCGAGCAAGCCCAGCGCACTTTTGCATTCGGCCATTGCCCCGTCAAGATTAAATTCCTGATGAGATAGCCGGGCTAATAGCAAATGACAAAGCAAATGTTTACTGGGCATTGCGAGGGAGCGAAAGAGCTCTAGCGCCGCGACACAGAGCCTTCTCGCTTCAGCAAACTGGCCCTCGTTGAAGAGGATTAGCGCCTGGTAAAGATCAAGAAGCGACGGCCAGACCTGATTCCTCTCGCGCACAAACATTTCTCTGGCTTCCCCAAAAATTTCTAAGCCGCGAGACGAATTGCCTTCCAAACTGACGGCGGTTGCGAGATTGGTAAGCGCACGGGCGGCTTCATATGTGACACCGATCTTTTGAAACTGCTCGAAACTCTTTTGCGCCATCTCGGCGGCATCCTCGATCAGACTCAATTCGAGGTAGATCTCCGATTGATCCAGATCGCACAAGCCGAGGTGATACGCATCTTCGTTTTTGCGGCAGGTCTCGCGTGTAACGCGCAGTAATTCCAATGCGTGCGTATAATCGCCTCTGAGGTAGAACAAGTAGGCGATATTGTAATCGGCTTGCGCCACCAACAGTGGCATGTCATGCTGCTCGGAAAATTCGCGAACGCGGCGGTAGGTCTCCAAGGCTCCGGGGAAGTCGTCGAGCGCGATGAGGCAAACCGCGATATTGTGGAGCGCCACGCCGATTCCTTCCATGTCTTTGTGAGGCAGGAGCTGCTGGTACGCGCGCTCATATGCAGCGAGGGCTTCAGAGAAGCGATTCTGGCGATGATACACGTTTGCAAGATTGATTTCGAGACGCGCAAGGCGCAGCGTATCGCCTAGTTGAGCAAATATCTCGCCAGCCCTTTCGGCGGCAGAAACAGCGGCATCGTATTCGCCTAGTAGAGCCAGCGATTGAATGGAGGTGCTGAGTGTGCGTCCGACCTCGCTCTGCTCGCCGGACTCTTCAAATAAAGAAGCGGCTTGCTTGAAGAGATCGACCGCGGACCTGCACTGACCCATAAACCACAAAGCATTCGCTTGGGCGCGAAGAGCACGCGCAAGCGCAGCTTTATCGGACAACTCGCCGGCAATCGTGAGTGCAGCTTCAGCCAAGGCGAGAGCCTTGGGCACGTCAACTCGCAGCTCCCGGCGAACCGCCTCCGCGAGCCGTTCGACAATTTGAGGCGTAAGCAGCTCGCGAGAATCGTTTAGAAACCGTCTGCGGCTTGCCTCATCCGGGATCTTAGAAAGCTCCGCGCAAAGCGCTTCAATTTGTGCATCAATCGAGCTCACCGGAAGCCTTTCTTTTCGAGCCAGCGCCGCAATTTTTCGAGACACCGCATGCGCGTGGCTCCGATTGAGCCCTTCGCCATACCAAAATTCCTTGCGAGATCCTCGTATGGGATGGGCGGATTTTCGAAGAAGAGAAGGTCGACGAGGCGCCTGCAATCGGGCGAAAGTTCAGTTAAAGCCTCACGTAGGATTTGTTCCCGCTCGAGTTCAGCCAAGATTGCTTCAGGCATGGCAGGCGATTCATCTGAACGAATCCCTTGCGCCTCTGTTTCAACAAATCTTTTCTGGTCTCGTCTCCAACGAAAGCATTTGTGGGATGTCATCTGAATGAGCCATGCCGCCAGCGCGCGTGGCTCCCGTAGTTGAGGCAACTCCTGGAGAAGCCCGAGACAGACGGACTGAAAAATATCGGTAGCATCTTCCGGAGAGAAGCCGTACTTAATGGGAATCGAGAAGATAAGATTTTTGTACTTCTCGATCAGCGCCGACCAAGCCTCTTCTTTGCCTGCCAGACAGTCTTGAACCAAGCGCTCATCCGGCCGTGAAGGATTCATTTCGCGAGCCGCTTTTGGAAACGCGGTCATTGGATTTGACGAAGAAAGAGCTGCTCGCTATTCCAGAGAGTGTGATTGCGGAGAATGGCCGGATGGAAGTTCCCGATTCGCTTCTTAGCGCCCACGAGAATATCGGGGCCGACCAGACAGATAACGGGCAGATTCTCCCAAATTAATCTTTGAACGCGGTCATACAACCGTTTCCGGCTTGGATAATCGAGCGTGACCAATTGCTCGTTCATCAGACGGTCAACTTCTTCCTGCCAAGGTTCGAGCTTGCGTTTGGGTGTGAGATCCCAAACGTGAGTGCCGCCGTCTGAGACCCAAACGTTCATTTCCACGTTTGGATCCGCATCTCCGTCTGCAAGAGCCATAATTGCGGCTTCATATTCGTAGGTTTTGAAAATCCGGTCAAGCATCGAGCGAAACTCAAGCGGAACCGCGTGCGCCTCAATGCCAATTTCCTTCAGATCCGCTTGGATCATTGTTGCCATTTGCATCTGCTGGACATTCCCGGCGTTGTGCAAGATTGAGAATTCGACCGGCTTTCTTGCAGGATCGATCAGTCGCCCATCGCTTCGCCAAAAAAACCCCGCATTGCGCAAGATGCCGCGAGCTCCCGTGGCGTCGTGCAACCCGGTGGGGATCTCTTGATTTACCCAAAGCTTGTTCCCAGGCGTCACGTGAGACCACATTGCCCGAGCTCGCCCCTGATAAACGAGGCGAACTATAGCCTCTCGATCAATTGCCATCGAAATCGCACGCCGAAAAGCGAGCTGCCGGAACCAAGTCTGTTTGTACGTGATGGAGCCGAGCGGTCTTGAGACAAGATCGTTGACGTTAAAGAAGAGAAAATCATACTCTAGACCTGGTCCAATATCGTAAAGGCGAAAACCGCGAGCGTTTTCATATTTCTCCAGAGTTGAATACCCAGCCGCGCTGAGGCGGCTGATTACATCAGTTTCACCCGCTTCAAACCGCATTGTTTCGGCATCCGGATTGGAAATTAAAAGGCAAACAATCTCGCGTAAGTATGGAAGCCGGTTTCCATGTTGATCTATTTTCCAGTAGTACGGATTGGATTCGAGAACAATGCGCTGTCCCGACACGTACTCTTTCACTCGGAATGGGCCGAGGCCGGCGATTTGCTCGGGTGGCGTGTTCAAACCCCAGGCGTCCGCTAACTTGCCTTCTTTATATAGCGGTTTTAGAAGACGGCACGGCAAGATGGCAATACTATCGAAGAGCCTCTCGGCGGCAGCATACGGTTGAGGGAGCTCGAATCGCACGGTGTAGGCGTCCAGCTTTTGCACCCGCAGCGGTTTCCCCGAAATTATCAACAGTTCCCGTTGCGGAGAATGGAGTCGCTCATCAAGATAAGCCTCAAACGTAAAGACCACATCATCGGCGTCAAAAGGATGACCGTCGGAGAATCGCACACCGCGCCGCAATCGTAATGTGTATCGCCGTCCATCTGGGGACATTTCCCAAGACTTCGCGAGCGCCGCTTCAGTGCCGAGGGAGGAGCGGTTGATATGAATCAAGTCCGCCGAAATCAATCCGATAATGTCGCGCGAGGTGCCGTCGAGGGCGGTCAGCGGATTCAGCGTTTTCGGTTCTGTGCGCTCAGAAATCACGAGCCGGCCGCCATAATGCCCGGATTCGCCGAGCATAACCAGCTCCTCAGCAGCAGAGCTCGCGAGACCCGATGCGCGAAACGGTGATGAGATCGCGCTGAACAGAGCCATCGCCAAAGACAAGGTCGTCACGCAGATTACGAACGGAGATCTCATCACCGCTGAGCTCTCAGTGCTAGATGGGTCGGAACCCTTCTCTGTGCTTCCAAATGGCCTCGGATATGGATGAGTCCTGTACCGTATAGTACGCGAGAAGACTGTAGTAGGCCAGAAACACGGGAATTAACGCGAGCGCAGGGAGAGACATCCACCAATAAGAGCCAATGATTTCGTAATGCTGTAACGCCGCCAGCATGTTGCCCCAACTTGGCGCAGGCTCGGCCACGCCGAGGCCCAGGAAAGATAGCGTTACCTCGGCCAGAACATAACGTGGGATCAGCAGAGCAGCTTGGGTGAGGGCTACGCCTGAGACTTGAGGAAGGATGTGACGCCGCAGAATATAGGCGTCGGAAGCGCCGAAACTCTTTGCCGCCAGAACGTACTCACGTTCTCTCGCGCTGAGCGCGATGCCTCGGATCAGGCGCGCGGGTCGAGCCCAGCCGATTACTCCGATCACAACAATCAAAAGAATGAAGATCTGGTTGGGGCCGGCGTGCATAGGCAGAAATGCTCGCACAGCAAACAGGAGGTACAGCCAGGGAAGCGCGAGGAACACTTCCGCAAACCGCATCAGGACCTCATCAATCCAGCTGCCGTAATAGCCCGCGGTAGCTCCCAAGAGGATCCCCAAGCTGAGAGAAATGACAGTGGCAAGGGGACCGGCGAAGAGAGAGATCTGTCCGCCATAGAGCAAACGCGAGAGCTGGTCGCGGCCATAGGCGTCACTGCCGAGAAGAAAGATTCGGGCTGGTGTTTCAACACCAAACAGGCGCCATCGAAAGCCCACAATGCCGACTATTTCGTAACGGGGCACAGAAACAAAAAACCGAATCGGAAAAACTGCGCTGTGGTCTTCTTTATACTGCGGAACACCTTCAGCCGTTGCTTTCCATTGATAAATGAAGGGTCGCGCGTGCAGTTTCCCTTGGCTGTCGATGATGTGAATTCGCGTCGGAGGAGCAAAGGGCAGCATGCGGTTCTGGGACGCGAAATCGTATGGTGCAAAGAAACCGGCCAGCAGCACTACTAGGTGCAAGCCAACCAACGCTGGTAAAACAATTCGAGGTGTTGCACGAAGAAACATCGCTAATTGGCACGAACGCGCGGGTCGCACGCATACAAGAGAACGTCGGCGATCAAGTTTCCGCTGACTAGGAAAGCGGTTGCGAGCATTGCCGAATCGATCACTAGGAAGAAATCACGCTGGAGTATCGCTTCAAGCAACAGTTGCCCCAGTCCAGGCCAACCAAAAATTACTTCAATTAATACTGAGGAACTCAATAGCACTCCAATGGAAACTCCGAACAGTGAAATCAGTGGATTCGCGGCGGCAGGTAAAGCATGGCGGAAGAGCAATCGCCGAACTGGAATCCCATATCCCCGGGCCGCAGTAATGAAGGGCGATTCCAATACCTCGAGGACGGCCGTTCGAGTGTGAGATAGCAGAACAGGAAACGAACTAGCCGCGAGACAGAGGCAGGGAAGGAAGAGGTGGCGGAAAAGATCTCTGAACTTTGCCCAGAGGCTCATTTCGGAAAAATCAAACGAGACCATTCCTCCCGCCGGAAAGTATCCACTGCGCACGGCGCAGAGCACGAGCAAAAGCGCGAGTACGAGATCGGGTATGGCCAGCAATATGGAAGTGGTTCCGCGTACAAACCAATCCGGCGCCTTTCCGCGCCGCGCCGCGCCCCAAGTCCCAAACGGAATGGCAATGATCCAGGCCAAGATCATAGCCGTTCCGGTGAGCAACAATGTATTTTTAGCTCGCGTCCAGAGGATCGGCGCTGCTGGACTGTCATAGGCCAAGGAGTAGCCCCATTCGCCCTTCGATACGGAATGAACCCAGCGAAAATATCTAACCGGCAGCGACGAATTGACCCCGTGTTGCGAACGCAAAGCATTCACGGTAGCCTCGGAAACACGAGGATTCAGCCGCAAAGTTTCATAGAAGTCCCCTGGGGCGAATTCGAGAAGAACAAACGATAGAATCGAGACGCTCACCAACAGAAGGAGACTGGAAAGAATTCGGCGAGCGAAGTAGCGGGCCATTAGCGTCGAGCGCCAATCAGCTTAGACGCGCTCTCCGCCAGATCCTGGAATTGTGTCTATGAGCAGCCGCGTGTGTGAGTGTTTTGGATTTGAAAACACGTCTACTACACTACCGGATTCCACGATTTTCCCGCGCTGCATAACGGCTATTTCGGTGGCCACATAGGCAGCCAAACGAAGATCGTGCGAAATAAATAGATAAGTGAGCGAAAGAGAGCTTTGAAGCGCGAGGAGCAGGTTGGCCATGTGCATCTGAATCGAAAGGTCCAAGCCGGACAGAGCTTCGTCAAGAATCAGGAGAGTTGGATCAAGAATCAATGCGCGCGCCACAGCTAATCGTTGTCGTTGGCCGCCGCTAAATTCAAGAGGCGAGCGATCGGCCCACAGCGGAGAAAGGCCAACCCGTTCGAACATCGCGAGCGCTCGTTCCCGCCGTTCTTTTCTGCGCAGGCGTTCTTGAATGAGAAGGGGCTCGCTCACAATCTCGACCGCCGACAATCGCGGATTCATAGCTGCGGCGGATTCCTGAAAAACGAGCTGAATTTGGCGCCGCGCTTTAAGCAACGCGCCTGAAGATAGCGCGAGAAGGTTGCGGCCCTCAAACCAAATTTCTCCCGAATTGGGATTCACTAGACGAGCCAGGCATCGCCCGAGTGTAGTCTTGCCCGAGCCTGACTCGCCTACCAAGGCAAGTGTGGTCCCTCGCCGCAGGGCAAAGCTCACATTCTCGAGCGCCGTTACCTCAAACTGGTGTCGCGAAAACCACCCGCCCTGCACATAGCGTTTGGTGAGGTTCTGAACCTTCAATAAAGACGGGGCCTGACCGGCTTTAGACGGCAGCTCGGGTCCCATGTCACTGGATTGAAGTATTCGGCGAAACAGCGCAGTCTGCCGGTAGAGGGAGAATGCATCGCAATAATGCTACGGCGCGCGGATGGCGCGGCTCTGCGAAGAGGTGCGCCGGCGTAGTTTCTTCAACCATCGAGCCAGCATGCATGACGAAAGTACGATCTGCAAGCCCAGGCAAAAGCAAGGGATTGTGAGTAATCAAAAGAAGCGCGAGCTGAAACTGTTCTTTCAATCGCCTGAGCAGCGTTAGAATTTCTGCCTGTGTCGTGTTGTCGAGAGCACTGGTAGGCTCATCGGCGATCAGCAGCGCGGGTCTACGCGCTAGAGCCTGTGCGATTACGACGCGCTGGCGCTCGCCTCCACTCAGTTCGTGAGGGTAAGCAGAATAGATACGTGTATCCGCCAGTTCAACTTGATTCAGAAGAGCTTCCACCCGCTCACGGCATTGGTGGCGGCCAATTTTGCTGTGCGCGCGAAGAACTTCAGCAATCTGGTCGCCAGCGCGTATCACCGGATTGAGCGCCATTTCGGGGTGCTGGAAGATGATGGAGATCTCCGCCCTGCGACGCCGTTCCCGTTGGCTGGCGCTTCGCGAAAGCATCTCGAGGCCGCGAAACCGGACGGACCCGCGGTTAATCCTGGCGTTAGCCGGCAGTAGTCCGATCATGGCCAGCGCAAGCGTAGTTTTGCCGCAGCCGGATTCGCCCAGCAATCCCACCGTTTCACCCGGCCAGATCTCTAAGCTGACATCATCTAAGGCCACCTGCGCCAAACCACGCCGGCTCATGTATTGAACCGACAAATTGCTGACGCAGACGAGAGGCGTCATTTCTCTATTACATGATAATTAGATCTACACCCCGGGTCACGCCGGACCGAGGATGTCTGCCTTTACTGCAGGCCTACCTGTCATGCCAGGCATTCAGAGCTTGATAGGCGTCGAGCCGGCCGTGTCCTAAAGCCCGGCCGAGTGGCTTCGCGTGGGCCATCGCGTCCGCGCTCTCAGATTCGTCACAAGAGCCCCGGAGATCGAGCATCAGCGCAGCGACTCCGGAAACGAACGGAGTACTGAACGAAGTTCCCCAACCCGCTGCGTACAACCCGAACGGGTAGGTGGTTATGATGCCCTCGCCCGGAGCAGCTACCCACACGAGCTTTGGCCCGTAATTCGAAAAGGAAGAGCGTTGATCCTTGTCATTGGTCGAAGCAATCCCCATCACATCAGAGTAGCCGGCGGGATAAACGATTGTCTCTTTTCCGCTATTTCCCGCAGCCGCGGCGCTGATGATCCCCTTGTTGTCAGCGTAGTCAATGGCTTTTTTCATCTCGGTGGAATCGCCCGCCAGATTGAAGCTCATGTTGATCACATTCGCATTATGGAAAACAGCGAAATAGACCGCTCGAATAATATCGGCGTTGTAACCAGTTCCATTGGCTCGAAAAGCTTTCAGCGGCATGAGATATGCACCGGGTGCAACGAGGTGGATTATGCCCGACACCATGGTGCCGTGGCCAAAGTCACCATACTTCTTGTTGCCATCCACAACAGCCGCCGTAGATTGATCGACGCGCGCGGCCCCCTGTGAATTCACCCATTTAGGCGTGCCAGCCCTCGGCCGAGTATATAGGGTCACGTCATCCGTTTCATCGCCCTCTCCGTCCTTATCACGCGTAAAGTCATACCCGGGCACAAGCGAGTGCTTCAAGGCAGGATGATCGGGATCGATCCCGGTATCGATCACGGCCACGATTCCCGCACCCTTAACATGGAACGAGTGCTGGGCGTAGCTTAGGCGAATAATGGCGGTTGCCGGCTGGTCCACGTAGCCCTGGGGAACAGTCTCGCCGTAATACTTCACGGGTTTGATATCTGATAAACCGCTCGGTATCGCAAACCGCCCGTGCGAGGTATGGGCGACCTGGTCAATTTCGGCGTCCACCACGGCTGGCGCATTTTGTAGCAACTTCAAGAAAACTGTCGGATCCACTGAATCGGGAGTTGTGACAAGGAACAACTGGCCTAACGACTGGTCCAGGCCCTCCGCCACAGTGCAGCCTAACAGCGCACATACAGTTTGAATTCCGGATAAACCGTTTGAATCCCGAACGATAAATCGGTCATCGGCATTGGCGGATACAGAAGATAACCCAAAGACCACAAGAAAGCTAAGCAATGAACGCTTCATAAAGCGCCCCCCGTTGGATAGATCTGCCAAGGAACTTCTTTGCATTGGCGGCCACAACATTGGAGGTAAGTTAGGGGCCAAAAAAATACACTGTATTTTTATTTGTGATCGAAACGTCAGAAATTGTAGATATAGTGGTGTAACGCCTTTAGCAGCCCTCGCTCGCGCGCATCCTAGAACTCAGACGGCGAGATGAAAGCAAATAAGAAGGGGCACGTTCGGCGGAGGACAGGTCACTTCGTCCCTCCGCACGGGCCCCGAATGTTTTTCGTACTGACGGTTCGCTGCCACGGACAATGCGAGCCGGGGGCCGGGCAATCCGGTTCGGAGATAGGGATGCACCTTGCCATTATGCCGAGCGGCGCGCCTCGCCCGTTTCCTCGACAACGTAGAAGGAGCCGTCGCGCGTACTCTGCTTTCCGCGGAGAAAATCCTGAAAGAACTGCATGGGAGATCTGCACGCCTGATCAAGAGATTGGTGATCCGGCTTACGGTATGGGAATCATTGTTACTGACAGGAGCTTCACGAGCGCTTCGGAAAGCGAAACGCGGCGGAAGATCGCGTCCGAGGCTCGCTTAAATCTCCTCGCAATCGAGTACGGTTACAAATATCGCGTTGACGTTTGTGCCGGGGAAAGCCTGTTATGGGTGGAATTCGTGCGCACGTTGCAAGAAGCAAGGTTTGTCGGACGGCCGCTGCGCCGGTCCGGTTCGAGGGTTCGGCTATTCAAAATAATGCCTGGTGGAGACCTGAAGCGACAGAAATGGGGGTGAGCCTGGCGGACATTTTGATAAGCCAGGTGATCCTCCAATTCTGCGGGTACCTGACGCTTAGGGCGGGCCTTCCGGGCGAGCGGCTGGCAGGGCGTAGATGTGTGGAGGCGGTTTTTTCAGGTCCCACACGACCCCAAGCCAGGACAGCGCCTTTAACACGTAATGCGTGATATCTATTTCCCACCAATAGAACCCCTGGCGCTCCGACGAGGGCACGAAATGATGATTATTATGCCAGCCCTCCCCGAGCGTGACGATCGCAATTAGAAAACTGTTGCGGCTGTCGTCTTTGGTCGCAAAACGTTGGCGGCCAATGACGTGTGCCAGCGAGTTGACGATAAATGTTCCGTGATAAAGGAGCGCGGTGCTGACGAAATAACCCCAGACCAGCATCTGCAGCGGCGAAGTGTGTAATATGGGGAACCAATGTCGCAGGATCCAGCCGACAGCCGTCACGCTCAGGGTGAGAGCCAGGGGCGGAAGAACGTCGCACTGATTCAGAAACCGCAGCTCGCGGAAGCGCGCGAGATCGGGAATAAGCCGGTAATTCGTCGCGTGAAACTTGTTGCATAAAAACCAGCCGACGTGCGACCACCAGAAGCCGTGGCGAGGCGAGTGAGCGTCTTCGTCAGTATCGGAAGTGGCGTGATGATGGCGGTGATTCGCCGCCCACCAGAGCGGCCCTTTTTGGGTTGCCGCTGCGCCAAGCCATCCCAACACGAATTGAAAAACGCGGCTGGTTTTAAACGAGCGATGGGAGAAGTAGCGGTGATATCCGGCGGTGAGCCCGAACATGCGCACGACATATAAAGCCAGACACATCGCCACCGCGACAGGACTGATGCCAACCCAAAACACGGCGAGACATGCCACGTGGATCAGCAGGAATGGAGTGCTGCGAAGCCAAGCGATCCGCTCCTCAGCCGGACGCTCATGCGAAACAGAAACCCGTTTTGTGTCCTGACTTGGGATTTCTTGTATGGTGTTCATGAATGAAGTGCTCTTCTAGTCCTTTTCAAAATGGTCGCCGGCGTCTTTCGCGTGAGAGCGGTGCGACCGGCATTGCCCGCCGAGAGTTGCAACATCCAATGGTAAGCCGTCATATCGTCTGTAGCAAAGCAGTGAACGCAACCCCACAGATACAAACGAAAACGCCGGTAAACCGGCTCTCCCCATCGAGCCGCAATAATTGAGCGGTTGCTATCCAGATTCTCAGCCCAATGTTTTGCCGTTAGCATGTAACTGATGCGGTCGTTCTGCACCATATACAGCTCGAATGGAGACTCGCAAACCGCATCGAGATAGCTCGGGAGGTGAAGCGGCGTCTCATTTCCCGGGTATATGTACTTCAGGATGAACCGCGAGAACGGATATTTGCGCGGGGAGGCAGAAGCGTCCAGGTATACTCGCCCGCCCGGCTTTAGCAGCTTGCTGTATTGTGCCAATGTCGCGGGATAATCCGGCAGATGTTCCGTGACCCCAAGATTGATGATCGCGTCGAAACGTTCCGTGTTCTTGTATTCGAGAAAGTGTTCGAGCACGACTTCGCAGGGAAGGTTTTCGCGCCGTATCAACTCGTTGCAGAACACCTCTGATTCGTTAGAAATCGTGAGCGAGGTAACCCGCGCGCCGCGCTTGCCGGCGAATTCCATAAAAGAGCCCCAGCCGCAGCCGACATCGAGGACTCGCATGCCCGGTTGAATCGACGCTGAATCAAAGGCAGTCGTGAGCTTGCGCTGAATGGCGCTTTCAAGCGGCTCGTCGTGACGCTCGAAATAGCCGTGCGAATAACAGCGGGACTGTTTATCCAGGAAGTACAAATGCAAATCGGCGCCGGTGTCGTAGTGTTGGTTGACCCACTTTCTATCGCTTGCGGCTTGGCCGAAAAAAAGACGCTGGCCGTAAGTCGACCAAAGATACGCCAGCATATGGCTGTCGCTTAGACTATTGCGCAGATCAAACGCCGCGAGGAGATCGCCTTCGATATCCAGGTCTCCGGATAGGTACGCTTCGGCGATTCGGATTTCATCGAGCGATTTGATAGCTGACGCTCCAGTTTTGGTGCTCGCAATGACGCGAAATTTCACCGTACCGTCGCCCAAGCGCCAGAGCGGCTGTCCTGGCATTTGCAGCTCAAATGCAGTGCCTTCAGGGAGACTCTTGACGAGCGCTTTCTCCAGCCGGGCGGGAATCGCGACGCTAGGCGCCAGTGCGGTCGCATTTCGAATTTGTTCAGCTTGCATAGGTCTGTAGTTTATTGAACCAATTTGAATTTAGAGCCAGTCCGTCTCGAAGCTTTTGCCGCTGCGAATACCCGGCCCAACAAAAAGCCGAATGCTGCGGCCATTAGAAGGCGTGGCTTCGTTTGAGGCGAGTTGTCCATCACACTTCTGCCCGAAGCCAAGCCTCGGACCTGATGAAGGGTGGGAGCGATCAGTGTAGTTGATGGTCGCGGCAGCGAAGACGCTGCAATCGCCGAGGCGCCAACTGTAGTCCCGGCTGTTTTCGGCGGAGTGGCAGGTTGCGTTGACTGCGCAGCGGCGGGCCGCGCCTCCGCGGTTGTTGGCGCGGATTGTTCAGTTCCAATTCGCTTGCCATGAGCCTCGGCGTACACGCGCGTGAATTCAGCGCCGAAAAAGAAGATTTGCGCCGAGTAATAAATCCAGACAATCACTGCTACGAGAGACCCGGCGGCCCCGTATGTCGATCCCACGCTCGCTTTGCCCAAATAAAGACCAAGCATAAATTTGCCGATCGTGAAGAGCAGCGCTGTTCCGATGGCGCCAACGCCGACATCGCGCCACGAAATTTCGGCTGCCGGCACATACTTGAACATCAACGCAAACAGTGCTGTAATCACCGCGAAGGAGACCAGGAAATTAATCGCTTCCAAAACCATCGGCGGAACCGGCAGCATGTGACTGAAGGACCGGCCGACATACGCCAGACCCGCACTGATCAACATTGAAACCAAGAGCAGGAAACCGACTGAAAGTATCATGCCGAAGGAAAACAGTCGTTGCTTGACGATTCCGAGCACGCCACTGGCAGTTTGCGGCTTAGCGTCCCACATTAAATTCAGCGTGTCCTGTAGCTCGATGAACACACCCGAAGCGCCGAATAGGAGCGTGATGAAAGCTGCCACACTCGCGAACGCACCCGATGACGGCTTTTGGGCATTTTTTAACAGTGACTCAACAGTTTCCGCGCCTCGTTGACCGATCAACTGCCGGGCTTCGTCGATCAGTGCCCCTTGCGCGCTGCGTTGTCCGAATACCAGCGCAATAACGGCTGTTACCAACACTAACAGCGGAGCAAAGGACAGAAGACTATAGAACGCAACCGATGCGCCTAACCGCGGCGCTTGGTGGTCACTCCACTTGTTGTAAGTTTCTTTGACAAGCAAGATTTGATTTGCGAACATCCGCTGATGGCCGATTATCCGAGCCTTTTCTGTTGCTTTCCTTTGCCGGAGCGCGAATCTATTTCTTCTGCTGGTGGGCGATGATCTGTCCCTTGATCTTCTCGTAAGCGGATTGTGGAATGATCTTTCTTGTTAGGAGATCCGTCTTGGCGCGGTACGGCCGGCCATCGATGATCTTTTGGGCCATCACCGGACCGATACCCGGGAGCGCATCAAGCTCATCCTTGCTGGCGCTGTTGATGTCTACCAGCCCGCCTTTCTTGGCCGACTGAGCCGACGATGTGGTGGCCGCCTGCTTCGTAGAACTACTAGTCTGTGCAGCAACAATAGATACAGCAGCAATAAGAACGAGCAGCCATCGTTTCAAATTCATGTAGCCTCTCCAACCTTTGTTAAGACGCTGTGGTTCGGAAAGTGCTTCACGATTTGGCCCCGGAGAGTGGCACCACTTTTTGCGCCCAAAAAAACTCGACCCCTCTCGGTGATGCGGACGTCTCCGCTTGGCACAGAAAGGCGAGGCACGCCTAACGCTCAGTACCACGCGATCGGTTGCTCGTTCAAATTGATATACACTTGCTTCGTTTCAAGGTATTCCTCAATACCCCAAGGGCCGAGCTCTCTGCCGAAACCGGATTGCTTGTAGCCTCCCCAGGGAGCCTCAACATACGTCGGCTGCATATGGTTCACCCACACAATCCCGGCGCGAACGGATTTCACAACGCGGAGCGCGCGAAAGATATCGCGTGACCAGACCGCCGCAGCGAGACCATATGGCGAGTCATTGGCGATCCGCACGGCATCGGCTTCGCCGTCAAACGGGATCACCGCAGCTACGGGACCGAACACTTCCTCGCGAGCGATGCGCGTTCCGTTATCCACGTCGGCAAAGATCGTCGGCTCGACGTAATAGCCCTTCGAAAACGAGCTAGCCCGCCCGCCGCCTGCTAACAACTTCGCTTCTCTTTTTCCGATTTCCTGATACTCGCGTACGCGCTCATACTGCTCCTTGCTAACGAGAGGACCCATCTTGGTCTCCCGGTCCAGAGGCGCGCCAAGTTTGATGGTCTTTGCCTTTTCAGCCAGCGCTTCAACGAATTTCCTATAAATGGGCCGTTCCACAAGGATTCGGCTGCCCGCCGAGCAAACCTCTCCCTGATTAATGAACACGCCGAAAAGCGCTCCGTCAATTGCGGCTTCAAAATCGGCATCGGAGAAAAAGATATTTGGCGATTTCCCGCCGAGCTCCAATGTCACGCGCTTGATGGATTCGGCTGCATTGCGCAGAATGATTTTACCGACTGCCGCGCTCCCGGTGAACGCGATTTTGTCGACATCCGGATGCCTGACAAGTGGCGCGCCAGCCGACTCGCCAAATCCGGAGATAACATTCACTACACCAGGCGGAAAGCCGATCTCGTCCAACCGTTCGGTCATTTCAAGCGCTGTGAGCGGCGTTTGTTCAGCCGGTTTCAGAATGCATGTGCAACCCGCAGCCAAGGCAGGCGCAAGCTTCCAAGCCGACATTAGAAGCGGATAATTCCATGGAATGATCTGTCCGGCGACGCCCACAGGCTCACGTAACGATAGGCTCAGCGCGTTATCCGGGACAGGATTCACATGACCAAGCACTTTCGTCGCCAGCCCGCCGTAATACTCGAAGCAAGTCGCCGTATCGGCGATGTCCATTTCAGCCTCTACGATTGGCTTGCCGCAGTTTCGTGCTTCTAGTTCCGCCAGCTTCCCAGCTTCATTCCGAATGCGATCGGCTAATTTGAACAGCAATCTCCCGCGCTGTTGGGCAGTCGTCGCGGGCCACTCTCCCGAATCGAAAGCAGTTCTTGCCGCTTTAGCGGCCCGGTCCACGTCAGCTTCCCTGGAATCGGGCACTTCCGCGATGATTTCCTCCGTTGATGGATCGTACACGGGAAACCACCCGCCGCCGATGCTCTCGACGTGCTTACCGTTGATGTACATTCGATAGCGTTTCATCATTCGTTGAACCAGAATCAGACTCGAGCAGCAAGCGGGACCGCGATTTCGAATTTCCTGCGAGAGTAGTAGAAAAACAAACCGATCGCAAGCCCCAGGAACACCGCGCAACTGAGAAACATCTTCAGCTCGAAGCGCCAAACCGAGTCGACCTGGTGAGAAGGCACAAATGCCACGATGAGACCGAGCGCAGTTGTGCATAGCCCGCTGAGCGCGGCGAAACGAATCTGCCACTTGCGGTAGAATCCCTCCCCTGCTGTTTTCCCAAACGCAATCCGAGCGAGCGATCCATAGATATACAAGTAGGAAATCATCTGCACAACCACTGCCAAATCAAGAAGCGTAACGTATGCTTCTTTTACAGTCGATTGACCCGCGAAGCTCATCGCAATCAAGCACGAAGAGAAAATTGCAATGCCGATCAAGGCGATGTGAGGCGTCGCGTACTTCGGGTGTACTTTCCCAAATACTTTCGGAAGGTAGCGATCTATTCCCGACACAAAGAGGATCCGAGCCGAGCCAGTCAACCAGGCTGAAATTGCACCTATTGTCGAGACGGCAACGAATATCGCAACGGGCCACAAGATCCATTCCGCTCCCAAGCGCATCGTCATTTTGTCGAAGGCTTGCACGATGCCCTGAACAACTCTTACCTCGCGTTGCGGGACTGCAAGAATCAAAGCCAGAGTCGCGCCGATGTACTGAATCGCGCACAAAACGGCGCCATAAAGGACGCCCCTCGGGACTGTGCGGCGAGGATCGCGTATCTCATCGCCCATCACACAACCGAGTTCCAGGCCGACCAAGGCGAAGCAGATCACGCCAAATGATGAGATTACGCTCCAGTCGATTCCTTTGAGCCGTAAACTGCCTGGAGGAAGCGCCACCCCCCCGCGCAAAACGACGGTGACGCCCAAAACAATGAGAAGAACCGCCGCGACTAGCGTTCCAATTCCCCCGGCATTATTCACCCATTTACCAACGCCAATTCCGAGAATGTTCGCGACTGCCGTCAGCCACAACAGAACTATTGCGAACGCGCCAAAGATTAGAGAACTCTCACCCAGTTTGGCGACGCTCGCCCCGCCTGTGTACGTGACAATCCCGAGCAGATAAAAAACCAAGGTTGGAATATAGAAGATATTCGCTGTCCAATAGCACCAGCCGGCAAGAAATCCATGCAGATCGCCAAACATCTCCTTGGTCCAGGCATAAACTCCGCCTTCCTGCGGATAGCGACGCGAAAGCTCGATGACCCCCAGCCCTTGCGGCAAGAAAAAGAACAGCAGCGCAGCCAGCCATAGCCAAAGCGTTGCTGGTCCGTTTGCCGCGATGACCGGCAACACGTTCATGTTTGCGACAGCCACGATGGCGAGCCACATTAAATCCCAGACACCGAGCGCGCGTTTGAGGTGAGCGACGGAGGCTACGGTCGTTTCAGCGCTGGTTTTACCGTCCATCCTCGTGGTCAAATTCAGGAAGCGTACGTGCCGAGCGGCCCCACCGTCATCCGCTCTTCCTGAGCAGCGGCCAGTGCGGGCGCAATGTCGGCAAAGACTTCGAGGTGCTCATCGATATCCGCTTCTGTGTGCTGAACCGAAATAGTCCACTGCTCATCCCACCAGTACGGTTGAGAGAGAACGCCGCGGTTCGTCATGGCGAACCAGTAATGCGTCCACAAATCTTCATCGATGTGGTACCAGTCACGGTAATTGCGTATGCGATGCGGATAGAACATGAGCGCGCCATTTGCGCCCGCGCCTTCGGCGTAAGCGATAAGCCCGGCTTTCTTAATCGTCTGCTGATAGCCATCTAAAAGTTTTTGGTTCAATTTACTAACGTGCTCGAATGCCTCGCGCGTCAGAACTTCCCGGAACGTAGCTAGCCCAGCCGCCATCACAACAGGATTGGTATTGTACGTACCCGCATGGAACATCTTCTGTTTCGCGATCACTTCCATCACCTCGCGGCTGGCGCCAAAAGCAGCCAGCGGGAATCCGCCGCCGATGGACTTGCCAAGACAAACGATGTCGGGCTTGACGTTGAAATACTCGCAGGCCCCGCCGTAGGCGAGCTTGCCTCCGGTCTTCACTTCATCCATGATGAACATCGCGCCGTATCGCCGCGTAATGTCGCGGAGGCCTGGCAAATAGCCCTCGTCCGGCATGCATATGCCAATGTTCATCATGATCGGTTCCACCAGAACGGCTGCGATGTCATCAGGATTTTCGGCGAAAAGATCTTCTACCGCGGGAAGGTTATTGAATGGCGCAACAAGCGTAGCATCCGCGGTTCCTTTCAATACGCCGAGACTCGAGACGACTGCGGTTGGATGCTCGGGATCACCAAACTGGCCCTCCTTGGGCTTGACACTCACCGAAACTGCATCGTGGCCCCCGTGATAGCCGCCTTCCATCTTGATGATCTTGCTCCGGCCCGTTACCGCGCGCGCCAGCCGTAGGGAATGCATGGTGATTTCAGAACCGCTGCTCCCGAAGCGCACCATCTCGACCGGAAAACGCGCGCAGATCTCTTCAGCTAATTCGAGCTCCAGACCGTGCGGCATTCCAAACAAGGTTCCGATCCGTAAACGCTTTTCAACTGCCTTCATCACCGCGGGATGGCAATGTCCCGCAAAGAGAGCGCCATAGCAGAGATTGTGATCGAGATACTCGTTGCCATCTATGTCGTGAATCCGGCTGCCTTTCCCGTCACGCACGGACAGCGGATAAGGGGGGTAGTAACGGTAATTGCTGCCGACCCCAATTGGAACGCGATTGCTTGCGCGCTCGTGCGCCTTGCGCGATTTCGGCGTGCGCTTCTGATAAGTTTCTAACTCTTTTTCAAGTGCCGGATACATGATCGAACGTTCCTTTGTGCATCGCTAACTTTTGTCCGGCACGTGACGGATCAACGGATTTTCACGAAAACCTTGCACGCACCGACTTCAAGTGCTTATAATTTCACTAATCTTTTCAGGGTACATGAGTCACTTCAACTCGCGCATTTCATCTTTTCTTCTAGTTGCTTTCGCAGCAATGGCCCCGCTCGGTGGTATCGCGCAGACGACGGGCGACATTCGAGGCGTTGTGAAAGATCCCTCGGGAGCCGTCGTTGTAGGCGCGCAAGTGACCGCAACAATGACTTCCGAGGGCATTGAGCGAAGGGCGATGAGCGACAGCACCGGCCAGTTTACGATCCCTACCGTTCCCGTTGGAACTTACGTCGTTCACGTTTCCTCGCGCGGATTCAAAACATTCGAGCAGAAGAATGTCACGGTGGATATCGGGCACGTGGCGGAAGTGGACGTTCTGTTGGAGCTCGGTCAGTCTACGCAGGTAGTTACGGCTGAAGCAGCCACTCCGCTCGTCGAAACCACAAGCACGCAGCTTGGGGCTGTCATGAATTCGACTTCAGTCGTGAATTTGCCGCTGCCGACCCGCGATACCTATCAATTGCTGCAGTTACAGCCTGGCGTTCAGTCGCAGCAAGGGTACGATCTGTTCGCGGGAAGCGAAGAGGCCGGAGCTGTTTCGGTAAATGGCGGACGCGGCCGCGCGAATAATTATAACGTAAACGGCGGTGACGCTAACGATCAATTCTTGAATTCGCCCGCAATCCAGCCCGTCCCGGATGCGGTTGAGGAGTTCCGCGTTCTTACTAACACTTTTGATGCCGAGTATGGCCGTAACTCCGGTTCCGTCGTGAATGTCGTCACTAAAGGCGGAACTAATGAGTTCCACGGCGACATTTATGAATTCTTCCGAAACACCGATCTCGACGCGCGAGGCTTCTTCGATACTGTCCGGCCTAAGTTCAATCAGAATCAGTTCGGCGGAACGCTCGGTGGCCCCATCGTCAAGAATCGCACGTTTTTCTTTGTAAGTGCCGAAGCGAGAGTCGTTCGTCAGGGAATCTCTTCTGATCTCGTCACGGTCCCTACTATCGCCGAACGAAGCGGTGATTTCTCGGCGGACAGCCCCTTCGCAAGCAGTTGCGTGACGGTGAACACGCCAACGGGGAGGCAGCTAGTCTGTCCCTCATTGAAGGACGCAAATCTTGCATCCGTTTTGAGTGCCCGTCCCGGCTGCGCGTCGGCCATTGCTGCGGAGGGTGGCGCGCCTTTGGTTGCGGGAACGCCATGGTATCAGATTTTTCCCAACAACAAAATTCCCGTCCCCTGCTTCGATCCCACCGCTCTCGATCTCATGAATGAATTCATTCCGCTTCCCAATGTGGGTTCGAGCGAATTGCAAACTGTCCCGGTGCGGGATGACAACGCCGTACAATGGACCACTCGCGTCGATCATCGGTTCAACGACCGGCATCAATTGAATGCGTATGTCTATTACAACGACGATGCCAATGCCCAACCGTTTGCCCGTTTTCAAGCTGCGGGAGCTAACGTACCCGGATTTGGATCCGTATACGATGAGAGATATCAGCAATACAACCTCACCGAGACATGGACGCCCAATGCGACCACGGTAAATGAAGCGCATTTTACTTACTTCCGCGAAGGTCAATTGGGTTATAATCACCCGGAGCGGACTAACTTAGTTCAAAATTCGTGCAAGTCGGTGCCGGCGCAATTCTGCTTTAGCGATCCGAGCAATCCTGATTTAGGCATTCATCCGGGCTTACCGGCAAATCGCGAAGGCGTTCCTTACATTTCCGTATCAGGCGGCTTTTCAATCGGAAATGATTCCGAAGGCGAGCTACCGCAAATCGGCAATAGCTTTAGCTGGACTGATAACCTGAGCAAGGTCGTCGGGAATCATAGTCTGAAGTTCGGTGTGGACGTGCGCCGCATGTGCTTTGACCAAACGTTGTATTACAACGTGAACGGCTTATACACGTTCACTTCGGGCGGCACAAACGATGTTGGCGCGAGCGATTTGTTCCCTGATTATCTGCTCGGCCTACCCAATTCTTATTCCGAAGGATCAGCGCAAGCCGAACATGTCCGCAGTTCCGCCGTATATCTGTTCGCGCAGGATAGCTGGAAAATTCGATCGAACTTTACTTTGAATTACGGGCTCCGTTGGGAGCTCGACACCCCACTCATGGATATCGGGAGGCGTGTTCAAACTTACCGCCCCGGACAAGAAACCACAGTTTATCCGTGCCAACTAAATCCCACTAATCCGCTCGTTAGCACGTTTGGAACAACCGACTGCAGCCCGGGAAGCGCTGGTCAATCGGTAAATCCGCTCGGACTCGTGTTTCCTGGGGACAAAGACGTTCCCGCCGGGCTGACCAACACCTATTACAAAGCTTTCGCGCCGCGCATTGGTCTCGCTTACAGTCCTTCCGCGGATTCGGGCTGGCGTCATAAGTTGTTCGGATCCCAAGGGGCGACAAGCATCCGCATGGGATGGGGCATTTTCTATAATCCCGTCGAGCAGCTTGTTTTGGAACAATTCAGTGCGGAACCGCCTTTCGGCGGAAGCTCCAGCTTCTCGAATCCGTTATTCAATACACCGTTTGAAGGGCAAAACGGCACCATCAATCCCAATCCGTTCAATGGCATTCTCGACCCGAAGCGCGGCCAATCGGTAGATTGGTCCCGCTTCCGGCCAATACTGCTGTTCGGCGAGTTCCAACCAAATCTCCGGACCCAATACGCCGAGCAATACAACTTCACGATTCAACGGCAATTTCCGGGGCAGGTCTTGTTTCAGGTCGGATATGTCGGTTCCCAAGGCCACCGGCTCCTCGCTTCCCATGATCTCGACTACGGTAATGCTCAGACCTGTCTCGATCTGCAGGCCATTTCCGTTGCGGCGAATGATCCCAGTCTGGCTTGCGGTCCCTTTTATTCCGATAGTGCGTTTACCATCGCGGCCGGCGAGATACCCTCTGGCTTCGTGCTGCACTTGCCCTACGGGCCGCAACCCACAGTGACGGGACCAAATCCAACTCCTGTCACACTTGTTGGATTGCGAAAATACTCATCACCCTTCTGCAATCCGCTCACCGGAGTGGGATGCCCGCCCGATGGCGTGCCCGTCTTTTCAAACATATTCGCTGAAGATACAATCGCGAACTCGAACTATAACTCACTGCAAGTAAGCGCCGAAAAACGGCTCTCCAGGGGGTTACAATTCCAGGCAGCCTTTACATGGAGTAAGTCGATAGACAACGCCTCAAGCTTCGAAAATGAGCTGAATCCTTTGAATTACAGGCTGAGCAGGTCGTTATCTTATTTCGATGCTCCCTACCGTTTCGTACTGAGTTATTTTTATCAATTTCCGACGTTACCGGTCCGCGGAATCATTGATAAGCTCTTGAATGGCTTGGAAAGCTCGGGAATCTTGACATTTCAAACTGGATTTCCAGTGGCTATTCAAGATTCGAGCGACAACGAGCTTGAGAGCAGCGTTTTCTTTCAGTCCGCAGGCGAGCCGGACAGAGTTGCTCCGTTCCACGGCCTCAACCCCCGAAATCCTCTCAATTTGGCTTTTGACGTTAATGCGTTTCAGCAGCCCACCTCACTCGGGATTTTTGGAAACTCCTCGCGAACTGTTTGCTGCGGCCCCGGAATTAACAACTTCGATTTCAGCATGCTGAAGGACACGCGGCTGTCTGAGCGGTCAAGTCTGGAGTTTCGCGCAGAATTCTTCAATATTGCGAATCACGCGCAATTCAGCACAGTAGATGGCAACATTTCGGATGGATACCCGCAGAATGGCGGAACGTTCGGGAAGGTCATTCGGGCGCGTGATCCCCGCATCGTTCAGTTCGCCTTGAAATTGCTTTTCTAACTCACGACGTCGGCCCAGCCGGCGTTCTTCGCGAAACCAGCGCCTGACAAAAGCGCTATAAACTCACGATATGTCCCTTTCGACCGCGAATCGGATTGGGCCGTACGAAATCATCGCGCTCATTGGCGCCGGCGGAATGGGTGAGGTCTACCGCGCACGGGACACCCGTCTGAATCGCGATGTGGCCATCAAGATTTTGCCTCAATCCTTTGCGACTGATCCTGAGCGCCTGCGCAGATTCCAGCTAGAGGCGGAGTCTACAGGAGCACTGAACCATCCGAACGTACTCGCGATTTACGATGTGGGCACTTATGAGGGCACGCCTTATCTTGTATCGGAGCTGCTCGAGGGTGAATCACTGAGAGAGCGTTTGAATCGTGGAAAACTAAGTGTAAGCCGAGCGCTCGATTACGCGTGTCAAATCGCCGCGGGTTTAGCGGCTGCACACGTAAAGGGCATCACGCATCGCGACGTGAAACCGGGAAATATCTATATCGCGAAAGACGGGCGCGTAAAGCTTCTTGACTTTGGATTGGCAAAACTGATCAGCGTTAAATCACTTGATAACAGCGAAACGGTTACCGCAACCAGCGAAGGCCAGGTGGTCGGGACGGCAGCCTATATGTCTCCCGAACAAGTGCGCGGGTTGCCAATCGACCAGCGCTCCGATATCTTCGGCTTCGGCTGCGTGCTCTACGAAATGCTCGCCGGCAAACGGCCTTTTCAGGGCAGTACTAGCGCAGACCTGATGAGCGCCATTTTGCGGGATGAGCCTGATTGGGAAGCCATCTCTTCACCCGGGCTGCAGCGAGTTGTCGCTCACTGCCTAGAGAAGAGTCCTGAACAACGCTTTCAATCCGCGCAAGACATCGCCTTTGATCTCGACAGCATCAGCCACCAGGAAAGCGGATCCGCTTCAGGCGCGCTAGGCGGATTACGAATCGTGCCGCGGCGCAGAAGAGAAAAGGTAGTGCCTTGGTCAATCGCGCTTATTGCCTCGCTCGCATGTATTGGGTTTGCGTATCTGGCATTTCGCCCCACGCCCCTCAAGAGCTTTCACAGACTAACATTCAGGCGCGGAATCATTCACGCGGCCCGCTTCACGCCGGACGGGAATGGCGTCGTTTATAGCGCGAAATGGGAGGACGAACCGAGCGAGATATTTAATGCCCGGCTGGATACTCCGGGCTCGCGCGCACTCGGATTCCCTGGCTCGATACTGCGTTCGATCTCTTCCGGCGGGGAGCTTGCGTTAGCTCAAAACTGGCGTGTCGTTACGAACGGTTATGCGGTGGCCGGTTTGCTTGCGCTCGCTCCATTTTCCGGCGGCTCGCCGCGATTAATCGAGGACAACATCGATTTCGCCGAGTGGTCTCCTGACGGAAAGGAACTGGCGGTAGTGCGCGAGAGTGCGCTTGGTACGCAACTCGAATTCCCGGAGGGAAACATTCTTTACAAAACCGCCGGCTACATTTCCGAGCCGCGAATCTCCCCTGACGGCTCTCGAATTGCATTCCTCGATCACCCGTTGGCCGATGATGATGGCGGCGCCGTGGGGTTGGTCGACCGGTCTGGCCACAAGAAAACGCTGACAGAGAAATACGTTGCGGCGCAAGGATTGGCGTGGTCTCCTAACGGCAGTGAGATTTGGTTCACGGCGGCGAAGGCTGGTGTCCGATTCGACCTTCACGCCGTCTCCCTGCGAGGACGTGAACGGATACTGCTTAGCACGCCGGCGAGCATTGTTTTGCAGGATGTATCTAGAAGCGGCCGGGCGCTCATCACAAATGAAGAGGAACGCATTAAGCTTTTGTTCCACGGAGCGGCGGATCATGGTGAACGCGAGCTTTCCTGGCTTGATTGGTCGTTATTATCCAGTCTTTCACCTGATGGAAGATATGTCGCGTTCAGCGAATCGGGCGAAGGCGCCGGAGCGGTAGGACTCGCTTATCTTAGAGAAACAAGTGGCGCGCCAGCGGTGCTGCTCGGCGACGGATCGGATCCAATCTTGTCCCAGGATGGACGGTCAGTCGCGGTTATCGATGGCGATTCGTCTGGAATTACTATCTATCCGGTCGGCCCTGGGCAGGCCAAGCGCCTCGCGCTTCCAGGTTACACGCTTGTTCTTGCAGGCTTAATGCCGGACGGCAAACGAATTTGGTTCAATGGCAGCGAGCGGTCGCATGGACGCAGGTATTATATTGCGGACCTCGAAAACGCGAAGGCTCGGCCGGTCACTGCCGAAGGTGTGCGAAGCCTTCCCCCGGGACTCGTCTTGAATGGAAAGTATCTTGTGGGGACTACGAGCGGAAAGCTTTGTCTCTATCCGGTGAAGGGAGGCGATCCCGAAATCCCACCTGGGATTCGCGAAGGGGAGCGAGTTGCCGGATGGAGTTCTGACGGAAGCGCGTTGCTGGTGTATTCCCGGAATGAGTTTCCGTACAAAGTTTACCGGCTGGATCCGAACGGTAAGCGCGACTTATTGCTCGGAGTCACCCCCACTGATCGCGCAGGCCTCGCCGGAGGGGGTACGATCCGAGTTACACCGGACGGTAAAAGTTACGCCTACTCGGTTAGTCAAGGGCTTTCAGAGCTGCAGTTAGTAGAAGGCCTTAAATAGAATCTGATTTCTTTCTTAAAGAAAAGTCTTCGTCATTGCGAGTCAAATTGGGGTTGTAATACGGATCGGCTGCGATGATGACTCCCCACTTAGAACGCATTGCGGCGACTTCCTGGGGGTGTGGAATTAGGTCCTTTGGGGTTTTCGAAAATGCCTCGAAATGGTAGAGCAACGCGTGCGGCGTATAAAGCACGCGATAACCGCGGCTCCCAATCTTCAGACACAGATCAATGTCGTTAAAAGCGACCGCGAACTCCGTTTCATCGAACCCGCCTACCTCCCAAAATGTTTGTGCCTTTGTCGCTAGGCAGGCGCCCGTTACTGCGCTTACATTACGGATTACGTCTGGAAAATCGAAGTAATGTTGGGTATCACCATTGAGACCTTTGAATGCGTGTCCGCAATTATCGTAAAGACCCATCACCACTCCGGCGTGTTGGATGCGCCGGTCCGGATAGAGAAGTTTCGCGCCGACCGCCCCCACTTCCGGTCGCACAACAAGCTCCAGCATTGCTTCGAGCCAATCCGGCTCGATCACGGAAGTATCGTCGTTGAGAAACAGCAACACCGCTGAATCGCAATGACGGGCAGCAGTGTTGTTGATTAATGAATAATTGAACGGCTTGTTGCGCCAGTCTATGTAACGCACTCCGTGCGGTCCACCTGAAAAGTCTTTCACAACCTTCTCGATAGTGTTGTGCTTGGAATTGTCCATCACGACCACTTCGTAAATCGGGTAAACCGTTTTGCTAAGCAGACTCGAAAGGTTTGTCCGCAGCGCATCAACCCTTCCACCGGCGGCGATGATGATACTGACGCGCGTGTCCGGCGGGACAGCATACCGGATCCTCCACCGGCCGACGAACTTTCCTGGTTCCACTTTCATCCGATCGCTAGCTCGCTCGCAATACCGTGCGAGTGCTTGCCCGGCCGCATCGAGGGCATACTGTTTGTACTCGATCGCAGTTGCCGTCGAACCCTCAATCGCTCGCCAGTGATACAAGACTCTTGGGATATGCTCGATCTTGGCGGCTCGCTCCACTGCTTTGAGAATGAGGTCGTAATCTTGGGCCCCGTCACTCGCGGGATCAAACGATCCAATCTTCTGAAGCAGATCCTTCCGCAAAGTGAGTAAGTGAGTTATGTAGTTCTCCGACAGAAGCAGGTCTGGCGACCAATCCGGCTTTAAGAAAGGTTCGTATCGGTTGCCTCGTTCATCGATCTTGTCGCTATCGCTGTATAGAAGATCCGCTTCAGGGCAACGGTCCAGAGCCTCGCAAATGTATGCGAGCGCGTTAGGCGCAAGAGTGTCATCGTGATCGAGGAAGCAAACGTAATCGCCGGTCGTCATCTCGAGCGCTGAATTGGACGCCCTAGAAATGCCACCCCGCTCGCTGCGAAATTCTAGTTTGATCCTGCGGTCGCCTGCTGCGAAATCTTCGAGAATGCTCTTCACCTCCGCGCACGAAGAGTAATCGTCAGCGATACAGAGCTCCCAATTGTCGTAGGTCTGATCAATAACCGATTGAATGGCCGCGCTCAAGTCCGGCGGATTCGTCTTATAAACCGGCATCACGATGCTGATGAGTGGCCTGCGTTCAAGCGAAGGCAACTTTAACCGGATCAACTCCTTACCCGGTTGCTCGATCTCCTGAATCCATCGCTCGTAATCGGAAGCAAATCCTCTCTCGTGATCGATTCGAACACTTGTCTTCGTATGGTTAACGGCTTTCCCATTCGAGATCAGCCGGATGGTAATCGGATACCGGCCATTCGGCAATTGGAGAGAATCAAAATCAATCGAGAAACCAGAACGGCCGGTGCAATCGAGCTCCGGATGGGATCTTTTCACGTCAGGTCGCGGCACGTTTGGAGATGTTTCGATTAAGGGCAGGCTGGGAATATCGACCTGAACGGAATCCACTCCGTCGGGAGCAAGGCACCAACCGGAGATTCTGATCTTCCCGCTACGAGGCGTCGAGTCTCTGGGCTCAGGCTGATCGCATACGAGATACGACCCGTTGCGAACCAAGACCTGTTCAGCGCCGGATCTGAAAGGTACTAATTTTCCAATGAGGCGGCCTGCGGCGCGTAGCGTCCGCCACGTCCGTCCGGTTAGCAGTTCCATGAGAATGCGGTCCAGGCGCGCAATCGAAGATTGTTGAACCGAGAGCTGCGTTTCGTGGCGCTCAATCAAGCTCACAAGAGATCTGACGTGTCGCCGCGCTGTTTTGAGCTCGGATCGAAGCTCTTCGATTGCTCGTTGCGCTGCTTCGAGCGCCTCCCGCTGATCCATGTTCTTCTAGTTGATAATAAGCGCTGCATCCCTCCCGCGGTTTGCGAAGCTAGGGAGGAGACCAGAACGAATGCGCCAGCGTATTGCCCACTACCGCACGCTCCTCGATTTATTAAGCATGCTGCTCATTCGAGATCTAGATGCGCGTTACAAGGGCTCTTTGCTCGGTAAACTCTGGCCGCTAGTAACCCAGGCGTCTCAAATTGCGCTCTATACGTACGTGTTTGGAGTGATCCTCCGGGTTCGGGTGAATATCGAAGGTCTGCCAAATACCAAACTCGCATTCGGCATTTGGCTGTTCGCAGGCTTGCTCCCATGGCTTGCGTTTACCGGAGGCTTGGGCCAAGCAACTACTTCGGTGATCGGGCAGCCTAATTTAGTGAAGAAGGTAGTTTTCCCGTTATCGCTGCTCCCGATTGTTCCCGTTCTTTCGAGCCTGGTCGAGAGCTGTTTCGGGTTAGTGCCGCTGGTTGCACTATTTGCATTGGTAACTCATCAGCTGCATCCAACGATTCTCCTGTTACCGTTTGTCTGGGCCGTGCAGATTCTTTTCACGTTAGGATTCGGCTACATAATCTCAGGATTAACAGTTTATCTCCGAGACATTCCTCAGACCATTGGAATCATCCTCAACGTCTGGTTCTATTTAACGCCGATTGTGTATCCGCGCTCAGCGGTCCCGCCAGCTCTTCGCTCCTTTGTGTTCTCCATAAACCCGTTTGCCGGATTTGTCGATGCATACCGCGGCCTGATTCTGATCGGGCGCTTTGATGAGTGGCACGAGTTTTCAATGACGGTTGTTTTCTCAATGGTTGTTTTTACGCTGGGCTTCTCGTTATACCGCCGGCTCACCCCTGCTTTCGCCGACGTTCTATAGCAGATGCAGAATCTTGTCCCCACAACGCCTTTCATCCCAGGCTGGCGGCGGTTGCGACAGGGCATCCCAGGTTTCATCAAAGGCGTCCTCAGACGGCAATCCGAAATCCTATTGCCGAACCGTGATGCGCGTGGATATCAAGCCTGGATCACTGAGCGCCTGAACAAACGCGAGCTTCTCTACACGGAGGCTCCTGAACCGGGACTGCTGTCGGTACTGACGCCCGTTTGGGACGGAAGCCCGGTCCGGTATATCAAGACACTCGCTGAGTCAATTGTTGCCCAGAATCCACGCAGCGCTTGTGAATGGGTGATCTTAGACAACGGTTGTACTAATCCCAAGTTACTTTCATTTCTAAGTAATCTTAGTCGGCGCAATTGGATTCGAGTATTTCGTCTCGACAGTAACGTTGGAATAGTGCGAGGGCTTCGCTATTGTCTAGAACGCGCCACGTCTCGTTATGTGCTACCGGTCGATGCGGACGATTACTTGTATCCCGATGCACTCCGCGTAATTGCGACGTCGCTAGCACACGAGAAGTATCCGGCCTTGCTTTACACGGATGAGGATAAAGTAATCGAAACCCGATTTTTTCAGCCGTATCTGAAACCTGACTGGGATCCAGTTCTCGCGTTGAACTCGGCATATATCGCGCATTTGGGCATTGTCGATCGCGAGAAAGCCATTGAGCTAGCTGCGTATACTGACCCAAGTACTGAAGGCAGTCCGGACTGGGACGTTTTTATCCGGTTCCTTATCGCGGGCCACACTCCTGTTCATATTCCCGAAGTACTGTATAGCTGGCGAGCGCACGCCCACTCAACGGCGGATGACGCGGCATACAAGCCATATGTTCACTCCTCTCAAAAAGCGGTGCTGCGGCGATTCTTGGAGGCGCAGCCCAATCCGGAACGTTTTACTGTCGAGTACAGCCCGCTATTAGGTGGTGCTGCCCATTGGTACTTTCGCCGGAAACATATCGACCCCCGGCCTTTCACCTCAGTTATCTTGCTGAACAACTCGATGACTACTGACGGTGAGTCTCGGGTCCAAGATGACTACCCACCTGAGCGAATTGTTCGCTCCAGCCTCAACGCCGCGCCAAAGTCTCTTCTACCCATCGCTCTCGAGATGGCAAAATCGGAGGGATTTATACAGTTGATAGGCGGCGATGTAGAAATAGACTCGGATGCAAGTAGCCGTGAATGGGCGTGGGAAGCGCTCGCGCTATTCGAGCTCCATCCTGAAACTGTAACGATTGGGGGCCGAATCCGAAATCGAAAGGGAATCATCACGGAAGGCGGCTTACATTTCGGGTATGAGGGGACGTGTGGATGTCCAAATCGCGGCAGATCGTTTCTTGATCCCGGCTACTTCACTCAGATGTGGAAGCAGCGTTCCGTAAGTGCGGTATCTACTCAGTTCGCAATTATCAGAGCGAGCTTTTTCGTGGAACTTGTAGAGGGTTTATCTAACCAAGCTTCGTTCGCCTTCTTGGGAGCGTGGGCAGGCGCTCACGCCATGCGAACGGGAAAGAGAGTTGTATATTCGCCCTTTCTCAGCGGCATGTCAGATCTTGAGTGGAGCTCACTCGTTCTCCCTTCCGAAGAACAATTATTTGTTGAAATGAATCGGGATCTCATTCCCGACAGGCGATACTATTCGCGGCATTTGTCGCTCGAAAAGCCTTTCGCTCTGGCCTGAACCCGCCGATCTCGCATTAAACTAAGTTTTGCCTCGCAAGCTGGGCCAGCATTTCCTCGTTCGTGATTCGATTCTCCAAACTCTGGCGGTCGCGCTCTGCGGAGATCATGCTCCCCGGGTGATTGAGATTGGAGCGGGTCGGGGCGCACTTACCAGGCATCTCTTGCCGCGCACCAATGAGTTACACGCAATCGAGTTGGATGGCTCGCTCGCAAGCTACCTCGAATCGAGGTTTGTCACTGAACCTAAACTGCGTGTCCACCGTGCTGATGTCCTTTCAATTAACCTGGCACAATGGGGGCCCGCTGTAATCGCCGGCAATTTGCCGTACTACATCACGTCGCCCATCATTCATCGCTTTCTTCGACTTGATGACCGATTTCCGGTTGCCGTATTCCTGATGCAATCGGAAGTGGCGGATCGAGTGCTGGCTGCACCTAGCACCCACTCCTACGGTTACTTGACAGTGACCACCCGACTTATATGCAATGTCGAGCTTGTGTGCCGAGTTGCAGCTTCCGCATTTGTGCCGCCACCCAAAGTGGAGTCTTCCGCCGTGCGATTTCAGCGCAAAAGCGAGTTCCCGCCTGACATCGATGACCTGTTGACTTTCGTAAGCCGCTGTTTCGGGAAAAAGAGAAAAACGCTTCGTAACAATCTGCGACCCTTTTATGGAGCCGCAATTGAAACACTGCCGGAATCGCGGCTACGCGCCGAGCAGTTGACCGTCGACCAATTCATCGATTTACATCGCAGGCTTTCGGGATCGGAGAACTGATACGCTTCTGTACACTTGATACTTCATGATTCGCGCTCGCTTTGCGCCTTCCCCGACCGGCTACCTGCACATCGGTAGCGCGCGAACGTTCATTCTTAATTGGCTCTATGTGCGGAAGCATCACGGCACGATGGTCCTTCGCATCGACGACACGGACGTGGACCGCAATACTGAAGCGTCCCTGTTCTCGATTTATGAAGGACTGAACTGGCTCGCGCTCAATTGGGACGAGCTCTATCGGCAGTCGGAGCGTCTTGATCTCCACAGGAAATTGGCTTACGAACTGCTCGCGAGGGGGCTCGCATATCGCGACTTCACTCCTGCTGCGCCGGATTTAGAAGACAAACCACACAGCGAGGGTCCATGGCTCTTCAATCCAGATATGAGGGCCCTTTCGAAAGAAGGAAGCGATGCGCGAGCGGCCGCGGGGGAGCCGTTCGTGATTCGCTTTCGGGTGCCGCGTGAGAATTCGACCGAGGTCTCGTTCAAGGATGAGGTATACGGGCATCAATCAAAGCTCACCGCTGACATCGAAGACTTCGCGCTCTTACGCAGCAACGGAATGCCGACCTATCATCTTGCTTCTTGCGCTGACGATATCGATCTCAGGATCACACACATCATTCGCGGCCAAGACCATCTTTCGAACACGTTCAAGCACCTGCTTATTCTCCAAGCAGCAGGACCGCCGCTGCCGCGCTTTGCGCACTTACCTTTGCTGACTGCGCCCGATGGCTCTAAGCTGTCGAAGCGGAGGCACGGTCCCGTCGTGAGTGTCACAACCTATCGTGACCACGGCTTTCTCGCGCTGGCATACATCAACTTCTTGTGCCTGCTTGGATGGTCGCCCAAAGACGATCGAGAGCAGATGACCCTGTATGAGTTAACCAATGCATTCAGCTTCGAAGGGGTTCACCGCAGCAACGCCGTCGTGAACTTCAGCGACGCCGATCCGATCGATCCCAAGGCTCTGTGGCTAAATGCCCAGCACTTGCGGCACATCCCGGTTGAGCAGCTGGCTCCACTCGTCCGGAACTCACTCGAGGCTCAGAATCTGGCCCCCTATGCAGACGATGCATTCTTTCTGCACGTAGTGGACACAATTCGTACGCGCTTTTCCACTCTGCTCGATTTTCCGACGAAAGGGCGGGCCTATTTCGCTGATGAGTTTCCGATGGATCCGGCGGCTCTCGAAAAATTGAACGCGCCGGGCGCGAGAGAGTTGCTGCACGAGTTGGCTGATCGAATCGAGGCGAGCCATGAGTTCACAGAGGCTACTGTGGAGGCGGACTTGAGAAAGCTTGCCGAGGAGCGCGGAGTGAAAGCGGGCGTGTTGATCAACGCGAGCCGCGCCTCATTGACGGGTCAACCCGTAGGGCCGAGCGCTTTTGCAGTGTTCGTATGCATCGGTCGAGAGCGCGTGCTTCGGAGGCTGCGAAGAGTATAGAATGTCTGGAGTCATCGTCGGACTGGGCGGGTTACTGAGCGATCCGGCCTGCTGCGTCATCAAAGACAGGAATCTTGCCTCGGCTGTTGAGCAGGCAAAGATATCTCGACAAGAACGGCTGGGCTCGTTTCCCGAGGAAGCATTCGATCAAGCTCTTAGAGTCGCGCACATCAAGCCGGAAGAAATTGAATGCGTAGCAGTGGCGCGCCCGTTTGCAAGAGGCGCGGAGAGCGCGATTCAGCTCGAGATCCGCGATCGCTTTCCGAACGCGCATGTCGTCGTAGTTGAGCATCATCACGCGCACGCTGCGTCCGCTTACTATGCCACGCAGTTTGATTCCGCATCAGTTCTAAGTATCGATCGCGCCGGAGACTTTCGATCAGCCGTGCTGTTCGAAGCAAAAGAGAATCGATTAACTCCTGTCCGAGAGCTCTATTTCCCTGATTCCCTCGGTGACTTGTTCAATCGCGTGACGGAGTTGCTTGGTTTCGAACCGAGGGCTGATGAACATAAAGTACAATGGCTCTCTGTACCGGGTCAACCAAGATTTGCCGGCGTGTTTCGGAAAATGCTCTATCGCGCGGCGGGTCACTGGCCTCAGATCGATCGGAACTTCTTTGATGCAGACCTGCTCACTCACGGAGGTTTTAGCAGCCGGTTCTACGATGCGGTCCAGATCAGGGCTGAAGAGCCGATTCCTCCTCAGATCAAATCCGATTTGGCAGCGAGCTTACAAGCTGCGATTTCTAATGCGGTCATCGAAATGGCCGGATCTGCGGAGAACCTGTGCATTGCGGGGGGTCTAGCGCTCAATACGTTATTAATTCATTCGCTGGAGGAAAGGTTCAGCAATGTTTTCGTTCAACCGGTGGCGGGGAATGCGGGAACCGCGCTCGGCGCAGCGCTGTTCGCTTGGCACAATTTCCTCGGCGAAAAAACTCGCGTTCCATTCAACACGCTGTGTCTTGGACCGGCGTACTCGCCTGAAGAGATCAAGCAGGTACTTGAAAATTGCAAACTGCGCTTTTCTTATTTGATGACGAAGGAAGCGCTGATCGGCCAGGCCGTGAACGCCCTCAATGATCAGCAGATCGTTGCATGGATGCAAGGACGAATGGAATTCGGTCCGAGAGCATTGGGTAATCGCAGTATTCTTGCGTCGCCCATGAATCCGTACTCGACTGAGAACCTCAACGTTTATATCAAGCACCGAGAGGGCTCCCGGAAGTTTGCGGCTTCAGTTCCCGTTGAGCTTGCGGATAAGTATTTCGAAGTTGGCCCGAATGCCCGTTATCTGGCCACGGTTGGCCGCGTCCGGCCCGAATATCGCGATACGTTCGCAGCCGCCGTTCTCGCAAATGATCTGATTCGCGTGCACACGGTCGATAAAGAGGAAAATCCGCTGTATCACGGGTTGCTGATGCAAGCAGGCGAATCGACGGGCTTGCCGGTTCTTTACAACACGAGCTTCAATCTTTTTGGCGATCCGCTTGTCTGCACCCCGCGCGACGCGGTGCGAAGCTTCTACTCGTCAGGGATAGATGCGCTATTCGTCGGGAGCTTCTATTTGGAGAAATAGCTCCAGTTCCGTCGAACGGGCTCTCGATTAAATCGTTATTCACGGCTGTTTGTTGAAATATGTGCCGATGCTTTCTTCGGCCAAGCCGAGCGCGCGGGCCAGCGAGACTTTGGCCACGTTGTATTGAAACTGGGCTGAGATAAGATTCTCGTTAGCATCGGCTACCGATTGCTGCGCCTGAACTACCTCGACCGTATTGGTTACACCGGCCGCGAATCTGTCGCGGGCCTGTCTGAGCGTTTGATTCGCAAGCTCGATATTGCTGTGGGCCACATCTACTTGATCCGTTGCTGATTTCAAATCGAGCAGCGCGCTCCGAACCTCGTAATCAATTTGACCGCGCAAGTTTTCCAGCTCGTTGCGGCGATTCTTGAGCTCTGTATCGTTCTCGAGAATGTCTGCTTTGATCCGGCCGCCATCGAAAATATTGAACTGAATCGACCCCGTGGCTTGAAACACGCCATGCGAGTTTGTAAGTACGCGAAGTCCTTCGTCGCCGTAGAAACCTGATGCCTGAAAAGCTGGGAAGCGTTCTGCCTTCGCGGCTCGCAACGCAAATTCTGCAGCGGTGACTTGCGCTTTAGCGGCTTGAAAATCGGGTCGGTGATCATACGCCTTAGAGAGCGCATCCTGGACCGACATGCTTTCAAGAGGAACTGAAGGCGATGGATCGGCTACTGTGAAGTCCTGCCCTGGGGCAAGACCGATAATTCGCCCTAATGCCAGCTTGTCTTTTTCGAACTGGTTTGTTTGAGCGACGAGAGACTGCTGGCGCTGCTTTAATTCAACTTGCGAGCGGAGCACGTCGATTCCGATGGCCACACCTGCATCGTGTCGGCGCGTAGCGTTAGTGTAGACGGCTCTATCGGCCTCAATCTCAGCTTGAGTGGCCGCGATGCGTGCAGCGTCGGCAATGATCTGAAGGTAAGCGTCGCCGACTGCCTGGACGACCAGATCGCGCGCGTTCTTGATAGAAAGAACGGAAGCTTTCATGTTCTCGCGTGAGGAGCGGTAGTTATTAATCGCGGTGTAGTCGAAGAGCGGAACGTTCGCGTTCGCGAGAGCGGCTTGGTAGGAGTAAGGACCGACAATGGTCGGGACGTGGACTGGAAAATTGGGCGGGAAACTGACCAGGAAGCCAAGCGCCTGAAGATTGATTTCCTGTTCGGTCATGCTCAACTGCCCGTTGATGGTGGGCAGAAGACCGGAAAGCGCTCGAAAACGCTGCGCCCGCGTTTGCCGGCTCGCCTGTTCGCTCGTGAGCAGGCCGAGATTGGCTTTCAAGCCGCGGTTGATTGCGTCCCCCATCGTGAGAGCTATGGGAGTTGCTGAGGCTGCTCCTTGAGGAACGCTGCCTTGATACGTTTGCGCCCCAATTTGCGAACCGGTGTTCGTCGAAGTAGGTGATTGCGCAAAAAGAGCGAATCCAGAAATGAAAGCTATGGATGGAAGGACAGAGGTCTGCACGCGTTTCCTATTCGTCATTACTAGTCTCGATTAACAGTCTAGAGATTCCGCTTCAAAAATGAGCAGATCTCGTAACCGGTAATGTACTTGAACGGAAACTCGCCCATGGTGTAGTGGCCGCACGGCAGAACCGTGACATCGTGATCCCAGTTCTGCCTGCGCGCGCCCTTAATGACTTCGCGCGAGAGATGCACGGGGAACGTAGTGTCGTAGCGAGTGTAGATGAATTTGGAGCGTTTGTTTCTGGCGTCGAATAACTTCCAATAACTGGGCGGGCTGATACAGAGCCAGAGCTTGCGAAGGGTTTCTAAGTCGACCGCCTCTTCAAGACTCTCGCGTATGTGGCGGGTGGACAAGCCCTCCCAGACCGGGTCCGCGAAATACGTAGAGCAGTGATTAAATACATTGACCCGAATGCGGGGGTCATGGACGCTCGCGAGAAAGGCGTAGCAGGACCCGAGACTGGTTCCCACAACGCCGAGGCGATCGAAACCTTGCTGTGCGAGCCAATCGAAGCACGCTCGGGTGTCAATCACCGCTTGGCGGGTCGCGTCGATAGTGCGGCAGATATTCGATGAGACGGCATAATCGGCGCGGGTCAAGCCCGCGGGCGTGCGCGAATCGTGATAAGGCGGACTCAGGCGTAACGTCGAGATCCCGAGGCGCTGCAGACCCGTGCAGAGGCTGTTGTGTTGAGGGAGCTTCGCGTTCCAGTGCGGTATCACTACTACGGCTCTACGGCCGGGGCTGCGAGCGGGAAACCAGAGCGCACGGACGGTGTTGTTTTCCGGATACGGCGTGCGAATGGGCGAAGCGAATTCGAGCCATTCATTCTTCAGATCGAAGCGGGCAGGCGTTTCATAGCTGAAGAAATTCGCGCTATTTGCGATGGCGCACTCGTTTAGGCGAATGATGTATTCGACCGGCTCGGAGCCGTTAAGCGGCTTGTGTCGCGCACACGGCCAATCGCGAGTCCATTCAAGGCCATAATCGAACGGGCGGACGATGCGGTCCGTGGCGCGAGAGCAAAGCTCATTTTCCCAGCGATACATCCAGGTCCGGTAGCGGTGCGCCATCGGCTTCAACAGAAACTTCATGAGCGCAGTTCACATGTGAGTTGCACGAATTTAGTTTATCGAGGGCCCCTGCACTGCTATAAAGGCGGATATGCCTCGTTACGCGGCGGTTGACATCGGCAGCAACTCTGTCCGGATGATGGCTGCCGACGTTACGGGGACCGGGACCGAGATACTCGCGGAAGACCGGCAGGTCACAAGGCTCGGGGACAGCGTATTTCGATCGGGCAGGATCAGCAGAGACGCCCTGGATTTCCTTTGCGTCGTTCTTACGAGGATGGCGGACGCGTATCGAAGCCTGGATGTGATTGGAGTACGCGCGGTGGCGACAAGCGCCGTGCGTGATGCGAGCAACAGGCAGCAATTCCTGACTCGAACTGCTGCGGCGCTGGGAACCAATGTCGAGATTATTTCGGGCGCGGAAGAAGCCCGGCTGATTCACTTGGGTGTGAACGCGCGGTGGCCGCGGCCGAAGGACGAACGGTTTCTCATTGTTGATATCGGCGGCGGCAGCGGCGAGTTGATCGTGAGCGAAGGCGGCGAGATGGTAGACGCTACTTCGAAGCCGCTTGGCGCGGTGCGATTGACAGAGGTTTTCCTAAAGACCGATCCGCCCCAACCGGAGGAGCTGCATCGCATGGAGGCTTACATCGAGGAAAAGCTGAGCTCCTTTTACGGGCGGCACGGCGCGGAACACTTCAGCCGCACCATCGCGACCTCAGCGACCGCGGCGGCGATTGTGAGCGCGGCGAATCGAGTTCCTCGCGCGAAGCGCGACGAGGCAGACCGGATGCGGGCGGGGGTCAATCAGATCCGCCAGCTCTACAGTTTGCTGATCGAAACCGATCTCACCAGGCGCCGGAAAATTCCCGGTATTGGACCGCGGCGCGCCGAAATCATCATCGCGGGCGTCGCTGCATTTCTCCGAGCGCTAGAGCTTTTCCACCAGCGGGCGTTGTATTACTGTGCGGCGGGTGTACGCGATGGGATCATTGCAGACCTGGCGGCACGCGGGGTCGGGCGTGAGCTCTCGCAGCTTTCTCGCGAACAACGAGCGGTAGTGGAAGGAATGGCGAAGCGGTATGGTGTCGCGTTGAAGCATGCCAAGCATGTAGCGTTTCTGGGGCACCGTCTTTTTGAGCTGTTGCGGCCCCTACATCAACTAGCGCCGGCAGCAGGCAAGTTATTGGAGGCCGCTTCGTATTTGCATGACATCGGGCATTTCGTTAGCGATACAGGACACCACAAGCACTCCGCATATCTAGTTGCGAATTCGGGGATGCCTGGATTTACGAATCGGGAACGATTGATCATCGCGACACTTTGCCGGTTTCACAGAAAGTCGGTGCCGGATCCGGCTCATCCACAGCTCCAAAATTTGGATGCGGATTCGAAGCGCACAGTGGCTAATCTTGTCCCTCTTCTGCGCATCGCTGATTCGCTCGATCGCGGGCATGAACAAAAGGTGCGGGACATCAGCATCGGGTCGCGAAATGGAGCGGTAAACGTCCTCGTGCAGGATGAAGGGGACGCGGATCTCGAAATTTGGGCGGCCAACGAAACCGCCAAAGCGTTTGCGAGCGTCTATCCGGCGCAAATATCGATTCGACGCCGGCGATTGCAGAAGTCAAGAGCCGCGGAAGCGTGATCGGCACAAGCTTCACCGAATTCACTGGTGAGTCCCGCATCCGAGGATCGTTTTCACAAACATCCGCTTCGAAAATCGTGATTACTTTGTAACTGGAGTGGCGCTTAATACCAGTGGTACGCTGAGTAAATTTCAGTCCCCTTCGCGAAGGGGATTACTTTGTAACTCGTGATTGAACCATGCCGAACTACCAGAGTCATAATTTCAGTCCCCTTCGCGAAGGGGATTACTTTGTAACGTCAGATCCAGCTGGCACAGGCGCAAGCAGCTGCGAATTTCAGTCCCCTTCGCGAAGGGGATTACTTTGTAACTCACGCATATATTCGGTCAGCCGGTCTACGCCAAGCATTTCAGTCCCCTTCGCGAAGGGGATTACTTTGTAACTCAGGCATGGGAACACCGCGCATCGCTTGCAATCCTGATTTCAGTCCCCTTCGCGAAGGGGATTACTTTGTAACGGGGTTTGGCTTCGCGAAACCGGGCGGCTACCCGTTATTTCAGTCCCCTTCGCGAAGGGGATTACTTTGTAACCCGTTCGCGGCGGTAGACGAGCGCTGTTTGAGAATTTATTTCAGTCCCCTTCGCGAAGGGGATTACTTTGTAACTCTTTGCATTACTCCCGTCGTTTAATTGTTTGTAGATTTCAGTCCCCTTCGCGAAGGGGATTACTTTGTAACACGTAAATTTGCCTGACGTGGCGCAATTGAAATGGAGATTTCAGTCCCCTTCGCGAAGGGGATTACTTTGTAACTTCCGAAAAAAGAAATCGACTGATCCACGTTGGCCGCATTTCAGTCCCCTTCGCGAAGGGGATTACTTTGTAACAGCGACATTATCGCTAGTGAGCAGAGTTATGGCATAATTTCAGTCCCCTTCGCGAAGGGGATTACTTTGTAACAAGGCTGCGAAGGTGCTAGGCGCTACATCCTTCGAATTTCAGTCCCCTTCGCGAAGGGGATTACTTTGTAACGATTCTTCTTAGCCAGCTTGATAGCAGCGTTCAATATTTCAGTCCCCTTCGCGAAGGGGATTACTTTGTAACGCCTTGCGAGGCGCTGCGAAACATCGGTCAAGTACATTTCAGTCCCCTTCGCGAAGGGGATTACTTTGTAACTATATCGAACTCTGGCTAGACTCAGGAAGAACTGCGATTTCAGTCCCCTTCGCGAAGGGGATTACTTTGTAACGGTATAAGGTGATGATAAGCGACATTATCGTGAGCATTTCAGTCCCCTTCGCGAAGGGGATTACTTTGTAACAAACAGAGCTTCGCCGGGATGCCAGGAGATTTGAAATTTCAGTCCCCTTCGCGAAGGGGATTACTTTGTAACGCCAATATCGCCCACGAACGCACGTAGTAAATTGATCATTTCAGTCCCCTTCGCGAAGGGGATTACTTTGTAACAACCGGGGCAGCTACGAGAGCGTGGGGCGCAATAACATTTCAGTCCCCTTCGCGAAGGGGATTACTTTGTAACCACATGACACAAACGAACATCACAGAAGATCATAAGCATTTCAGTCCCCTTCGCGAAGGGGATTACTTTGTAACCGCTCCAGAAATATACAGTTTTCAAAGACCTAGAGCAGGCCCGCAAGCCGCCCGTTACTCGGATCGCCTGATTGCGCGAAAACCCGGCCAATCCTCGAACATGCTCACCAAACGTCCGCGCAGTAGTTTGCAAATTCACACTCGGTACACCGCGCCCGAACCGGTGTCGCGGCTGGCATCCATTCGGTCCGCTCCAGTGCGCGTATACCCTCCACCGCAGCACGCACCGCATCCCGCAATTTCACCGTGATCTCCACAGCAAACACCCGGTTATCTGGAATGCGGTAGAGGAAAGCCCGTCTCGCGGGCAGTCCATAAGCCTTCTCCGCAAGCAGGCTATATCCCGCTAATTGGGTCCTCTGATTTTCTCCCGGCTCTCCCGAGGTCAGTTTAAAATCCACCACTGCAATCTCTTCTGCGGCCTCCAGCACCAGATCCGCCTTCCCGGACAGGCTCAGAATCTCGTCAGACAACCACACATTGAACCGCCGCCGCGCATTCTCAAATCCATATTCCTTCAAACACCGGCGCATCTCCAAGCCCTCGATCAGCTCCTGCGCCGCAATCGCCTCCCTCATCTTAAAGGTCGGCTTTCCAACCGCTGGCATCACCCGGTGATAATACACAATGCGCGGGCAATAGACCCACTGCTTCAGATCAGTCACCGCAATCAGATCCATTCAGTCCTCGGGAGATACAATCCGCAACCGCGGAGCCGCGCGCTCCGCCCGTTCCTTCAACTCATCCGCATCCTGCCGGTACTGATCCAGTTCCCACATCTCTTTCAAATCCTGCTCGCACACGGGAATGATTCGAATGCGCCCCGACTCCTTACCTACCTCGCGCTGCAGCCGAAGCGCAAGCTCCTGACGCCGGTTGCGGTTCAGCTTGCCGAAAAACGCGCTGAACTGAATGCGCTCCAGCCCATAGTTCAAGCAAATTTCAGAGACGCGCGTGCGCAACCGGTCGTCCTCGATGTCGTAGATCAAAACGAGCGATACCTCGGGGCTGCCCCTACCAACCGGAAGCGGCTTGAGAACTCCCGTATACCTGTTCTTCCGCGCCAAGCCCTTACCATTTAAACCACGTCACCATTTGAACGAGAAGGGCCGGTAAGAACGAAGGCCTCGCACCGTGCTCGCCGCAAGCCGCGCCTGCATTTGAATGATCGAGCGCACCTGGTGCTGCTTGCCGCGATGCTGCTCGACCGCAACTAACCGGCGGAACACCCGCTCCGCAACGGCTTCACGCGATTCGCCATCCAGCAACCCTTTCTGCAAATTGAGCTGGCCGCCTTTGTTGAGCCATGACAAGATGGCGCGATCCACGACGGGTTGGCGAAATTCCTCTACTAAATCCAGAACGAGCGACGGTTTACCGCTGCGGTCGACGTGCAGGAAGCCGGCGAAAGGCTCGAGCCCGGCATTCATCACCGCGCCCCATACGTGCGAGGTCAGAATGCCATAGCCGTAATTCAACGCAGCATTGACCGCGTCGGTTGCGCCTTGATGATTGCGGCCCGAGAAGCCGAGGTCCCCAGGCAGCAAGTTTCCGATCTGCTGCCAGTAGAGGCGGCCGCCGGTGCCTTCGAGGCCCATCAATTCAGCACGCAAGTCATCGGGCGTTGTGCCGCAGGTTCCGAGCGCGCTACGACGCAGCCTCCGAATCGAAGCAGCAGCGCTTTCGAGTGCGTGCCTCTTTTCGCCGTTGCGATTTTTCGCAAAATAGAGCAGTAGCTTTTCCTGATTGTGGAGTTTGCCGGCAACGATCCAACGGCACACATCGCCGCCGGTGTTGTTATGGAAGGCGGCAAACTGCGCCCGGCGCGTTTCGACGGTTGCGGTGAGCATGGGAGAGGTGATCAAGGCGAAGGGCTTGCCGCTGGAGGAAAGGCAAGCGATTCGGATGCCGCGCTCGCAGAGTTCTTCGATGAGATCGGACGAGAAGCTCACGCCTCGCGAGCCGATGATGATCTCTTGTAGGCGCATGAGCGGGACTTGCGCGCAAACCGATTTGCCTTGTTTGACGATGACGCGCTCGCTCTTTTTGCCGATGAAGAGGCCGAAGCCGGAAACGAAGAGCTGCGAGCCGTTTTCGGTGGCGAGGAGGATGGCGCGGTCGTCGCCGGGGAGGATGGTGTCATCGATGGGCGGGAGCGGCAGCGCGAGCTGTTCGGGGAGGAAGTCGAGCGCGCCGGTGATCCAGTTGTATTGGGCGGGCGTGGGAGGCTTGCGGAGGGAATGACCGAAAGAATCATACGCGAACTCAGGCACAGTTGACTTGAGCCCCTCCGAGGACCAGAAAATGAATTTAGATTGTACCTATATTTTTGTGACTTGACAAGGCGCCTGATGGGGGACTACACTCTTCTCAAATCGCGATTCCGCTAACCGGTTCATAACTGCCCGTCCAAACGGCATCCCGGGACGGTTGGCGGCACGGTTATCTGTTGACCATTACTAAGACCAAGTTCCCCTTCGCGAAGGGGACTGAAAGATATTCTTGTGACTTGGAGGTTCCCCGTGATGAAGGGGATGTCTCGCGATCCCGAAGAAATTCTCAAACGTTCCGATAAATGGATGCGATCGCAAGCTTGGCATAAAAAGCTTGCGAAGAGCGCGACCGGCCAATCGCTTCTTGAACATACACTTATTGAGCTGGATGTATTTCTTTCGCTTGAGCCAATTCTCGCAAATCCTAAGACCTTCGCACTTAGCGACACTGAACGCTCTATCGTCCTCGGGGCTTTGCTCTGTCATGATATCGGGAAAGCAAGCGAGTTATGGCAGCGTTACGTTCGGGGTGAAGCGGATGAATACGTTCCTCACATAGACAAAAACTTATTGCGCTCAATTGCACCCGAGGTGTGCGCCGTCATTGGAGCGGACTCAGTTGCAACGGACGTTGAGCGTACGGTTGAACTTTGCGCCCGATATCACCACTCCCGACCGGAACGCGATGATGCGACCATTCTCGAAGCTCTTTTAGATGGTACGCCTTCGTTCTTGCCGCTTGCGCACATAGTAATGGACATCGATCGGCTTTGCTCCGCGCAAACGCCCCAATCAGCCGTTTCCCATATCCGCGCCTCGGATCTCGGCAAGCATATCTCCGCCGAATGGCATCAGCTCAGCGTTCGAGGAGTATCGTCGACCTTCTTCCATAAGGCCGTCCAGCAAGCTTTCGAGGCCGCTGGGTGGCGCCCTTTGATCTATTTCGGGCATGCGACAGTATATTTTGCTGACCGTGCTGAGGACTGCGTGGCACCTAATATCGAATCGATCCGGAAGAATCTCGAAAGGGTTATCGCGGATACGTTCACCCGTGAAGTGTCGTCCTTGATTGTCGGGAATCCGACGGCAAATATTCTTCCTAAGCCTGATCTCGTGTCATGGAATGAGACGCGAACTTACCTAGAGCAAGCTGGCCGCAAGATGAGCCCGTCGAGTTTTGCCAAGAAGAGACGAGAGGCGCGGGTCAAAGTCATCGAGAAATATCTGGATACGCTGGGAGCCTCGGTGCTCATTGATGACGATACGCTCGAACGGCAATCACAGCGTATCTCGCATGCCCAACCAGAAATGGTCGTATTCAAGCTGTTCAAAGCACTAACGGATACGAGAAAAGTTCCAGAACTTGGTGATCAAGCTGCGCAGATCGCGGCAGAATTGTATGAAAAAGTTTTCGGAAAAGGCACTTGGCAAAAACTACAATCGACGTCGACGTTAATGCCAGCCAACGACATGGCCGCGACGGTTGATTCCTACTGGGATCTCGACGCTGGTGCCATCGGGCGTGCACCCGGGACGAAAATCGAGACGCTTCCGGACAAGGAGCGCATGTCAGGATTGATCACAGTATTAGATCGCATCATCGAGCATGTCGTGAAGGCTGTGGGAGCGGTTTCACCTCGAAACGCGCTGGCGGCCAGCATGGCTAGCGCGTTTCTACGGGACCTAGTCTACCCTTCAGAGACAAGCTCCGACCCGCGCATTATCGCCGGGGTGCAGGTTGAACATTACAGTCAATCGAAACCAATCGCAGGCAAAGACAAAGACTCAGGTGCATTCACGTGTCCAATCTGCAACTGCGCATTTGAAAGCGGACGCAAAGCGTCTGCGGATTTCATAGATAACCCCCAGTCGCACACGAATCGCGGTGTCTCGCATGGCGCGTTCGGTTACGTCGTAGTCTGCAAATCCTGCTATTACGAACGCTTGCTGAGGCAAGTCCTCATGGAGACGAGGCCAGCCGAGATCATTACCTTGCTACCGCCGTGGAACATTGGACCACGAAATGGCGACCTCATTGTCAAAAGAGTACATGCAATGGTCGATCAGGCTTCAGCAGAAATGCGCGGCGAGACCGGCGATGTTACTTCGGGATTTTCATTCAGTCTGACCGAGCACATTGCTCGGCGAATGGAAGAGAAACTCGCGGGCGATGCCGGAACTATTAACCTTATAAGTCTGTTCCGGTATCGTGTAGGCAGCGAAACCGCCAGGAAACGAAAACGCGAACTGGAATTGCGACTTCAGGAGGAATACGGCGGCGACCTCGCCGCACTGAATGCTATGTGCGGAACAAGGTATTCCTCATGGGGTGCCGTCCTTGACGCAGTTTCGTCCCCGGGTCCGCTTCCGGATGATCTTCATGAAATAAGGCGTGAAATTCTGAGACTCGACCCGAATATGGGACTCGCTTGCGAGACCCCTAATCTGGTATTCATTCCACTTACTTACGAAATAGGATCTTCGGATGAATCCGATGCCAACAAAGCGCTGCGGCGGCTATTTGCAGCTCTCCTAATTCATACAGTGTTTGGAGCAACGGTCGCAATTCACTCAGAGCCTTCTGACATCGATCCCTCCAATGCGGTGGGAGCGGCCTGGGTGCCTCCAGTCCCGGCAGTTCGTAACGTGATCGGGACGGATTGGATCTCAGCCGATTCGGCTGAACTCTGGCTTGAACGCATTGGTGCTGCAGCCCGCTTGGCACAAGCTACAGGGTATCCATCAAGATCAGCAATGTACCAGACATTCATCACCGACCCCGCTGAAAAGGTAATGCAGCGCATTGAGAGCCAGAGAGGAATCGCCTCGCCAAATGAAGCTGAGCTTATTCGAAAGCTGCCGTTTTTCAGAACTTCAACCTTATACATGGAGGCCCAAGCTTGAGAAAGCCTATAACCGTCGAAGTTACTTCCTTCGACCTTAATAATGCTGAGCCGCAGATTGACGCGGCGGTTAAAGCCTTTGCTGAGTATGCAGAGCAAGTGCCGGCCGCAAAAAGCACACGCTCAAAATACGGACTCCTTGGCCCATCGGGAAAGGCGATAACGGAACTCAAGGCAGGCAGATACCACCGCGACTCCTTGATTGGCTACACTCTACGAACGCACGAAAGCGCCCGTACTCGTCGCTGGGTCCCTGAGCCGCAACCAGAAGCAATCAGCGCACTTGAAAGAGCAGTGGATCAGATCCTCGAGGTGTTAAAGAGCGCTCCAAAGCCGTACCATTCGGAGATCTTGGACCGATTACATTACGGCCTATATTACCGGCTGCGACGGAAACAGATTGAGCGTAAAGAGGCCCTGCGTCAGAAATGGGTTCAATTTCTCGAAAAACGCTACAAGACGAAAGAGGCCATAGGAGAGGCTTGGAAACGCGAGATGCCAGAGCTCGACGCTGCCATTCTTCCAAAGAAACAGGCCACGGCCACCAGACGACAGGGACGCTCCGCAATCGAGCAAAAGGATATTGAGGAGTTTTATGCATCGCTCACTGAGCCATTTACGGATGAGGACAACGAATGAACACCATTAATGATTACTTGGTTGTAAAACCTCGACCGCTCCTTAGCGCTGAGGCCATTCAGTTGCTGTTGTTACGTGAGGTTCTGGATTACACTGTCCTTCGCACTGAAGATAGCCGGGAAATTAACTCAGTGGACACACCGCTGTCAATAAAAGACTCCAAAACCGTTAAGCGAGTGGCGTTTCTCGGGTCCAAACAGAAAGCTGCAGAGTCGCGCGAACTCGAATCCCTGCTTAGATCGGCCTGCTCGGCAGCAAACTTCGACGCGAAGGAGTGCTGGCTAAAGGACAATCTCTGCCTGGAGTGTCCCCGGTGCGCGCTATTTGGAGCAACCGCGCTGAGCGAGGCGCCAAATATCCGGCACCGGATCGAGTACTCGACGGCGTTCTCACTCTTAACCTTCGATTTACTAACTGAAGAGATTACATTTAATGCTGTTGATGAGAAGACTCAAACTACGGGACAGGCGCTGGGCGTACGACACGTCGTGCGCCCAGCGTCACTGTTTGCGTCTATTGTCACCCTGCGAAGCGTTACTCGATCGGAGCTGATCCTTGCCGTCAAAACACTGCTTTCATCAAAAAGCTATGGTGGCGAGACCAGAATCGGCGGCGACTGCCGTAATACGGTTATCGGGATAGTAGCGGGATGGGAGGAAATTATCACACCGCTAGAACTCACACTGGAGCTTTACGAACGTCGCACAAATATCGACCGAGCAATCATCGCGAGCTTCCTAGAGCGCGAATACAAACCCAAAGCGGGCACTCCGGCAAAAGTGAAGGTATTGTCTGATTCGGAAATCGAATCAGTGATCAGCGAATGCGCCAACACTAATATCGACAACGCATTTCTTGCAGACGCCTACAAAGCCGTAAAGGAATACCGAGGCCAGCAGGGCGGGTAAACATGCCCGAAGCTCTTGACCTGAGCGCCGCAGGAGTCCGTATTTACGGGGGGCAATTCTTCCATCATGATTATCTGTGGTTTTCCTCGTTCGAGGTTTCCAAAGTCACGAGAACTGCACCGATAGTTCATAACTACGCGCTTTCGTATGCCACCTCGCGGTATGAGTATGCGATCTACTACGGCTCAAGGCCGTCCTACGACGCTGATCTACGGGCAATGCCGGTGTACACGACGCCAGCCAGACCGGGCACGTCACATAGAATCGGCTGGACGCGCCTAACCCAAAATGCGATTGATACGAGAACCCAGCGGACTGAGGGACCTCGGGGCATAAACACCCCGTCCATCGGCTGGCGAATCGTGCTCAATCCATGTTGGGAAACGGGTCACGAAGATCAGGGTTTCCATTTCTACGCCTTCGTCAGGAATGGTTACTCCTTGCCCACGGTTATACGGTTAGGGAAAAAAGGCTGCCCCGTTCGGCTACGCTGGGCCGCGCTTGCAGCCTCACGAGCAATGCATGTTGCGGGGCCGGTACAACCCACGCACGCTCTGAACCCTCTCGACGTCCAGGGTCAAATCCTAAGCTATGAACCCATATCGATACCACCCCATTTGGTATTTCGTCAGGCGGAAATCGCAGATGATTGGTTTGTATTCGAGGGGAAACACTGCATCCATGTTCCTAGGAGATTTACTCCCGCCGGACCTTTACCCCTGAGTCCGGGCAACACAGGTCAACGTAGAAGACGAAGCCGCCGATGATAAGCCGGGTGCTAGGGCTCGAAATGCCCTTGGTCGAACATCCCGACTCGCGCAGGCCGCTGTATCCGCATCAGGCCGCAATGTTAGAGGCCTGGAACGCTCATTCTTCGTTGTTGTTAGCTTCCAAAACTGGTTCCGGGAAGACTCGTGCAGCGATGTTTCCCGTTCTCTGGCATCGTGAGTATGCGATCGCTGTATACCCAACAAATGAGCTATTGCGGGACCAAGTACGTGCGGTCGAGAAGATTGCACTCGACGAGGGGATCAGGGCTGAAATACATAGGCCCGATAAGCCGCATTCGCCTCATGCCGATCACGTACTAATTCCCATCGACGCTCCGCTTTTGGATCTGTGGCAGCGCGGGCGAACCCGCTCGAGGGGAGAGGCTCTTCGAAATCTTCTATCGCGAGAACGCCCACGCATAATCTTCACGAATCCAGACATTCTGTTCAACATCCTCTCAGCTCAGTACCACCTCGATGCCTTGGCACCCCTTGACATATACAACACGATAATCTTCGATGAGTTTCATCTTTATCAGAATGTGGAGCTCGCACATGCATTGATGATGGTTTATCTCGCGCGCGGCCTGGGTTTCTTTAGGAGAGTGGTCCTTCTCACGGCCACTCCCCACCCGGAAGTGAGAGATCTCTTGGACAAAATCATCCAGCCGACCGAAATTTCCAGTAAGCACGGCTCGGACGATACGAGGACTCGCACGGCTGTTCACGATGTCTACATCTCACCAATTGTTGCTGCAGAAGATCCCGTCGACCAAATAACCTCGCGAATTCTCAAAGCGCTTCCGGATCTTAAGCGCCTGCGCGAGAAGAATCCTGACGATTCATATATTCCAGCCGTGGCGATCGTTAACTCAGTTCTCGATGCAATTCGGGTCGAGGACGAAATCGTCGCGCGAGACTTCGATAGAAATCTGATCGCCGTTATTCGGGGCCTTTCAAATCGCGCTCTGCGCGAACGCGCTGGAAAGCTGATCGCTGTCGGGACCTCTGCAATCGAGGTCGGCGTCGACTTCGACTGCGACCTGCTATTCTTCGAGGCTTTTGAGGCGGCCTCGTTTCTACAGCGGTTTGGTCGTGCAGGCCGGCACAGAGAGTCCCATGCACTCATGTTTGTTCCCCCAAACGCTTTTGAGGCGATGTCTGCATGCCCGGAATCAATGGACAGATCTTCTTTCGAACGTCTGATTCACATCTGTTATCCATTAGCCGAGGCTCGGCCTTGGTTTGCCGCGACAGAATACGGTTTGCTCGCAGCGGCTTCTATTGCAGAACGACTTTTTCGAACCGTCCAGAAAGACCATAAGGCGGGGAAGCAGTATCTCTCGCGCTTTCAGCAGCGATTAGACAATATTTTCAGTGCTTACGCCGCTGCGCTCGGATGCGATCAGCAACTGTTGAGTCGTGTTGAGGCTAAGGTAAATTATTCTCGCAACGGAAATCCCAAAATGTCTTGGTATCGTGCGTATCTGCAGTTGGAGCGTTTTCGAACGTCGATGCCATCTGTAGAGATTCACGATTGGCTAGAGCAAGCCAGAAGGGGCAATTGGAATCTTGGTACGTACGAGATTGACCTTAGTGCGCTACTCAGGCGTGGTAGAAATATCCGGCGAAATACAAAAGCTGGGCTTACAATCACCGGGGTTGGCTCTACTCGACGGGTCCATGCCGGGGAAAGCGTCGCACATTTGAGCCGGGGTGTACCGCTGCGAACCTCTGTGTATCCGATACACCTACTTCAGGACGGGCTGGACACTCCAATTTCCGGATGGCTGTCGGACACCGATCATGTATTCACCGTCGTTCCTCGTGCCGATGTTGATGCTTTGATCGATTGGCGATTGACATGCTTCGAGGCCGGCTCAAACGTCCTGGCTTTCGATGGCGCTGCCTTGCTGCTAATCGAAATCTACAGACGTCGGCAGGAACTTAGTACGCGCGTGCTCTAACCTAAAGCTGCAGCTTCATCTCCCCCTTCCCCCATACCGTCTGCCTTCCCACTCCCGTCCATTGCGCGGCTCGGAGATATGGCACAAATTCCGTCAACTCGCCTTCGTACTCGGCTTCGCCGATGAAGCCGCCGATCGGGTGCACCTGTCCTGTCCGGCTGCTGCGTCGGCGCACATCCACCTGCTCGATATCGCAGCGCACCATGCGCACACGCGTGGCTCGCTCGCCGAATGCGCGAAAGTCAATCTCGAGCGGTCCCGAATCATAAAGCTCGCGCAGCGTGCTCAATCGATCGCGAATGCGAGCAATAAGCACTCCGAACTCGGGGCGCTCGGCCAAATGCTGACCTGCTTTCAGCTCGGTCGGAGTCACGAATCGCACGCGCACTCGCTCGATCTGCTCGACCTGCCCTCCGTGGGGCGCTTCCAAATTCAGCACTAGAGGCTCCGCACAATTCTGCAACAGAAACGTCTTGCCATCATAGATCCTTGTCGCCGGCTCGCCATTTTCATCACGCGCGAAAACCTCGGTTAACTCGGCACGCCCGCGGCCCGGGCCTAAACCTTCGCGTGATAACTGCGCGAACGCGAGGACAAGATATGCGATCGCGGGACTGCGCATATCGAACAAGTTGAGATCGAAGAAAAAATTCTCGCCGGCGAGTACTGTGCGCCCGTCCAAATGCGTTGCCCGAAAAACAAACGGTCGCGGCCAGTCAACGAGCCCGCTTGGTCCCTGCGCAGTGGCTCGGGGCTCGAACATGCGCGCGTAGGGACATTCCGCGCGCAAATCGCAAGACACCGCGCCCGGGCAATGCTGGACGCACGCAATCCGGCGAAAGATCATGCCGAAAGCGCCGCGCAGCAGATTCGCCGGCTTGCCGGGCGGAAAGTGAACCGGCTGCCGCGCGACGAACGAAAATCTCAAGGCGTAGAGCCGGAATTGCAAGCTGCCAGCGCGGTGCTTCTATTTCTCTTTGGATTGCTCGGAGTCTTCCGCGAACACGGAGTAACCGGCGGGAGGGAGATAAAACGATTTCAGTAGGTTCAACCGCTTTCGGAGATAGCGGCTGGGGAGCTGCCGCGGCCCTGTCTCAACGTCGATGTCGCAGCAGATGCCGTGCAGGTAAAGCGTGAGCGTATCGATGAACGACTGCCGGACATAGTCGCCGAACAGCGGGCTCTCGCGCTTCACATTGGGTTGACGCCGCAGCAGAAGCTGCTTGGCTTGCCAGCTATCGTCGTCCACCTCGCCATGAACGCTCGCGACGAGCTCTTCGCGGATCATTGATTTGTACGCAAGGGCGACTTCGGTTGACCACTTCTCCGCAACCAGACCCGCCAGCCGGCGGTAGAGCCGGTAATGGTATTCGGCAACGTCCTGCTCTTTCAGGGCGAAGACGAGTATGGTCTCATTCTCGAAACTCACTTGAGATGCCCACGATTGCTGGCCCTCAGCCGGCCTTTCCGAAACAACGAAATCTGCGACCTTTTCTAGCGAAGCTCGGGTCTTCCTTCTCGCTGTGCCGGCGGATCCCCGTTCATGGCAGCGCTCGAGATATGGCACCAGCAGAATGGAGATGCGCGGCAGCATTTGCGCAATGGCCGGCGGCAACGCCGCGACCGGCTCCTCCAAATACTCCTTCAGCACTTCCTCGCTCATCGGAAGCGAGGCGCAGAAGTACGCAAAAGTGTTGCTTAACGGAATGACTTCGCTTCGAATTCGTTCCGCAAATTGACCCACGCTGACTCGGGCAAGGTTGACCTGAGTCGAGCTGGCCGGGGTGGGTTCCCGTTGGCTGGACATCTGGGTTTTCGACCTCGATTCTAGCAGAGGCGGGGTGGGGTGCTTGGCCCGGCTAGCACGCCTTCCGCTGTTACACTTGAAGCACACGAAAGTGCGGTTTTTGATTTCCGCCGGCGAAGCATCGGGCGACATGTATGCCGCCGGAGTGGTTTCCGAGCTATCTCGCCGCTACCCCGGCGCGGAATTCTACGGATCTGCGGGGCCGAAGCTCCAACAGGCGGGTGTTAGGCCAGTGATGGACTTCGCAAAATTGAACGTAGTTGGGCTCGCAGAAGTCGCAGGTCATCTCCCCGGAATTTATCGCGAATACCGCAAGCTGATTCGCTTTGCTGAGGAACAACCCCCTGATGCGGCGCTTCTGACCGACAGCCCCGATTTTCACCTCCGCCTGGCGCGCCATCTCAAACGGCTGAAAGTGCCGGTGTTCTATCTAGTGGCTCCCCAGGTTTGGGCCTGGCGTCCAGGGCGAGTCAAGGCAATTCGAGACGTTGTCGGCAAACTCTTCTGCCTTTTTCCGTTCGAGGAGGCATGGTTTCGCGATCGAGGCGTAGACGCCATATATATAGGACATCCGCTAGCGCGAATGGCCCGCATTCAAACGCCGCGAGATCAGTTTTTTGCAAGACACGGATTGACTCAAAATGCCACGCTGCTGGTACTACTCCCAGGCAGCCGGGTTGGCGAGGCCGGGAGGCATCTTCCCATCCTCCTCGAAACGGTCGCCAAGCTTCGTCAGGAATTCGCCTTTTCAGCGATCTGGACGATCCCGCCTGCGTTTCAGGTTCACACGCTGTTGACAACTTTTCGGGAACGCGTTCGAGCATTATCCATCCAAATAATTGAAAACGAGACTTGGGACTGCATAGGTCACGCCGATCTTGCGCTAGCCGCCAGCGGAACCGTAACGGTGGAAGCGGCCGTACTGGGCACTCCCATGATCACCTTCTATAAGGTTTCCCCGCTGAGCTGGTGGGCGGGGAGGCGGCTCGTCAAGGTTCCCTTTTTATCCATGGTCAATTTAATCGCAAATCGCGAGATCGTTCCCGAACTCATACAACAGGACATGACGGCGGATAACATCGCGCGAGAGGCCGAGGAGTTGATTGCAAACCCGGCGCGTGCCGGCCGCATGCGGGCCGAATTAGAAGCGGTTCGCCTGGCGCTTCGAGGCGAAGATGATCCGTTCGAGCGCGCTGCCGATGGGATCGTGCAGGCGCTTTCTGGTCAATCCACCGCGCAGGCAGCAAGTTTCTTGCGCTCGGGAGAGAATTAAGGTAATGCTACGCAGTTTCAGATGGACATTCGTTTTCCTGGCCGCCGCGACGCTGTGGGCGCAAGATAAGCGGCCCCGCATCCAGGTTCAGAGTTACACGATCGATGCGGATATCAACCCGCGCACCCAGTCCATCTCAGCCACCGCGAAAATCAACTTCACGCCGCTCGAGGATGCCTCAGACGCGGTATTTGACTTGAACAACGCCGTGACAGTCTCAAAGGCCGTCGACAGTTCGGGCAATCAACTACAAACAACTCATAATCCCCAGGACTTTACGCTCAAGGTTTCGTTTCCCGGCACCCTCCACAAAAATCAGGCGACCGCAATTTCCGTGACCTACGACGGCAAGTTTACGGGCAACGAAGATTCTCCGGTATCTGGAATCAAATTCGCGGCGCTTCATCCGGATTTCGGCTACCTGCTTTATCCGTCGCGCTGGTTTCCAGTGAGTGAGTACACGGTCAATCGCTTTGCCGCTGATATTCATGTGACGACTCCCTCCGCCTACCGCGTGATCGCCAGCGGCGACGTGAAGACAGATCGCGCGTCGAACGACCGGACGCTGTATTCATTCCACTACGACAAAGCGAGTTTCCCGGGAAGTATCGCCATTGTGAAAGGCGAGCCTGCAAGGGTTTCGTCGCAGGGAATCACGAGCCAAGTCTATTTTCGAGATCAGCAAGCTGCCGACGCCCAAGCGTACGGCTATGAAGCCGGAAAGGTTTTGACGTTTTTGACATCCGAGTACGGCCTCGCGCCGCAAGCAAATCTGACGTTCGTCGAAACTGAAGCGGGTGCGGTGAACGGCTACTCCGCCCCCGGTATCATCTTCCTGGCGCCCGCATCCATCACGCATCAAGTGAACACGCGCATTCTGGCGAATCAGATTTCGCGTCAATGGTGGGGCGTTTTGGTTTCTCCGAGCTCGCGCAATCACCTTTGGCTCATGAATGGTCCGGCGCGATTCTCTGAGCTGCTCTATACAGAACACACAGCCGGCGCGGGAGCCGAGGAAAACGATCTCCACTCGACTTACGTGGAGGCGCTGACCGTAAAAGATCCACCCGTATTGCAAGCCGCGCGGCTCGAAGATTATTCGCCTGAATACTGGGCGCTCACCGCCGCGAAAGGAGCCGCAATTTTGAACATGCTTCGCGGCATCGTGGGCGATGCGGATCTCAAGAAAGGCTTTCAGGCGTTCATTGACCGGTTCAGCTACAAATCCGTCACGAGCGAGGATTTTCAAAAAGCTATGGAGCAGGCCTCAAACCAGGATCTTCGCGGCTTTTTCCTGCAATGGCTTGAATCGAGCGGCTCGCCCGAATTCAAACTCGAGTACACGGTACTCAGAACCGCGAAGGGTTTCCGCGTGGTCGGCAAAATCAACCAGGACCTGGACACTTTCCGCATGCCGGTTGATCTCCGCATCGAAACGGAAGGCAACCCTGAAGACAAGAAAATTGAGGTGACTGGTACTTCTTCCGAGTTCAGCGTCGACACTTTCGGCAAGCCGCGCAAGCTCACTCTTGACCCGCAGCATCGAATCCTGCGGTTTGATCCAAGCACTCAGATTGCCGTCGCCATCCGGCGCGGAGAGCAGTTCGTCGAAGTAAACGACTACGCCAGTGCTTTGCGGGAATACCAAAGAGCATTAGAAGTAAATCGCAATAGTTCGCTTGCGCATTACCGGATCGCCGAGCTGTTCTTCAAGCAAAACAACTTTCAGTCCGCCGCCAACGAGTTTCGAGCTGCGATCAACGGCGATCTGGAACCCAAATGGACGGAAGTCTGGTCCCACGTGAATCTCGGAAAAATCTTCGACATCACGGGGCAACGTGATCGAGCAGTTAACGAATACAAACTGGCAATCCGGACTCACGACAATACGGCGGGAGCCCAGGAAGAAGCTGCGCGATACTCGACCAAGCCCTACGAGCGTCCGAATTTGTTAGGTGAACGCTAGTAAACCCCGGGTCAACCCTAGGCCAGTGCTCGTAATGTAAACAAATCCTATGAGTACTCGGGGACAAATTATCAGCAAAGCCGCACGCTGCACAGGCACTAGTACTCTAGATGTTGCTCTGTTACATCATGCAGTGCCTGACCTGGATGTGGAAAAGCGAATTGAGTGATAACCTGAAGGTGCCCGAAGAAGAGGTCATTTTGGACGACAGACTCAAGGAGTTGATGCAGGAGCTGGGCAACGCAATCAACGAATCCCTGTCTGATTCGGATCGCATCGCAGGCGCAATTGGCGACATTAAGCGCGCCGGCTACGATGTGTTTTTGGTACTCGAGGCAACCATCGGCTTCAACAAGCGGGAAGACGGCTCAGATTCCGACGGCACGGGAGAAGAATTCGCTTCGGAGCATCCCGTCCAGCATGAGTCAAACGGAAAAATCCGGCTAACCACACAAGACCAGAAATTCCTTCGTGCGCTGAAAATTTCGCTCGAAGACGAAAAGAAGTAGTTACATCCCGTTCAACAATTCCCGGTAGATCGAATACGTGGCTTCAACAGCGCGTTCCCACGTGTACGATCTTGCGCGCGCCCGTCCCAAATCCGAAAGCTTCCCTCTGAGATCCGGATCTTGAATGAGCCGCACCAGAGCAGACGCCAGCTCATCGACGGAATAAGGATCGACCAGTATCGCGGCCTCCCCTGCAACTTCCACGAGCGCGGAGCGGTTCGATGTCACCACCGGTGCGCCGTGAGCCATAGCCTCCAAAACAGGAATTCCAAATCCTTCGTCGAGCGATGGAAGCACAAAAATGGACGCGCGCGAGTATAATCCGGCCAACTCCGCTCCCGACACATAGCCTGTCAATCGGATGCGCTCACGGCAGGCGCTTCGCTCGATCCGCTCAAGAATTCCTCGCGCCTGATAACCCGATTGCGCTCCGGCAAGCACAAGCCGCCAATGACGCCCTTCATCAGGCAATCGCTCAAAAGCTTCTACCAAGCGCGCGACGTTCTTCCGAATCTGCAGCGCGCCCACAAAAAGGATGATCGGCTCTCTCTGCACAACCGCATCGGAGCTTGGTTGGCGAACGCCATGCGGCACTACGCGAATCCTTGACCGATCCACCGCAAGCAAACTGCTCACCTGATTCGCCGTAAACTCCGACACAGCAATGATGAGATCAGAATTTCGCGCGGCTCGCTTGGCCTGCTTCGTAAAGCGTTCCCGGAATTCCCGGCTAGAATACTCGCCCGTAATTACGAACAGGTCATGAAAAGTAGAAACAACCTTCTTCCCAGGCCGCCAATCAACTCTCTGATTCAGTCCGTGGAAGACATCAGCCGAAAATGTCGAAAAAAGCGGATGCAAAAGACGAAGGCGGACGTTTCCCTGCCCCGAACGAGGCGCGCGTATCCGCTGCTTCGCCCGATAGCAGAACAGAAATTGATCCTGCGTGTACTTCTGCGACAGGCCGGAGAGCAACTCGCGCGAGTAGATTGCGATGCCTGACGGCTGTGGATCAAGGCTGTAGGTCGCATCGAGTGCAATTCGCACGACCCAATCTTACAGTCCGTATTCCTTCAACTTCCGGTACAGAGTCGTTCGCCCGATTCCCAACATTGCCGCGGCCACCGTTCGATCACCCTTTGTATAGTCGAGCGCATCGAGAATCGCTTTCTTCTCTATCTCCGCCAAAGGCATGATGCCCTTGGGCGCTGAGCTACTACTCATCCCGGATGACCCCGAATGCCGGTTTTCGATCTGCCGTTCAAACGAACGATTCATGACGGTCGACGGGAGCTCGGCCACCGTAATCCAGGGTCCGGAGTTCATTGCGACCATCCGCTGCACGGTGTGCTCCAGCTCGCGAACGTTGCCCGGCCAGTCATAAGCGATGAGCGAATCCATCACTTCATCGGTCACTTTGTGATCGTTTCCGTACCGCTGTAGGAAATGCGCGATTAATGGCGGGATATCGTCCTTGCGCTCGCGCAGCGGAGTCAACCGCAGCCGCATGACGTTTAAACGATAGTAGAGATCCTGTCGAAACCGTTTTGCTTCTACTTCGCCGAGGAGATCGCGATTGGTCGCGGCAATCACGCGAAAATTCGAGCTGCGCTGCGTAAGCCCGCCCACGGCGCGAAACTCCTTCTCCTGAAGAACGCGCAACAGTTTCATCTGCAGTTCGAGCGGAAGCTCTCCGATCTCATCGAAGAAGGCCGTCCCGCCGTTCGCCGCGTCAAGCAGCCCCAGCTTTTGGTTGACAGCTCCGGTAAATGCACCTTTGGCGTAGCCGAAAAGCTCGCTCTCCATGAGCTGCCCAACAAGCGACGAGCAATCGACGACTACAAAAGGGCCGCGCCCTTCCATGTTGTGAATCGCGCGCGCAACGATTTCCTTCCCCGTCCCCGTCTCCCCAAGGATGAGCACGGGGAAACGCGACTTGCCCATGCGCGAGACCAGCCGGTGCACCTGTTTCATCGCCGGAGAGTTTCCAACCAGCGTGGAAAGAGGCGAAACGTCTAGCGCGATCTGAGGGGTCACGAGAGTAGGGGCAGCCTCGTTATTTAGTGGCAGGGCTGCGAAGAAACTCTCGATACCCTATTCCGGCTGTGATGTGACGGCGCTTGGAGCCAGGCTTGGAACGATGTTCGTTCCGGGTTTGATGACTGTTTCATCGAGACGGACAACAAATACATTCCGGTTCTCCGCGCCCAATACGGTTGCCAGTTCCTGCGCCGCTTTAACCGACGGCTCCTTGCCGATGAGAACGCGCCAGAGCGGAACCTTGCCTTGCTTTATGGCGAGTTGAGCGGTTCCGAAACGCTCGGCATATTTCGCTCGCAGGCGCTCAGCATTTTCAGGAACTGAGAATGCGCCGATCTGAACCGCGTAAAAATCATTTAAAGGAATATCAGCCGGGGCGCCAATCACCTCTAGCCGCACTTGCCCAATGCCGGGCCCGAGCAGATCAATCTGGCGTGCCGCCGCTTTCGAAAGATCTAGAATGCGCCCCTGGACGAACGGACCGCGATCGATCACCCGAACGTTGACACTCTTGTTATTCGCAAGATTTGTCACCTTAAGCCACGTGTTGAAAGGCAGCAGGCGATGCGCCGCGACAAGCGTCTCCATGTCGTAGATCTCGCCATCTGCCGCCGGGCGTCCGTGATAAGGCACTCCGTACCAGCTTGCGATCCCCTCTTCTGAGTAGCCGACGGAAATCGCCGGCTTCTCTCTCGGCACTTGTGATTCGGTTGTGGGGGCCTGTGCAGCAACGGAAGGACGGGGAGCTGCTGGAACTCTCGCCACCTGATGATGCTTTCGGCAACCGAGAGAGATGAGCAATGCCGCAGTTATTGCTGCCACTACCGTCATGACGCTGTGGCGCCGCTTCGTTCCTGAGTCCGGCATCACTGTCGCAATCCGATTCCTTCGTTCGATGACCTGATCATAACTGGCCATGAGCCTTGCTCGAAAGACGAAAAATCGCCCTTGAACGGGTAAAACAAATTTCCTTATCGCCGTTTTTCACCCCTCAAAAGCATCAAGACCCACTCATCGGAGGATGTCAAGTCATTTTTTGCTTGACTTCTTATGCGAAGAATCTTATATATGAATCACACTGCGATCTGTAATGGATTGCAAATTTACGTTAGGGAGAATCGTTCGATGAAGAACGCAACTAAGAAGTCCGGTGGCTCGAAGAAGTCCGCAAAGAAGAGCTCCGGCAGCAGCAAGAAAAAAGGGAAGTAGATTTCAACCCCGTGAGAGCGGGGAAGCAAGAAATCTAGACTCTTCGCCCCCGGGTTTCCGGGGGCGTTTTCTTTTTTAGGTTCCTGCTTTTTGTAAACTTTACCTGCCCACCAAATAGAAAAGGCGCCAGCTTGTGCCGGCGCCCTTAGTCCTGATCGGTTCCTTCTTTTTACGGCAGCGTGTATCGAAGATCCACCCAGATCATATTTGTCTTCGCATACCGCGATGCGCCAGGCGCTAGGGACCAGGGATTGCGCCACAGGTAGGAATACTGCGTGATCAGCGACAGCGCTCCGTAGCTTGGATTCTTCCAGAAAGTTTGGACCAGATCGAACGTAGCTTCCTGGACAGTGCGGTTATTGTTGGTTGCTGATCCGGAGAAGCCGTAGCCGATAGGCTTACCGGTCGTATCGATCGCCACATCCCGATCGAAGTAGGCGCCGCCGTACAGCATCGATATCAGCGTGTTCTTCGTGATGTTTGCCTCGAATCCGTCGACTGTCGAGTACGCGTGAACCGGTGAAATGCTGCCATCTGGTTTAACGATGAGATCAGGACCGAGGCCGAAGATATACCGCCCGCCACCAGAGCCGAAGAAAGTATTCGCGATTAGGCGGACATTCTTCACGATCTCGAGATTCGCATTCACCTCTCCACTTGCAGCCGTCGAGCTGGATGAAGAGTAGACCGTAGGCTTCGTTCCGACGGAATTTTCGAACTTGAAGCTTCTGATCAAAGCTCCCGCCTCGAAGTGCAGAAGGCGGTCTCCGGGATGGCCATCGAAAGCCGCCTTGAAGATAATGTCCGGATGAAGGTTAGGGGCTGTATAAGTCGTGGTCGTGTTATTGAACTCTCCGGTGGCGGCCATCGAGAGCGCAGCAGGAAAAGTAATGACTCCGTTCCCTACATACTGCTGAGGATTTTCGAGTGAAACCCCAAATGCGATGTCATCGTTCGGGTGAGCAATGAACCGCAACTGGGATTGCCTCGACCAAATCAGACCCGCTTGGTAGTTGGTGTCCATGTCCTGCGAATAGAAGATATCGCTGGGAAGCGGCGATAGCCCTTTCCGGTTCGGAGTGAACATGCTCCAATCCTGACCGCCGAGCACTTCCAGACTCCCCTTCTGAACATCAACAAAGAAATTCCGCATTCGGAAAGCATTCGAATTGCTCGTCACAAAAACGTTGCCAGGCGCGGCGCCCAAAAAGTCAGCTTCCACGTAGCCGAGGATCTTAGCCCCGAGAAACTCTGAATCGACCCGAAATCCAATGCGTGAGTTCTGTGTGCTGAAGTTGTTCTCCCAGATCCGCCCCGTGACCGAGTTGTTGTAAGGGATTCCGCCAAAACTCGTACCGATGCCGCTCCCGACGTTCGTCGTGCGGCCATACCAGGTGAAGTCAACAAAGCCCAAGGGAGTAAAGGTGGTGTTCCCGATGCTGATCGAAAGCGGAGACGGATTTTCTGCCACTTTCTGTCCCGCTCCACCGGCATTGCCGAGACTGGGATGCGCGACATTCACCGCGGGCACCAGCTTTACCGGATTACTTTCCGCGGGAGCCGAAGCTAACTGCGGAGCAGCCGCACCGTTCTGAAGCGCTTTCTCGAGCAGCGCCCGCTGCTCCTCAACAGATTTCTGCAGGCGTTGAATCTCCTCTTCCTGTTTTGTTATGCGCTCGCGAAGTTGATCGAGATCGGCAGCGGAAATCGCCTGTGAAGACTCTCGTTTATTGATATCTTCCGGTGTCGTGTTCGTTGCTGCTGCGGGTTGTGCGGACGGTGTGTCACCTCCACTCGGTGATTGGCCTGCAGTGATTGGCAATGCCATGCCAAAAATACACAGCACCATCAGAATCTGTTTCATTCTCATTCGTCTCCTTGTCGCAAGAAATGCGGACATACTTCAGGCGCAGCACAATTGGGGGCGAGAGCCGCTGCCCTGATGCACGCTCCAACTTACAGGAGTACTGTTACATAGCCATTAACATTTGATTACGGTAAAGAGACCCGCTGCTGTCCCTAGTACCCGGTCGGTCCCGCTAAACTGGAGGGGAAACAGCATGTCCGAACGCCCGTTCGTTCACCTCCACTGCCACACAGACTATTCACTGCTCGATGGAGCATGTGACATCAAGAAGTTAATGGCTGTCGTTGAAAGCCAGAAAATGCCGGCCGTTGCCATGACGGATCACGGCAATCTCTTCGGCGCAGTGGAGTTCTATAACGAGGCCGCGAGCCGCGGGATTCATCCCATCATCGGCTGCGAAGTGTACGTTTCGCAGCAAGGTCATAAACTGCGTTCGGAAAGCGACCGCTATAACCATCTGTTGCTGCTATCCGAGACGCAAGAAGGATACAAAAATCTGATCAGATTGGTCTCGACAGGCTATCTCGAGGGCTTCTATTACAAGCCGCGAATCGATAAAGATCTTTTGTCACAACATTCGCGCGGCTTAATCGCGATGTCGGCATGCCTGCGAGGTGACATTAATGAAACCCTTCTCGCGGAGCGCTATGAGGAAGCGAAGCGCCTGGCAAACGAATATGCAGACCTGTTCGGTCGCTCGAACTTCTTCCTCGAGATGCAGAATCATTCGCTCGACCAAGACAAGATCGTTCTGCCACAGATCCGGCGCATATCTACTGAGACCGGCATTCCGCTTGTGGCGAGTAACGACGCGCACTACCTCACGCGAGATGATGTTCGCGCTCATGAAATTCTTCTTTGCATTCAGACTGGAAAAACGATGTCTGACGCCAACCGGATGCGCTTTGCGACGCCTGACTTCTATGTGAAATCGCGAGCAGAAATGATGACTCTGTTCGGTGAGGTGGAAGACGCGCTCGACCGAACATGGGACATCGCCCAGCGTTGCCAGGTCAAGCTCGAAAAAGTCAAAGACCCGTTCCCCCGGTTTGATGTCCCCCAGGGCCACACGTCTGACACATACTTCGCATGGGTCGCTCGCGAGGGATTCGAGAAACGGCGTCCACGCCTCGAAGCCATGCGCAAGCAGGGATACCTCAAGCACGATCTGCCGGAATATGTCGCCCGGCTGGAATCAGAGATTCAGATGATCCAGCAGATGAAGTTCTCGAGTTACTTTCTAATCGTCTGGGACTTTATCCGCTTCGCGAAGCTGAAAGGCATTCCTGTCGGGCCAGGCCGCGGATCGGCTGCCGGCAGCTTGGTCGCCTACGCGATGGAGATCACTGACATCGATCCCTTGCAGTACGGTTTGCTGTTCGAGCGGTTCCTGAATCCGGAGCGCATCAGCATGCCCGATATCGATATCGATTTCTGCACGCGAGGGCGCGGTGCCGTCATTCAGTACGTCACAGAGAAATACGGACGCGAGCAGGTCGCGCAAATCATCACGTTCGGCACTCTCGCCGCGAAGGCAGCCATTAAGGATGTCGGCCGCGTTCTCGATATGAGCTTCGCAGAGGTAGACCGCATCTCGAAGCTAGTCCCGAGGCAGTTGAACATCAAGCTGAAAGATGCGATTCAGGATCCGGAGTTGAACGAGCTTGCCTCCAAAGAGCCGCGGATCAAGGAAGTCCTCGATATCAGCCTCAAGCTCGAAGGCGTGTCCCGAAATGCGGGAATGCACGCGGCCGGCGTGGTCATCTCATCGCTGCCGCTCATGGAACTCGTTCCGCTCTTCGTCACGAACAAAGACGAAATTGTCACGCAATACGACATGATCGGCCTTGAAAAGCTGGGCCTCTTGAAAATGGATTTTCTCGGCCTTACTACGCTGACGATCATCGCCGATGCCGTGAAGCTCATCGAGCAGTACCGGGGAGAAAAAATTGTCCCCGAGAATCTTCCGCTTGATGACGCCGAAACTTATGCCAAGATCTTCAGCACCGGGTTGACCAGCGGTGTATTCCAATTCGAATCCCCAGGGATGAAAGACGTGCTGCGGCGATACCAGCCGAATCGGATTGAAGACTTGTGCGCTCTCAATGCGCTTTATCGTCCCGGCCCGATACAAGGCGGCATGATTCCTGATTTCATCGATCGCAAGCACGGGCGCAAGCCGGTGACATACGATTTGCCCGAGCTCAAAGAAATTCTGGAGGAAACGTACGGGGTCATCGTCTACCAGGAACAGGTGATTCAGATTTCCAATCGCCTGGCCGGCTATTCGCTAGGCGAAGCCGACGTCCTACGCCGCGCGATGGGCAAAAAGAACGTTCTCGAAATGGCCATGCAGCGTGAAAGCTTCATCAAACGAGCTACCGAACGGGGCTATCCTCCGAAAAGGATCGCAAAAATCTTCGATTTTATGCAGCAGTTCGCCGGCTATGGATTTACCAAGTCTCATTCCGCCGCCTACGCCTATCTCGCTTATGTGACCGCATACTTGAAGACCCACTATTCCGTTGAATTCATGTCCGCTCTGCTCACCTCTGAAGCTGGCAATACGGACAAGATCGTGAAGTACATCAACGAGTGCCGCGAGATGGGCATCCCAGTGCTACCACCCGACGTGAATGAAAGTAATTTCGACTTCACACCTGTAAATGACGCAATTCGTTTCGGTCTTGGCGCCGTGAAGAACGTGGGTCAAGGCGCAGTTCAGGCGATTGTCGAGGCGCGACAAGATGGCGGGCGATTCTCATCCATCTATAACTTCTGTGAGCGAGTCAATCTGAACGGCGTCAACCGTCGTGTAATGGAAAGCCTGATCAAGGCCGGCGCTTTTGACTCTACTGGCGCAAATCGCGCGCAGCTCACGGAAGCTCTCGACCGGGCGCTCGAGTCGGGAATGCGCGCATCACGCGATCGAGCAATGGGCCAGCACGGTCTTTTCGGATTCTTCGCCGGCGATCAGAAAACCGAACATCCGTTAGCTAACTTGCCTGACTGGACCATGGAGCAGAAGCTGGCGGGAGAGAAGGAAGTCCTCGGGATCTATGTTTCCGGACATCCGCTCGATCGTTTCAAAGACAAAGTCGCGGAGCTGGCTACGCATTCGACTGACACCCTCGAGGATCTCGAGAGGAATACAACCGTTGCGCTTTGCGGTATTCTCACTAACATCGTCCGCAAAACAAACCGCGAGGGGAAATATTGGGCTTCGTTGAAGCTCGAAGATGGCCGTGGTACTGCCGATGCCATGATATTCGCCAACCGCTACGAGGATCTCCTTTCCTCCCTTAGAGAAGATGCGGCAGTTTTCGTTCGCGGGTCCGTTTTACCCGAAGAGAGCGGTCCGCCCAAAATTTCGGTTCAAGAAATGGTGAGACTCGAGGACGCTCGCCTCGATCTCCCATCGCTGATCTCCATCCGGATCTGGCTCAAGGACGAAGCGTCCACCGAAAAGGCAAGCGCACTAAATGAATTGTTCGGAAGAAAGCGTGGGGAAACAGAAGTGCGGCTCCGTTTGGAAAAGCCTCGCGACTTCTCCGTCATCATGGATGTAACCACAAAAGTTCGGCCCGATCGTGAATTTCAAGCCGAAATAGAAAAAATCTGTGGACCCGAATCAATGCAGATCCTCGCGAACTAGGTATGGCTGAAGGCGAATCGCCGGCTCTATCTCCCGAAGGCGCCGAATCCGCCGAAGGACCGCCCTCTAATCCAAGCTGGGAGCGCGTTCAGCTTGCGCGCCATCCCAAACGCCCCCATTCGCGCGATTATATTCAACGATTGTTCACTAATTTCGAAGAGCTGCACGGGGACCGGCTGTTCGGTGACGATAAATCGATCGTGGCCGGAATGGCGAAATTCGAAGGCCAGTCGGTGATGGTCATCGGCCAACAGAAAGGCCGCGATACTCGCGAAAAGTTGCTTCGCAATTTCGGCATGCCCAAGCCTGAAGGTTACCGAAAAGCGCTCCGGCTGATGCAGCTTGCGTCCAAGTTCCGCCGTCCTGTCATCACGTTCATAGACACCCCGGGCGCATATCCCGGTATAGATGCCGAAGAGCGCGGCCAGGCAGAGGCAATCGCCTTCAACCTGCGTGAAATGGCGCGGCTTCTCAGTCCCGTGATTTCCATCATCATCGGCGAAGGTGGAAGCGGAGGAGCTCTTGCGCTCGGTGTCGGCAATCGCGTCTACATGCTCGAAAACGCCTATTACAGCGTCATCGCTCCTGAAAGTTGCGCCGCAATTATCTGGAGAGACTCAGGCAAAGCGCCGCTTGCCGCCGCTGCGCTGCGTCTAACGGCTAACGACCTACTCGCAATGAAGTTGATTGACGGAATCATTCCCGAGCCGCCGGCAGGCGCCCATATGGATCCTGACCTGGCTGCGCACTTGCTCCGTCAACCTTTGAAGCAGGCGCTCGATGAACTGGCAAGTCTCTCAACCGAGCAGATCGTAACAGAGAGATATTTGAAGTTCCGCCACATGGGCAACTTTTTCGATGAAGCCCGCGCCTGAAGAAACGAGCTTTACCTGAACAGAATCGGAATTGCTATCGCGCTATTCGTGGTCGCATTTCTTGCAACAGTCGCATACTTCACCGTTGCCGGACCTCGATACCGCGTAGAGGTTTGCATGGCCTATCAAGGGCATACCAATTGCCGGACCGTTTCTGCCAAGAGCGAAGAATCCGCATTGCGCTCGGCGACCGAGAACGCCTGCGCCGATATTGCCACCGGCGTAACCGAAACCATGCGATGCCAGCAATTAGCGCCCCAGCGCATGAGGTGGATCGAGCGGCCGAGACCTTGATCCTAGATCGCTCGCTCGAAGCCGATCTCGCTTAAAATCACCACTCTCGTTGGAGTTCGATCAAATCTTAAACGAATCGTTTTCAGCTTCGCGGGGTCGAATCTGCCATCATTTTGAACAAAAGCATCCAATGGCAGTTCGATTGTTTGAAAGATCGGCTCCGAAGCTTTTTGGTAAGCGAACTTATCCAAAAACGCGAGCTTCGTAAACTGCACTTTGAAAGGGGGCAATAGCGCCCGAAATTTGCTCAGCGGCAATCTCGCCGATATCCCGGCCGCGGTCTCCAGTTCCACGCTGAAGTCCGTCGTCTCCGGTTTCTGTTTTGATTCCTTCTCATTCTCTTCCGCCTCGTCCTTCGCTTTCTTGCCAGGTAATGGTGCCTTCTCATCCGTCACTGCCATGGACAAAGTGATCACGGACTGCCGGTCCAGCTTCCAATCGCGCGCGAGATTTTCGGGCAGCGTAATCGCATAAACGGGCGTAGGCGGGTCACTCCGTTTCTTCGCGGACACACTGTTCCAACCGAGAAACACACCGTTATAGTCTCGATCGCCTTGGCGATAAGGAATCCTTCCTTCGCGCCAGACGGTCAGCCCGTCTCCGGCGAGCCGGCCGCCCGCTACTGTGGTCGTCGTTACATCCGTATCTTCGGTAAAGTCACTGACTATTCTGTTCGTCGAATCCAAATAGCGACTGACATAGAGCGTGTTGGGCAGCCAGTCACGAATGCGGCGGTGATCTTGAAACAAACGCTTGTATTCGCGCCGGTTATGAAGCGTAGCTTCAAGGAATGCGGAAATGTAAACTTTCGCAATCCGGCGCTGATCCTCTCCGCTTAGCAGCGGGTGCAAATTCAAGAACCAGTTATTGGGCGCGCCTATATCGGTTCGGCCCCACACTGTGTTGAACTGGCCATGATTCGCCCGGTAAATATACAACTCGGTTTTGAAGAACGATCCCGCACCGGTAAAGCGCACATGGTCCCACTGCCGGCTACCCGAGAACGAGGAAACGTCCGCATCATGGGCGCCCTGCAGCGTGAAATAATTCACGTCCTGTAACACTCGCCATTCGCCTGCAGGCTTGTACTGCCCGTCCGCCGGTGCGATGGCAACGATCGACTTAATTGGGAATCCGTAATTGAAGTGAATCGTTGCGTCATCGGGATAATAAGCGAGTTTGTTGAAGAGCGCAGCCGTTGCGGCAGCTTCGCCCCCTCTCGAGTGGCCCATTAAAGCGACATTTTCGACATCAACCTTCCCGTAGAACGGATTGGCGGTGGTTCTATTCCACTTGCGCCAGAGGCTCAGGTGCTCGAGCAGCATCCAACCTCGGACTGCCTGCTGCTTAGGCGGATCGTGAAATAAACCGCTATTCAGAAAATTTTCGTCAATTGAGGCCAAAATGAAGCCACGGCTGGCCAGCAATTCGCCGAGATATCCATAACCTGGATCCGAAAATTCGGCCATATTGTGATTCCCATGCACAATTAAAACCAGCGGAAACGGCCCGGCACCATCCGGATACCAAACTCGCCCGTTCAACGGAAGTCTATCCATCCCAAAGCCCCAATAGCGTTCTCGGAGGTAAGCCTTCCACCCGCTGAAATCCTTGAAGAAAGAGGAAGCGTCCACAAAACCCGTCCGTATCGCAACCTGTTTCCCATACTCCGGCCGGCGAAGATCGTTGCCGCTTCCGTAAAATAGCGTTTTCACGGCAAATGGGCCTCGCTCAGCAGGATTTGCGGCGTTCAATTTGGGAGGGAGTTCCCCCCGCGTGGCTTGCTGAATTCGAATCAGCTCTTCATTAATGCCATCGCGTCGAAAAAAAACAAAAAAGCTTGCGTTTGCGGCAATCGCGGCAACACAGATTACAATCGTCAAAACCCGCTTAATCAGGGCCATATTCCTGAAATCCCCGACTAACATGGTTGCGATGCTCGCCCCGAGCGCCGCCTCGACCGCTACTACTAGAAATCCCGTCACTTGGCCAAGCGGCGGAATCCACAACAATGAAACGTAAATCACCGCTGCAATAAAGAATCCCGAGACCAGCCGCGGGAGGTGCCGCAGAATCGTAAGAACAAACGCAAGCAGAAGCGTCGTGATTGGAATTCCAATCGCCGCAATGCACACCGCAAAAAGCAGATCGACTCCGAAGCCGAATCCGGACTTCAGGTTCCAAGCGCCGATCACAGCGGCCCACACAACCGTTGTGAGCGTGGCCCAAACTAGCCCCTTCCGCGCTTCCGGTCCTGGCCGTAATCTGGTCCAAGCACGCTTAAAAAACGAGCGAGTTGCCTCCCAGCGCTCACTTAACCAGAGACGAACGTTCCGTTTTGGTGCCACGGAGGAAAGAAACATTTTTTCTCCTGACCGGATCACTGTAACAGGCTAATGTGCCAGAATCCATTTCACCCGGGGAGCTGGCCATGTCACCCGAGACGCTTCAGATACCGCCAGCCTTAGGGAAAACGAATCCCGGGCCTCCTCAGTTCCCCATTTGGGCAACTCGGGGACTGATTGTGGCTGCGCTAGTCTTAGTCATCTTCATTGGCATTCTTGCGCTCAAGTGGCCTTTTACGAAGCAGGCCGTGATTGACGCCCTTCAGGAAAGCTCGTTGCATTCGGTCGTCATCGACCAGTTCCATAAAACCTACTTCCCTCCAGGCTGTGTAGCTGAGCAAATCAAGTTTTTGAATCTGAGGCACAAAGATAAACCGCCTCTAATCACCATCCAGCGTCTTACGATTCAGGGTAACTATGCCCTGCTCTTGACGTTTCAGCGGCGCGTTTCGCTTGTTCGCGTTCAAGGGCTGCGCATTACCGTGCCTCCGAAGGCGCCAAATGGCGTCCCAACTCCGGTGATGCCCGTCACCCAGAAGCAATCCGGCCCGAAAGTAAAGATCGGTACCGTCATCGCTGATGGCACAGTTCTTGCAATTGATTCCGGCCGCCCGGGTAAGCAGCCTTTTCGAATCATCGTTGATAAGTTGGCGCTCGACGCCGTGGGAACCAACCAGCCGATCACCTTTCACGCGACGATCTCCAATCCAAAGCCACCGGGTGAAATTCAATGCGATGGGCGGTTTGGACCTTGGAATGCTGACGATCCAGCCCGCACATCGGTTGCCGGTTCGTACGCGTTTCGCAATGCCGATCTCGGCTTTTTCAAAACGTTCAGTGGAATTCTATTTTCGAACGGCAAATTCAGCGGCACGCTAGATCACATTGAAGTCGCCGGTACCACCGACACTCCTGATTTTCATGTCTCGGACTCTGGCCATACCCGGCGTTTGACTACTCAATTTCACGCCGCCGTAGACGCAACGAACGGAGACACGCTGCTTGAGAACGTGGTGGGGCAGTTTAACCGGACGACAATCGTCTCGGAAGGGCGCGTCGTTGGGGAGAACGGTAAAATGACCTCCCTCGACATGTTCGCAACCGATGCGCATATTGAGGATCTTCTCAATCTGTTTATCGAGGCGAAGCGCGCGCCGATGAACGGCAGCGTAAGCTTCGGCGCTCATATCGAAATTCCGCCGGGCGACCAGCCATTTTTGAAGAAGTTGAAACTGCACGGCGACTTCGGTCTTCAAGGGGGCAAGTTTACGAATCCCCGTACGCAGGGTTCCGTCGAGAAGCTTAGCGAAAGCGCTCAAAAAGCGGAACGAGGCGATCATTCGCAGGAAGATCTCGAAACTGCGCTCTCGAACCTCAGAGGACACGTTTCCGTGAGTGACGGAATCGCCACGCTCTCTAATCTCTCGTTTAGCGTTCCTGGAGCTTACGCGCGGATGAACGGAACCTACAGCCTGATCGACTATCGCATTGATGTTCGCGGCATCCTCCTAACAAGAGGCACTGTGGCGAACGCCACCTCAGGAGTCAGATCAGTATTCCTGAAAGCCATCTCTCCGTTTTTGAAAAAGAAAAACGGAGTTCAGATCGTGCCTTTCAGAATCACGGGCAGATACCGCCACACCATGGTGTCACTCGATCTGCACGGAAAGGAAAAGCGGCCGCGCTCAGCTCCGCGCGAGCAGACAGTCACTGCCCGCCATTAATCGCGGCTGGTATTTTCGCCGTTTTCAGCCTCTCTAATTCTGCCAGCAGCCGCGTCCAGTCCTTTGAATGTTTCTTCGTGTGCAAAGGAGCATTCAGGTTGCTGTAAAAGCTGACCAACTCAATTTGAATGGCTGGTGTAACGTTGCTGAAATTCTTTTCGGCGAGCTTGTCCAGCCAATAGGCGTGCGTGTCATCATTGAGCCTGTATTGGCCCGGACCGGTTCCTGTTCCTACGTCGTAATTCGTGTTTTCGAGTTGCAGACGGTTTTGAGCCGCGGCTTCAGCTTTAGCCCGGCACGCAGCAGTAGACCGATCAAAGCTGAGCATAAACAGTTTCTCTACTTCAGGCGTGAGCATCCTAAATCTTAGCGCTCTGAGCGGGCCGACCGGCGGCAACAGCTTCACCAAGAACGCCAGAATGTGATCGCTCGCAGAGGGACGGTCGTACTGTTTGCCCCATTCGCGTTCATAACTCGACCGTTTCATTACGTATACGAACTTGCCTTCCGTTACGCCTGGATTCGCTCGTTGGATCTCATCTTTGCGCTCAGCCCACGCAATTCGCGTCGCCTTCGGAATCGTTTTGCTGGCGGCCCGCCGAAACGACCCAACCGTTCGATCGAAATCTTTGAATAAATCCTTCAACTCGAGCCCGTAAGTATCGCGGAACGCTCTCTCGAGCGCCAGTTTCGCCACATTGAAGCCAATGAAATCGTGATAAGCCTGGGGGGCAAAATTCCCTTTCGCGATCTCGAGAACATCAAACCCAAACTCCGTCTTAATGTGCCCGCCCGGATTCTGCTCATAAGTAATGAAATTTCCGTACTCTCGCTGTAGCTTGGGATATACCAGCGGCTCGCCCGGATTCGTTGCAAATCTGTGGCCGTCAACATCGGCCAAGTAATGCGATAACGCACCCAACGCAAACGCCAGCTCGTCTATGTTTTGCGACTCCGACACAAGCGCCACAATGAAATCGCCCGTGCGTACGTAATGCGTTAAATCGCTGAAGCGTTGATTGCCGCGCGGGTAATAGCCCATGTCCTGGATAACAGCGCCACCGTAGGCGTAACTGTGCGCTTCCTTGAGCTGCTCGGATGTCGCACCGGGAAACCTGGCGACGAGAATTGGCTTCAACTCAACGTCCCAAAGTGCGTCTACCAATGCTTCGTGCGCGAATAACGAATAGGAATATGAAGGCGTGATGGGGTTAAGAAAGAAGCATATTGCCGCCAGCACACGAAATCGACTCATGCCCAAAAGAGTAGAGGGCACGGGCTTTAGAAAGTCTCCCGACCATTCGCCCCAAGAGCTGCCCGCGTCGCCTTCAGCTCATCCAGTTCGGTTAGAACGCGTCGCCAATTCTCTTTGTCTTTTTTCGTGTCCAGCAGAGCTTTAAAATTGCTGTAATAGCCGAGAATCTCATCCCCGATCCGAGGCGTCACACCCGAAAATTTGTCTTCCGCCAGCGCATGCAACCAGTATGCGTAAGTATCATCCTGTAAGCGATATTCGCCAGGACGGGCAGCCCGGCCTAAATCAAAATTCGTATTTGCAAGCTGAAGGTTACCGCCAGCGGTATCGCTTAGGCGGCTCCGATAACCCGCCGTTGCTGCTTCGAAACTTCGCATGAAGATCTGCTCGACTTGTGGCGTCGGCATTTTGAAACGAAGCGCTTTGAGAGGACCGATCGGCGGAACTAATTTGAGGAAGAACGCAAGCACATAGTCGCCGAAGGTGGGCCGGTCATATCGCTTGCCCCACTCCCGTTCATAACTTGAGCGCCTCATGATGTACACAAACTCTCGCCGCGTAATACTTGGTCTAATGCGCCGTATCTCGCTCTCTCGCTGCGCCCACGCCACACGGGTAGCCGTAGGGACGGTTTTGCTTACGGCGTGCCGGTAGGACCCAATCGCGCCATCGAAATCCTGAAACATGGTCCCCAAATCAAATCCATATGTGTCGCGAAACGCTCTTTCAAGCACGGGCCGCGCCACGTTGAAACCGATGAAGTCATGGTATGCCTGCGGGGCAAAATTCCCTTTTGCCACTTCGAGCACATCAAAACCAAACTCCGTCTGAAGGTGGACACGCGGCATGTCCTCGTAAGTAATCACGTCCCCAAATTTGCGCCGCAATTTCGGATAGAGCAGGGGTTCCGCAATATTCGTCGCAAGCCGGTGACCGTCGTTGTCGGAAAAGTAATGAGAGAGCGCCCCCAGGGCAAACGCGAGCTCATTCAGATTTTGCGATTCCGATATCAGAGCAATGATGAAATCGCCCGCCAGCGCGTAATGAGTTAAGTCGCTGAAATAACCATTCCCGTGCGGATAAAACCCGATGTCTTGAATGATTGCGCCGCCGTATGCGTAACCGTGCGCCTCTTTCAATTGTTCCGGGGTCGCGCTCGGGAATCGAGCGAGGAGCGTGGGTTTCAACTGCACATCCCAGAGCGCGTCGATCATCGCCTCGTGCGACAAAACCGAGTAGCCTGGAGCCGGCTTAACAGCCAGGAGCGGTAAGCAGACCGCGATCAGCCCGCGAAAGCCTGCCCTTCGTAGTAAGGCCATTCAGATTCCATGTTGACAAACATGCGTGACGAGGATGGAACCAAAAGGAAAAAGCGCGGCGGCTAGGCTTCCGTGCCCAGCCTACCGCGCCGGAACTTCTTCCGAAAAGATTTGTCTACGTTAGCTGTTTGATACTTCGATATTGACCGTTCGAGGCTTTGCCACTTCCTTTTTCGGAAGCGTGATGGTCAGAACGCCATTCTTGTAGTCGGCCTTCACCTTCTCGGGATCGACAGTCTCCGGCAAGCTGAACGCTCTCACGAAAGAGCCATAACCACGCTCGATTCGGTGGAACCCGCGGCCATTTCTCTGTTCATCGAACTTCCGTTCACCTTTCAGCGTCAGCGTCCCATTTTCCATCTGAATTCCGACGTGCTTCGGATCGACATCCGGAACATCCGCCTTCAGAACAAGTTCGTTCTCTGTCTCATAAATGTCCACGGGAGGCGACCACGGTCGGGACGTCTGCTCGCTTAAAAGGCGCGACAAGGAATCCTGGAACAGCCGCAGCCCAGTCGGGAAATCTTCAGTCTCAGTGCTAATTGGGTTGTATCGGGTAATTGGCATCTTCATTCCTCCTATCTAAATCTCGCTATCCAGTCTTGGATACACTTCCACTATATAATATGCGCGGATCTTTGTCAAGAATTCTTATTGCCACTGACTAAGAGCTTCACAGATTCTCACCAGAGCCGTTTTCGATATCTTCCGCATCTTTTGTTGTATGGCAGCGCTAGAAGAAGGCCAGCTCGCACCAGGGATCTCCCTCCCGGCAGACTCAGGAGAGATCTTTCATTTAGAATCACTTAGGGGAAAGAACGTGGTTTTGTACTTCTTTCCCAAAGCCAACACTCCGGGCTGTACCAAGGAATCCTGCGAGTTCCGCGACGCGTCCCGGAAATTCACCAAAGCCAATACGGTGATTGTTGGCATCTCGCCCGATCCCGCCAGTGCGCAAGCCAAGTTCAAGCAGCAATTCGATTTACCGTTTGTCTTGCTAGCCGATGCGGATCACCAGGCGGCCGAAGCGTACGGCGTCTGGAAAGAGAAAAGCATGTACGGGAAGAAGTACATGGGAATCGAGCGGACGACCTTTGTTATCGATCCCCAAGGCACGATTAAGAAAATCTTCCCCAAAGTGAAAGTAGAAGGCCACGCCGAACAGGTCTTAGCCGCCGTAAGCTGAAGAGGTGAGCGATACCCGCCGGTACCCGTCGCGCCCGGTACTCGGCGTGGGCGCCCTCATTCTGGATGCAGGACGCGTCCTGCTGGTCGAGCGCGGCCGAGAACCGCTCGCAGGATGCTGGTCACTTCCTGGCGGTGCAGTTGAAACAGGCGAGCGCCTCGAAGATGCACTCAAGCGCGAAGTGTTTGAGGAGACCGGTCTGCGCGTGAGCCCCGAGGCAATAGCGACCGTCTTTGAGCGCATTATTCCAAATAGCGCCCCGGACAGCGATGCTCCATGCGAGTATCACTACGTACTGATCGATTTCTATTGCAGGATTGAGAGCGGAGAGCTTCGTCCCGGCGACGATTCCCGGCGTGTTGACTGGTTCGAGATCGACTCACTGGAAACTCTCGCGATTACCGAAGGCACGCGCGAGGTGATTCAGGCCTGTCGCGCACACGCAATTACCCAGCCCTTCGTGACTCGTCCCCAGGGGACTTGGCATGCCCTTCAGCAGTGAGTCCCTGCTTCAATTCGGCGAACTGAAAGAGCTCCTTGCAAAATACGCAGGCAGCATCGCCGGCCGAAGCCTTGTGCTCGAACTGGTGCCGCGCAGAGATCGCGCTGCGCTCGAAGCTGATCTGGCCGAAGCCAGCGAGGCCATCGGCTACCTCCGTGAAGTTTCGGGCGCGCAAGAACCCTCGCATGGCGCCGCCATACGGCTGCGCTTCGATCAACTCCGGGACATTGCGCTCTCTCTACGCACGCTTCGTGTCGAAGGCGCTTCTCTCGACGGTCGGCAAATTCTAGACCTGTTTCACACGCTTGCGCTCGCAGGTGAATATCGCGGCATTCTGTTATCAGTTTCGAACCGTTATCCGCGCTTGGCGCATCGCGGCGGCAGTTTGGCGGATCTTCGCGGAATTTCACGCCGCTATCAGCGCGCTTTTCTTCCCGACGGCAGCCTGGCTGACGAGGCGAGCGTCACACTCGGGCGGATCCGGCGCGAGATCGAGCGGCAGCAAAGGAATATTCAAGATTCACTCGCGCGTTTTATGCGGGCTCACCGTGACGACGGCACCCTTCAGGAAGACTTCGTCACCATCCGCGAAGACCGCTACGTGGTTCCGATTGTCGCCGGACAGAAAGGGCGCGTAGACGGCGTTATTCATGGCGCGAGCGGTACCGGCCGCACGCTTTTCGTCGAGCCGCTCGACACAATTGAGCTGAACAATCAACTTGTCAGGCTGCGCGAAGACGAGCTTCGCGAAATCGATCGCATTCTTGCCGAGATCACCGACGCGCTTCGCGAACACAGCCCTGAAATCATGGCCAGCGCTGACACCCTTGCAGAATTCGATTGCATTTTCGCCAAGGCCGGATTCGCGCACGATTACGAAGCAGCGATTCCACGGTTCAGCGACACGCCCCGAAAGCTGAGGCTCCGAGAAGCGCGCCATCCTTTACTCGAAACCGTGCTGCGGAAACAACGCAAACCCATTATTCCGATTTCTTTTGAGCTCGATGAAGATCGCCACTGTTTGCTGATCAGTGGTCCGAACACGGGCGGCAAAACCGTCACTCTAAAGACCGCAGGATTGTTAGCTGTGATGGCGCATGCCGCTATTCCGGTGCCTTGCGCCGAAGCCGAGTTCCCTCTGCTTGAGGACGTGCTCGCCGATATCGGCGACACGCAATCGATCGCTGAAAGCCTTAGCAGTTTTTCCGGACATTTACTACACGTCAAGGAAATGCTTGCGCGCGTCACGCCAGACACTCTGGTGTTGCTCGATGAGCTGGGCCGCGCAACCGACCCTGAAGAAGGAGGCGCGCTTGGCGTCGCGGTCCTCGATCAGTTCCGTCAATCGGGCGCATTCTGTCTCGCTTCAACGCATCTGCTTCCGTTAAAGCTGTACGGCGCGAATACGCCCGGTGTCTTGAACGGCTCCATGGGTTTCAACGAAGCCACTCTGCAGCCCACATACGAGCTGCGCCTCGGTATGCCTGGTAAATCCGCGGGACTCGATATCGCAACCCGCCTCGAGATGCCGGAACCCGTGCTCACGCATGCGCGGCAGGTACTCCCACGAATTCAGGCTGATTTTCAGGAACTGCTCGCGGAGCTGCACCGCCAAGTCGATGAAAATGCTCAGCGCGCCAGGCAGATGGAGGAAGCTACTCGCCGGCTTTCAAAACGTCAGGCTGAGGTAGAGCGCGAAGCTGCTCAACATGAACAGCAACGCCAGAGCGAGTGGGAGAAAAAATCGGAGTCGATCATTGCCGATTTCGAAGCGCGAGCCCAGATCGCGATGGACCGCCTGGCTGAAGCGGCCGAACAGCGCAAAGCGGCCGAGCAGGCACAGCGCATACTCGCCAAAACCAAACGCGAGTTTCGGGAAGAAGCCGCCGAGGCAATCACCTTAGCCAGCGCAAAAGGAGCCGCAGCCGAGCGCCTGCCCATCGAAGAGGGCGCAACGGTGCGTTTGAGGGATGTTCGCGAGCCCGCGACGGTTAGGCGACTGCTCAAAAATGGAATGTTCGAGGTAGAAGCGGGTTTCCTCAAAATGCAGGTCCCCGGCGAAGACATTTTGGAAGTAGTGCCGGCCACCGCAAAGAGCAGACTTCCTAAAAACGTTCGATTCGACGCCGGGCCATCATGGAATTTATTGCAAAGGGAACTCAACATCATCGGCCAGCGCGCCGAAGAAGCAGTCGAACACGTCGATAAGTTCCTGGACTCCGCCGCGCTCGCTTCGGTAAATCGCGTGCGCATCGTTCACGGCCACGGAATGGGAGTGCTGAAGAAAGCAGTCGGTGAATTCCTAGCCTCCAGTCCCCACGTCAGCCGGTTCTACCCTGCCACACAATCAGAAGGGGGTGCCGGAGCAACCATCGTGGAACTGCGGGAGTAAAGCTTTTCCGGGTCAGAGTTTCTTACCTTTTGCCACCTGAGAGCGCTGCAAGAAGGTTTTCGGGTAAGCTCCTCGACCGCACACCTTGAATTCTCGAGCTTCGGCATCAGCCAGAGAAGATCATGCGGCCCAATTCATCACCAAGTCGTCTCACTTCTTCCGGATCAGTGCTCCTCCGGAAGCGCTCGGCGAGATCAAAGAAGTCCTGCCGCTTGCGGCTCTCAACTTCGATTCCATTCTCGATCAGTTCAACCAGCATGCGGTTTGCACTCAGCCGGCGCGCTCTTGCCATAACGCGGACTTTAGTAGCCGTCCCTGACGGCAAAGTGACGCTCTGCCGAACAGCCCGTTTCATTCTAGAGCTCACTTCACCAGTATGCACCAAAATGGTGCACTGAAATCAACCGAAGCCGGACCTTTGGCCCGCCGTCTATCTTTCGCTCCCCTTGCTAAAATCCCGTTGTGCATCGGTTCTTGGCTGGGATGGCCATTTTCGTCGCCGCTCTCGCCGCGGCCGCCAGCAACGTGCCGTCCAACTATCTCGATTCCATCCGCAAATGGCAAAAACATCGCGACGCAGGCCTACGTTCCGAAGATAGCTGGTTGACTCTAGTGGGACTCTTCTGGCTGAAGCCAGGCGATAACACGATCGGCTCGGCCGATTCGAACGACTTCGTTCTGCCGAAATCCGCTCCCGCGCAGCTTGGTAAGCTCCGGCTCAACGGCGACCAAGTCACCTTCGTCAGCGCTGAAGGCGCCTCGCGCGCGCTCTCCTGGAGCGAGGAAAAACCCGACGTCGTTCGCTCCGGCACAGTCTCGTTTTACGTGATCAAGCGTGGAAACCGGTTAGGCATCCGCGCCAAAGATAACGGCAGCGAGGTTCGCAAGAACTTCACGGGACTCAAATATTTCCCGATCAACCCCCAGTTCCGGTTTCAAGCTAAATTAATTTCCGATCCGAAGACGATCCCCATCTTAAACGTGCTCGGCGAAACAGAGCTCCAGCAAAGCCCCGGTATCGTTGAATTCACATACAAAGGGCAGAATTTTCATCTCCGCCCGATCTACGAAGGTCAAACTCTTTTCTTCCTCTTCAAAGATCCGACTAACAAAACGCAGACCTATCAAGCCGGTCGCATGCTGAACACACCGCTTCCCGTGAACGGCACAGTCGATCTCGATTTCAACAAGGCCTACAATCCGCCGTGTACGTTTACGCCATACGCCACTTGCCCGCTGCCGCCCAGCGAGAATCGTTTGCCGATCTCAATCGAAGCAGGCGAACTGCGTTATGGGAAAGGTCATCCGAATAGCCGTTAATTCCCTACCATAGGATCGTGGTTCTAACCGCCGAGCAGTACGATCGCGGCAAGCGCCTCGACGCATTCCTGCATGAACGGTTACCCGAGTACAGCCGTTCACGTCTTCAATCGTGGATTAAAGAGGGCACAGTCGTGCTAGACGGAAAGGCTTCGCGCGCGTCTTACACTCTTCGAGGCGGCGAACAAGTATCCGTAACTCCGGCCATCCGCGCACCGCTAAAAGCCGAACCCGAAAATCTGCCGCTCAAAATTCTTTACGAAGATCCAGATGTAGTCGTCATAGATAAGCCCGCAGGCATGGTGGTTCATGCGGGCGCAGGCCACTCTCAAGGTACGCTTGTCAATGCCCTTCTACATCATTTCGGAGTGCTTTCTTCCGTCAACGGCGATCTGCGCCCCGGCATCGTCCATCGTCTCGATCGCGACACGAGCGGCGTGCTCGTCGTTGCTCGTACGGACCGAGCGCACCAATCATTAGCCGGGCAGTTCCACCACAGGCAGGTAGAAAAAACGTATTTAGCCCTCGTGCATGGACGCATGAAGCAGGCTCAAGGTCGAATCAGCGCACCGATCACGCGTGATCCCGTCCGTCGCACACGTATGAGCGCTCGCTCCCGTTCAGGCCGCACCGCCCTCACCGAGTACCGCGTTCTCGAGCAATTCGCTCGCTTCAGCCTTCTCGAAGTTCGAATCAAAACCGGACGTACCCATCAAATTCGGGTTCACCTTTCAAGCCTCGGGCATCCCATCGTAGGCGACCGGCTCTACGGCGCGCCGGCAAAACCTCCCGGCCTCCCTCCTCTTGAGCGTTTCTTCCTGCATGCTCACAAGCTCGGGTTCCGTTCGCCTTCGACAGGCGATCCCATCCGCATCGAAAGCCCGCTGCCTCCTGAGCTTTCCGCTATTTTGGATTTTCTCCCCACACCCGATCCCAAGCCGGCACAGGTAGAATAAAGTCATCTCAATGAAGTTTCGAGCAGCACCTTCGGTGGGCCTCGCCCTGCTTGCCGCCCTGTTTCTCGTCCCGATTCAGGGTCAGCAAAATCAAACCAATCCGCAATCCTCGCCGCCGGAACAGATCCATCAGCCCGGCGCAATCGTAACCGAAGTCACGCGGGTGAACATGCTGTTCACCGTCACAGACAAGCACGGCCGGTTCGTAACCGATCTCAATAAGAACGATTTCGAAGTATTCGAGAGCAAAAAGCCGCAGGCTATCCTCGAGTTCACCTCCGAAACCGATCTCCCGCTCCGCCTTGCGATCTTGATTGACACCAGCAACAGCATTCGCGAGCGATTCAAATTTCAGCAAGAAGCGGCGACAAATTTCATTAACAGCGTTATGCGCGAGCAGGATAAGGCGATTGTGGTGAGTTTCGATACCGCAGCGGAGCTAGTCGCCGATCTCACCAATGACACAGGCACGCTGGAGAATGCGGTGCGCCGTCTGCGCCCCGGTGGCGGAACGTCACTTTACGACGCCATCTATTTCGCCTGCAAAGAAAAATTGATGCAAGACAAGCCGCTCTACAAATTTCGGCGCGCCATGGTGATCTTGAGCGACGGCGAAGATAACGAGAGCCGCTACAGCCGCGATCAGGCGCTCGAGATGGCGCAGCGTGCTGATACCGTCATCTACACCATCTCGACAAACATCAGCCACATCGAGACCGATGGCGACAAGGTGATGCGCTACTTCGCTCAACAGACCGGAGGCGTTGCCTTCTTCCCTTTTCAAGCCAAGGATCTGAACCAATCCTTTGAAAACATCGCGAACGAGCTGCGCCACCAGTACAACCTGTTCTATCGGCCTGAGCCTCTCAGAACGGATGGCCAGTATCATCCCGTCGAAATCAAGATCAAAGGTCGCAAAGACTTGGTCGTGCGGGCGCGCAAGGGATATTACGCGCGCCGGTCTGCAAATACATAAGAAACAAAACCGCTTCTATTTGTTTTGGCTATACTGACTGGAAAGGATCTCCGAAATGGATGAAAAAGAGCGCAACCGCACCTTAGCCCTCACAATGGGCCAAATCGAAAAGCAATTCGGCAAAGGCTCTATCCTGCGCCTCGGCGCGAAGGAAGCCATCGTTCCCGTGTCGTCCATCTCAACGGGATCGATTTCGGTCGATTACGCGCTTGGCGTCGGCGGATTTCCGCGCGGCCGTATTTGCGAGATCTTCGGTCCTGAGTCATCCGGCAAGACGACGATTGCATTGCAAGTGGTCGCCGAAGCCCAGAAGCAGGGCGGAATGGCGGCTTTCATTGATGTAGAGCACGCGCTCGACCCGGTCTATGCAAAGCAACTAGGCGTGGATGTGGATAATCTCCTGGTTTCTCAGCCCGACTTCGCTGAGCAAGCGCTGGAAATCACGAGTACGCTCATTAGCTCCGGATCTATTGATGTGCTGGTTGTCGATTCCGTCGCGGCTTTGGTACCCAAGGCAGAGCTCGATGGCGAAATGGGCGATACACATATGGGCGTGCAGGCCCGGTTGATGTCGCAGGCAATGCGCAAACTCACCGGCATCGTTTCGAAATCGAATACGTGCCTCATCTTCATCAACCAGATTCGTGAAAAAATCGGCGTGATGTTCGGCAACCCGGAGACCACCACCGGCGGCCGCGCCCTAAAATTCTATTCTTCAATTCGCGTCGATATCCGCCGGATTGCCGCTATCAAGGATGGCGAAGCAGTTACGGGTAGCCGCACTAAAGTAAAGGTCGTGAAAAACAAGGTCGCCCCGCCATTTCGAGAAGCCGAATTCGACATCATTTACGGCGAGGGCATTTCACGTGAAGGCGATCTGCTCGATCTCGGCGCCGCAAACAATATCATTGAGAAGAGCGGCTCCTGGTTCAGTTACAAAGGCGAGCGCATCGGCCAAGGCCGCGAGAACGCGCGCCAATTCTTGAAAGACAATCCCGATATCCGCGCCAAGATCGATACTGAGCTGCGCAAAACTTTGGGCCTGACAAAAGTCTCCGAGCCGCAGCCATCAGCGCCGAATCCCACTCCCATCGATACGGCGAAGCAGAGCGTCGCGGCACGCGGCCGTTAGTTTTCGCAGAGTACGCCAGGATTAGCGTATCTACGGGAAGTCGTGATACGCTAACGGAAAATTCAAGCCTGCTTCGAGATCGGGAGTCTCAGGCGCCTTGATAGTCCATTCAGGGGTGAACACAATGCGAACTCTCACTGTTGTAGCTCTCGCTTTTCTCTTCTGCTTCGCTCAAATTCAAGCACAGGAAGCAACGGGAAAAATCACGGGAACCGTTACCGATCCTAGCGGCAGCGTGGTTCCCGATGCGCGGATCACAGTCACGAATGTGGAAATTGGTATCGACCATCAAACCACCTCCGATCGCAACGGCACATATCAGGCGCTGGATCTTCCAATCGGCCCTTATCGAGTAACAGCAGCGGCAACAGGATTTAAAACCATCGTTGTCGATTCCAAGACTCGGCTTGAGATTAATCAGACATTGCGCATCGACATCACACTCCAAATCGGTCAGGTAAGCAGCGCTATAGAGGTACAAAGCCAACCTTCCATGGTGGAAACGGAGAATCAGACGGTCGGGGCTACAGTCACTGGCCAAGCGATCTACGAGCTCCCGCTAAACGGCCGCGATACGCTTGACCTACTCAAGACCCAGCCCGGTATAACCCCATCGAACCCCGATAACGGGGGCGCCGGCAACTACAGCATAGGCGGCCAGCGAACCGATTCCGTTACGTATCTGCTCGATGGCGGCAACAATACTGCGCTTCTAGCGAATACCGTTGTGGCGGATCCAAATCCGGATGCAGTCGCGGAGTTTCGCGTTTTGGAGAGCGATTACAGCGCAGAATACGGCCGAAATGCGGGCGGCATTGTCAGTGTCGTGACAAAGAGCGGCACTAACCAGCTCCACGGGACGGCTTACGATTACGTCCGCAACAATTTCTTCGACGCGAATCCATTTTTCAACAACGAGCAGAACCTTCCCGTTCCCGTGTTGAAGCGCAATCAGTTCGGAGGGACGCTCGGCGGCCCAATTATTATTCCAAAGGTCTTTAACGGTCGCGACAAGCTCTTCTTCTTTTTCTCGTACGAAGGACAGCGCCAAACTTCAACCGACACTAGCCAAGGCAAAGTCAACACGTTTACTCCCGCCGAAGCAAGCGGCGATTTTGGCCCCGGACCCGTAGCTAACTTCCTGCTCGCGAACCCGCAATACCAGCCCAACCCCGCGCTCGCGGCCCAAGGCATCATCGCTCCCTCGGCCATCAGCCCCGCCGCCCAAGCGTATTTCACGAATAATCTGATTCCAACGTCCCCGGCAGGCTTCCTGTTCCCCCAAGCCATTTCGACTTCAAATTACGATTCGTATCTCGGCCGCTTCGATTACAACATCACATCAAGAGATGTGATTTCCGGAACGTTCAGTTACAAGAACTGGCCCGTTCTCTATCCGTTCACCGAAAATAACGTGGCCGGTTACCCGGTCACCTCGGGTGATATTAGCTATTACGGAACTGTCTCCTACACGCATACCTTCACTCCCAACCTGCTGAATGAATTCCGCGCGACCGCGCAACGTCTCAACCATCAGAGAGATATTCCGGCGGTCAGCCTGCCGACCCCAACGCAACTTGGGTTCAACATCGCTTCGGATAATCCGACCGGTCCGCCCGTCATCTTCTTCGATACCTCCGCTCTCACCGTCGGCCTGGACGGACACGGCCCCACCTACGAGATAGACAACACCTACGCTTATTACGACAATCTTTCGTGGACGAAAGGCAGTCACAACTGGAAGTTTGGCTTCTATTTTTCGCCGTATCAGAACAACACGAGTTATAGCTACTTTACGAACGGCGCCTTCGATTTCTATGGGTCGACGACCGGTTTGGATTTTGCGGATTTCCTCCTCGGCCTACCCGATGACTACTTCCAAAACGGCAAAGCTCCGTCTAACATTCGCTCGCATCAGTACGCCGGGTTTGCCCAGGATGCTTGGAAAGTGACGAGGCGGCTCACCCTGTCGCTTGGCTTGCGCTACGAATACAATCAGCCGAAATACGACACTCAGGGCCGCACCTTCGACTTCATCCCTGGCCTGCAATCGCAGCGTTTCGTGAACGCTCCTCCCGGCCTTGTTTTTCCTGGCGATCCGGGCGCTCCGAAGGGCGTGAATTTCCCCGATTATCACGATTGGGCGCCGCGCTTCGGCTTCGCTTGGGACGTTTTTGGAAACGCGAAAACGAGTATTCGCGGAGGTTGGGGCATCTTCTACGACATTTTGAAAGGCGAGGACAACCTCCAGTTCAACGGGGTCATTCCGTTCTTCGGCGGGGCAACGCTGTACGCCGGCCAAACGCCCACTGGCGCGTTGACCCTGCAGGATCCATACGGATCTTCAGGCGTGCCGGATCCGTTCCCGTCCACGCCACCGAGCAAAGACGTGAGCTTCGCCCAGTATCTTCCGTTCGGTGATCAAGGTATTTATCTGGTGGATCCCAAGCTCAAGACACCGTACGTGTATCAATACAATCTGTCTATCCAGCAGCAACTGCCTTGGAGCATGATGTTCGAAATCGGCTATTTGGGATATTCCGCTCACGGGCTAACCGGGATCGTCGATATCAACCCGATGATTCCCGGCACCGGCACGCGCATCTACAACGCCCCGTACGGCTTCGATGAATTCAGTTATCTAGACGAATTCCAAAACGTTACCCGAGCCAATTACAACGGCATGGAAGTGAAGCTGCGCCGCGAGACCACCTCGGCCGCCGGCTTGGGGAAAATGTTCTTTACAATCGGCTACACGTGGTCGCACGAGATCGACAACGTATCCGGGTACCGCCAGAGAAATTCCACAGTTCCGGCATTCGATCACGAGCTGTTTCGCGCTTCCGGCGACACGGATGTCAGGCAGGTGTTCACGCTGTCCGGCGGTTGGGAGCTGCCGTTCGATCGCCTATGGCAGCAGGGGCCGAAACTCCTCACATCGGGCTGGAGTTTGTATCCCATTTTCACTTGGCGCACCGGATTTCCGCTCGATGTTTTCGCATACTCGCTCTTTACCTCAACTGACGATCCTGGCCCTTCGGGCGCGGGCGACGCCGGGATCGTTCACGCGGATCTTGTCGGAAACGGCGTAACCACTCTGAATCCTTTTACGTACCAGACGCTCACGAATCCGAATAATTCGAACAGCGTATCGTCGGGGAATTACTGGTTCAATCCCGTCAATTTCAGCCAGACGCGGTTGGTGAATGCCGACGACTCCGGCACAATCCTGACGTCCTACCCGTACGGAACTTTGCCGCGCAACTCCTTCCGCGGCCCCGGCGACATCAATCTCGACATTGCCATCTCCAAGCACTTCCGTCCCACCGAGCGGTTGGATATCGAGCTGCGCATGGACGCCTTTGACGCGCTCAACCATGCGAATTTCGCCAATCCCGACACGACCATTACCGATCCGACGTTCGGCCAAATTTCCGCTACCGATCCGTTGAGCCCAGCCCGGATTCTGCAGCTCGCGCTACACTTCGCATTCTGATTCGAGGGGTTGTTCGCGCGCCCCTCGAATTCACAAACAATTTACAATTTGTCCTTCATAGCCGTGCCCTGCTGGTGACACACTCCCGGCAATGGTGCTAAAATCGCGCAAACTACGCTGTTTAGCACACTGTTTTGGGGGTCAAACATGACGAGAATCCACTCACTGCCATTTTCTTTTTTCGTTGCTGCTATTCTTAGCGTCAGCCCGCTTTGGGGCCAAGCCGAGACTTCGCTTCGCGGCGTCATCACCGATCCGAGCGGCGCCTCCGTTCCCATCGCGCAAGTGACGCTCGCAAATCCGGCCACAGGCCTGGAACGCCACAGTTCCAGCAACGCTAAAGGTGAATATGAAATGCTGCAGTTGCCGCCCGGCACATACCGCCTCACCGTGGAAGCATCCGGTTTCAAGAAATACGAAGTGACCGATTTGCAGCTCCAAGTTAACAGTCCCGCCACTGTTAATGCCGCGCTTCAGGTAGGTGGAACGACTGAAACTGTTGAGGTCACCGGCGAAGCCGCATTGTTAAACACCGTCGACGCATCCATCGGTGCCGTAATGACGGAAAACCAAGTGAAGGAGCTGCCCATCGAAGGCCGTGACGTCGCCGCGCTGTACAGTCTTCAGCCCGGCGTCATTTATCTCGGAAACAATCCGAATATCAACCCTGACCAGGATACTCGGAGCGGAGCCGTCAACGGAGCCAGAAGCGACCAGAGCAACATCCTGCTAGATGGCGTCGATTCAAACGATCAAACCCGCGGGTACGCATTTACTTCTGTCTTGCGCATGACGCCCGATTCCATCCAGGAATTTCGCGTGGCGACAACCAACTACGACGCTGAATCCGGGCGCTCGTCAGGCGCGGAAATATCGATCGTCACGAAAAGCGGCACCAACAGTTTTCACGGCTCCGCATACGAATACAACCGCAACACCGCTACCGAAGCAAACGACTATTTCCTGAAGCTCTCCCAGCTTCAGCACGGAGAGCCGAACAAGCCTCTCGAATTTATTCGAAATGTTTTCGGCGCCAGCCTCGGCGGCCCCATTAAGAAAGATCGTGCATTCTTCTTCCTAAATTGGGAATCCCGCCGCGACGCGCAGCAAGAGAGTATATTGCGCGTCGTTCCAAGCCTAACTTTGCGTGAAGGCATTATGCAATATCAAAATGTCGATGGCGGAGTCACGACCCTTTCACCGCAACAACTGGCCGCAATGGACCCGCTAGGTATCGGCCCGAACCCGGTGATGTTGAAGTTCTTTCAAAGCTATCCTCTGCCGAACGACCTCGGAGCCGGAGATGGCCTGAACTACTCCGGCTACCGGTTCGCTGCTCCCATTCACAACAGCTTCAATACCTATATCGCGCGATTCGATTACATGCTCACGCAGGATGGAAAGCACACCCTTTTCTGGCGCGGGAACCTGATGGACGATCAGCAGAATGGCGTGCCGTATTTGCCGGGACAAAGTCCCCTGAAAACAAACGTCGATCACAGCAAGGGTTTTGTGGCAGGTGAGACCGCAATCCTCACCCCCTCAATGGTCAACAATTTCCGTTACGGATTTACGCGCCAAAGTGTGGGCATGGAGGGTAACTCGCAACAGCCCTGGATCCTGTTCCGCGGATTGAATGACAGTACCACGAACCCGGAAACGATCAATAACTTTTACTACACAAATGCCTTTCAGGCTCCGGTGCACAACTTTGTCGATGACCTCTCTTGGAAAAAAGGCACCCATTCCTTCTCGTTTGGCACGAATGTCCGGTTCATTCGCAGTCCCAGTTTTAATTTGACGAATTCGTTTAGTTCTGGAATTACGAACGCTTCCTGGCTTTCAGCGGCAGCCATTGCGAATACAGGAACCTATATGGACCCCGCGGTTTACGGCTATCCGGCAGTCGCGAGCACTTTCGACAACGCATACGATTACCCGCTTATCGCGCTGCTCGGCGCTGTTACGCAAGGAAACGCTGTCTATAACTACACCAAAACCGGCGCCCCCCTGGCGCAAGGCACGCCTATCAAACGTGATTTCGCAGTAGATCAATATGAGTTCTACGCTCAGGATTCCTGGCGGCTGAAGCCGAACTTCACCGTCACTTACGGACTGCGTTACAGCCTCGAATCGCCTCCCTGGGAAGTGAACGGACTCGAAGTCGCTCCTACCATCAATATGACGCAGTTCTTCAATATCCGCGCCTTACATGGGGCCGACGGAATTCCCTCGAACCAGGATCCTAAAATCAGCTACGATCTCGCCGGCAACGGCAAGCCTGGATTTTATCCTTGGCAGACCAAAAATTTCGCTCCGCGCCTGGGAATTGCTTGGGTTCCGGGTGGCGGTCCCTTGGGCTTGGGTCGCTTACTCGGAAAGGACAAAACCTCGATCCGCGCGGGCTTCGGAATTGTCTACGACAATATCGGCGAAGGCCTCATTCATACGTTCGACACGAGCGGTGGAGCTTACGGTCTTTCCACCACGATCACTAACCCCTCGGCTACGCTAACCCTCGTAGACGCGCCGCGGCTAACCAGTTTGAATGCCATTCCCAGCTCTGTGCTCGAGCCCGCGCCCGCTGGAGGTTTTCCCCAAACCCCGCCCCCCAGCGTCGGGCAAATTGTCTGGGGCGTGGATAACGGCCTGAAGATTCCTTACGCCTATCAGCTCGATTTCTCGATTAGCCGGGAATTACCTCACAACATGATTTTCGAGGCCTCCTACGTGGGGCATTTGGCTCATCGATTGCTAACGCAGGAGGATCTCGACATGCCTCTCGACCTAGTCGACACAGCGAGTGGCGTCGACTACTTCAGAGCAGCCACGCGATTTTCGCAGCTCGCGGAAGCCGGTACACCCGTTTCGGCCATCACTCCCTCGTTGGTTGGGCCAACAGCCGCATACTGGGGTGATATTTTCCCGAATCTCCCCGCCCTCGGCGGCTTCCCTGGTTTGACTCCGCTGCAGGCCGCGTATTCGATCATGAGTACATATCTGCATAACGAGACCACCGGCCTGTTCGTGCTCGATTATCCTGGGGTCAGGTGTCCGAACGGCTGCAGCAAATTCGGTCCAAACGCCTTCTATAATCCGCAGTTCGCCTCTCTATATGGCTGGCGCACAATTGGCAATTCGTCCTATAACGCTGCTCAGTTCACGCTTCGCAAGCGCTTCTCACAAGGCGTCCAGTTCGATTTGTATTACACGTTTTCTAAGTCTCTCGATCTCACCTCCGATGCCGAGCGCATTCAGCCGTGGGGTGGGTTGACCAGTAGCCAAATCATCAATTCCTGGGATTACAAGGCTCTTCGAGCCGTTTCAGACTTCGACACTACCCACCAGATCACTGCGAATTTTGTCGCCGAGCTTCCGTTCGGACGGAACAGGCTGATCGCCAGAAATGCAAATGGATGGCTCGACGCAATTATTGGCGGATGGCAGCTCACCGGCATTTACCGATGGACAAGCGGATTCCCGGTGAGCGTCTCAAATGGCGCTACTTGGCCGACCAACTGGCAGTTGAGCGGCGAAGCCATGCCGGTCGGCACTTTGCCGCAAACCGGTACCTTTAAGAACGGCGATGGAATCGTGAACATCTTCCCGGAACCCCAAGGTGCGCTTTCCGATTTCCGGCACGACTATCCGGGCGAATCGGGCGCGCGCAATAATCTGCGAGGCGACGGCATATTCAACATCGATCTGGGCCTGGATAAGCGATGGAAGATGCCTTGGAAGGAAACTCACAGCCTTCAGTTTCGCTGGGAAGTCTTCAACGTCACAAATAGCGTCCGATTCGACGTGCAATCGCTTAGCCTGGCTCTGGACCAGCAGAGGTCTTTCGGCAACTATACCCAGGAGCTCTCGACGCCTCGGGTGATGCAGTTCGCGTTGCGGTACGAGTTTTAACCGAAGCAGCACACCGATAACGGCGCCGATAAGCGACAAACTGAACTTCCTCTACGGTGGTTTGCGACGAATGAGGCGAAATCTGATCACGGAGAGGAGTTGGGAATCAAGCCCAACTCCTCTCCTTCGAGTACAGTCCGCTATTTACATGCGGACGGTGTAGAACTGCACGCCGAATTCAGAAGTGAAAGAATATTGTTGCTCGTGAACGGACTAGCCCCTACTTCCTTCGGAGCGGTCGATGTGTAGTACCAGGCCATTACTCCAACGACCATGTTCGGGTAGGCAGCACCGCCATTCGTTTCGCCTGTCAAGGTCGGCGCTATGCCAAACTTGACGATCCACGGACCACCGATTGCGCCCGCATTCATGTTCGAGCCGATGACCGTGTTATCTGAATAGGACGCGCTGACATAACCATACGAGTCATTGCGCTCCATCAAGCTTCCATTGTCCAGGCCGGCGGCGTATCCGAGCTGTGTGATCTGGGTGAGACCGTTTGTCGTAAAACCGAAGCCGTTATAACCAAACCCGTACCAGCCCACCGCAGTTCCGACATATGCGCCCTTCTGAGTGTTCAGTGTTAGAAGCGCAACGTCGTCCGGACACACACTGGCGGCTACGGCGCAGTTGTCGGTGCCATCCAAGTACGCGCTTTTGACCCAAACGTGAGCGACCGTCCAGGTGCCGAACGGGGCGACTCCATTTCGATAGCCTGGGATGAACTGAAAGTCACTATAGAACTGCTTTTTTCCATAATTAGCCACACAGGCCGCTGCGGTCACAACGATGCCGGGCTTGATCAAAGACGCGGAACAGTAATACGTTGTATTGTTGATGTTCAGATACAACTTGCCCGCCGCCCTATATGGGTACGCCGTGTTGGTGTTCAGGTCCTGTAGGTCTGCTCTCGCCGTCGTGAATGGGTGATTACTCGACCCGGAGTCGTCCCTTCTGACGCCGTCTTCAGCAATTATGCCGTCTTCAGCCTGCACCGGCGCGCCAACGAAAACCGGGCTCTGAATTCCATTTCCCTCGCCACCAGGCGAATATCCAGGCGCAGCAAATGCCGGCGGGGATAGCAAGGCCTGTACCATCATCTGTGTGGTGTCGATTGATACGGGATTGCTGGGAAGTGGCATGGGCTTGGCATTCACAAAATCCACGGTCTCATTGCCTTGGACAGTGAGGACAGTGTTGTCACCTACTCGCGCAACCTGCGCGTTCGCTAAGCCCTGGCCGGTGTATCCGAACGCTGCTAGGGCCAAGATCGCACTCCATGCCCTGCGGTTGAACGCGAACATTGTGCCTGTTGACGTTTTCTCAAACTCAGCGAGAGCCGAGCCGATTGTCTTACTTATGTTTTTCATCATGTGTTTTCCTCTTTCTTTGTTGAATTACGTTCTAACGGAATGAATCGCTATTGCGGTTTTGGAGGATCTCTCGCGGTAATGGGCCGCTAAGGAAGAAGCCAGTCCAATAACTCGCCAGCGTCTGTCTCCTCGGTGTTGCTGTTCAGCACGGCTTGAATTAACGCCTCGCGTGAGGACAATTCCGCATCCTCATCGCGCGTCCGTCGGTGTGAGGCCGCACCAGGAAAATTCCCGGCTTTTTCTTGCGACGAAAAAATTGATTGCAATTCCGCCGTGATGCCGGTGTTGTTCTTTCTTTGTTGCATTGCTAACTACGATCGGTACCGGCGGTAAGAGCAAATAGAGCGCAGGCCGCTTTCTGGCCGTTGTGCGCGGTCTTATCTTAAGAGAGCGAATCGCTCTATTTGCAAGGCTTACTTAGCCGAGCTAACGATCAACCTCCACTCAGGAGGACGACGTTTTGCCCTTGATCCCATCAGCGCGGCCATTTCATTCTGCGCTGAACGCTCGCAAACCTTCATCACGAAAATGGTCGTCTTTAGACGTGTATCCAGTTGAATAAGATGAGAGCCAGCGTGCCCGTTCCGACAACGATCCAAAGTGCGAGTCCCTGAAGAAGCGGACGAAAACCGACGCGCTTGAGCGTATTTTGGTTTAAGCCGGTTCCGATCAGGAAAAGCGTGGCGGTAAGTCCGACCTTGCCCAAGTGATTCAAAGCAGCAAACGTCGAGTTGAATGCCGGTAGCAGACTTTTCAACAAAGCCGCAAGACAGAAGAGCAGGATGAACCGCGGCCACTGAATGGTCGTATTGCTTCTCTCTCCATTTTTCGGTCGCCTCTTCAACAAGGCGGCGACCAGCAGAGAAAGAGGAAGGATCCAAAGAGCGCGCGCCAGCTTGATCGTGGTCCCGATGGCGAGCGCCGTGGGGCCATACCTCGCGGTCGTCCCGACCACGGAGCTAGTATCGTGGATGGCCAGAGCAGACCATAAGCCAAACTGTTCCTGGTTGAGGTGAAATAAGACTCCGATTACTGGAAAGAGAAACAGGGCCACCGAATTAAGAACGAAGATAGTACCGAGAGATACTGCCATTTCTTCCTCATTGGCGTCCGCGATTGGCCCGACGGCGGCGATGGCGCTGCCCCCACAAATAGCAGTGCCAGTGCTGATCAGAAAGGCCGATTTCTTGTCGACACGAATGAGCGAGCCGAGCCCCAGACCCAGCGACATCGCCACGATGATGCTGGCAGCGGTATAAAGAAAACCGGAACGCCCAGCTTGAAGAATGTCCTGCAGGTTCATGCCAAAGCCGAGCGAGACGACGGACACCTGTAGTAGAAATTTCGCAAGTCGCTTGGTTTCGAGATGAAACGGATGTTCGAGGCAAAATCCATAAATAAGTCCGCTAAGGAGAGCAAGCGGCGGCGAAACCAGGCCACTTGCTGTAAGAATAAGCGCGAGGAAAAACAAGTTCTTACTGGTATTGTTTGATTTCACGAACATGGCACTGGCCCCGCTAAGCGAGAAGCCAGTCCAATAACTCTTCGGCGTATCTCTCCTCGGTGTTGCTGCTCAGCACGACTTGAATTAACGCCTCGCGCGAGGACAATTCTGCATCCTTATCGCGCGGTACTCGGTGTGAGGCCGTACCAGGAAAATACCCGGCGTCCTCTTGTGACGAAAAAATTAATTGCAATTCCGCCGTAATGCCAGTGTTGTTCTTTCGTTGTTGCATCGCTAATTACGATCGGTTACCGGGCGGTAAGAGCGAATAGAGCGTGCGGGCCGCTTGGCCGTTGTGCGCGGTCTTATTTTAAGATTGCGAACCGCTCTATTTGCAAGCCTGACTTCGCCGAGCTAACGATCAACCTCCACTCAGGAGGACGACGTTTTGCGCTTCATCCCATCATCGTGGGTTGTTATTCTGCGCTGGCTAGGACGTTCAGATGGGTGCGCGCTTGCTTCGAATATATCGGCCGCGGATCAGAAACCAGCTTGTTCTGGCTCAGCTGCAATAAGCGTTGTGCCTCTCGTCTATCGCCGAGCGCATGTAAACACCAACCAAGCGCGCTTTCGGTTTCGCCAACCTGCCAGGCGGGTATGCGGAATGGTGGAGCGTAAGCCGACGCGAGAGCGTTTCGCAAGATCGGTTCCGCGGCATCAGGTTTTCCTTCTGCCGTGAGAGCTTCCCCCAATCTGACTTCGGCAGTGGTGACCGGAGGATATCCGGGCGGGAGTTTCGTTTTGAAAATCGTGAGAGCTTTGCGCAGCATCGGCTCCGCGCTCGCCGCATCACCCTGGAAGACTCTCGCTTCCGCCAGAGCTATCATTGTCCACGCGGTTTCGGGCGCAGTCTCTCCGCCACGCGCGGCGCGTTGAATTTTGAGTGCGCGCTTGGCCAGTTCTTCTGCTTTCGAATAATGGCCGCTATCAAGTTCGAGCAACGCATATTTTGACAGAATCTTAGCTGTTCTGTATGCATCGATGTTTGGGGGTTGCTGCGCAACAGCGAGGGCCCGTTCAAAATACTGCCCGGCCTCGTTGTATTTCCCCTCTGCCTGAAGCACTCTGGCCCAGCTGCTCAGAATAACTGCCATGTGAGTCTGACCTTGCTTCGACCAGAGTGCGAACGATTCACGAAGCACGGGCTCCGCATTGCGCCAATCTCCCTCATCCAAGAGCACGCCTCCTAGGAGATTCAATGGGTACCCAAGGTCGGGATGGGTGTTGCCTAAAACCCGGCGCTCGGTAGTCAGGCTTTCGCGAAGCTTGGTCTCGGCTGTGAAAAGATTTCCCAAGCGCTGCAGCGCTCCAGCCAGGTTGTGCAAGTCTATCGTGTAGTCGGGGCTATCACTGCCTTCGATGTGCTTGACGATCTCCACGGCCTCGTTGAGAAGCTGGGTCGCCTCCATATACTCGCCCTTTTTTTCAAGAACCAGCGCCAGGTAATTTCGAGCCACACTCCCAAGATTTGTGCTGTGTCGGCTATAAATCCCAAGCGCCTGTCGCAGTTTCGATTCGGCCTCCGTATCCTTACCTTCCAGGTAAAGGCACTCGCCGAGGTCCGTGAGGCTATCGGCAACTACGGTGCTATCGCTACCGAATTTCATCTGCCTGATAGAGAGCGCCTGCCGGAACAGTGGCTCGGCTCGCCCGTACTCGCCCCTCAGTCGAGTGGCGGTTGCGAGGAGCAACAGCGAGTCGGCCGTGAAAGGGTTTTGAAATCCCAACGATTGGGCACGGAGTTTAAAAGAGCGCTCGGCGAGCTTCTGGGCCCGGTCGTAGACGCCGAGCAGCTTATAAGCATGGGCGATGGCGTAAAGCAAGGAGGCTCGAATCACGGGCTCGCCGGCCAATTCCTTGTCGACTCGACTGGCGCCTCGGTCCAGCAGCTCGCGCGCCGTAACCGTTCTTCCGCGCGCTTCCGCCGGTGTTGCAGCCTGAAACATATCCGTAAGGAACGTGGCCTCCCGTTCTGCGCTGAGCCGTTCCTTTTCGGCCCTGACCCGCTCTTCATTCGCCCGCTGGGTCAGTATCGCCATAGCCGCACTGAACCCGGCTAATGACAACGCCAATAGCATCGCTGTGATCGCGGCAAGCTTGTGGCGGGACACAAACTTTCGTGCCCGATACACCCAGCCGTTATCACAAGCGATGACCGGATAACCATTTAGATAACTGGACAGGTCAGCGCCTAAGTCAGCCGCGGAAGAATAGCGCCGTTCCGGCTCTTTTCGCATCGTCATCAACACGATGTGATCTAAATCGCCCTTTAACTCGCGCGCCTCGGAATGTCGACGATCCGGGCTGCGCAACACAACTGCGCTCGGGGGACGCGGATCCACTTCACAGATTTGACGTGCCATTTCAACTGGGTTGCCGGTCTGTTCTGCGAAAGGGTGCTCTCCGGCTAGCAACTCATACAAGAGAACGCCCAGCCCATAAACATCCGTAGCGGTGGTGATTGATTCTCCCGAGAGTTGCTCCGGGCTCGCATATTCCGGAGTCATCAAACGTTCGGTGGGCCGTGTCGTTGACACCATTTGCCAATCGCTGTCGGGATCCAGAAGTTTAGCGATGCCGAAGTCGAGAAGTTTCGGAGTGCCCTCCTCCGTGACGAGAACGTTGGCCGGTTTAATATCCCTGTGAACGACCAAATTCTTATGGGCATACTCCACTGCCGAGCAGACCTGCCGGAATAATTCGAGCTTGGCCTCTATAGAAGGACACTTTTCGCGGCAGTACTCGTCGATCGCCGTTCCGTCTACGTACTCCATCACCAAATATGGCGATCCATCCGATGTCATTCCTCCATCGAGCAGGTCTGCAATATTGGGATGATTCAGGTTCGCGAGAATCTGGCGCTCACGTTCGAATCGCTGCAACATCGTCTCGCTCTGCCACAGGGCTGCGTGCATCAGCTTGATGGCAACGAACTGCTGATACTGTTCGTCCGCCCGAGCGGCGAGGAAAACTCTTCCCATGCCGCCTTCACCTAACACGCGCACCAGCACGTAAGATCCAATGCGCCGGCCTATGAATGTAAGTTCGCGAGCCGCCTCCACCACCGCCGTCTGCAACGAGCCGAGCGGCCTATCGGCGTGTGCCAGCAATCGTTCCACTTCGTTTTGAAGTTCCAGGTCGTCGCCGCACGCTTCGCTTACAAATGCAGTGCGCTCCGCAGGGTCCAACTCCAACGATCGCTGAAACAGGTTATCCACCTGTTCCCACCGCTCTGCGATCATGCTGAAAGCGCTGGCGTGAGTTCGCTATATAGCCATGCCTTAGCTGCCCTGAGTTCGCGATAAAGCGTCATCGGCGAAATGTCCAGAACAGCCGCACACTCATCGTAGGTCAAGCCTCCGAAAAAGAGGAGTTCGATGATACGGCTCTTGCGGATGTCGCGCTGCGCAAGTCTTTCGAGCGCCTGATCCAGGTCCAAAAGATCCGGCGCGGCTTCTCTCCCAATCGCAATCCCCTCGTCGAGTGTCACTTTCCTGGGACGGCAACCGCGCTTCAGGCGGGCTTGACTCTTCGCATGGTCTACCAGAATGTGCCGCATCGCACTTGCGGCAACCGCCAAAAACTTGCTCTTGTCGTGCCATTCCGTATGGCCGGTCGCAAGCTTAACGTACATTTCGTGAACCAGAGCCGTTGGACGCAATGTGTGTCCCGGTCTTTGATCGAGAAGA
>JAFAYL010000050.1 GCA_019240405.1 Acidobacteriaceae bacterium
CGATCTGATTGTCGAGAAGACGCGGGATATTGCGGTTGCGCGGACGGTCAAACCGGATCTGCCGGTCTATGGCAATCATTTGCGGCTTCAGTTTAAGCTTCCAGGTCGAAAGAAAAAGGCGCAGATTTTGGGCTTGGGGCATTCGGATACCGTTTGGCCGGTAGGGACATTGAAGACGATGCCGTTTCGCCGGACGGATGAGCGGCTATGGGGGCCGGGTGTGCTCGACATGAAAGGCGGGCTCGCGTTTTTTATTTACGCGATTCGGTGTCTGCGGGAATTTAATGTGGCGATTGAGCGCGATGTTGTGCTCTGGATTGTCTCCGATGAAGAGGTGGGCAGCGCGTCGCGCTATTTGACGAGGCTCGAGGCGAGGCAGAGCGATTTTGTTCTGGTACTCGAACCGGGAACCGGGTTGAGCGGCAAGCTGAAGACGGCTCGCAAAGGAGTCGGAGATTACACGGTTTGGATTGAAGGCAAGGCTTCGCATTCGGGGGTGGATTTCGCAAACGGAGCGAGCGCCATCGTTGAAGCGGCGCGCCAAGTGGAAAAGATTGCGGGGTTCACGGAATTAAAGCGCGGCATCACGGTAAATCCGGGCGTGATCAGAGGCGGAACGCGAACGAATGTGGTGCCTGCGGAGGCGCGAATTGACGTGGACATTCGCGTCGCTCAGTTAAAGCAAGCCGAGGCTCTGGACAAGAAATTTCGCGGGCTGAAGCCGGTGGACAAACGATGCAAGATTCGCGTACAGGGCGGATTGAACCGGCCTCCGATGGAGCGGACGCGGCAGATTGCGAATTTGTTTGCTAAGGCGCGTAAGGTGGGCGCGGAAATGGGAGTGAAGCTGGAAGAGTCATCGACGGGCGGTGGATCGGACGGCAATTTTACAGCGGCACTGGGCGTCGCGACGCTCGATGGTTTGGGCGCGGTGGGCGAAGGCGCTCACGCGCCGAACGAGAGCATTCTGATTGATCGCATCGCGGATCGCGTGGCGTTGCTGGCGGGGTTGGTGGGGGAGTTGTAAGGAAGCCGGCAGTCGACGGCTAGGGTTTCACGCTCGGTACCAAGGCGTCCAGCTCGATATTGAAGTTGTCGTCGAACTTCTCTGAGCCTCCATTCAGAAACTACCTGTTGTTTTCCCAAAGGGAGTGTGACATACTTCCTGTTGGAAACCCAATAGGCGACCTATGAAAGAGAAGCCGGATGTCCTACAAGGCACTTTGACATTGATGGTGCTGAAAACTCTCGACGTGCTCGGGCCCCTTCACGGTTATGGCATTGCCCGCCGCGTCGAGCAAATCAGCGGAGATCTTCTGTCCGTCAATCAAGGCACGCTATACCCCGTGCTGCTGAAACTCGAGCAGGAGGGTTCAATTGCTTCGCAATGGGGCGCCTCGGAAAACAACCGCAAGGCTCGCTTTTACCGGCTTACCCGCCTAGGGCGCAAGCAACTCGAAGCCGAGACAAGAAGTTGGGAACAGACGGCGGCCATTATCGGCCGATTCTTTTCTGCGAAAGTCGAGGATCTGCGATGAAGGCTATGCGCCGTTCCCTCACGCGCTTGCTTTCCTGGATGAGGCGGCAGGGCTACGAAAAGCGCTTGCAAGCTGAAATCGAAGAGCATCTCGCGATGCAGACTGCCGAAAATCTTCGCACCGGTTTATCACCCGTGGAGGCGCGACGCCAAGCCGTGTTGAAGTTCGGGGCGGTGGAAGCAATAAAGGAAGATTATCGAGAACAAAGAGGGGTGCCGCTTTTGGAAACGCTGATCCAGGATACGCGCCACGCGCTTCGGCGTTTGCGAAAGTCTCCCGCATTCAGCATCACGACCGTCCTGACACTGGCATTGGGGATTGGCGCGACCACATCTATTTTCACTTTGGTGTACGCCGTTTTGCTGAAGTCGCTGGCAGTAGCCAATCCAGCCGAATTGTTGCGCCTTGGAAAGGAGGCGCGGTGCTGCTATTGGGGCGGATATAGCCAGGACAAAGAGTTCTCTCTGGTTTCGTATCCCTTGTATAAACACTTCCGGGACAACACCAAGGGTTTTGCGGAATTAGCTGCCTTCTCGGCAAGCGAGCAGCTCTACGGCGTTCGGCGCGAGGGCAAATCTGACGCAGCGGAGACCTATCCGGGCGAGTTCGTCTCGGGAAATTATTTCCAGATGTTTGGCATAAAGGCGTATGCCGGACGCGTGCTCGCGCCTACGGACGATCAGCCGAATGCAGCGCCGGTTGCCGTGATGAGCTACCGCTTGTGGGAGCAAAGATATGGTTCCGATCCCTCGGTTATTGGAAGCATCTTCGATCTAGATGAAAAGCCTTTTACGATAGTTGGCATTTCGCCGCGAGGGTTTTATGGAGACAGCCTGCGCCCGAATCCGCCGGATTTCTTTCTGCCGCTTTCGACCGAGACGTACGGTGGCGATGGCGATCTGAATAAGCCCGATACCTACTGGTTAGATCTGATTGGCCGCGTTCGGCCGGGCGCGAAGCTCGGATCCATCGAGGCGCAGATGCGCGTCGAGCTGAAGCAATGGCTGCGCTCGCACTGGGGCGACATGAGCGCGAACGATCGCGCAAGATTTCCCGAACAGACCCTGTTCCTTAGCCACGGTGGGGCGGGCATCAGCGGCATGCGCGACGAATATGAGCACTGGCTAAAGATCCTGATGCTGGTCTCAGGATTTGTCCTGATGATCGTTTGCGCGAACGTGGCAAATCTCATGCTTGTTCGTGGAATGGAGCGGCGGCAACAGACATCCTTGAGTATGGCCCTCGGAGCGCAAGCGCGCCGAATCGTGCGTCAGGCGCTCACGGAAAGCATCTTGCTGTCGCTGTTCGGCGGCGCGGCGGGCTTGGCGATTGCTTTTGCCGGTACAAGCTTCATTTTGCGTTTTGTCTTCCCGCGGCTTGCCAATATGGGAGACGTCCCCATCGACGCCTCACCTTCTATACCAGTCCTGCTTTTCGCGTTCGGCGTTTCACTGGTAACGGGGATTGCATCCGGTATTGCGCCCGCGTGGATTGCCACGCGAGTCGACCCGATAGAAGCGCTTCGGGGCGCGAATCGGTCTACTGCGCGCACGGCCTCGCTGCCGCGAAAGGCACTGGTCGTGTTTCAGGCTGCACTTTCGCTTGTTTTACTTTCTGCTTCAGGATTACTTACCGCCGCGCTGCTCGGGCTGGAAAACCAGGATTTCGGATTCGATCAGAACCGGCGCGTTGTTGTGAACCTCGACCCGCGGCTCGCGGGTTATCCGGAAAACCAGCTCACCCCGCTGTACCGGCGCATACGAGATTCGCTGTCCAGCATTCCGGGAGTATCATCCGTGGCTCTCTGCATATACTCGCCCCTAGGCGGCAACAATTGGAATGACGACGTCTGGGTAGATGGTCGTCCAGCCCCAGGACCGAACGATGACGTCGGCATTTCTTGGGATCGAGTCACAGCAGACTACTTCGCGGCGATTGGGACCCCAATTCTCAGGGGCCGCGGTATTTCGGCTCAGGACACACAAGCCTCACGGCATGTGGCAGTGATTAATGAAGCGTTCGCGCGGAAATTCTTCAGGAATGAAGATCCGATCGGGAAGTATTTCGGGCGTTCTGGATTCGGATCGTCCCGCCTGTACGAGATTGTGGGGATCGCCAAAAACGCCCGCTATCTGAGCTTCGATCTGGACAAGCCGATTGGGCCGTTTTTCTTTTTGCCCGAAACGCAGCATGATTTCATCGCAGATCCTGCACCCAGGGATGGCAATCCGGGATCACATTATTTGCGCGACATAATCATCGTGACCGAGCCAGGTGCCAGCCTGTCCGACACGCAAGTGCGCCGCGCGATGGCATCCGTGGATTCAAAGCTGCCGATTATTTCTATTCGCACTCTCAAGGAGCAAGTGGCGGGCCTGTTCCGACAGCAGCGACTAATGGCAAGACTCACCTCGTTTTTCGGGATTCTTTCGCTTGTCCTCTCTTGTATCGGGCTGTATGGAGTAACTGCTTATAACGCAGGCCAGCGCACGGGCGAGATCGGTGTACGTATGGCGCTCGGTGCTGATCGCGGGCAGGTTGTGGCACTGGTGGTACGAGGCGCCTTCGGGCTTATCATTATTGGTCTCGTAATTGGATTGCCGTTGACGTTCGCGGCTGGGCGATTCCTCGGGCATCAGCTCTACGGCATGAAGCCATACAATCTTATGGTGACGTTAGTGGCCGTCGCGATGCTTGGACTATCGGCCATCGCCGCTTCTTTAATTCCAGCGTTCCGAGCGAGTTTAATTTCGCCGATCGAAGCGTTGCGGGCCGAATAAGGATCTGCGGCGATTGTGACGCGCGCATGAGAGCCAATGAGCAATTTCACACGGCACGGGTAATTATTGATTCAGCTTCGGCCGCGCTAGCTCTTGGCGTTAAAGCATCAGCCCATATCCAAAGATGACGATTATCTGCTTGAGGCTCGGGCACGGCGGTGTTCAGAATGTGATGCTAAAATGTATCACATGACAAAGGCATCTGTCCGCGATTTGCGGTATGGATTTAAGAGAATCAAGCGACTTCTGCGTCAGGGCGAGGAAATTCAGATTACGAATCGCCGCCGCGTAATTGCTCGTCTGATCCCGGAGAGCGCGGAACCCGCCGCCGAGCCCCCCGATTTTCTCCAGCGGTTGCGTTCTACTTACGGTGACAAGATTCTTCCGGTTAGCGGCGCGGACCTGATCGCGGAAGATCGGAGCCGTTATTGAGAGTCTACGTGGACACAAGTTTTCTGATCTCACTGTACAGCCCCGATGCCAACTCCATTGCAGCGGCGCAGATCATGCAGGTGTCGAAGAGCACTCACCTTGTGTCTACCTTCACTGAATTAGAACGCATCAATGCTCTGGAAATGCGCGTTTTTCGAAAGGAAATTTCATCCGCCCAGGCGAAGTCGTCTTTGCGTGATTTCGAGAAGGATGTAAGCCGAGGTGTCTTCCAACTTACACGGCTGCCAGAGGAAGCTTTCCAACGCGCCCAGCAGATCTCCCTCCGAACGACTGCGCGCCTGGGAACGCGTACGGCGGACCTATTGCATGTAGCCGCCGCTCTCGAGCTAAATGTGGATTACCTCTACAGCTTCGACCGCCAACAGCGCAAGCTAGCGCAGAGACTTCAGATGAAGGTCAACTGAGCGGCTTGCATGGCAGCAAGCTACCGAATTCCAGCGTGGAGTTCAGCTACTTGCTCTTCAACCTTCCTTCTGCCAGCTTCTCCGCTATCGCTAGCGCATCGGCAGCTTTCACGTTGACGTCCGGTACAACGCCCGCCCCTTCCCAGTCCTTCTTTGAGATAGGATTGATCGCTCTTGCAAAGGGTACACCGATCCCGAAGTGATCATCAATGCGATGTCCATCCACGAGATGCGCACCGCCTCCTGTCGTCTCGCCGACAAGGGTCGCGCGTTTGAGATTTTTCAGATCGTAACAGAACTCCTCCCCGCCGGAAAAAGTTTCTGAGGAAGTGAGGACATAGGCAGGTTTGTCCGCTAGTCTCTTGCCAGGCACATCCGCAAGGGTCCAGTACTGCTCCGTTGAATTGTCGTGGCGATTGTAGATGTCATTCAGGTGTGTTGGATGACTGAAGAGGTACGTGGCAATGAATGCGACCATGTGCGGGTCGCCGCCATGGTTATCCCGCAGATCGAAAATAATTGCGTCCGCGTGGGCCAGAAAGCCCATAGCCGCCGCGGCCGTGTCACCGCACCAGGCGGGAGGAGCAAACGCATTGAACTTCACGTAACCGAGATTGTGGGGCAGGATCTCGACCTTCTTAAATGCGCAATTGTCCCGTTCCACCTGCTTTCGAAACTCGGCATCATCTCGTGGCGAGGCGGGCGGATGCTCAGGCGCTTTGGATGAGCTATAGAAGACGCGGAGATGACGATCGTGACTGACATCCTGCAGTTGTCTTGTTAGCAATTCGGCGAAGGCGGCTCTATCGGTAGCGCTGTTGTACTCGCCGGCCTTTTCATGGGCCGCTAGCATATCGGTCATTTTCTGGGCAAGATCCGGATAGACGTAATATTCCTTTAAGTTGGAGATCACGCCGCCGATCACGCGCTTTCGCTCCGCAGCATCGAACTCGATGTGCTGAAACGCCGCTGGAGGAAGCGCACGCATGCCGAATCCGGACGGGGTCACGGACTGCCCTGGTTCGTTCGTCCCCGCTGCTTCTTCTTCGAAATCGCCAGCCTGCGCCGCAAAGATCTCACCCGGTGTAAGTGGCGAGCGAATATTTCCTGGATGGCTAATCAAGGCCGGGAATCCGCCCAGTGCCATCAGCGACAGTCCGCCTCCGAGAAGCAAGGCAGTAAAACGAGGTGGTGGGGACCCGAGTGCATGAAACGAGGGCATGCCGTCGAGATTCCGTTCTGACGAGGCGATCAGCGTCGGTTGGGGAAAGCGATGTTCGCGGAACAGGGAAATGGCTAAATCGGCTAGCAGGTCCAGCCAGAGCCGGAGGCGTTGAAGAAATCCTTTCTCGTCGCGAGACCGCTCACGTAATAATTCGAGAGCCGCATCCCCGTATGCCTCGTAAAAGCGTGGAAGAAAAAATCGCAGCAGCCAGGTGTATATCTTCTCAGACATAATCCCCCCTGAACATCCTCTTGGCGCGCGCAATACGCAACAAGCCGGCGAGTCTCTCGGCCTCTGAGCGCGCAAGTTTTCGTCCGGCGGAGGTCAAGCGGTAATACCTGCGGCGCTCGTCGCTGAATCTTGGTTCCTGCCGCAGCTCAACTTCTTCGATGAGCTGTTCTTCGAGCAAACTCCGAATTGAGCTATATAGTGTTCCAGGTCCCAGCCGCATACGGCCGTCAGTCTGTTTCGCGATCTGCCGCATGATGCCGTAACCGTGTAAGTCTGCGTCACTCAAAGAAAGCAGGATTTGAAATGCCGCCGAAGGCAGCGGGTCAAGTTTCCGTTTGGGCATGTTTCATTCGATAATCGGTATATCGATTTACGATCATACACCAAATGTGGATTGCTACCGCGTTTGACATGCCCGCCGCTTTCTTATAAAAAGGGAGAACACCCCAAAGCCGCCGGGCTGCGCGGCTTAAATGAGGAGGAACAAGTGGCGACTGCATCACAGGCCAGACCGATTGACGGCGATAAGCTAAATGCGCTACTCGGCCAAGCGGTTCAGGATATGGGCGCAGCATTGCACGCTGCGCTAATCGTGATCGGCGACAAACTGGGATTGTATCGCGCGATGGCGGACGGCAAGCCGGTGACTTCGGCTGAACTGGCTGAACGCACGGGCACAGCCGAGCGATATATCCGCGAATGGCTGAACGCAAATGCCGCGAGCAAGTATTTGGAATACCACGCCGATTCGCAAACCTATTCCATGACCCCCGAGCAGGCATTCATTCTCGGAATGGACGATACTCCGGTTCACTTGCCCGGCTTCTTCCACATGGTCGCGTCCTGCATGAAAGACGAAGAGAAGCTCGCGGAGACGTTTCGAACCGGTAAAGGGTTCGGATGGCACGAACACGAGAAGGGTTTGTTTGAGGGATGCGAACGCTTCTTCCGGCCGAATTACCTGGCAAATCTCACGACAAATTGGATTCCTGCGCTGGACGGTGTGGAGCAGAAGCTACGACGCGGGGCCCGTGTCGCCGACGTGGGTTGCGGCCACGGTGCATCGACCATCTTGATGGCAAAAGCGTATCCCGCCTCCGAGTTCAAAGGATTCGATTATCATTCGGCATCTATCGAGCGCGCCCGCGAGCACGCGGAAAAGGCGGGTATTGCAGATCGCGTGAGTTTCGAAGTCGCTCCGGCGAAAAGTTTTCCCGGGACCAATTACGACTTTGTGGCCTTTTTCGATTGCCTGCACGATATGGGAGATCCGGCCGGTGCCGCGAAGCATGTTCGGCAAGCGCTCGCTTCAGATGGCACATGGATGATAGTCGAGCCGTTCGCGGGCGACGATGTAACGGCGAATCTGAACCCCGTGGGACGCATTTACTACTCCGCATCGACTGTCATCTGCGTGCCGGCTTCCTTAGCGCAAGAGGTGGGTCTCGGGCTTGGCGCCCAGGCTGGCGAAGGCCGTATTCGCGAGGTGGTAACAGCAGGTGGATTCACGCGCTTTCGGCGCGCGGCTGAGACGCCGTTCAATCTGGTGTTTGAGGCGGGGCCCTAAGTATTGGCTAGAGCGCCGGGGTTTTAGCCGGCAATTGCCGGTTTGCCGGCCGAGTCCAATAAGAAACGAAAAGCAACACCAGCAATACGAGGGGCGCTAATGCTTTTGCACCGTCGTTGGCCAGATAATGCGCGACAATTGCTGAGATCCATGCAAACGTGAATCCGGCGTAGGCCCACTCCTTGAGCTTCGGATATCCGGTAATCACGAGTGCGATTGCACCTAGAGGTTTGGCGATTCCAAGAATGATGCGCAGTTGCTGCGGATACCCCACGTGCGCGAAGCCTTGAACGGCTTGCGAGCCGCCGGATAAATAAGCGAATCCAGCAAAGGCCGACAGCGCAGCAACTAGACCGGTGCTCACCCAGTAAATGATCTTGCGTCCCATTAAATTGCTCTCCTCCGTCAATAGATCAGCTTTTCTGATGCATTCCGCGGGCTAGACGATGCTCGGTCAGGTAAGCGTTTCCGCGAACTGTGCGCTGCAAATCTGCGTTAATGACGAGTATGGACCTGAAATTTGCGTTTCGCTCACTGCGGAAGAATCCTGGGTTCAGCGTTCTCGCGCTGGTTGTAATCGCGCTTGGAATTGGAGCGAATACGGCCGTATTCAGCGTCGTGAATGCGGTCCTACTGAAGCCGCTCGCATACCGCGATCCGGATCGTATCGTCACGCTCTGGTCATTGTGGACGAAGGCAGGCTCGCACGGCCAGGTCTCGGCGCCCGATTTTCGCGACTGGCATGACCAGAGCACTTCATTTGTCGCCATGGCGTACTATGCCGATGAAGATATGGCGGCGACTGTGGGATCCGCCACGGAGTACGCCCACATCGCCGAGGTGTCACCAGAATTTTGCCGGGTATTCGAAATACAGCCAGCGATCGGTAGGTTCTTCACGGTCGACGAGGAGAAGCCAGGCAGCGCCGGCGCGGCGGTGATCAGTTATTCCTACGGGCAGCGCCATTTCGGCTCGGAGCCAAGCGCGTTGGGCAAGACCGTCCGCGTGTTTGGAAAAACGCTACCCATCATAGGCGTCATGCCGCCCGGATTCCACTTTCCTGAGAAGACAGATATCTGGTTTCCGGCGAACACGATCATTCCTGATACTACGTCGCGCTCGGCGCATAATTTCCGGGTTGTCGCGCGGCTAAAAACAGGAGTTAGCTTGGAGCGCGCACAGGCCCAGATGAGTGCGATTGGCGCGCGTCTCGAGCGTCAATATCGGGATAGCAACCAAGGCAAGAGCGTTCTGGTGACGCGAATGCGCGATGAGATGGTGAGAAATGTTCGCCTCACTTTGGAATTGCTGCTGGCCGCGGTTGGCATGGTGTTACTGATCGCCTGCGCCAATCTCGCTAACTTATTACTGGCGCGTGCGACCGGACGAACACGCGAAATCGCGATTCGAGCGGCAGTGGGCGCGAGCCGCGGGCGCATTGTCAGGCAATTGATTGCCGAAAGCATGCTGCTGGCAGTGGCGGGCGGCATAGGCGGGCTGGCCTTGGCGGTGCTCGTTTCGCGCGCACTCGTGGCAATGGCTCCTGGCAATGTGCCGCGCCTCACCGAAACGGGCATCGATGGAACGGTGCTTGTGTTTACGTTGGGCCTTTCGGTGGTAGCTTGTTTTCTGTTCGGCCTGGCGCCGGCTTACCATACTTCGCGAGTGGATTTGAACGAATCGCTCAAACAGGGCGCGGGACGGACGGTCATAGGGGGCAGCACCGGGCGGCTGCGAAGCGGATTTGTTATTGCAGAAATCGCGCTGTCGGTTGTGCTGGTCGTTGGCGCAGGTCTTCTGATGAAGAGCTTTGTTGCGCTGCACAATGTTGCTCTCGGTTTTCAACCCGAGCGAGTTCTTGTGATGGAAACCAGCGTTTCTGCCTCGGATTTAGAAAGCGCCCGTCGAGCGATTCGCTTCTATAAGGGTCTACTAGAAGATCTTTCGGGAATGCCGGGGGTCCGGGCCGCTGGTGCAACGGGTTGGTTGCCTGGGGAGCCTCGATCGAATGGGTCTTATTGGATCGATCATTTGCCGCACGAGCTGAGCATCGCAGCGCCAAATGCCTTATTCTCGGTCGTCGCTCCGGGTACTTTTCGCACACTCGGTATCCCACTAAAGCACGGACGCGATTTCAACGACTCCGACACTTATGACGCGCCGTTTACGGCGGTGATCAACGAAGCATTAGCGCGGCAATCATTTCACGGGCATGATCCAATCGGCCATGTAGTCTTCTGCGGACTTGATTCCGATAGGCCGATGAAAATCGTCGGAATTGTGGGAGACACTCGGCAATACGGGCCGGCGCATCAACCCGAGCCTGAAATCTATATGCCTTACGAGCAACACCCCGAGCCCTCAACTGCATTGAATGTTGTAGTGCGGACAGCGGGCGACCCGATCCAGCTTTCACAGATGCTGCAGCGGGAAGCGGGCCGGCATTCGGCGGAAGTTCCGGTGAAATTCACCACCCTTGAGGCATCTCTCTCCGAGAACATGGCGCCGCCGAGGTTTCGGACGCTGCTACTCGGAATATTCGCTGGCTTGGCGCTCTGCCTCGCGATGGCGGGAGTGTATGGCGTGATGGCCTACGTGGTCGGCCATCGATGGAACGAAATCGGTGTTCGCATGGCGCTCGGGGCTACGACGAGAGATGTGCTCCGTCTGGTGTTGGGCCAGGCGCTAGGTCTGGCCGGAATCGGTCTTGTGCTCGGGTTGCTTGGTGCGTTCGCGGTAAGCCGCTTGCTCACGACGATGTTGTTCGAAGTAAAGCCGGGCGATCCCCTGACGTATGCAGGTGTGGCAGTTATGCTCTTGCTCGTTTCGCTTGCGGCAAGCTATTTTCCGGCATGGCGCGCAACGAAGGTCGACCCAGTGGTGGCGTTGCGGGAAGAGTAAGCGATAAGATTGCCTAGGCCCGAAGTCCGTTTCCCCATGCGAACATGGTGACTTGAGGATCGTTCCGGACGGCATCTATTATGCCTGCGGCCTTGCTTTGGTGGGGCTTGCGCTTTCTTATTTTCTGAATCCCTGGGTGGGCGTGCCGCTCTATGTTTTGGCGGCTTTCTGCCTGTACTTTTTCCGGGATCCGGAGCGCGTCTCTCCGGCCGGAGATGTCCTTGTGTCGCCTGCCGATGGGAAAGTCGTTTCAATCCGAAGGCTCGAAAACGCGGTTACGCGCGTCAGTATCTTTCTAAACATCTTTGATGTGCACGTGAATCGCGCGCCGATTCCCGGTACGATCACGGAGGTTAGATATCAGGAGGGGAAGTTTGGTGTCGCGAGTCACGAGGCGGCTTCTTCGGACAACGAGCAGAACACGTTGGTAATCGAAGACGGTGGGACGCGGGTGGTTTGCCGGCAAATCGCGGGCTTGATCGCACGGCGTATCGTTTGCTACAAGCGCGCGGGAGACTCGGTAGCGAAGGGCGAGCGGATCGGCTACATCAAGTTTGGATCGCGCGTGGATGTTGTGTTTGGGCCTGAGTGGAAGACGGCGGTCCAAATGGGAGATAGAGTTGCGGGTGGAGCCTCGGTGCTAGCTCAGCGTGTCGGCCAATGGGAGACGGGGTGAGCGGCCTCCAGCCTCAGGAATATTTGTTGGGCTCGCGGCCGCCGAAGAAACAGCCCCGCCGGGCGGCGTATGTGCTGCCTACTGCATTCACGAGTGCGAACATGTTGCTCGGATTTGTCGCTCTTTTGCAAGCGTTCCAAGGCGCCTTGCAAGCGGAAGCCGGCGATTTAGGCGTGAACGATCACTTCACCATTGCCGCGAAAGCAATTGGATTCGCGGTTTTCTTCGATGGCCTTGATGGGTGGATTGCGCGGTTGACGAACACGGCGAGCGATTTTGGACGCGAGCTCGATTCACTCGCCGATGTCATTACATTCGGCATTGCTCCGGCGGCACTGGCCTTCGTGTGGGGCGTGTTGTTCGTCAACTCGCCAATTCAAGGGTTCGGCAGCCATGTGACGCGGGCCGGCTATGTCGTTGTGTTTTTTTATGCGCTATGCGGCGCGGTACGGTTGGCGCGCTTCAATGTGCAGACTAATCCGGCATCGAAGAGTTCAATCCGTCCAGGAGGCAAATATTTTGTCGGAATGCCTATCCCTGCGGGAGCGGCGTTCATCGCAGCGGCAGTGTTCATGGATGGCGCGCCTGTGAGCTCATTTTCCTTCTCGGTCGGTTGGTTGATTGCCGTATCCATAGTGGGCCTTCTGATGGTCAGTACCTGGCGATATCCGAGCTTCAAACAGATCAGCTCGTCGAAGCCGCGTTCTCCGCTGATCGTTCTTATTTTGGGCGCCATCGCCATTATTTGGGCATGGCCGCAACCGGTCTTGTTGATTCTCGCCAGCGCGTATGTTCTCAGCGGCATCGCGCTTCGATTGGGCGGATTGGTTCGCCGGCAAAAGCGATCGCGCCCGCCCGCACAGATACAGGAGCAACAAGTTGGCTAGCGCGGGTCCGAGAAGCGGAACAGTGAAGTTGGCGGTTGTCGGCGATGAGACGCTGCTCGGCCGCGAATTGCGCGAGGTCTT
>JAFAYL010000029.1 GCA_019240405.1 Acidobacteriaceae bacterium
GGCAGAACCCACTCAGAGACTCCGAGAACAACAGCTCGTTCGATTGCGTTTTCGAGTTCGCGGACATTCCCAGGCCACGAGTAGGACATGATCATCTCTTCTGCTTCCGGCGACAGCCCCAGGACGTGACGCTTGCAGCGCTCGGCCGAGCGTTGAAGAAAATACCGCGCAAGCAGCGGAATGTCTTCCTTCCTGTCCCGCAACGGCGGCGAATCGAGCGTGACAACATTCAAGCGATGATACAGATCTTCGCGAAATCTCCCGTCTCGCACGTCCTCTGAAAGGTCGCGGTTCGTAGCCGCAATAATACGAATGTCGAGTGGATGCGGCTGACTTCCACCCACACGCTCGAACTCACGCTGCTGGAGCACCCGCAGCAACTTGGCTTGCAAGGGCGCGCCCAATTCGCCGATTTCATCCAGAAAAATGGTCCCGCCTTGCGCCAGCTCGAACCGCCCGCGCTTCAGCGAAATGGCGCCCGTGAAAGCGCCCTTTTCGTGGCCAAAGAGCTCGCTTTCAAAAAGCGTTTCGGTGAGCGCGGCACAGTTTACCGCGACGAAGGGCCGGTCGCGCCGGGAGCTTTTTTCATGCAATGCGCGCGCGATCAACTCTTTTCCGGTACCGCTTTCGCCCGTTATCAAAACGGTGGTGTCGCGCGGGGCAACGCGCTCAATCATGCCAAGTAGACGGCGAATCACGGGACTATTGCCGACGATTCCGGTACTGATCGAGATCTGCTCGTGAAGCAGCGCGTTCTGCGCTTTCAGAGTTTCAATTTCCTGATTCGCTTCGAAACCAACCGCGGCGAGCGATGCAATAGCAGTGAGTGTCTCGAGATGTGCCGCTAAATTATTAGTCTCTCGATCGACAACTCGCAATGCAAGCGCGCCCGCCAAGCTTCCGGACAAGTAAATTGGGACGCCCACCATACCCGCTTCTGTGTCCCGAACCGCGCCTTCCTCGCAGACTCGCTCAAGCACCGCTCGGAAATCGAATTTGTAGCTAGAACTACGCTCGCCATAGCCATTCAGCAGCTCAGAACAACTTTGGCCGAGAATCAGTAAGCCGTCCTCTGCGGGAATCAGATCTGATACAAGCCGCAAAATCTGGCTTTGAAGTAGGTTGCTTTGCGCTTCGCGAAGACTCGCTGCAAGAGCACGGAACAGAAACAAGAGCGAGCATGCCGTGAGCAGGACGGGTTTCGTATCGGCGGGCGGGGCGACCGGTTCCTCCACGTTCTCGTCGCCGCAGCGAAAAGTCAGAATCGTTTTGCCGATGCCGATTTGATCGTGATCCTCGAGCCAGCGCTCAGCCGAACGCATTCCGTTGACGTAAGTGCCGGCAGAACTGCGCAGATCGGTGATGATGAACCGGCTCCCCTGACGCCGGATCTGGCAATGCCGCCATCCCAGCTCCGGCTCGCGCAAAACGATATCGCAGTTTGGGGCCCGGCCAACCAAAAGCTCGCCTTTCTCGAGCGAGTAGTGAGTACCCGCGAGCGGGCCATTGACAGCAATCAGTTCCACACTCATAGGAACCCAACTCAGTTTAGCGAAGCTTTCTCCCGCCTCACTTGCAATGAGATCCGATCTACGGGAGAGAGTTTAACGTGACAAGTTCTTGCGCTTCAATGTTTCCTTCCAGATCAAGAAAGCGCGTGTCCAGAAGCCTGCTCGTCTCCACCTTGCCCATGGCAGAAATCAATGTCTCGCGAATAAACGGGTGTTCCTTCTCTAGCTCGCGAAACACGTCGCGCAGGGTGCGACGCACCGTGCCCGTTTTTTGTGAGCAGCCGCACGGGATTACAGGCGCTCCGAGACTGGCGGCGAATGCGCTTGTCAGCTCTTCCGTGACGTAGACGAGCGGCCGGATAATCCGGAATTCGTGCTTGCTCGACCAGGTTACTGGCGGAAACGCGCTGATGCGTCCCGTAAACATCGCATTCCGTAGAAAAGACTCGCAGAAATCGTCCGCCGTGTGCCCAAACGCAATCACGTTTGCGCCCAGTTGGCGCGCAACTTCGTACACAGCGCGCCGCCGAAATCTGCTGCACAGGTCGCATCCATGGTCCGGACGCTCGGATAACAGTCTGAGGGACGGCTTATCCGAAAAATAGGTCCAATCAATTCCGCGCTCCCGTAGATAAGCGCCCACGGGCTCAATCGGAGCAAGAAATTTACCTTGCTCGATCGTAAACGCGCAGACAGTGAATTCAATCGGTGCGCGTTTCTGAAGGAGCAATAACGCCTCGAGCAGCGTGAGCGAATCCTTGCCGCCCGAAATGCCGGCAGCGACTCGGTCGCCACTCCGGATCATGCGAAAGCGGCCAATCGCCTCGCCGACTTTTCGCAGAACTGTCTTCTCGAGGTCCACTTTCTTCACGATAACGGACGGTGGCTCGGCTAGGGTCTAGCCCGCTCACTCGAACCATGACTCGAACGCTTCTTCTACCTGCCTCCATTCGAAATTGAGGCGCTCCGTCCAACTCATCGAGGGATTGGCCGGAAGAGATTCAACTCGCTTAAAATCCTTTGGCGGCGCGAAGAGATTTTTGTCGAGGGGTTCTTCAGAGAGCTCGGTGACTTCTCTCGATGTTATCCATGCATCTGGCCGTGATCCCGCGCGAGCATTGCTAGTCCTCAACAACACAGGAAAGCCTTCGTTCACCTTGGTTCCGTGCATCACGATCTTATCTGTGCAAGGAGCTCCGCCGCCGGCCAAATCGACAACCAGCATGGGCGACGTGCGCTGACCAACTCTTCCCGCGTACGCACGCAAAGCCGTTCGGTATTTAGGCAATTCAGAGCGAAGCGATATATACCAGCCATCCTCATCGAGTTCAGAGTTACCAGAACAGGCGCCCGCTCCCGCAACCCGGCGCTCGCGGCTGAGGATATGGCGCGCCGTGTAACCGAAGATTTCGCGACGCTCGCCCGTGTCGATTGTGTCCACATAGACATCCACTGTCTTGCCTGATTCGCGCCCGCGCGGCGGCCGCCTGATCCACATTGCCAGTGCCAGCAGAGGATCGAATCCGGAATTCTTGACATATTCTTTTGTTTCCAGATCCACGACGTATTGTGACTTGCTTTCCGCGCTATATATCGTTGCGATGGCGTGGCGCGAAGCGCCAAAATCGCGAGGGACTTCCAAGCGCGAGTTTGATCCCTGTACGTACTGAGTCAAGGTGCTTTCGTATCCGCCGAACGTAAGTTTGGTCACCGTTTTGAGATCGGCCCGCGCGCGCACAGCCGTAAGGAACAGCACCACGGCACACAGCGCAAAATGTAACTCGCGTCTCATAGTGGTAGCTTATCGGACAAATGGGCGCGGAAGCAAAGTCACGGGGAGGCTACGGGCCACTGCTTCGGGACGGCGGTTTCGAAGCGTTTCTCTGGACACAGTTCCTCGGCGCATTTAACGACAACGTTTACAAGATGATGGTTTCGATTCTGGCGGTCGAAATCGCCGCGAATCGTCAGCTCGGGGCACGTTATCTTTCCATCTCGCTCGCTGTGTTCGTGCTTCCTTTCCTTCTATTCGCAGGCCCAGCCGGACAATTGGCGGATCGATTCAGCAAGACTCGCGTGCTCCAAATCACAAAGGCTTTGGAAATCGTGACGATGGCGCTTGGTTTGAGCGCACTGCTGCTAAATCGGATTGAACTGTTGCTAGGCGTTCTCTTTTTGTTGGCAACGCAGGCCAACTTCTTTAGCCCTGCGAAGTACGGCATCTTGCCCGAAATGATGAGCGAAGCAGAGATCACACCGGCCAACGGTCTGGTTGAATTTTCCACGCTCGCCGCAATTGTTCTCGGTACAAGTTTCGGCGTGTTTTTGATCGGATTCTGGAAACACGATCCGTGGAAGATGGGCGGAACCCTGCTCGCGATCGCTGTCATCGGGACACTCACAAGCCTGCGTATTCCGAAAGTTCCGCCTTCTGGCTCGGCAGAACGCTTTCATTGGAATCCCTTTCAGGAGGTCTGGCTGGGCGCACTCCGTTTAAAAGAGAATCGGGCACTGTGGCTCACAGTTTTTGGAATTTCGTACTTCTGGTTTATCGGCGCGCTGTTTCAAATGGCGGTCTTGCTGCTGGGCAAGGAAGCCCTCCATGCGAGCGAAACAAGCATCGGTTACTTGTCCGCGGCGCTTGCCGTCGGGATCGGCGTGGGTAGTATCACGGCCGGTTGGTTCTCACGCGAGCACATCGAACTGGGACTTGTTCCCCTGGGTTCATTCTTGCTCGGCCTATTCTCGATCGTTTTGAGCTCCACGAACACATATGGCTGGGCGACCATCTGGCTAGTCGCGATCGGCGTTTCCGGCGGATTGTTTTTCGTGCCTCTCAATGCGTTTCTCCAGGAGCGAGCCGGGAATCAGGAGAAAGGCCGAATACTCGCTACAAACAATTTCCTAAACACAGCCGGCATGTTGCTCGCGTCAGGCATGCTGTCGTTGCTTCACGACCGGGTCCACTGGCCTGCAAGTTACATTTTGGGCGCGCTCGGTCTAGTAACGCTGCTGGCTACGCTGTATGTGCTTTATACTTTGCTGGCAAATTCGCTCAGGCTTCTGCTCTTTGCCCTCATAAAAGTGGCTTTCCGCGTTCGCGTTCTTGGGGCCGATAAGATTCCGCAAGATGGCGGCGCACTGCTGGTTTCAAATCACGTCTCTTATGTCGACGCGATATTAATCGGCTGCTCGACGCACCGGTTCGTTCGTTTTTTGATGTGGAAACCGTACTTCCATCTGAAGCCCCTCAAGCCCTTTCTTCAGGTCTTACGCGCGATCCCGATTGATCCCGCCGCTCCCAAGCAAATGCTGCGCGCTCTGCATCAAGCTTCTGATGAGCTGAACTCGGGAGAATTGGTCTGCATCTTTCCTGAAGGCGGTCTGACGCGAACCGGGCACATCCGCCCGTTCCAGCGCGGCATCGAAAGGGTCATCAAAGCTTCGCCGGAAGCGCCCGTAATTCCCATTTATCTGGGCGGCCTTTCCCGACACCCACTCGCGGCGAATGGGTCAAGATCGATCAGGAGCTGGATCCGCGCTTGGCGCTGCGAAGTAACGGTATTCATTGGCGATCCGATACGCGGCCGGGTTTCTGTTCACGAGATTCGGCAGCGCGTGCTGGAGCTCGAGAGTGAAACAGTGGCGTTACGAAAGAAACCGGACTCAACGCTTGGCCATCGCCTTATTAAAGCAGCACGACGCAAATGGTCACAACCTGCTATGGCCGATTCCACAAAGAAGCGTCTCAACTTCGGCGAGACGCTCACGGCAGGAATTCTGATTCGAAACTGGTTGAATCGAGCGGAGACAAATCAGCAGAACATCGGGCTATTATTGCCCACGTCCGTCGGCGGCGCAGTCGCAAACTTTGGGATAACACTCGCAGGACGAACGGCCGTGAACTTAAATTTCACGGCAGGCGAGCAGAATGTGCGCGCCGCGACAGAACTCTGCGAGATTCGAACCGTACTTACTTCCCGTTTGTTCGTTGAAAAAGCCAACCTCACCGAACTGCTCGATAGTCTGCGCGGCTCACAAGGTGCGCCTCGAATCATCTATCTGGAAGATCTGCTTCGGCGATTTACTCGGAGCGATAAGATCCGCGCTTTTATTACTGCTCGATTCGCTCCGTCTCGTTTAATCCTCGGCCGAGTTACACCCGACGATATCGCTTGCATTGTCTTCTCGAGCGGCAGCACCGGCGTGCCGAAAGGAGTAGAGCTATCGCACTGGAATCTGGTATCGAATCTTGACGCGGTCAGGTCAATTTTTCCGATCAACATGAGCGACTCCATGCTCGCAGCGCTTCCGCTATTTCACTCCTTCGGCTACACGTTCGGTCTTTGGTTCCCACTGATCCTCGGTTTTCCGGTTGTCTTCCATGCAAATCCAACCGATCCAAAAACAATTGGCGAACTCGCAGCCGCGCACCATCCGACGTTCTTCCTCTCGACTCCGACATTCTGCTCGCAATACACCCGCAAGTGCACGCGCGAACAGTTCTCGTCATTCAAGTACGTCCTCGTCGGCGCCGAAAAACTTCGAGAGTCGGTCGCCGAAGAGTTCGAAAAAAAATTCGGAATTCGGCCTTTGGCCGGTTATGGCTGCACGGAAGTCGGCCCTGGTGTGGCCGTCAATACTCCCGACGTTGTAAACGGAGCGATGATTCAAGACGGATCGCGGGAAGGAAGTGTCGGTCGTCCGCTCCCAGGGGTTGCTGTTCGCGTTGTCGATGCGGAAACATTTCAGCCATTGCCGGAAGGAGAACAGGGAATGCTGCTGGTGAATGGTCCAAGCCGGATGGTGGGTTACTATCGCGCGCCTGAAAAAACACTCCAGGTTTTGTGCAATGGCTATTACGTAACTGGCGATCTAGGTTACATCGATAAAGATGGTTATCTATACATAACTGACCGGCTCGCGCGATTCAGCAAGATCGGCGGTGAGATGGTTCCCCATCTCAAGGTTGAAGAGGCACTCAGTGACATTCTTCAGCACACACCTTGTTTTGTAACTGGGATCCCTGATGAAAAGCGCGGCGAACGCTTAGCGGTGCTTTATACGGTGGATGACATAACGCCTGCGGAACTGATAGACCACCTTCAAGCGGCGGATCTGCCCCCGTTATGGATTCCGAAACGAGAGAACTTCTATCTGGTCGATGCAATTCCGGTGCTCGCGACTGGCAAAGTCGATCTAGCCGGGGCCCGAGCATTGGTGATGGACCGGACCGCCAAAGGCCAGTCGATTTTGCAAAAGTAAAGGACGAGAGTTTGGAACTTTTGACGAGGGTTTCGCGTTTTTAAGGAGAGGATCAATATGTACTGCAGTTCGTGCGGCATTGAGCTTCGAAATGAGTTTCGGTATTGTCCGCAATGCGGGACCGGCAAGGATGCTTTGCGCTCCCAAACGGGTCAACCGGCGCGCGTGCTCCGCCGTTCACGCGATGACAAGAAAATTGCCGGAGTCTGTTCAGGCATTGCACATTATCTCGGCATTGACGTAACGCTCGTCCGCGTTCTGATGATTTGTTTAACCGTTTGGCCTGTGGGTGTCGGGCTAATTATTTACGTCGCCTGCTGGATTGTAATTCCGCAAGAGCCGCTGTTGTTGCCGCCTCCTCGGAACGAGAGCGCGGCACAGCACGTAACGCCGGCTACGAGCTAACGGGTGTTTATCGGGATCGAGCTTTGATCGGCTCGCTCAGCGGCGATCACGATCTCATAAGCGAGGAGACCAGGAGCAATCCTCGTAATCACGCGCAAAACACGGCTGCCAAAACGAAGCAGCGCGCCATCCGGCCGAATCGGAATGACACGCTCCAGAGGAATCACCGTGTAATGCCTCGCCGTGATTCTGTATCCGTGCTTCTCTAGTAAAGCAGTAATCGATTTGGCGGTAAAGAAGCGCACGTGCGACCAATCGAGAATGCCGCGATCGCTGTAGTTAAATCGGCCCATTAACACCATCGCCCGGACCGTGAAGTTCACCGCGTTTGGCACTGAGATGATCAACCGGCCCCTAGGAGCGAGAAGCCGTTTCACATGTTCAACCGGTTCGGCTGGCTCCCGAAGGTGCTCAAGTGTATCGAGCATAAGAACGCGGCCGAATACTTCTCCTGTTGAGCGCGGCTGACTTTCCAACCTGCTTGCAACCACGGAATTTCCCGCGCGCACAAGCTCCGCGCCGAAAGATCCATCGCCACCCCCCAGCTCTAGAACGCGTTGGTTTCTCCCAATCAACCGGAATGCATAGTAATGACTGGAATAGGGGCTGCGTTTGATCGGGTAGGGAACAAAATACTCCTCGAACTCGGGATACGGGCGCACCGCTCTCGCGCTGGCGTGATAGTGGTACAAAGATCGAACGATTGCTTTTGCGTACTTGGTCCCGTTGACGTAGCAGATCTCGTCACCATAGAAGGTGGGAATCGGTACTTCTTTGATCCGAAACCCTTGGTGATGCAGTTTGATGATGATCTCTGTGTCGAAATGAAAATCATCGGTAAGGTTGTCCAGCTTAATCTGCGAAAGAGCATGCAGATTATAAGCCCGGTAGCCGCTATGAAACTCAGTGAGACGCAGCCCCAATGCGCGATTCTCGATTGACGTAAGCACCCGGTTCCCGATGTACTTATAGAGCGGCATGCCACCCTTTAGCGGCCCCCCGAAATCCTTCATCATTCGTGAGCCAAACACAGCATCTGCTTCGCCGGCAACTAACGGCGCGTACATGTGGGAAAGCAACTCCGGCGCATATTGGCCGTCGCCGTGAAGCAGGACAACAATGTCAAACCCTTGCTCGATGAAATAGCGGTAGCCCGCTTTCTGATTGCCGCCGTAACCCAGGTTTTTAGAATGCTTCAATACGCGCAACTGCGGCAGATTGCTCATCGTCTGAATGCCGACAGCCAATTCGTAAGTTGCGTCTTCACTTGCGTCATCGAAGACGACCACCTGCTCGACATTGCGCCACACATCGGGAGTAATCCGCCGAAGCACTTTGTTCAGCGTTGTTATGGCATTAAAGGTGACAATAAAGATGCCGATGCGCTTGCCTTTGCTATCCGCGCGCGCTGGATTCTCTTCCAGAACGTTTTGACGAAATTGAGGAAGCGGCTCAAACGGGAGCGTTACCTCCCCTGCGGACGGAGAAATGGCCTCTTGAGCGCGAGCTGCCGAAAATGCCGCCGATCCGTCCATACCCGACTATGAGTTTAGACGAAACAGGCGTAATTTCGGTCACTTAGGGATCAGCGACGGCGGCCAAGTTTGTACGGATTCGGCCTCGGGCGTTCGCTTTCTGGTTGTTTCAGAGCTAGAGCCGGCAGGTCAGAAGGCGTGCTCGCGACCGTTTGAGTTTTCAAGCGGACGGGAGCAGCCGGACTTTCCGTTCGCCCTGCATCAGGTGACGCTTCAGCCTTCTCTATTAGCGGCCGCGCCGCGTTCACCAGCGATGTAGCAAGGCCTGCAACCATCGGCAAGTAGAAGTCGTAAGCAATGGCGTCGAAAAAGAAATGAATCGTGAGCGCAATGGAGCTGAGCAGCATGCACAACGCCATGCTTTGCACGTTATTTAGCTTCAATCGTTGCGCAGTCCGATGAAGCCTCAACAGTTCGCCGATCGTAACTGCGAACACCGCGAATATCAACGCAAAGCCGACCAGGCCAGTTTCACTCGAGATTTGCGTATACGAGTTGTGACTTGCGAGCCAGTCCTGTTTTTCTCCTCGTTCTTTGGATAACTCGGCGGCGGCTGGAATAAAGACGCCCATTCCGACTCCCGTCACGGGGTGAGCGAACGTGAGCTCGATGCTTTGCTCGAGTTTGTGCTTCCGGCTGGCAGCCGATTCTTCAGCCGACAACACCTCGGCAGATGTATCGCTCGAACCGAAAATCGTCTTGTAGCGCTCGATCTGGCTCTTCTCGGCGGCAACAAATCCGATAAGCAGCGCAACCCCCGCAAGCGACAGAATCTTGAACTTGTTTGCGAACGAAACCTTCAGCAGCGCGATGGTAACGATTACAGCTACGATAATGAGCCCGGCGCGCGAAGCCGTCTTCACGGCTAAGGCAAGCGAAAGCAAGGCAATCACTGCAAGTGGAATCTTGTATAGAATCTTTGCGCGCGAAATGAGCAAGAAAAGGAATGGCAAGCCAAAGGCGATGTGAAAGGCCACCTCATTCGCGTTACCGAGACTTCCGAATGAGGTTACCCGGTCTCGATAGTAGTGATTCGTTGCCGTCAGCAGCAAGGCAGAAACCGCTGCTCCGTATCCCATGGCCGAAAATGCTTTTTCGGAATGCTCAAACGTAGTGGTCAGACCAACAATGATGAAGAAAGCGGATACCGACTTGAGCCAAACGTTCAGGAATTCATGGAGACTCTCGGACTTCCAACTGCTGAAAGGGAGAATTACTATCGCCCAAAGAGTGAACGCAAGCAGCAGCATCCCGGCCGGCGTTCTTGCGGCTCGCAAGATTCCGCCCTTGAAGAGAACTATTAACAAAGCAACCGCGGACAAGATCAGCATCAGATAGATATTTGGAATACCGATCAGCATGGTTGCTTCGAATACACGCGAGTACAGCATGAACAAATAAATGGAAAGCAACACGGCAGCGCCGCCTTTTTTGCGTGTGCTGGAAACGTTCTTGAAGTCGCCTGGTCTTACATCCACGTCGAGAAGTCTCCTAATTCGGGCGCGGACCGGATTTGAGAGCCACTTCAAACTCGCGTGTGACTGCATCCCATGAGAACCGGCTCGAAACAAAATTCCAGGCGCGATCCGCCGTGCGGCTCCGCAGCTCGGCGTCGGCCAGAAGATCCAGGCAGCAGCGGGCAAAGCTCTCCGGCTCATCCGCAATTGCGAGATGCCGTCCGTTTTCAACCGGGAGACCTTCGGCACCGATCGAAGTGGACACTACCGGCAGCTTGGCTGCCATTGCCTCAAAGATCTTCAGCCGCGTTCCGCCCGCGACACGCAGCGGAACGACAGCAACCGTGCTCGCCCAAAGATAGGGCCTGATATCGGAAACAGTGCCGCTGACTCCGATTCCAGAATCGCGCGCTGCGAGAATCCGCACGGCCGAACTTGGACGCCGGCCGGCAATCATGAACCGGACGTTCGGCCGCTCCTTTCGAATGCGCCGCAGAATCTCGCCTGCAAAAAACTGCACAGCGTCGATATTTGGAAGCCAGTCCATGGAGCCCGTAAAGATCAGATCGGAAGCAATCGATTTTCCATTCAGTCCCGGTTCGCTCGATCGCGCAATGAGAGGCCGGCGAGGAGCGAAGTACTGAAGATCCACCCCGGTCTCAACACAAGTGATACCGTCCACTCCAAACAGACTGCGCATGTTCTCCCGATCGCTTTCCGAGACAACAACTACGCGTCCCGCGCGGCGGCAAACGGCCATTTCAAATGCACGCATTCGTTGTGCTTGCATTTTGAAATAAGCTCGCTTGGCAGGATTCTTTGCTTGCTCGAAGTGACGCTGCCAGATGACTGACTCCACATTGTGCTGGAAGAGCACGGAGCGGCTAATATCCGGAAGGTTAGAGGCGGGAAATAAGAAATCACAAACCAAACTGTCAAACCGCTGTTCATCCAGCAGCTTCTGGATCTGGCGCTTCATTGCTACCGACGCATAGCGTTTTACAGCTACGGGCATAGGCGAAACTAGCCCTTCGCAGAGCTGCCCTACAAATCGGAGGGAGCGGTGCGGAGGAACAGAATTAGGGACTGCATAAGCGCATGAGCAGTATTCGGAACTTCTCTCGATTCCTTCCGGGTTCTTGCCGTCGTCGAATGCAACGTAGTGAATCTCATGCCTTTTGTGCAGGCACTTTAACATCTCGAGCGTGCGAATTTGCCCGCCCCGATTCGTCGGATGAAGGAAATCGGACTTCACCCACAGAATCTTCATACTTCAGTTGCGACCGGCTGACCTGCCGCTTGCGATGAAAGGACGCCTTGCTCCCATCGCGAGCCTCGCCCCGTAATGAACAAATCGCCCCAAAGCTGGAGGTTCAGCAAGCGCCAAAGACGATCGGTGGCTTCTTCGTGCTTCGCAAGGTGCCGGTGAATGAGCAGTTCCGTCGCGCGCTTATCGAGGATGGAACCGAGTAAACCCTTCCGGTCGACAAGAGCATCGTAAATTGGCTTGGCCGCAGGATCGAGCAACCATTGCCGAAGCGGCGTTGGGAATCCCATTTTCTTGCGATGGACAATTTCTGCGGGCAAGAGATCCGCAGCCGCGCGTTTCAAAATGTATTTTTGCGTTTTCCCGCGGATTTTGAGCGCATCTGGAATAGTTGTCGAAAATTCGACAAGCGTGTGATCGAGAAACGGCACCCGGCTCTCAATTGAGGCCGCCATGCTCATCCGGTCCTGCTTCATCAGAAGTTGCACCAAATATGTCTTCTGATCTGCATAGAGCATGCGAGAGAGTAACGAGCACCCATCGCGTTCCTTCCAATAACGGAGATAGTTGCCGTAAACCGCGTTGGGTTTGGATTTAAGAAATTGGTTCTGTTCTTTTCGCGAGAATGCGCAATAGAAATTATCGAGTAGAAGCGATTCCAGGTTCGTCTCGCGGCCAAGAAACGTATGCCGCAGCTTGCGCCGTAACGATGAGTTCAGCAGTGGAGTAGCCTCGAGGTGGGCATGGAGGCCTTCCCTGATAAATGCCGGGGTGAGGCCGTAAACCTTCGCTCCTCGAAAGTTGATCAGGTTCCAGCGATAACGTTCATACCCGCCAAAAATCTCATCGCTTCCTTCGCCGGTCAGAACCACCTTCACATGCGCCGCTGCAAGCCGGGAAACAAAATAAAGCGAAACACTCGACGGCCAGGCGATCGGTTCGTCCTCGTGCCAGATCAGGCGGGGAAGCTCATTGAAGAACTGGTCCATGCCAATCGTCACGTCCCGGTGCTCGGTGCCGATTGCGCGCGCTACCTCAGCGGCGTACCCCAGCTCTGTAAATTCACGTTCTCTATACCCAACCGAAAACGTTTGAACCGGTCGGTTTGTGAGCCGGTTTGTCAGTGCCGCGATCGCACTCGAATCGATACCTCCGCTGAGAAACATGCCCAGCGGGACGTCGCTCATCAGCCGTAAGCGCACGGATTCTTCCAACCTCAGGCGCGTCTCCGCAATAAGAGCTTGTTCCGACGTATTTGTGCGCGAAGGTCGGGGAACATCCCAATACTGGCACTCTTCGAGCTTCGGCTTGGCACGACTCACATCAAGCAACACGTAATGACCCGGCATGAGTTTCCGAATACCCTGAAACAGGGTGCGCTCATCGCTGATGTAGCCGAAACCGAGATATTCCGGAAGGACCTCAGCTTCGAGACCGGCGTGAATCGAAGGGTGCATAAGCAGCGCCTTGATCTCAGATGCGAACGCAAAGATACGGCCGTCCCAGTAGTAATAGAAGGGCTTAATTCCTAAACGATCGCGAACTGCGAATAACCGCCGCTTCTCGCAGTCCCAAATGGCATATGCAAACATCCCGCGGAACAGATCCACCGATGCTGCCCCGAATTCCTCATACGCGTGAACGATCGTTTCGGTATCGCAACGGCTTCTGTAACGATGACCTGCTTGTTCAAGCGTCGGCCGAATCTCAGCGTGGTTGAAGATCTCGCCATTGAAAATAATCCAGTGAGAGCCGCTTTCATTGGCCATAGGCTGGTGGCCGCCCCCCAGATCAACAATGCTGAGCCGCCGGTGCCCGAGATGCGCATGCGCGTCGTGATAATAGCCGTAATCGTCGGGTCCGCGATGCGCGATGGAATCTGTCATGCGCTGGAGAATGCGCTCGGAATCTGACGAAGGCGCGGCAGACACGTATCCCGCAATGCCACACATGATGGGTACTGGAGTTAAGTCATAGCCCCGGGCAGTTCTTCTCTAGTGACCTCTTGAGATCTGCTGGGTTATTTAAGATACGTGCCGAATGGCACCGTCTTCTCTCCGCTACATTCTTGCGCTCAAGAAACAATACTGGTGTAAATGTAGGCGAACGTTAGCAAAATCATAACCGCTGCAGTAGCCCATGCGATCCAGTTTTGCCACGCTTTGTTCTTATAGCCGCCCATCAGCCGGGGTCGGTTCACGAGAAGCAACATGTAAACCAGCACGAAGGGCAGAAGAATGCCATTTGCGACCTGCGACCAAAGAATTACTTTGAGGAGGGGCAGCCTGGGAATGAGGACAAAAGCCGCGCCTCCGCCGACGAGCAGAGTGTAAAGCCAATAGAAGACAGGCGCTTCCGAGAAGCGCTTATCGATCCCGGACTCGAAACCCAGCCCCTCGCAAACGTTATAGGAGGTTGCCAACGGCAAAATTGCCGCCGAAAGCAGCGAGGCGTTGATGAGTCCGGCGGCAAAGAGTAGCGAGGCGAATTTTCCTGCAAACGGCCTTAGTGCCAGCGCCGCTTGGCCCACATCTTCAATGGCGGGATGATTCGAATGGTAGATCGTCGCACCGCAAGCGACAACAATGAAGAATGCAATTACATCGGTCACGATACAGCCCGTGATCACGTCAAGCCGGCAGATCGCGTAGTTCCGCCTATCGATCCCCTTCTCTACGACAGCGGCTTGCAAATAAAACTGCATCCAGGGCGTTATGGTTGTTCCCACCAATCCGATGATCATCACCAAATAAGCCGGATCGCTGCTCAGGGTGGGGATAAAGGTCTGTTTTAACGCGAGATCCCAGTTCGGCCTCGCGAAAAACGCGGATACTGGATAGGCGAAATAGATCAGCGAGGCGAAGACGAGAATCCGCTCGACCGGCTTGTAACGCCCGCGAACAATAAGGCTCCAAACCAAGACTGCGCCAATGGGAACGACGATGTACTTGCTGATTCCAAAAATGCCCATTCCTGAGGACAGACCCGCAAATTCGGCGATGATGTTGCCGAAGTCCGCGAAACCGAGCACGATCATTGTGAAAAACGTCGCGCGCAAGCCGAACTCTTCGCGGATTAGGTCCGAAAGTCCTTTCCCCGTAATCGCGCCCATGCGTGCCGCCATTTCTTGCACAACGATCAGCGCAATGGTCGTGGGAATGAGCGTCCAGAGAAGTTGGTACCCAAACTTCGCCCCAGCCTGCGAGTAAGTGAGAATGCCGCCTGGATCGTTATCAACGTTCGCAGTGATAAAACCGGGCCCCAATACGGCAAAGAAGGCCGCGAGCCGCGAGCTGATAAGAAATATCAACGATCTCCTGCTGCGGATGGCGGCTTGTGTCATCTGATGTCCGGTTACATCTCTTTTTCGGCGTAAGCTGGTTATTGACTATGGCAACGCGAACCACTCTGACACTGGACCAATTCGCTGCCTTACCAGACCCGGGAGACGGGACACAGCACGAGCTCAGTCAGGGAGAGCTAATCACATTGCCTCCACCAGGATATAGGCACGGCGCGTTGATCGTGAGGATCGCGGCAATATTGCAGAATGCCCTTAATCGGGAAGAATACATCGTTGTGGGCGCAGATTCAGGCTTCATCTTGGATCCCAATCCGGACGCCGCCACTGTGCGCGGCGCGGATGTCGCAGTCAACCGGCGCGCCGATGTCGGAGAGGATCCCCCGGAGGGATGGTTCCCCGGAGCTCCTCTGTTGGCTGTTGAAGTTGTCTCCCCAAGCCATAGAGCTGACGACATGCAATTGAAGGTAAAGCAATATCTCGAAGCCGGCTCTCTCGAAGTATGGCTCGTTTACCCAAGTAGCCGAACCATTCACGTCTACTCCGCCGGAAGACGCGATCCTCAAGTATTTGGAGAGCGCGACACCTTCAAGAGCGTCGTCGGACAAACCTTCCGGGTGGAAGACTTGTTCCGAATTTAGTTCGGCGACTGCGCTGGCTTCACATCCGCTGGCGTTTTCTTCGTATATTCATTGAGCCAATCGATAACAGTCGTGTACCAGAACTGGCTATTCTGCGGCTTCAGAATCCAGTGCCCCTCGTCCGGAAATTGCACCAGCTTCGATGGAATCTTGAGCTCCTGCAAAGCAGTGAACAGTTCCTCTCCCTGCCCAGCCGGCACTCGATAATCTAACTCGCCGTGAGTGACAAGCGTGGGCGTTTTAAAGTTCTTCGCAAACGAGCTCGGCGACCATTTTTCGTAAAGCTCGCGGTTCTCCCACGGGAAACCCTGGAACTCCCATTTCGGAAACCAGAGCTCTTCGGTCGTGCCTGCCTCGCTTTCTAGATCGTAGACACCGGCATGGGAGACGAGAGCCTTGAACCGGTCTGTGTGCCCCAGAACCCAATCGATCATGTACCCGCCGTACGATCCCCCTGCTGCGACCATTCGGTCTTTATCGATGTATGGCAGATTGCCGGCATAATCCACCGTCGCCATAATGTCGTCATACGGGCGGCCGCCCCAATCACCATTCACAGCATCGGTGAAGCTCTGCCCGTAACCAACTGAGCCGTGCGGATTGGGCATGATGACCACGTAGCCGGCGGCAGCGAATACTTGTGCATTCCAGCGATAAGTCCATACTTCCCCCCACTCGCTTTCGGGCCCTCCGTGTATTAGAAAGAGCGCGGGATACTTTACTGACGCATTAAAACCGGGGGGCTTGACCACGAAGCTCTCGACCTTTGCTCCATCCGCCCCATCCACCGAAATCGTTTCAAAAGGAGTCAACTGGTACTGATCAAACACAGCGTCATTCAAGTGCGTCAGCGGGACACCTGAGCCGCCTTTGGACATCGCTTTATTGATCTCGATTGGTCGTGACCCGCTCTGCTCCGTGTAGATCATGATCTTTTCATCGGGTGTAAACTGCATTCCGCCCACGGTTGTGGGTCCTTGCGCAATCGTACGAATAGCCCCTCCGGCCACGGGCATCATGAGCAGAGGACTCGTCCCGTGGTCATCGGTGGTAAAGAAAATGTTTTTTGAATCCGGCGACCAAGTGTAGTTCTCTACCCAGCGATCGAGCGAATCCGTCAACGTATTCATCTTGCCCGTTGCCAGCTCGAGCACGGCAAGACGCCACTGATCGCTCTCATAACCGCCCCGAATCTGCGTGCGATAAGCGAGATACTTTCCATCGGGCGAATAGAGCGGCCCCTGATCTGCGCCAGGATTCGTTGTTATTCGCTTCGCTTCTCCGCCAGTCGCATGAACCGTGAACAGATCAGAATTTGTACTCGTGGAGGGATCGGAATCAGTGATCGCGACATACGTTACATCCACGCTATCAGGCGAAAAGGCGTACTGCTCAGGCCCGCCCAGTGAGAACGGCGGCGTGTTCGGGTCGCCTGGGGTTAGGTCCCAAATTTTGCCACTGCCGTCAGATCTCTGAACGAGAAGATGGGTCCGCCGCTTTCCTTCGTATTGAGTCCAATGGCGATACAGTAAAGCCGTGTAGACGCGCGCGTTCATCTTGCTCGCTGCTTCCTGATCCAGATTTGTTTTATTGCAGGCGGGATCGTACTCCACTCCCGAGGACGCGTTCGCTGGCTCACAGCCCGGATACACATCGCTTACGAACAAAATCAATTTCCCATCCGGAGAAATGGTGACGCCGTCAGCTCCTGTCGGAACGTTGGTGACGGACTTCTGGTCGCTTCCGTTTGGAGTCATCGACCAGACCTGCTGTCCATTGCTGCGATCTGAAATGAACAATATGCGCTTGGAATCGGGCGTCCAGCGCGGCCTCGTGTTTGAGCTTCCTTCTTTCGTCAACTGTTGCGGGCCGCCGCCCTCGACAGGAACAACATAGATCTGCGTTATCTTCTTGTCACCTGCCACGTCGATTGTCTGCGCTGTGAAAGCAACGAGTTTTCCATCCGGCGAGAGCTGCGGATCGTCAATTCGAACCAGCTTCATCATTGCGTCAAACGTGAATGGGGCTTTTGCAGGAATTTGGGGGGAGACGCTAACCACGCCTCCAAAAAACGCGCACAGCACGGCGAGTCGCATGTTTTTCATTCTAACGGCGGATGTTAGGATGGCTTAAGAACGACGACTGTGAGCTAGTCTGTCTACCGCGCACCGGAAGTTAGCGGTTGCGCTCATCGGTATCTCTTCATGATCCAGGCTTATCGGGGCGTAATGCCGCGCATCGCGGATTCCGCATTCGTTCATTCCAGCGCTCAAATTATAGGCGACGTGGTTATAGGTGAGCGCACAAGTGTTTGGCCAAACGTCAGTATTCGTGGTGACGTAAACTACGTGCGCGTTGGGAACGAAACCAGTATTCAAGACAACACCGTCTTGCACGTAGATCGCGACCTCTATCCCTGCATCATTGGAAATCGCGTCACCGTCGGTCATGCCGTGGTGCTGCATGGATGCGAAGTAGAAGATGGCGCGCTGATCGGAATTGGAGCGCTTGTACTGAACGGAGCAAAGATCGGCGCTGGCGCAGTGGTCGCGGCTGGCGCTCTCGTGACGGAAGGCATGCAGGTACCGCCCCAAACCGTCGTTATGGGCAGCCCCGCTAAGATACGGCGCGAGGTGAGCGCAGAAGAAGCAGAGCGGTTTCGGAAGAACTGCGATAGCTACGTCGAAATCACGGCTGCCTACAAGGACGAGCAATCTTGATCCGCGCCGTTAAAGGCATGCGGGATATCCTGCCCCCCGTGAGCGGAATTTGGAACCAGGTCGAAGCAGCCTCAAGACGCATGTTCGCGCGCTTTAATTACCGCGAAATCCGTACTCCGATTCTTGAAGAGACTGCCCTTTTTACGCGCAGTGTTGGCGAAGAGAGCGATATCGTCTCCAAAGAGATGTATACCTTCGAAGATCGAGACGGCAGTTCGTTGACGCTCCGTCCCGAGAACACCGCGCCCGTTTTACGTGCCTACATTGAACACCGGCTCGATCAGCAATCGGGTGTGCAAAGGCTCTATTACTTAGGCCCCATGTTTCGCCGCGAGCGTCCCCAGAAGGGCCGGTTCCGGCAGTTCTATCAAATTGGCGCTGAAGCGATCGGTTCTGATTCGCCGGCCATCGACGCCGAAATGATCGAGCTCGTCGTTCGCATTCTCGAGCAGCTACAAATTGGAAGCTTTGAGTTGCTGATTAATTCCATTGGCTCGAAGGATTCTCGCGCGAGATACAACGAAACCTTGCGAGTCCAATTGAAGGAGCTCGCGCCTCGCCTCTGTGAAGATTGTAGGCGCCGTGCCGAAACGAATCCGTTGCGTGTACTCGATTGTAAAGTGCCCCAAGATCAGCCGCTCATTGACCAGCTTCCATCCATTCTTGACTACTTGGATCCCGAAGATGAAGATCACTTTCGGCGCGTGCGCGAGTTTCTCGATAATCGCCAGATCGCCTACACGGTAAAACCCCGGCTGGTTCGCGGCCTCGATTATTATTCGCGCACAACGTTTGAAATTACCCACGGATCTCTCGGCGCGCAGAACTCAATCTTGGGCGGCGGCCGGTATGACGGCTTGGCCGAGAGCCTCGGATCGAAAGTTCCGGCCCCGGGGATCGGTTTCTCAATCGGAGAAGACCGGCTGGTCATGATTGCTGAAGAAAACTCAAGTATGCACATGCCGGCTTTGGATCTTTACCTCGCCCCCATGGGCGATGTCGCCATTCGCCACTCTGGCGTGCTCGCGCGAGAGATCCGAGACCTGGATATTTCGGTTGAAGTCGGGGTGGATCACAAATTGAAGCGCATGCTGGAAATTGCAAACAAACTAGGCGCTCGATACACGCTGCTCGTCGGCGATGAAGAGATCGTGACACAAACCTACACCCTGAAAGATATGAAGTCGGGAGACCAAGTACGGCTGACCCGCCAAGAGCTCCTAGATCGGTTGGCTGGCAGCAAGAAAGAAGAGTAGAAGCGCATGCCAGAAGTGCAACTGGATCTGCTTGGCGGTTTGCGCCGAACCCATACCTGCGGAGAGCTGCGCGCGAGTGATGCCGGGAAGCCGGCGTTGCTCATGGGCTGGGTACATCGCCGCCGCGACCTGGGGGGTCTGATCTTCATTCATTTGCGCGACCGGGACGGAATAACACAGCTCGTCTTGGACGAGAGCAGGAATCCGGAGACGCACAGGCGCGCGCAAGATCTCAGCTCGGAGTTCGTCATTGCAGCGGAGGGAACCGTGTCGCTGCGAAGCGCCGAAACGGTTAACACGAGTCTCGCGACAGGCGCCATAGAAGTTGCCGTGTCTAGGATCTGGATCTTAAACGAATCCCGCACGCCGCCATTCCCGCTGGAAGGCAGCGGAGACGTTAAGGAAGACGTCCGCCTAAAATATCGCTACATCGATCTGCGCCGCCCCCGCATGCAGCGCAACATCATTATGCGATCGAAGATCTCTCTCGCCATCCGGCAGGCACTCTTTGAACAAGGATTTCTCGAGATTGAAACACCATTCATGACGCGCTCGACCCCCGAAGGAGCTCGCGACTACCTTGTACCAAGCCGCGTGCAACCTGGAAATTTCTATGCACTTCCGCAGTCGCCGCAGCTCTTCAAGCAATTACTCATGGTCAGCGGCTACGATCGCTATTTTCAGATCGTGCGCTGCTTCCGAGATGAGGATATGCGCGCCGACCGCCAAGCTGAATTCACTCAGATCGACCTCGAAATGTCTTTTCCCCAGCAGGAGCAGATCTATGAAGTAATTCAGCCGTTGATTCGTAAAGTATGCGAGGCGGCCGGCAAACCTGCTGCCAAAGAGATTCCGCGGATGACCTATGCAGAAGCGATGCGGTCGTATGGCAGCGATAAACCCGATTTACGGATTCCGCCGTTCCATTGCGTCGAAGATCTTTTCACAGGGACAAGCCTGACTACAAATGGTCTGCCCCTGGTGGCCATTCACATTCCGAAGACCGGCCAGCTAAGCCGCAAAGAGCGCGATGAAATCAAAGCACTCGGCCAGGAACGCGGGCTACGAATCTATGACGATCTCAAGCGCCTCGAGCGAGATTTCCCCGAACCTGTTACTCGGCTTCGCGGGCGAATCAATCAGGCCGAAGATGATCTGCTTGTTCTCGCGGCCTGGGCGGGCGAGGAAAAAGGCGCGCTGCCGGAGCAGACCGCGCTGCAAGCGTGTGGACAACTTCGCTTGTCAATTGCGCAGAAGTATAACGACCGGCACAAGCTTCTCGATCCGGAGGTATTCAAGTTTCTTTGGGTCACCGATTTCCCGATGTTCGAGTGGGATGAGGAACAGAAGCGCTGGAACGCGGCGCATCACCCGTTCACGTCCGTGCACGACGAGGATCTCGAAAAGCTCACGAGTGATCCGGCGCATTGTCGCGCGAAATCCTACGATCTCGTTCTCAATGGAGTCGAGCTCGGTTCCGGCTCCATACGTATTCATCGTCGCGACCTTCAAACCAAAGTCTTTCGAGCGCTCGGATTCAGCGAAGAAGAAGCCCGCCAGCGTTTTGGTTTCCTGCTAGAAGCACTCGAATATGGAGCGCCACCACACGGCGGAATTGCTCTCGGCTTGGACCGCCTCGTGATGATTCTGGCAGGCGAGCAGTCGATTCGAGAAGTGATTCCGTTCCCAAAGACAGCAAAAGGCACGGACCTGATGTGTGATGCGCCCTCGCCCGTGCCGGACCGCCAGCTTCGCGAGCTCGGGCTCCGCCTCAGCAAACCGCAATGAATGACATACTTGCTATATGGCGGTAGGCACGCAGATCTCTGTCGAAGAGTACCTACACACTGTTTATCGGCCCGACTGCGATTACGTCGATGGCGTCGTTGAGGAGCGCAATTTGGGAGAGTGGGATCACAGCACGGTCCAAACCCAACTAGCTGTATTTTTCAGTAGATTTCGAAATATAGGGTTGCTGGCTCGAACGGAGTTGCGGATGCGCATCCGTGAAGGCAAATATCGCGTGCCGGATCTGGTTGTGACCTCCGGCGCGCCATCGGAGCAAGTTCTAACGAAACCTCCTCTCCTTTGCATCGAGGTTCTCTCGAGAGACGACACCCTCTCGCGAATGAACCAGCGTGTCCAAGAGTACCTGGCCTTCGGCGTGCCCGTTGTATGGGTGGTCGATCCAGCCGAAAAAACCGTATGGATTTATCGCCAAAACGGAATGCAAGAGGCCACCGGCGAAGCCATCAAGTTGGACGGCACGGATATAGAAGTGCCGTTCTCTGAAATTTTTGACTAGATTGTCGACGATCTCGACGGCACTCTTAGAACGCTGCTGAAGAGGGCGTTCAGGTAGATGATCTTCAGCGGCTGATTAGCGGCCGACTCCCCAGACGCTACTTGCTTGCGCTCCATGCGCGCTGCACAAATCCAAACATCTCGGGCGTGATGCGGAAGGGCTGCGCCTTTTGCTGAACATGCTCGGGCCAGTTTAGCTTGTCAGCCCACATCCGGGCAAGCCCTTGCGTGATCTCCGGGTCGCCTCCGGTAAACCCTTCGACTAGCTCCCTCCACCTTCGGCCCAATTCCTGCCCGTGAGACCCGGCTGGATCCTCCGCTTGATCTATTGCTGTCTGGACTTCATCAATCAGCTCCAGCCATTGTTTGCTGACTTGCTCCTGCAATTCGGGATTCCACTGCTTCTGTCGGTCCTTAATCTTCGCTTGAGCGGATTCGTTGTGATATCGCAATGCCCAATTCTCGTTCTCTTGCATTTCAATCACCTCAATGATGTTTTTCAATAGCTGCATGTCTGGAGCGCGCCCTCCGGCCGAGGCCAATTCGGCGTGCCGAATTGCGTCAATTGCACGATCAAGTAAGCGCCGTTTCTGCTCTAACACACCCCGCTGCTTTCGCATCGCCTCTGAAATTCCACCGGACTTCTCACAGAGCGGGGTTCGGATCTCTTTCAGAGGCAGGCCGATAAACCTAAGTGTCACGATTTGCTCCAGGCGCTCCAAGTCTGAAGCCACGTACAGGCGATACCCTGCGTTCGACCGCTTAGGTTTGAGCAGGTTCAAGTGATCGTAATGATGTAGCGCCCGTACGGTAACTCCTGCCAGCTTTGCGAACTCGATTTCATCATCGGGTTTGACGTAACGTCAGAGTCAAGAGAATTATTTTCGTGTTGTTGAACGTCGCTTGGAAAGCTTATCTGATCTGGCGTGAACTGAGTGGCTAAACCTTTACAGGCTTATCAACCGATTTCCAGTTCTTCTCGTCCCAATACTTCACCCGGCCTTCGCGGTATGCTTCAACAGACAAAGTGATTAGAACCTGCGCGTGGGCGGCAGTCTCAACATCCAGATGGGGTTTTTCCCTGCTGCGCATGCATTGCAGAAAATTGCCTATGTGCGCCTGCATCATGTCGGTCTGTTCAACCGGTATTTTTGTCTCATCCTGGCCGAACTTGTAATCGTGGAATGGATGGCGTCCCTCTTGACCTTCGATCCGAACTAATTCCGGCCGCACGGTGATATTTTCAGTACGCCGCTCGAACATTCCATGCTCCACCATAATGATGGTTCCTTCATGGCCCCGAATCAGACCCGGAATATGTTGCGAGTTTGCCATGGAAGAGCTCAAGACCAGCGAGTGTCCTTCCGGATACTCCGCGAGCACGTGGAATGTATCCGGAACTTCGCGATCGTTTGTAAACACGTATTTCCCGCCCGAGGCAGTGACCTTGGACGGATATTGCGGTTTGTCCCAACAAATGTTCAGCGGAGCCACAACATGGAAGAACAGATCTGTCGCGATGCCGCCTGAATAGTCCCAATATTTGCGGAAGCGGAAGAAGCGATCCGCATCGTACGGCCGTGAGGCTGCCGGTCCAAGCCAGGTTTTCCAATCGATGTGGTTGTCACCTGACGCATCAGGACCCGCGTCCTGATCGATGGGCCAGTTCCACTCGCCCTCGATCGAATTGCGATGATACGATCCCTGGCTCATGATCATTTTTCCGATCATTCCGTCGGCGATCGCCTTCTTCGCTTTCCACCACTGATCGGCTGATGTTGTTTGTGAGCCTACCTGCAGTACGCGTTTCGTTTCGCGAACCGTGTCGACCAACTGCCTGATCTCCTTAATGGTGTGACACATCGGCTTTTCGAGATACACATCCTTGCCTTGATCCATCGCATCAAGCGCAATGTGAGCATGCCAGTGGTCTGGAGTCGCAACGATAACCGCATCCACTTCCGGAAGAGCGAGCACCTCGCGATAATCGCCGAAGCCTTTACACTTGTATTTCTCCGCCTCGGTCCGCTTACGTTTCTCATAGACATCGCAAACGGCAACTATCTGGCACGCGTTGTTGTTCTCTTGGGCGTACTTGGTAAAGGACTCACCGTCATCCGAGCCACGGCCGCCGCAACCAATCAGCCCGATATTGATGCGATCATTCGCTCCAATGACGCGGCTTGGATTTACTCTTGAGCTTCGGGAGGCTGGGCGTGAAAACGCGGCGCTAGCCAGTGCTGCTCCAGCACCGATTCCGCCGGTGCGTTTTAAAAAATCTCTGCGATCCAACTCTTCGATCGACATGGCCACTTCCTTGAGGGAAGTATACTTGACGAACCTCTGGCGGGAACTGGCGCCGAGCCGGTGACGAGTCTTAACTGCCTATAGAGACGGGGGCTTCAGGAAAATGCTCTTCGCCCAGTCCGAATCGTGATCGCCCGCGCCGTCCTCGATTACTGCCAGGCCATTCGAGCCGCATATCCTGCGAAACTTCGTCGAGCATGGCGAATGTCGCGACGCGCTGCTCCATCGCGAACACCGTCACGAGCAGATTGTCGCAAAGCGCATTGATGAGGCGGGGGATGCCCGCCGTCCGCGTATGGATCTCTTCCATCAGCTCAGGCGAGAAAATCTTCTGATTCGGCATGCCCGCGCGCGCCAGCCTCGTTTCGATATAGGCTTTCGATTCCTCAGCCGTTAGAGGATTCAAGTTGCAACGGAGCACAATGCGCTGCTTTAATTGGCGCAAATCCGGAGAATCGAGCTTTCGTTCAAGCTCCGGCTGCCCGGCCAAAATGATTTGCAGCAGCTTGCCCTGCCGGTTTTCCAGGTTCCCCAACAGGCGGATCTCTTCGAGTACGTCCCAGCTCAAGTTGTGAGCCTCATCGACGATCAGGACGCACGTACGCCCGCGCTCCGTTTGCTGCAGCAATAACGCGTTCAGCGCAAATAGAACCGCCGTTTTCGACTTTCGGTCGCAATGCAAATCGAAGTCGTATGCCATCATTTCGAAAAACTGATCCGGCGTTAATCGGGAATTGAAAATAAACGCGAACTCGATGCGCTGCGAATCCAAATAATCTCGCAGGCACTCGAGCATGGTCGTTTTGCCGGTTCCAACTTCTCCCGTCAGGACGATAAAGCCTTTCCGGCTGCGAACCCCGTAGATTAAGTTCGCCAGCGCCTCTTCGTGCTGAGCACTCCGGTAAAGGAACTCTGGATCAGGGCTTAAGTTGAACGGATTTTCCGAAAACCCAAAATACGCCTTATACATAGTCGGGTTTCGAGCTAATGGGAATGGCTACCGGTCGAGACGCAATCGTCATTAAATGTAGAGTCCGCTCCCCTGCCCCCCTCTCATATAGATTATCGGCAAAGCTGGAGCCAAAATTCACGGCCCCACTGCCGGTTTCGAAAGGCGTTGGATCTTATTGCTCTAATTGGAGTTTGACCCAGCCCGGAAATGTGGCGGGCCGCCCTCCGGCAAAGACGATGCGGCGGGTCTTCGGAAACGGCACATTTTCGCGAACCGCTCTCGCAAAGGCCGGAACAGCTCGAAGAATCTTACGGTACGGTTCCAGCTCCGTTTGGAGAAACCCAGCTTTCGAAACGAAACCACTGCCCCAGCCCAAGCACGCGAGACAGGCGCCTGTTGACTCCTGTGTAGATGCGAGTTGTCGCTTCAGCTCCTGAATAGCCTTGTGTACCGGCTCGAGCTGCGTTACCTCTGCATACTGTTCCTGGATGTCGAGTTGGGCTGCGGCGTGCCGGTTTGCAGCCTCGATGATTTGCTTGGAATCAGGCACCGATCGCCAGCCGAGCGCATGTTTCAGCTCTTCGTTCTCCAGGAATTTTCGTTCTTCCCACTCTCCTTCGAAGGCTGTACTCGGAATGGCCATTTCCGCGAAAACCGGAGTAGCATCCGAAACTCGCTCGGGCGGGACGCTCCCTCGACCTGCTATTTTCCACGCAAGCTGCGGTTTGCCTGGTTGGCGCGTATCGAGTGAAGCAACGCGCGTAAGAAAAATTTTGAACGATGAGCGCGGAACCGGCTCGCTGTCCGCGGCTGCGATAATTTTCACTTGCGACGCGCCTGCGCTTGCCTCAGCAGTATCCGCCGCTCGGCGCGAAACGCGGTCGCCTTCCAGATTGGATGCAATACGCTCCAGGGTCGCTGCGGTCCATCGCGAGAATACGAAGCTCGTCCGAAGCGCGCCTTTGAGGGCTGAGGCCGGTAGGTACGCGCCGCGATAATTCGCTGCGAAAGTCGGAATGAAAAGCGATTCCCGGGAAACGGAATTCCAGATCACCGCTGCTTCGGGATCTTCAAACGGGATGCGCCGCTCCGAAAAATTCTGAGCAAAACCGCCCCACGATGCGAAATCCAACTTCGTTGCTTTGCGCAGTTGGGCCAAATAACCGTCGAGCCTTGGGCCGCGCGCCAGCAATTTAAAAATCCGCGGTTGATCGAGAACATTCACCTGATCCTTCCAGACCATGTAGTCGATGGGCGAGAGCTCACGTCCATCGCCCACCAGCAAGGGCGTCAAAGCGGTGACCGTGTATTTCATGGTTCCGGCTCTCTGTTGTCATTCGCCGGCTGCTCCAGGTTAACGGGTTCATTCTCTTCGGCAGTCTGCTCGGGTAAGGATTCGCGCTCGGCAAATGCAGGTTCAGCTTCTGATGCTCCAGCCTCCGGCTCAGCAGCCGCAGGTTCCTCGCAGGGCCGCTCTTCGAAGTCTTTATCGGTCGGCACTTCGACCGGGCCGGCTTGAGCGAGCTCATCGCTTACAGGCAATTTCAGCGCAAGCGCCAGCCCGGACCGGTATACCGGATGCCCAAAACCGTCCGGCGCCACGTCGACACCCGCCCCAACTGGTTCCGAGTTCGCGGCGAGCACGGATCCTTCAGAAATCATCCGAGCGAGTTTTTTTTCTATGCCGGAACCTGCCGGGCTTTCAACGCGCCCGCCGCGGACGACCGGAAGATACTGGCCACCACTCCAATCGATGCGGTCCTCCGGAGAAGGCGAATAGAGCGACAGCAACCAATACAGCGATAGCTGATTATCCGCGGAACCTGCGCGATCACCGTTTAGCGACGCTCGGCGCAGTTTCGGAAAGACCAGATGAGGCCACGTTCCCTCCCGAAATTCCGGAGCGTCCATCTGCCCCCACCCGCTACTCCGTCGCCCGCCGAATCCAGTGTCGGCGAGCAGGCGAAACGCGGCTTTTAGGCGCTCCTTCCACGCAGCTTCGGCACTCTGGTCAGCAAACCGGGCAACCGCCCAAACACCCGAGCCAGGCTCAAACTCGACACATGCACAGGCATCTGAATGGGTTCCGCGCTTGGTCAATCGATCGACAGGAGTGAAGTTCCGCACCGTTCGTCGAAAAGGACTCGCATTCGGGCGATCTCTGCGTAACAGGCAGCCACTTTCGGGATCGGCAATCCACTGATCGGCCAAGATCGTTTCACCCGTGAAGAGTGATTCGATTAGGCTGAGCGGTACAAACCGCGGAGCTTCCCACCGGATCTTTGTCAGAAACGCCGGGCTGGACATCGACACCGAAGACGAAGACGGAGGCCACAGACTTGAAGGCGGGTTCGCAAACAACGTGTCGCCCTGATACGGGAATAGCGAGCTAAACGTCAGAGCTGGAATTGAGCCCCGAACCGTCGCGTCCAGCCACTCCTCCAAGAATTCCAACTGCCGCAGCGCGATGGAAACAGCGGAATAAAGCCGGTCACTGCGAAAGAGCTTGTCAACACGGGTTCGCGCGCCATCGCCCGGACCATAGCGCCACGGGCCTATGGGGCTTAGCCGAATCAAGAGCGCGGGCTGCATCCTACGTCAGTTTCGACGCGAAGTCTTCAGCACTGGCGAGCTGCTGCAGCGCCGCAAGCTCCGCGCCTGAAAGCAACGCGATCTCCTCCGCGCCTTTCGAGTAGTAATCCTTGCTGCGCCAATTCAATTTGAGCCCGCTCAGACCCACGCGACCGCTGCCGCGGCTTCCTCCGCCACCGAGCGCATCGTCTTCGAGCAACCGCAGACCCTCAGCCACTCGCGCAAGAAGCGGTTTATCTTCTTCGCATAACACATCTAAGACGATCCGGAAATGAAATCGGGCGCCCGACGGAACCCGCTCCAACGTCCGAGGATTCGCCTGTGAAGTGATGCGGTCCACTGCGTTTTCGCTCTTCACCTCGGTCAATTCATCGTCCAGGTTCTCGCGCATTTGCGGCGTAATGCTATCGACCAGCAAGGGCGCATCATAAACCGTCAATCGCGCTGGTGTTGCCACGGCGCCCTCGAGTGCTTCACCACTCACTTTCTCAACGCGCCCCGAATTCCGGCCGAAGAGAACACACACATCATCGTCAGGGCGGTCGCTTTGATGAATTCGAACCTCTTGGCCCCGGCGCTTCGATAAGTAAACCAGTTCTTGGGGAGTCGCCAGCCCAAGCGTCTGCTCGAGCAAGGACCGAAGGCGTCCGCGCAGCGAGCTTCCTGGTATGTATGGAATGCCGAACGCATCCTTTACGACTGGGTTATCGGCGCCTCCGATTTCAAGCGATCCCTTTCCCGCCCCGATATGCAAGCCCGTCTGGCACTGTATCTCGCCCTCGAGCACCAGCTTTCCAAGAAATGTCAGTTCCGTAGATGCAGTATGCGAACTCATGAGTGATTCCTATTTTTCTTTCGCCTATTTGTCGCGAACCTATTCGTTGTAGGCGATGATGGCTTCGAATAAATCGCGGAAACGCTCGTACCCGCGCGTGTCGTTTTTCCGTGTCACCTGCAGCAATAAGCGCTCGAGTGCATCCAAGCTGCGCAACGAATGCCTGGCGATGGTGTATGCGAGCCGCGCCCTCACCATCACGAACTCGTGCTGTCGCGCATTTTCAGGAGCGCGCGTCGCGCGACGGACCGCATTGTACAAACGGCGCAGTTGGCTCTTGGTTCCCGAATCCATATCGCGCATGCGGCTTACGACGACGTGCGCTTGATTGTCGAGATACAAGCTGTCGCTCATCAATTTGTCCAGATCGATTTCCGGAGGACCCTCGCCGCGCCGCTCGCCAGGCCCGCGCCCCCCGGCCCCGAAGCGCTCTCGCCCGCGATCCCCACCTCTGTCGCCGCGATTTTCTCCACGATCGCCCCGGCTCTCACCTCCACGCTCACCCCGGCTCTCGCCTCCACGATCATTGGGGCGCGGTCCTCCCCGGTTCTCGCGCGGCGGACGATTGTCGCTACGGCGTTCCTCGCCTTTTTTCTCTTCCACGTCAGGCATTCGAATTCCTTTCTTCGAGCGAGCTACAGGTAGCTAATCGCCCGCAGCCAAGCGCGCCCATTCCAAGCCCACGCGCGCTGACGGACGCAGCTTAAAGCCCGCTCCTTTCTTGCCCATCAAATCTGTGATCACCGCGTTGCGGAGATTGCTCACTTCCTTGCCGCGCGATTGCGGAACAACCCGTGACAACCGCATATATGTGCGCCAAGGTTTATCCACACGAACCGGTTTCATTCGTCCGGCTACGCGAGCCGGGAATGCCTCCCGGTGCACCGCAGCCAAGTCGTGAATGTACTCCGGTTGATAGCCGAACTCCTCGACAAGTCGCATGAGATCGCCTTTCAACTGTGCAGCATCGCGCATGCGCTTCCATTCGAGCGCCCGTCCAAACAGTTGAAACACGCCGGCTTCCATTGCTTTTGCTGCGCGTAACTGGATTCCAGCGTCTTCAAAAACTGCTGCTAGCGGCGTTTCGTTTTCCGGCGCAATCGCAAGCGCCATGCTCACTGTTTTGCCCTCGAGACCCGCAAATGACGCAAAATGTTCTTCGGCAAACTTTTCGAACAGCCGCTGCAATTCGAGAGCCAGCTTCAGGAGCGCGTCCCACGTCCCGACGACCGCGAAATCATCGCCGCCACGATAAACAATCGTCACTTTCCGCCAAAAATCTCCGAGCGTGCAAAGCAGAGAAAGCTCGCCGGCGAAAAACTCCTTGAACAACTCGGAGAGATGAATATGCTCTTCTATCGAGGCGGTCCCTTTCAAGCGAGATTCAAACCGGTCGACATCGCCGCGCAGCACTCCCCATCGGGGCGCTCCATCAGCTCGCTCCGCCAACTCTTCGAGAGATGCGGGCCGGATGCCGCTTTCATCCATCGCAAACCGGCGCGGGAAGAGAATCGTGTCGTCGCCACTCTCGGATCGATCGCCTAAACCCCACAAATGCTGGCCTTCATCCCACGTCAAATGCGCCGGCTCGCCGGCAGACCAGCCGACTTGTTTTGCTGTTGGCAAACCCTGAGCGAAATCTCCGAAGTGGTGATCGGCGCCGCTGTCCATGGCGGGTGAAAATGGCGCAAAGAAATCAGGGCCGGAACCGGCTGCGAGCGGCGCTGAATTCTTGGCTAGCAGCGCATCGTCGAGCCGCTTTCGCGCAACGGGCCAAGCGCCGAGATTCTCCGTGCTCGCCCAGATCAGCCGCAGTGTGTTGCCTGACATCGCCGCGACAGCCTCAGCGGCCCGCATCAAAAAATCGTTAGCCCTTGGAATATCCTCTTCAGCCAGGACGAGGAGAAATTGTTCAGCGCTGCTCGATCCGAGCAGCATCCGCGACAACTTCAGTTCGCTGAGCAATGCTCTCGGCAGAACCTCGCAATAAAGACTCAGCCATGCCGCGCGCCCGATAAAGTCTGACGTCTCGTCCGGACCACCCCGCGCATGAGCAACGAGGAAGTCTTCCGCACCGAGCAATTGAGCTTGCAAAAAAACTTGCAGCGACATGATACCGGGTCATAGCGGCCCGCAAACAACGGCGGGCTGAGCGTAAAACCGCCGAGAACGCTTTTCAGACTAACACAGTGATTCGGTCGGCTTCCGTTAATGCTTTTAGGGGTAAGGATAGTCTACTGTTCGTATGACCGTTTTCGTTACTGGAACCACCGCAGGTTTTGGAAGAGCGATCGCCGTCAGATTCGCTCAGGACGGCGCGAAGATCATCGGCACCGGCCGCCGCAAGGAACGGCTGGACCAGCTAAAGGCCGAACTGGGCGCGAACTTCCTGCCGCTTACTTTTGATGTGCGAGACGTAGGAGAAGTGGAGCGGGCGATTTCCGCTCTCCCGCCCGAGTTCGCAGAGGTCGACGTTCTGGTCAACAATGCGGGCGGCGCAATCGGCCTCGATCCCGCCTATCAAGCGGATCTCGAGGATTGGGAAATCATGGTCGACACGAACATCAAGGGCCTGCTCTACTGCACACGCTATCTGCTGCCGGGCATGGTGGAACGGAATCGCGGGCATGTGATCAATCTCGGGTCAGTGGCCGCCCAATGGCCTTATCCCGGAGGCAATGTGTATGGCGCAACGAAAGCATTCGTCCATCAGTTCAGCCTGAATCTGCGCGCGGATCTACACGGAACAGCGATCCGCGTGACAGATATTCAGCCCGGGCTGGTGGGCGGATCTGAATTTTCCGAAGTTCGCTTTAAAGGCGATCAGAAACGGGCGGCGGCCGTGTACGAAGGAACGCAACCACTCATGCCGGACGACGTCGCCGATGCAGTTCATTGGGTAGCGACGCGGCCGACGCATGTAAACATAAACTCAATTGAAATGATGCCTGTCAGCCAGGCGTTCGGACCGCTACCGGTGAAGAGGGAGACCGCGAAAACTTGATCACCGTTCGCAAAGTCGATCGGGTGCGAGCGTTCGGTTACTGGGATAGTCTCGCTATCGAGCGAATCTCACTCATTACTCGGTCAAGCTCGTCATCTGCAGTGTAAAAATGCGGGGCAATGCGGATGCCCGCGTTGGGCCTGAAGTCGACCAGCACCTCGCGACGGGCGAGCTCGCGGGCGACTTCTTTCGCATTCGGAACATCAACGACCACAACGCCGCCCCGCATTTGCGGGTCGCGGCAGGAATGCACCGGGAAGCCTGCTTCGTCGGCAAGTTCGATGAGGCGCTGCGTCTGACGCAAGGATTTTGCGCGTATGGCGTCGACGCCGATCTGATTGACGATCTCATAGCCCGATCGCGCAGCATAGAGCGCCGGTATGCCAGGTGTGCCGTTTAAGAAGCGAAACGCATCGCTTGCGTAGTCGATCGGACCGGGCTCGAACTCAAAAGGACGGCAGTGCGCCATCCATCCCGTAACCGCAGGCCGGAGGCGCGGCCGCAGATCCGGCCGGACGTAGAGATATCCTGCGCCGGGTCCGCCGCACAACCACTTGACCGAACCGCCGGTCCCGAAATCGAGGCCGAGATCGCGAACATTGACCGGCAGGACTCCCGCCGATTGATAAAGGTCTGCGATGACCAGCGCCCCCATCTCGTGCGCGCGGTTTGTGATTGCGGCCAAATCCTGCACGAAGGAGCTGCGAAACGCAACGTGTGAAACGGAGACAAGCTGCGTCTGTTCATCAATCGAATCAAGCATTAGCTCGAGCGGCAGGGTGGCGCCGTCCGGCGAAGAGACCCGGCAAATGCGCGCTCCTTGACGCTCCAGTCCGTAATAAATGTAGTCGTTCGATGAGAAGTTCAAGCCATCGGTGACGAGCTTGTTGCGAGGTCCGTTCCAATCGAAGCACGAAGTCACGATGGACTGGCAAATCGAAACGTTCTGATGCATTACCACATCACCTGGGCCCGCTCCGATGATCGCGCCGATGAGATTCCCGGCGGTCACCGGCATTTCCCACCAACCTTCTTCCCACGCTCGAATGCCGCGTGACGACCACACGCTGGCGAATTCTTGAAGCGCGTCTGCCGTGCGGCGCGGCATGGCGCCGAGTGAATGGCTGATGAGGTAAGTGGTCTTGGCGAGGATCGAAAACTCTTTGCGCCACGCAAGCAGAGGATCGGGATTCATGAGGGACGCTGAACCTCTGCGAGCCTTTGCTGACCGAGCGGCTTCGAGGCGTAGCGGCGCCATAGCAGGTAGGCTGGGACGCCGGTCACTATCAGACCTAGGCCCGCAAAAGCGGGTCCGGGGCGCGTGACCAGCATGTTGCATACAAACCAGACGGTGATTATCAGGAAGAGAATTGGCGTCGCCGGGTAGCCCCACATCCGGTAGGGCCGGGGCACTTCCGGCCGCGTACGCCGGAGCACCATCACGGCGGCAATCATCAAGCCGTAAAACACCCAGATGCCGAACAGCGAGTAATCGATCAGTGATTCGTACGAACCTGTCAATAGCAACACCGCCGCCCAAACAAATTGCGCAACAATCGCGAAGCCCGGAGTTCCATACCGCGGATGAACGTCAGCGAACTTCTGAAAAAACAACCCGTCCGCAGCCTGCGCGAAATAGACCCGAGGAATGGTCAGGAAACAGCCGTTCAGGGTACCGAGAATAGAGATCAAGATGACAAGGGAAACTAGCGTGCCGCCCGCCGGCCCTAGTACTCGCGCCGCCGCATCCGCCCCGACATGTTCACTGGCTGCAATCTCGGAAATCGAAAAGACCGTCATGTAAGCGAGGTTCGCCACAAGATAAATCGCAGCTACTCCTAAGGTGCCAAAGGTCAGCGCCCCCATCACGTTGCGCTTCGGATTGCTGATTTCACCCGCTACGAAGGTCAATTGCACCCAGCCGTCGTAAGCCAGGAGACACGCGGTGAGCGCAACACCGAAACTGCTGAGTGAAATGGCAGATGTGCCCGGGATCGTGTGACGGCTCGCGTGTCCGCCGAGCAAAAGCGCCGCGCCCACGATGATTAACAAGCCCGCGACTTTGGCCAAAGTAAAACTGTTCTGGATAATTGCGCCCAGTTTCACGCCCCGGTAGTTCGCCCAAGTGAACAGTGCCAACACTGCGAGGCTGAGCACCTTCGAGCCCGCCGGCGTCAGCGGGGCCAGATAGGAGGCGTATATGGAAAACACCACTGATAGCCATGCCACTTGGGCACTGCGCGCCACGGTGAAAAACGACCAGCCGCAGAGAAATGCAGCGAAGCGTCCATACGCCTCGCGCAGGAAAACATACTGTCCGCCTGTTTCAGGAAACGCCGCGCCTAGTTCGGCGCAGGCCAGAGCCCCGATGAGTGAGATCACGCCGGCAACTACCCACACGCCCATGATTGCCGGCATCGAAGGCACGCTTCGCGCCACCAGATTCGGTATCAGAAAGATGCCGCCGCCGATCATTACGCCTACGACAATCGCTATCGAATCGCCAAGCGAGAGCCGGCGGGCAAGTTCCGCTGGCCGGACTCCTGCAGCGTCCTGAAGGGCAGAGCGCGCCGGAGCATTGGAATCTCTGCCCGCGCTCATGGCAGCGATTTTTCCGGCAGGTTTTCTATTCTATGAATCCTCGCAATGTCAAGCAATTCACTAAGCCTACAACTCTCGCCCGCACGTTCGCAATCCGAGTGCTTTGGCGAAGTTTTCAGTCGGTCAGCAGATGCAGAGCGACAATCGCGAGGATCGCCCCGGCTGTCACTGTGGATGCGAGGGTAATCGCAGCAGTCAGGTGAACCCGGAGCGCTGCAAGGGTCTGCCGCGTTGCGTGCCTTAGTTCAATCTCATCGCTCCATTTACGCCAGAGCGCCGCAGCGCCGGCAACAAAAACGATCAGTGGGAGAGCAATGAGAAGCACCCACAAACCTATGCGCGGCCGCTCAGCGTACCAGGTAACTATCTGTGCGGCGGTGCGCGCCGGCTCGTACTGTGGCGGCTGCAGATTGCGCGCGAAGAGCGCCACCATGAAGAGCGTCGCTGGAAAGACGAGGAGCGCTTCCATGATAGCAACCGCGTAGCTTCGCAATCTCATGAGAACTTTGTATCATAAAGCTTATGACTTGCGCAAGGCCTGCGATTTGGAAACACAACCTAAAAGCTGCGTTGAGGCCGGTAGCCGGGGCGCGCCCGGATCTTGTATTTCTTCATTGACTCCGGAGTCAATTCGATGCTGATCCGGCGAAAGCCTTCGTTCGGATTGGGCTGCGGGTAATAGGTTACGGTGTAGCTGTTGCCTAGATCCTCGCGGATGGATTCGAAGGCTTCTACCTGTTTCTGCCACGTTTTGGCGAAGTAACTCTTCCCGCCGGTCGTCATCGTGATGCGCTTGAAAATCGAGCTTGAGATTGCATCATTCGTCACTTCGCTGGTCGAGATAACGTAGATCGGTATACCTTCGTCTTCGGCCACCGCTCGCACGTCGTCAGGCGCGACCATGCTGGCATTGTCCGGACCGTTCGAGAACACGATAATCACTTTGCGGCCCGCGACACGCCCGGCGTCCCGCAGCGTCAAGAGCAGGCAATTGTAGAGAGCGGAATCATCGCCCGCCACAGCCTTCCGCAAACCGGCGATCGCCGCGGTACGGTCGCGGTTTAGAGGAACGGCGCGATTCAAGTTCCGGCTGTAGGTGTACACAGCAATCGAGTCGGCGCGATCCAAGCCTCGAATGAAATCGGCAATCGCGTCAGAGGCGTACACGAAACCGCGATACATGTAGTTGCTCGTATCGAAGAGAATGAAGACGTTTGTGCCGCTCATCGCGTCAGAGCGCAGGTTCACAACACCGGGACCCGGCGGGATTGTGCTTGGATTTGGCGTCCCGGCGGGAACAGGCCTTGTTAGCCCGTTGTCGAGCACCTGCACCGGCGCGCGCGTCCCTTCCGCAAACATCGCCACTTTTTGGCGAATATCGTCTTCGAAAACTTTGAAATCCGAAGGACGAAGCCCATTCACATACTTGCCCTTCGTGTCGGTGACGGTGAAGGTAAGCACGACCATGTCCACTTTGACGTGGAATGTAGTCTGGTCCTGATCCTGGGCGCGCACCCACAACCCGGCGGCGATCGCGATGGCCGGTATGATCGCAGAGACTCGCAAAAATCTCTTCATCGTTGTTGTCCTAAATCCTGGAGGGCGTTCATGGCAACATGCTGAGCGCCGTGCTGTCGAACATTTTCGCCTACCGCGTAAAGCGATCGCAGGACGGCTTGCCAGTCCTCGAGATGCGTGGCAAAAATATTCTCGACCGCTGAGCGGTTCCACTCGGGCACATACGCATCCAATTGATCGGCCGGCACCCCCGCTTCGTCTGCCAGCGCGGCGTAATAGAGATTGTTCGATTCCCATGTTTCCGCGAGAATTCGGCTGGAGTAGCCCATCAACGCGGGAAAAGTGCGCAAATAGAGAAGCCCGGGCCGATACGAATGTGTCAACGTGGGCTTCGGCGTGCCAAACGTGCGGGCGATTGCCGCCGGGGTCAAATCGGGCCGGTTCTCGGCAGCCATTTCCGCGATTGCATTCGAAGTCACATCCGGCGCGACGCCGCGGAACGCCGGGTCCGCTCCGAGCGCATACAGCTCGGAAGGCGGCACGTGAGACGCAGCCTTCTTAAAATCGCCCGAGTTCAATTCATCCCGCAACTGCTCTACTCGAGCCGGAGTTGCAAACCGGCCGTACGCCTCGAGAACTTGAGTCTGAAGCGAAGAGTCCAAAGCGGCGGCAGCCAGCAAACTGCGGCCCCGCTTGATGTGGAGAGACACCCAGCGCACTTGGTCCGGCTTGATGTTTCGCCATCTGGTGATCGTCACGTTCACGATCATCTGCGGCACGAGGTCGGCCCAGATGAGCGCTTGCTCGCGGCGCGGTGTGAGGAAATTCTGCTCGGCTTCCGCGATCGTATACGGCAGAGATATCAGCGATCCCATGAGACGGCCGCCTGCGCTCGCGGGCCAACCGCTTCCTGCGATTTCGGTACCGTGCCAGACCGCCGGAGATTCCGGAGGGCCGATGAAATCGTGGTTCCGAACGAGCAGCGGATTGGTCAGCAGCAACTGCGCGCCTGTCGGGGCGTAATAGCAGTAGACAAAGCCTACCAGCGAATCGCGCAAGAACGGCGCAAGCACGGCGCGAACATCCTTCTTTTCCGTGCCGTTGTCTAGATTCTCAAACCTGACCTTTCGCTCCTGATCGGTGTGCCGCTCACTCCAATAGCCGATGGTGAGCGCGCTTCTTTCAGCAGAGGAAATCGATCCCCGCAGCGCCTCGGCATCTTCGAGGCGGCCCAATTGATCGTCAATACTCTTAATCGTCTTGGTGTCTCCGCCCTTACCCGCGTGATCGGCCACGATGAAAAGGCTGTCGAGGGGAAGCAGCCTTTGAGCATCGAAAATCCGAACGAAGTTCTCCGCTGGAGAAGGGATTGCCGAATCCGGGGATGGCCGGATCTTGCCCACAAGCAATTCGATCAATCGTTCTTGCCGCGTTCCACCCTCAGGCGCACGTCCGGCGGCGAGCAAAACATCAACTCCCGATCTACCTGCGCTGAACAGGTCTGCTTCTAGCCTGATATGACCGAAAGGCTCGATGAGCTTGGAAAAGGTTGCGTCCTGCGCCGCAAGAGAAATCGTCTCCTGGCGCGCCAGGATTTGCCAGATTTCAACCAGAGCCTGAAGGGTTCCGGCGACGTCAGATTTGAGCAAGTTGTCGCGAATTGCAGATACATCGGCGCAATTGTCGAGATATCGCTGGATAGAAGATTCGCTTAATCCGGGCGCATCCGCAAAGAGAATATATTGCGCGCCGTAACTCCGGTATCCATTGATCAGGCGCGAAGCGAGCTCCGGAGAAATGGACTTGGCGCGATCGCGGTCAATGTCGTTCAGCGCGAGAAAGATCTTCAGAGGCTCGTTTTCAACTGTTTTTCGGCTGAGACCGAAAAGCGCTTCTATAAGATCATCGCTCGTGCGCCATGAGTTTGCTGAACGCGTCAACCGGCCGTCGTATTTTCCATGAGGATGTTTGATGAACAGAGTGCGCCAGACGTCAAGGTTGCCTGGGACGTGCGGCTGGCCATTAGCATCGATTCGCAGAGATGTCGTAAGCAGTAAAAGTTCAGTACTCGAGCGAAATACCGGACGCGCCGGACCGGGGCTCGTGATTTTGCCCCTCAGTGCGTCATAGAAGCGCTTCAAGCGCTCGGGCTGTGACAGATAGTCGGCTGTCGGGCCGTTAATTCGGGAAAGCGCATCGAAGTAGCTTGCCAGCCAGCCATCATCTACAGTGATCAGTTTTTCCAAAAATGCGCCTGGATTGCTGGGTGAAACGCCCACCAAAGAAGCCCAAATTTTTGGGGAACCCGGGACAACCGCCGCGCCATTCTTGATCTGGAACATGCCGCCGAAGAAATCCAGAACGTGCGCGTACACTTTGAGTTTTGCCGCGGGCGCCTGTCTGCGCAGCGCCTCCGCGGTTTCGCGGTCGAGTCGCGATAAACCGAGATACAGGCGTGAGAGTGAGGGATCCGCGAGAAACGCATCGAGGAAGTCCGCTTGGCCACTTCTCCCGAGCGCCGATAGCCAGTAATCAGCGCTGTAGAGCACGGGAACCTGCGTCGAACTGTAGGGCAGCTCGAAGCGCCGGTTCGCTCTGAGGTCCTGCTCGAGCTCCGTGAGAGGGAACGCAGAATCGATGGTCAAGAAAGCGCGGGTGGCATTCACCGTTTCGAGCACGATATCCGCTCCGCAGGAGCCGCGCATCCGATACCCCAGAGTTTTTAGTAATCTGCCGGTTTCCTCGCTGTCACAACTCGGAATAACAATCTTGCGGTCCTTGTTTGTCATGGCCTGCAGTTCGCGGGCTTGTCCTATGTACCGGACCAGCAGGCGCAAGTATTCGGTCTGCTGGAGGGCTTCGTTTCCAGACGCTTCGTAACCATTCGTGACGACGTTGCGCGCCAGCGAGGGAAGCAAATCTTCGGGCGCGAGATCGGGGGCAAGCGCAGCCATTCTGGCGAATGAGGAGAGCGGCCCTGGAATGGTGACCGTGCCGAACATATTGGGCGGCGTCTTCTTGGATGGCGCGGAGAAATCGTCACCCCCTGCGCTGCGATACGCCTTCATATCGGTCGGAAGCTCGGCGTCCCGGCCCTCCATGAAATCGATGAGCACAACCTGGCGCAGGGCGAGCTTGCGCTTGGCCGGATCGTTTTCTTCTTTGGCCCACTTCACGTAGGCATCCCTACGTCCCGGATCGTCATGCCGGTCAAGAAATTCAGCCAGAGCTTCAGCGCCGGAACTATTCCCGGCCGCCTGTTCCAAGAGCGTTCGAGCGCCCGACAAATCGCCCGCGGATTCGTGCTGCAAGACTTGCTCGTGCAAGTCGCTATTCGAGGCCGCACAGATCGGACCAGCGCATAAGCATGCTGCCGACGCAGTTACAAATAGGAGTCGAAAGGACCTCAACGTCACAGTAATGTTTCCCCAACTAGGTTTTCTACTCTACCACTGATTGACTCTGTCCGGATGCCCGAACTTCTCATGCTGCTCCGAACGAATACTTCGACGGGCAAGGTGTAGTTGATCGCATAACTTCCGTAATTCGCATCGTGGTGATCGGGTTGCGTGGCGCCGGTCGAATCCCTTGCTCGCGATAAGAGCACGCACATTCGCGATTGCGCGGGAGTGCGCCACTCGTATTCCCAGCGCCGCCATGCGTATCGCCGCGACGCATCTAAAAGCCGCGCGACATTCCACGTCTCTCCCCCGTCCACGCTCAGCTCAACCTTTGCGATCTCCGAGGTCCCGCTCCACGCAGCCCCGGTGACCCGATATCCCATATTCGGTCGCACGATCTCGTGCATGCGAGGCCGGACAATCGCGGATTTCACCCTTATTTTGTCTAGAGGGCGAACGATCGGACGGCCTTCCGCGGCATCCCAGTAGCTGTATTCGGATGTTTCCCAATATCCGCGCGGCCACTCTCGAAGGACCTCGATGTGAGTAATCCACTTCACCGAGGCCATACCGTAGTATCCCGGCACAATGGCTCGGACCGGAAAGCCGTGCTCAGGCGTTAGATCGCGGGCATTCATTCGGTAAGCGAGCAACACATCCGGCTCCTGAGCCTTTTCGATGGGAAGCGTTCGCGCGAAAGCGATCTCGCCATCGGGTTTGGGATCATTGGTTGGCTCTCCCCGATCCGCCCCTTCAACGAAAACGGCCACGGCGCCATCGTCAACGCCTGCGCGCCGGAGAAGATGAGCCAGCGGCACGCCAGTCCATTCCGCGGTTCCGATGGCTCCGAGTTCCCAGGGCACGCCGCTCTTTCGCGGCTGAAGAAATGAGCGGCCATTCCCCGCGCACTCGAGAGTTACCGTGGAGGTGCGCGAAGGCATTGCGCGTAGCTCCTCGTAGCTGATCCGGAGCGGATCGGCGACCGCCCCGTCCACGCGCAGCCGGTACGACTCGGGATTCAGCCGGGGAATCGGGAAATGGTTCCGGATAAAGAACAAATCATTCGGGGTCAGGAAACTGTCGAGCACACAGGCTGGAGACTCGACGTTTAGCGGCTCTTTCTCGCGAACGATTAAGGCGGCGCTGTCCATTGATCGCCTCACTAGAGTTTCGCAAAAAAGGCCAAAAGGATATTTCGGGGCCTATCCGCTTAAGGGGCGGCATTCCCTTATTCGTGCCACGATGTGTGTCACAATGAACTTGTGCCTTCCGTGAATATCCGCCAGCTGCGCGATACGCGGCAACTCAAAGCGTGGCTGAAAGCCGGAAAGACAGTAGAGCTGCGTGAAAGAGATCGCATTTTGGGTCATATTGTTCCTGAGGGTTCACGCCCCGAGCCGCAGAGTTGGCCGGATTTTGCGGCTCGGGTTACTGCGACCTTTGGAAAACGGGTACTGCCGGGCGCAGATCTGCTAATCCGGGAACGCGGTCGCTATTGAATATCTACGCGGACACGAGTTTTTTCGTATCTCTTTATTTGCCTGACTGTCATTCGCAGGCGGCCCGACATCGCATAGCGCAGCAACCCCGGATCTGGTTAACTCCCTTGCACCGGGCCGAGCGGGCGCATGCAGTGTTTCAACATGTGTTTCAGCACAAGATCTCATCGCGAGAGGCCCGGCAGGTCTATCGATATTTTGAGCAAGATCGAAAGATAGGCCTATGGCTGGAAACCAGTTTGCCTGAACCGGTTTTCGACATGTGCGCTGAACTGGCCCGTCGCCATGCGGCGCATCTCGGGACTAGAACCCTCGACAGCTTTCATGTAGCATCGGCCCTGCAACTGAATGCAGATGCTTTTTGGACGTTTGACGATCGGCAGCTTAAACTGGCCGAAGCGGAGGGATTGAAAACCTCTTAGCTTCGCTGAACCGTCACCCGGCACAGCGCGTCTTTACCTGGCTTGACAAAGTCATCGCGGGACTTCTGCTGGCGATTGGCTCCGCACTCGTTCTGCTCTAGCCTTCACTCAGCGCGCAGCGCCTCAATGGGATCAACTTTCGCCGCACGCACTGCCGGCAAATAGCTTGCGGCTGCCGAGATCGCTAGCAGCAGCAAAGAAACGGCGACGAACGTCGTAACGTCGACCGCGCTCACGCCGAAAATCAAGCTCTGCATGAATCGCGTGACGCCCAGTGCCGCGCAGATGCCGATCGTGATGCCCACCAGCGCCATGCCCGCTCCTTGGCGCAACACTAGAGCCGTCACTGAGCCGGGCGCAGCCCCTAACGCCATGCGGATACCAATCTCTCGCGTCCGCAGCGTTACCGAATAGGCGAGCACGCTGTATAACCCGAGACTCGCCAGCACGAGCGCAATGCCCGCAAAATTCAGAAGGATGGTCGCGTTAAACCGCCGCGGGGCAGACCATTCCCGTAGAGCTTCTTCTTCGGTGCCCACTTCGGAAACCGGCTGCTCTTTATCGATGCTCCACACTTGCTGCTTTACGGCTCCCGCCATTGCCAGCGGATCTCCCGCGGTTCGCGCGACCAGAATCATGGATCGCAATCGATGGCTCGGAAGGTAGAACTCGGCATGTTGCTGGTTATCGGGTCCCATCTGATGCTCGTCTGCAACCGTGCCAATGATCCTGTAGTTTGTATTTCGTTCGTTTTCGTCGCCAAACACGATGATCTTGCCGATTGGATCTTCGCGCGGGAAGTATGCGCGCGTGAACGCCTGATTCACGATCACCACATCCGGCTTGTCCGATGACGCCTCCTGCCGACTGAATGTTCGTCCTTTTACGAGCTTCATTCGCAAAGTTTCGAAATAGCCATCGCTTATGCGAGCCCAATCGGAAACCGGAAGAGTGCCGGGCTTGAAAGTCTTCCCCGGAATTTCAAAGGAGGCCTCGCTGACACTCTTCATCGGGAGCGCGGTAGTGAGAGATGCCGCTTGGATCCCTAGCACCTTTCGAACACTTTCAATGAGCTGGTCATTGAACTGGGCGACCTGTTCTGGTTTGACGTATTTAGCATCGGGCAAACTGATTCGCATGATGAGCAGATGATCGATCTTGAAGCCGAGGTCGGTGCTCATCAGAGTTTCAAGACTTCGAATCATTAGCCCGGCGCCGATCAACAAGACAAACGAGAGAGCGATCTCGATAATTGCGAGGCTATTTCGAAGGCGATGAGACGACCCGCTCAGGCTTCGTCCCGTCCGGTTGAGAACCTCGTTTACGTTCTCTTTCAAAGCATGAAAAGCGGGTGCTAGCCCAAACAGGAGGCCGGCGAGAACCGCGATGGTGGAAGTGAATACCAGAACGGTTCTGTCAATTCGAAGCTCGTGCAGTCCATGAGTGTCGGTGGGGGCCAAACTGGACAGAACGCGAAGAGCCCAGAAGGAAAGCAGTAAGCCTGCTGCGGCCGCAATCAGGCTGAGCAGTACGCTTTCGGTAACCGCCTGGCGAACAATGCGGGACCGGCTGGCGCCGATCGCGGCGCGTACCGCAATCTCTTTGTCGCGGCCCACGGCACGGGTCAGCAACAAATTGCCTACATTTGCGCAAGCAATGAGGAGCACGAAAGCAACCGCCGCGAGAAGCACTGCGAGCGCCCGGCGCAGATCGGGCCCGACGTCTTCCTCGGATAAAGACGCTACGTTGATCCCGAATCCTGCATCATCCGGGTTAGTTTTTGCAAGCCGCTCCCCAATGATGTTCATCTCTGCGCGGGCTTGCGCGAGTGAAACGCCGGGCTTCAAGCGGCCGAAGACGTACAAGCCGAACGTCTCGCCTTCCTGCTTGCTGGGATGCAGGTTCAACGGCAGCCAAATCTTCGGCTTTCTCTGGTCAAATCCTTCCCAAACCGCCGGAAGCTGAAATGCAGGCGGCAATACGCCGACGATTTCGTATTCCTGTCGGTTTGCCATGAGCGTTTTACCGAGAATATGGAGATCGCCGTTGAACCGGCTTTTGTGCAGTTCATCGCTGAGGATCGCGACTTGGCCCTTTCCTCCCTCCATCTCTTCGGGGGTGAAGTTGCGGCCCAGTCGAGGGCGGATCCCCAATAACGGGAAGAAATTTGAGGTCGCGATTCCAGCCTCGACGTCTTCCGGCTTGAGGCCTGCTCGATCGTTTTCGCTTGTCAGCGTAAGAGTCGTATCGCGCCAGGCTGCCAAGTCTTCAAAGGAGTGACTCTGTTGCTTCCACTCGCGGAAGTTCGTCATACGCGCGGGCATATTGTTCGCAAAAATCAGAGCGAGAGAAGGATTCTTTTCCCAAAGCATGGCGAGCCGGTCGGGGTTTTTCAGGCTTTGAAACGCGAGGGGATGGAGCAGGACCGCATTCACCGCGCTGAAAATAGCGGTGTTTGCACCGATAGCGAGCGCCAGCGCGATAACTGCGGTCGCCGTAAATCCCGGTTGGCGTGCGAATCCGCGAGCCGCGTATTTCAAATCTTGCCAGAGTGGGTCCACGATTTCATTGTGAACCGTCGCTGCGAGCCTCGGGACCACGATCCGGACAGTTACGCGGCGCGTTTTTTGTCGTAATACGTGTGGTTATAGATGGCCATTTTCTTGCTCACCTCGGCGGCGTGACGCGCGACTTCTTCGGTTGAAAATTCGAACCCAAATTCGGCAGCATCGAACACCTCTCCGGCTTTTTGGGCCTGCAGATAGAGCTGCCAGGCTTGCGTCATCTGATTCTCACGGCGCTGTTTACGCTCGTGTTGCAGCTTTTGTAGCTCAGCTTGATCTTTTTCCCGCTGCCTGCGCAGGCGTGATTCCTGAATGCTCAGGTTGTTGAGGTCTTTCGATAGCTGAGGAAGACTTGCGCTTCGATAAGCGAGGCGCGGACCTGGGGGTCTTCTTCGTGCTCGAACTGCTTGGAAAGCGCGAGGCGGCCGATGGCGTAGATGCCCATTTCGAGCGACGGGATGCGGAGCAAGCGCCATTCGGTGTCGGCGAGCGATTGCGTGAGAGCGGATTCTTCATCGCCGGCGGATTTGTATTGATCGAAGAAGCGCTGGACGTGCTTCTGGTAAGCGGCGTCATCGTCGCTAGGCAACAGGACGGTGCGGCCGGTGAGCCCGGTTTTGACCGCATTTTTAATGAAGATTTGGCTTTGCCTTCCGGCGTTTTCGGACCGGTGGAGAGCTGACCATTCAGGCGGTTTGCTTGGATTTGTGCGTGAGTAGACATGATGGCGAAAAGTATTGAGCGTGACCAATGAAGCGAAACACGCCAATTGCGGTAAGTGGTTGAAGGGATTACCTCAAGGCTTTCAGCAATGAGATGTGACGCCCCATGGCGGGCGTGGCGTCCGCCGCAACGAAAGATGAAGACGTGGCGCGCCGAGCGCGCCAAGCTCGAACCAAAAATTCACCGGCCACGCCGGCCCGGTTCAGTCAAATTTGTAGAATCGAAGCCGGAATGCGGTACCGCCCCGCGCCTTATTCCAATTGACATAAGGGGCCAGAGCCATTGTTCATAAGAGGGTCAACGCTTATTCCCTCTTTAGGCCGGGGGAGTTGTCGAGTTGACCCCGCTCGGGTGGCCGTGCAACATACTGAGACGTTTTGTGAAATTGGATTATGGCCTTTCCGAAGACAAGACAATCCGCTATCTTGGGCTTGCATGACGGGGATGCAACCGTGCGCCATCGCTCGATGGAAACCGTTGCTAGCGCATATTGGGAACCTGTTTGCAAATATCTGCGCCTGCGGTGGCATGAGTCTTATGAAGATGCCGCGGATCTCACACAAGCTTTCTTCTCGAAGAGCATCGAGTCGGCCACGTTGATTCGTTATGAGCCATCTAAGGGCACATTTCGGACCTATTTGCGAAGCTGTCTGGATCACTTCGTCCTGAATGCTCGAAAAACTCGCAACCCAACAGTTCCCCTCGACTTCGATTTCGCGTCTCAGCAGGAATCGCCGGAAGAGCTTTTCCATCGCGAATGGCTCCGCAGTCTGTTCACTTCTGCGGTCGAAGATTTGCGGGCTAGACGGGGCGACCTTCGCTTTCGCGTTTTCGAGCGGTACGATTTGAACGACTCCGATTCGCGGCCGACTTACGACGACTTGGCGGCCGAATTCGGAGTGACAACGGCAAGCATTACGAATTATTTGGCCAGCATGCGCCGTGCTTTTCGGAAAGCCGTCCTCGACCGCCTTCGTGATCTTACCCTCAACGAGCGCGAGTTTCGAACCGAGGTGCGAGCGCTCTTCGGGATTGAGGTTTGATGCTTTCGGACAAAATACTCCGCCACCTTCGAGAGGTAGGCGAGCTTCCAGATCTCTCGGCCACCCGCTATCAGTTGATCCGGGAGATCGGCCGCGGAGGCATGGGCGTTGTGTATCTAGCCCATGACACCTCGCTCAACCGCAACGTGGCTCTCAAAATCTTAGATCAAGCTTCTGAAGCTTGTATGCTCGCGTCGCTTGAACATCCCGGCATCGTACCGGTGTACGAGACCGGAATCCTACCCGACGGCCGCGTCTACTACGCCATGAAGTTTGTCAGAGGCACGCGACTCGACGATTATCACGCCAGCACCCCATCGCTCGCCGAGCCTCTCCATACATTTCTTCGGATTTGTGAGCCAGTCGCGTTTGCTCATTCTCGAGGTGTGATCCATGGAGATTTGAAACCCGAAAACATTATGATCGGCGCGTGGGGCGACGTGTTAATCCTGGATTGGGGTATCGCGAGACGCGCTAATGTTCCAGCGGCTTTCGCGGGAGGAACGGACGGCTACATGGCGCCAGAGCAACTCGCTGGAGTTACTGGTCCGCAGACCGATATCTATTCCTTGGGCAAAGTGCTAGAACATTTGTTGTCTCCGCCGGATCCCAAATCTATCCGAGCAATCGCAGCGAAAGCTGCCCATCCGGATCCTTCGATGCGTTATGCAGGTGTCATGGAGCTCACCGCTGAGATCGTACGTTTTCTGGATGGCCAGCCTGTGTACGCGTATCAGGAGTCGTGGTTTGAGCGCGTATCACGTTGGATTTCGCGAAACAAGACACTGACCGTCCTTGTCATGACGTACGTTGTAGCTCGTACCCTCATTTTTTTCTTTACGCACCGTTAAAGGATTTCCCTGATTCGCTGTATAGAACGTTGTGCGATAAGGAGGCACAATGAACAAACCACTATTCGGTTTAGCGCTCGGCGGCGTGCTTGGCATTTTTGACGGTCTCACGGCATGGTTCACCCCGGAGGTCAGGAGCCAGATTCTTGGAATCGTGATTGGCTCAACTCTCAAGGGCGTGATTGCCGGAATATGCATCGGATGGTTTGCGAAGAAGGTTCACTCGCTGCCCTGGGGAATTCTGTTTGGACTGGCCGTCGGAATGCTTCTCGCATATCTCGTGGCGATGATGCCCAACCCTTCCGGTAAGCATTACTATTTCGAGATCATGCTTCCCGGGTCGTTAGTCGGAGCCATCGTGGGGTATGCGACGCAAAGGCATCAGCCTGGGCGCACTAGCACTGGTCCAGCCTCTAGAGAACAAGTCTGAGGCCACCGTGAATTTGCTCGGAGGAGGTGTAGCGGTTCCCCTTCGTAGAATCAGAAGCGGGAGAGCCATCGCTAACAGGCCGCTTAGCCCATGGCCGACTTCGACAAACGAACGCACCGCCTCTCGCTTGCCGATCTTAGAGAAAACTACGGCCTCGCTCGCCTCACTGAGCAAAATTGCCAAGCTAGCCCAATCGTTCAGTTTGAAAACTGGATCAAAGACGCCGAACGCGCCGGTCTCCAACTGCCCAACGCCATGGTTCTCTCGACAGCAACCACCTGCGGCCAGCCCTCCGCGCGAGTGGTTCTCTTGAAAGACGTCAGCGATCTCGGGTTTGTGTTTTACACAAACTACACCAGCCGGAAAGCGCTTGAACTGGAATCGAATCCCTTCGCCTCGCTCACGTTCTACTGGCCTGAGCTTGAACGCCAGGTTCGGGTCGAGGGCCGCGTTCAGCGCACCGCCCGTCAGCTCTCGGAAGCCTACTTCCGATCCCGTCCCAAGGGCAGCCGCCTCGGAGCTTGGGCTTCGCGCCAAAGTCAACCCCTCCCCGGCCGCGAGCCGCTCGATGCCCGGCTGAAGGAACTCGAACGGATCTACGCTGATACCGATGATATTCCTGTGCCTGAATTTTGGGGCGGCTACTGTCTCATGCCCGGCGTTATCGAGTTTTGGCAAGGACGCCCCAACCGGCTTCACGACCGGTTACAATATAGAAGAAATAGCGAACAGAACTGGATTGTGGAACGCCTCTCTCCGTAGCTAAACGAACCCCTCTGCGCGCACGTCTTTTCATTGTGTTCCCCGCTTTTTGCCTCTTGGTTGTCGGGTCTCATCTGCTGCCCGCCAGCTCCGCCGATGAGCTCATCCAACGCGTCGAAAAACGATATAACGGGGCGCGCACATTGTCTGTAAACTTCACCGAGAGCTACGAAATTCAGGGTCACGCCCGCCAACCCGAATCCGGAACGCTCACGCTTCGCAAGCAAGGCAAGATGCGCTGGGACTATGCCCGCCCGCAAGGCAAGCTCTTCATCTCCGATGGAAAAACCGTCTACCTGTATACCGCTAAGGACAATAGGGTAGAGAAACTGAAGTTGAAGGACACTGAGGATATGCGGGCTCCTCTTGCATTTTTGCTAGGCCGGCTCGACATGAAGAAAGAGTTTCGCGATTTCGACGTGCGCTCTACCGGCTCTGAAAACTGGCTTGACGCTTCGGCAAAGAACGACCGTGTCCCGTACGAAAAAGTCGAAATGCTGATTGCGCCCGACGCTTCAATCCGCGCATTAAAAGTGACGGGTCGTGATGCATCACTGTTATCATTCTCGTTCGACAACGAGAAGTTGAACCCTCCGGCTGCCGATCAGCTCTTCCACTTCACGATTCCTCCCGGAGCCGAAATCGTCGACTCGATCGGGCTCGGAGCGGAGGAAAATTAGCGAGTCATGGCTGAGTTTGTCCTCCGCTACGCGGATCCTCGCGGGCAAATGCATGAGCAAGTGGCAGATGCGCCAACCGAGCGCGAAGCCCGCGAGCGGCTTGCTCAGCAAGGTTATCTTGTCTATTCGGTTCACCCCAAGACTTTAGGCGCGCGCCTGGGCGGCGTCAAACCGCGCCGCAAAACGGTCAACCTCGAAAAGTTCCTCATCTTCAATCAGCAGTTCGTTACCCTGGTTCGCGCCGGTCTGCCGATCCTCAAAGGCCTTGACCTTCTCGCCGACCGTCTAACCGACGAAAAACTCGGTCGCCACATCAAGGCCGTTCGCGACGAGGTCAAAACCGGAACGGTCCTGTCTGATGCCTTCGCGCATCAGAACGTCTTTCCTCCCATTTACGTCACCTCCGTCCTGGCTGGCGAAAAATCCGGCTCGCTCGTCGAGGTTCTGGATCGTTATCTCGCCTACCAGCGCTTGACGCTCGCTCTGCGCAAGAAACTTCTCGTTTCGCTCTTGTATCCGTCTGTTCTCATCGTCCTAGTAATTTGCCTTATCGCCTTTCTCGTCACGTACGTTGTTCCGAATTTCGCCGAGCTCTACAACAGCATGGAGGCGAAGCTTCCCGCCGCAACGCGCATCCTGATCGCTGTAGGTACCACGGCGCGCAGTTATGTGTTAGCGGCAATCGGCGTGTTGTTTCTCGCCGGTATCGCCGCCTATTTCTGGTCGCGCCGCGAATCATCACAGGAGCGGCTCGACGCTTGGAAGATGCACATGCCCCTGTTCGGCGAAATCTGGACCAAATATCAAGTCGCGCAATTCTCTCGCGTGCTCAGCACCCTCCTCGTCGGGGGCATTCCTCTGGTTCAGGCGCTCGAAACTTCCGGCCGCTCGCTCGGCACTGTACTGCTGAAAAAGACGCTCGACCGCGCCGCCGTTCTCGTCAAAGAAGGGAAATCGCTTTCCGCCGCGCTCACCACAACCGGCATGTTTCCGGATCTGTCCATCGACATGATGGAGGTCGGGGAATCCACCGGCGCTCTGCCTCAAATGTTGAGCAGCGTTGCCGAATTCTATGAGGAAGATGTGTCAACGCGCATGACAGCTCTGCTGTCGTTAATTGAACCCGCCATCATGATTTTCATGGGCATGTTTGTTGCCTTTGTGCTGGTGGCCTTGTATTTGCCTATCTTCTCGCTAGCAGACACCATCCGCTAATATGGCCGCCGAAACGCTTTCGCTCAAAGATCCCATCGAAGAAGCCGAACTCGCCAAAACCATGGCCCGGCGCTACCGCTGCGAGTTCGTCGATCTCAAGAACACCAAGATCGATCACGAGCTCTTTCGCACCGTGCCGGTAGACCTGATGTTCCGTTACCATTTCGTTCCATTGCACGCGCAAAATGGAACTCTTGAGATAGCGCTTTCCGATCCCCGGCAGATTGTTCACATCGACGAGCTTTCAGTCCTGCTCTCGAAAAAGCTAAAGATCAAGGTCGCGACGTATTCGCAGATCTCAGATCTGCTCAAGAAAACCGAGCAATCGCAGCGCGTTCTCGAAGAAGTCACCGAAGGCTTCACGCTGGATGTGGTCGGCGATGAAGATAATGCCGACGAAACGCTTTCGATTGACCGTCTCGCCTCGGATGAAGGCAGCATCGCGCCTGTCATTAAACTGGTCGATACAACGATTTTCAACGCGCTCGAGCGCCGCGCGAGCGACATTCACATCGAGACGCGCGATCAGGAACTCGCCATCAAGTACCGCATCGACGGCGTCCTGCAGTACGCCATGAGCCCCATCGCCAAGGAATGGTACTCCGCGGTAATCTCGCGCATCAAAGTAATGAGCGAGCTCGATATCGCCGAGCGCCGCGTTCCACAAGACGGCCGCTTTCGCGTTCGCTACAAAGGCCGCCTGATCGACTTCCGCGTATCGATCATGCCGACCATTTACGGCGAAGATGCCGTGCTTCGTGTGCTCGACAAAGAGTCCATGAGCGAGAAATTCTCGCGGCTGACCCTCGATGTCGTCGGCTTCGCCGAGCAGGACCTCACGAAATTCCGGCGCTACATCAAAGAGCCGTACGGGATGGTTCTTGTCACCGGCCCCACCGGATCCGGCAAGACCACAACTCTCTATGCCGCATTAAGCGAAATCAAGAACGACGAAGACAAGATCATCACCATCGAAGATCCCGTCGAATACCAGATCAAAGGCATCACCCAAATCCCGGTGAACGAAAAGAAGGGTCTTACCTTCGCCCGCGGCTTGCGCTCCATCCTGCGCCACGATCCCGACAAGATTCTAGTCGGCGAGATCCGCGACCACGAGACCGCTCAAATTGCTATCAACGCCGCGCTCACCGGTCACCTGGTATTTACAACCGTTCACGCCAACAACGTGCTCGATGTCCTCGGCCGCTTCCTCAACATGGGCGTCGAGCCGTACAACTTCGTTTCCGCACTGAACTGTATTCTTGCTCAACGCCTGGTGCGCGTTATTTGTCCGCACTGCCGCCATCGCGTCCACTATGACGAGGATTATCTGCGCGAGAGCGGACTCGATTTAGCCGAGTGGGGCGGGTTTGCGTTTTATGAAGGCCGCGGCTGCATGGAATGCAGTGGAACCGGTTTCCGGGGCCGAACCGCAATCCACGAGCTTCTCGATCTGAGCGAGCGAATTCGCGAAATGATTCTCGAACGGCGGGCTACATCGGAGATCAAGCGTGTCGCGCGCGAGGAAGGCATGACGTTTCTCCGCGAGTCGGCTCTCGACAGGATCCGTCAAGGCATCACCACGCTTCGCGAGGTCAACAAAGTAACGTTTATCGAAGGATGAGGTCCGCGTCTGCAGCTTCTTGATTATGTCGAGCGTTGGGTCCCGGAGCCGCCGCCCGATCAGCTATTCGAAATCACCGAAACCTCTTTGGCCGGAGTATCGCCCCGCGCTCCGAGCCAAATCAAGCAGGAGGTTTTGATCGAGCGCTCACTCGCCGTTTCCCCGAGCGCACCGAATTTGCTGAAGCCGCAGCTCTTTCGAGATGCGCTTCCGCGCGTCTCCGCCTCCATCGCTTCCCCCAGCGCCAGGAGCAGCCGGAATGGCCCGAAGCGAGCCACAACCGCGCTCGTGATTCCTGATTACGCGGTCCGCATGGCCATTCTTGATTTCGAAGAGTTTCCCGCTACGGATGAAGAGCGCAGCGCGCTGATCCGATTCCGGCTTCGCAAAGGAGTGCCGTTCCATATCGACGAAGCGCAGGTCGCATACTCAGTGCAGTTGAACGAGCCAAAGCGGGTTGAAGTGCTTGCAGTTGCGATCGCGCGTCCGATTCTCGACGAATACGAAAGCCTTTTCTCTAACGCCGGTTATCGGGTCGGCCTCGTCACGCCCTCTTCGATTGCAGCCTTGCCGTTGTACTCTGGCGCTGAGCCTGGGCTGAAGCTGGTCGCAAAAACCGCTGGTTCCACCCTTTCCGTTCTCCTGCTCGAGCAAGGACGCGTGCGCCTGGTCCGTTGCCTCGATCTGGCTTCGGGCGAGGGCGAAGAAACAGAACCCGGAGACTTCAACATTTTGGCCTTGCTCCAGCAAACTCTCGCTTACGCGGAAGATCAGATCGGTCAGCCTGCGACTCGGCTTATGCTTTGCGGATTCGGCCACGAGACCGAGACTCTGGGGAGAATCGCTCAACAAGAGCTGGGCGTGCCCTATTCGCCGGTTCGCGGACGTTTCGGAACTGCGTCCCAACAGAATGCGGGGCTGCTCGGCCTCTTGGAGCAATACGCGGCATGACAACCACATCCCGCCCTCTCATCAATCTCGCTTCCGAGCCGTTCCGCCGCGAGCGCGCGCAAACAGCGGTTCTCGCGTCCATCTGTCTCGCGCTCGCTTGCTCGTTTCTGGTATTGATCGGCCTCATTCTGCACGGCCGCTCCCAGGCTTCCGACATACGGCGGCAAATTGATCAAGAACAGGCACAGCTACGGCGTCTGCAGCGCGACCAGACGCAGTTCTCAAGTATTCTCGGGCGACCCGATAATGCAGACGTCTTTGCGCGAAGCGTGTTCCTCAATCAGTTGATCGCTCGTCGGGCCATCAGTTGGACGCACGTCTTCAAAGATCTTGAAACTGTCATGCCGTCGGATATGCGGCTCGAGGCTGTGCGTTTGCCGCAGATCGCAACGGAGGACATCGGCAGCGTTGATCACGTGGAACTGGATATGGTGGTTGGAACCCGCCGCCCGGATGCCGTGATTGCACTCTTGAAACGCTTGGAAGAATCTGCGCTCTTTGGCGCGGCGGCGGTTGTCAACCAGCAGCCGCCCACTCAAAACGATCCACTTTACCGCTACCGCGTCACAGTTGCCTATGCCCAGAAACTTTAACTGGCCTTCCATTAACGGCAACCGGCTGCGCCAGCAAGGCTCCGGGTATTGGCTTCGCGTGGCTGCGGCTGCGCTTGCCCTTGCGAATGGAATCGCCCTGTTCTTGTATCTAGATCCGCCCGGCGGCACGCGCCGCGAGCTGATGCAGCAAAGCTCTGGAATTCGCCGCGAGATTACGGCCGCGCGCGCCAACACCGTGCGTCTCAGAACCGTAACCGCAAATGTGCAGCTCGGCAATACGCAATCTTCTGCCTTTGAAACGATCTATTTCTTGCCTCGCCGGACCGCCTATCAAAGAGTGATCGGCGAATTGCAGCGAATGGCGGCCGCCTCCGGTCTCCAGGAGCGCGATCGCGTGTATTCGGAAGATCCAATCGAAGGCACGGCGGATCTGACGCTGCTCAATATCACGGCGAACTATGAAGGAAGTTACGAAAACCTGGTGCATTTTTTGTACGAAGCCGATAAATCCCCGATGTTGCTGATGCTCGATACGCTAATGGCTTCGCCGCAGCAGTCGGGAGGCCGAATCAACTCTTCGCTCCGGTTTCAAGCCATCATTCGCGAAGACGGCAGCACCGCCATCGGAGGCCAGCCATGAACGGCACAACCCAGCCGAGGATTTTCGGGCTCCGCATCGGCCTGGATCCCAAGTTCATCGTTGTTGGATTGATCGCAGTCGCCGCCCTGCTGTTTTGGTACAACTCGCGGAGCGATGTAGAAACGCCCTCGCGCCCTGCTGCTGGCGGCGGTTCTTCCGAAACGAGCGCGGGAGGCGTGACCGCGACACGCGCTCCAGGCAATGCGCTGACTGGACGCGGAACCACTCCCGCCGCAGCGCGCCGCGCGCAAAGGACAAACGATCATTCGACATTGCGCATGCGCGCCATCGATGCGACTCACGGCGATATCGATCCGACCCTGCGCCTCGATTTACTCGCTCGACTTCAATCCCTTCAAGAGGGCGGAAACAGCCGCAATCTTTTCGAAATGGGTGCCGCGCCCGCGCCCGGAATGACCGACGATCAAGGCCGCCCAATTAAACATCCGATCATCCCGCCGAAGCCGATTCCGCAGCCGCCTGTTATACCCGGCAGCGCGAACGATCCAATGGCGGATGTCAACATTCCGCTGAAATATTACGGTTTTTCGAAACCGGTCGGCAAGCCGCAAAGCAATCGCGGATTCTTTCTAGACGGCGACAACATTCTCGTTGCTTCTGAAGGCGAGCTTGTGAAACAGCGATACTTAGTCGTGGAACTGACTGCAACCAGCGCGAGATTGGAAGATACTCAAGTGAAAAAGGGCAAGACGCTGCCTATTGTTCCGGAAAACAAAGAAGCCTCAGTCGCCCAATCATCGCCGGATGAGTAACTCTGGAATCAACGAGCGAAGCATGAAACCTGAATCCAATCGCTACCCAGCCCAGCGAGGGTCCGCGCTGTTGATCGTCTTTCTGTTCGCGGCGTTCGTTGCCATCATGCTTTATCGCGAAATGCCGGTGGCCGCTTTCGAAGCCAAGCGTCAGAAAGAAGAGACGCTCATAGACCGCGGAGAACAGTACAAGCGCGCGGTCAAACTGTTCTACAAGAAATTCGGAATGTATCCTGCCTCGATGGAACAGCTCGAAAACACGAACCGGCTGCGCTTCCTCCGCCATCGTTTTGTCGATCCATTCACGGGTAAGGACGATTGGCGCCTGCTCCATGCCGGGCCAGGCGGCATGCTGATCGATTCGAAAGTTAACCCGCTCAAGAATGGACTGAATCAGAATGCTGCCGGCTTCGGTTCCGGATCCAATTCCGGCTTCGGAAGCGGGTCAGGTTTTGGCAACAACTCCGGTTTCGGCGCGGGATCGAGTTTTGGCAACCAGGGTTTCGGCAATAATCCGGCAGCCACAGCCAACACGGGATTGCAGGGCAACGGCAACGCTTCCGCAAATTCTGGATTCGGTTCGACCAATAACACCGCCGCAAATTCCGGCTTTGGAGGATTCAACAACAGCATCTCGACCTCCGGCTTCAATTCGGCGTCCGATCAGGGAACAGTTGTCGTGCCGAACATCACGCGGCGTCCGCCTGCGATCTCCTCAAGTGGCTCTCCTAGCGTGAACTCAACGCCTGAAACCGATCAAACCGCGTCCGTTGAGGGTGACCAGCAGGACCAGTCAGGGCAGTTGCAACAGAACCCTGATATGCAGCAGCCTGCAGACTCAGGCCAGCCTAACGAGCCCAACACAGACAACGGGACAACGCCTGATCAGGATTCCAATGCCAACTTGAGCGGCGAAACACCCCAGCAGCAGATGCAGAACATGCTGCAGCGGCAGCGAATGCAGATGCAGCAAGACCAAGGGCCCGTGGACCCCAATAATCCGCAGCAAAACATGCCGCAGCAAAATCCGATGATGCAGCGAAACCCGCTCATGCAGCAGAATTTCATCATGCGCCAGCAAATGATGCAACAGAACGCGCAAGCTCAACAAAACGCCGATGCGCAAAACCCGCAGGCGCAAGCCCCGGGCCAGATCACCGATCAGAGCGGAGCAACAGGCGGCACGCAAAATTCGTTAAACACCATCCGGCAGTTTCTTGGTACTCCTGGAAACCAGGGACAAACTTCTGGATTAAACTCGAACATTCGCGGTGGGGGTTTGGCGGGCGTCGCGAGCAAAGCTCAAGGACACGCCATTAAGGTCATCAACGACCAAGTGGACTATTCGCTATGGGAGTTTTATTACGATCCGAGCAAAGACACCAAATCAGTGATGTCGGGTGTAACGTCGGGCATGAACAACTCCAACCGGCCCTCTGGTTTTGCGAATAACCCGAACTCGACCGGTTTCTCCAATGCCAATCAGACAAACGGATTCAATCAGAATGGCTTCAACTCAAATTCCCCGGCCACCACAAGCTCCCCCAATTCGCAAACGAATCCAACTTCATCTCCAGGCAGCACGACTCAGAATCCGCCCCAGTAGCGCGAAATCTCTTATCTGCAGTCAAACTGAAACGTGCTGACAAACTGTTTGAATACTGGCTCGAATCTGGCGATCTGCTCGAAGTGGCATTCGAGCTCCAGCGTGTATAGCGTTTGTCCGCGATGCACCAGAACGATCTCGTCAATCCACATCGCCCCGTCTTGCGGATCGAAGTAACGATCTTTCGTGAATAAAGCAGCGTAGCCGAGCAGTTCCGTCGGCCGCTTTTCGAGCACTTCAAGCTGTTGCGCCCGCTCAAACCTCTTCAGCCCTTCCAAATGAGTTTCGAAGCTCTCAATCAGACGTATGGGAACCGGCTGACTCGAATCCTTTGCGACTTCTGAAAACGCGCCCACATCAATTTCGCCCGTCAGTCGGGATTGCTTCCTTACTCGCGCCTTCACAAAGATGCCGGACCCTTCAAATGCATCTCCCTTGAGCCAATTCGCGGGATAGCTGACACAGTACCCCCACTGTTTGTTCCGATAGTGTTTCCAGGAAGTCTCGGGTGTAATGCCGGCCAGTGTGTTCGCTGAATCAGCCTTCGCGAGAACTGCCGTCACCAGCAGAATTGCCACTCGAATGCCCATCAATGGGACGATACCAGAGTTTTCCTTGAGCAACGTGCGCGAGAACCCGTCTCCCCTCCTCGGACTTCCTGTTTACAAACGGGAGAATTCAATGGACGAACGCCGCCGCCAGATTCTTGCCACGCTGGCGCAAATGGACAAGCAGTTTGGAAAAGGCTCTGTGTTGATGCTCGGCTCGCGTGCCGCGCTGCCGGTCGAGGTGATTCCCACCGGATCGATCGCGATCGATAACGCGCTCGGCGCAGGCGGCTTTCCGCGCGGTCGAGTGGTCGAGATCTTTGGCCCGGAATCGTCCGGCAAGACGACGCTGGCGCTTCACGTTATTGCTGAAGCACAGCGTTCCGGCGGAACGGCCGCATTCATCGATGCCGAGCACGCGCTCGATCCGACCTACGCGACCCGCCTTGGCGTAGATACGGAGAATCTCATCGTCTCGCAACCGGATTACGGAGAGCAGGCGCTCGAGATTGCGCAAGCGCTGGTGAGCTCTCAGGCGATTGACGTGATCGTCATCGATTCCGTCGCCGCACTTACGCCAAAAGCCGAAATTGAAGGCGAGATGGGCGACAGCCATATGGGATTGCAAGCCCGGATGATGTCTCAAGCCCTTCGCAAGCTTACTGCTTCAGTTTCCCGAGCGAATACGTGCCTGGTCTTCATCAATCAATTGCGAGAGAAGATTGGCGTAATGTTCGGCAATCCGGAAACCACCACGGGAGGGCGAGCGTTGAAGTTTTACGCCTCTATTCGCGTGGAAGTTCGCCGCGCCACCGCAATTAAAGATGGCGATGCGGCGATTGGCAGCCGCACCAAAGTCAAGATCGTCAAGAACAAGGTCGCAGCACCGTTCCGAGAAGTCGAAGTCGACATCCTCTACGGAAAAGGCATCTCGCGAGAAAGCGATGTGCTGGACCTAGGCGTACAACAGGCGCTTCTCGAAAAGAGCGGATCGTGGTACAGCTACAAAGGCGAGCGCATCGGCCAAGGCCGCGAAACCGCGCGTCAAACGTTGATTGACCGGCCGGAATTATGCCGCGCCATTGAAGCTGAACTCCGGCAGGTCCTCGGATTGAATGGCGCGAATCGGAAAGAACCGGTTAGCGAGTTCGAGCTGACGGCGGAGAAAAACGGCCGCAAGGTGCTGGCCGCGTCGTAAATTACGCCGCAGGCACAAACTGGAACGCCACCGGTGTAGCCACGTTAATCATTTGGCCGGTTGAATCGAGTTCGCCTGTTTTCTGATTAATTCGGAAGACAACGACTTGATCGGATCTGTGGTTCCCCACAAAGAGAAAATGCCCGGTCGGATCGATCTCTACGCCCCGTGGCTCCTTGCCTCGTGACGGAACGATTTGGATTTGCCTCAGCGTTCCCGTTTTTTCGTCAATCGCAAATACGGCAATGCTGTCGTCCCCGCGGTTGGACGCATAGAGAAACTTACCAGCTCGGTCAACCAGTATTTCCGCGGGTGCGTTCTCTCCTGAAAACCCGGGAGGGAGCGTTGATACGGTCTGCACCAGCTTCAAATCTCCGGTCGAAGCGTCATACGAGAAAACGGTGATAACAGATTTAAGTTCATTGATCACGTAGGCGAACCTGCCGTTTGGACTGAAGGCGATGTGACGGGGGCCCAATCCCGCTTCCTCCTTCACAAACGGCGGTTGGTTTGAAGTGAGTTTTGAATGAGCTGAATCGATCCTGTAAATTCGAATCTGATCCAGCCCGAGATCAGGCACATAAAGAAACCGGTTTCCGGCTGCTATAACGACTTCGTGCGCATGGGGCCCTTTCTGGCGCTCAGGATCGACGCTCGAGCCGTGAGCCTCCATCAAAGCGGACATAACGCCCAGTCGTCCATCATGTTCAATCGGATACGCTGAGATGCCGCCGGTTCCGTAATTGGCGACAAAGAGCGTCTTTGCTGTCGCATCCACAACCAAGTGGCACGGAGCGACGCCGCCTGACGACGTGCTGTTCAGGAATCTCAGCGAACCGTGTTTGCGATCAATCGAAAACGCCGCTACGCCTCCATTCACCTCGCCATCCAGTTCGCTGACCGCGTAAAGAAAGCGGAAATGGTTATCACTCGCTAGAAACGATGGATTCGCCACTTCACTCACCAAACCCATTGGATCGAGTTTGCTGGTGGCTGCATCGAATCTATACCCGTAAATCCCTTTACCGTAGGTTCCAACATAGACGAAATAGTTGGTCAGCTCCGGATTCCGTAATGTCGCGCTGCTCTCAACGGCGCACATGATAGTGACAAGCCCTCCTAGGTAGACTGCGAGTCTGATGAAAAACATTCGCATTGTTTGCTCGCCTTAAGCGTAGTGTCGCAGGTGCTGCGGAAAAATAGACGGCATCTGCCACCCGCCAAACTGCGTCTCGATGAGCTGGCAAATTTCGAGTGCTAGCATGTCGCGCCAAGGCTTAGTCACGATCTGCACGTTGATTGGGAGTCCGTCAGTTTCAGCGCAGCGGACCGTTGCCGCCGGGGTCCCGGCAACATTCCAAGCCATCGTATAGCTGAATCCTTCGAAGTTATTGCCCTTAATTGAATCTCCATGCGCGAGCGCCGGTTTCGTGTAGACAGGACAAAGAATGGCGTCGAACTGCTCGAAAAAATGCGCGATTCTCGAACGGTATTCATCCCATTGCGCCCATCGTGCGGCGAATTCGGAAGCACCGGCGCGAAATGGCCGGAACCGGTCCATAAAGCCAGTCAAGAGCGGGTGGACTCGTGTACTTCCCTCGGCTTCAAGATACGCGTCGATACCCTCGCCACGGTCCGCGCCAAGCAGCGCGAGCTCCAGCTCGTACGCTTGATCTATGCCCGGAGGCGTCTGTTCTTCAACGATCATCCCGCCCTGCGAGAGAAAATCGGCGCAGCGTCGGACAGCATTAGCAATTTCTCCCGTGCATCGCGCGATTCCGTTATCCGTGAAGAATGCAACGCGAGTCTGCTGGAGATTTTCGGCCCTCATCAAGGAAACCGGCGGTGAACTCAAATCGAGACTATCCTCGCCCGCCAAAAGCTCCATTGCTAGGAGAAGATCTTCGGTATGGCGCGCCATCGGGCCAATCTGCCAGAGGCCTTCAATCCAGCCGCCCGCCGGCGGAACGTGGCCGGTTCGGGGCAGACGCCCGCGCGTTGGTTTGATACTCGCGATCCCGCAGAAATGAGCCGGAATCCGCACGCTTCCGGCCGCATCGCTTCCAAGGCCGAGAGGCGAGCCGCACGCTGCGATCAGCGCTGACTCGCCGCCGCTGCTCCCGCCGGGCGTGCGTGACAAATCATATGGATTGTTGGTTCGGCCGAAGATCAGATTGTCGCTTTCATAAGCGAAGAGCAGATCCGGAAGGTTGGTCTTCGCAATCGGAATCCCGCCCGCATAGCGCAAGCGGTGTACTAGCGTCGCGTCCTTCAACGCAGGAGGCGCGTTCTTTCGGCCGGTTGTTCCGGCTGTCGTCGTCCTTCCTTCCACATCAATCGAATCTTTGATCGAAAAAGGAACACCGTGCAAAGGGCCGCACTCTCCGCCACTCGCGAGCATGCGATCGGCAGCTTCCGCCTGACGCAGCGCGGAATCGGCGAGCAGATCGGTCACCGCATTGACCGCCGGATTGACTTGCTGAATCCTGTCCAGGTGGGCACTGACCAATTCAAAGGATGAGACTTCCCGGTTCCGAATCAGCTTCGCCATCACAACCGCACTCAGGTCCAGCACAATTACAAATCTAGCGGCATCGCGTTCACGTTTGCTTTTATAAAATGAATAGTTTCACGCCGTAATGAGAAGCTTCAGGGTTACAGCTCCTCTAGCGGGGCTTTGCGCCCTGTTGTTTGCTGCCGATGTTGTCCCGCCGGCAGAGGATCGCCTTTGGGAATACCGCAACCTCGGCAAAGCGTTCTACGAGAATCCCGATACACATCTCCAAGCCGTCGAGCAGTTGCGCGCTGCGCTTCAACTCGCGCCGGACTCCGTGCGCGAACGCATCAACTATGGTCTCGCGCTACTGCGAGCCGGGCAGACCGAAGCGGGAATGGCGGAGCTAACGCGCGCGCAAAACCAGGATCCGTCCATTCCGCACACCTGGTTCAATCTGGGAATCGCATACAAGCGCAACGGCGATTGGGATCGCGCTATAGAACAGCTAAAAGGCACTATCCGGCTTGTTCCGAATGAACCGGTTCCTCACTACAATCTCGGCGCGGTGCTGCGGTCGAAGGGTCAGAACGATGAAGCTCGCGAAGAGTTCATCACAGCCGAAAAGCTGAATCCAGACCTAGCCGGCCCGCATTTCCAACTCTTCACTTTGTATCAGCGCGGCGGCAACAAAGAGGCTGCTGCGCAAGAAAGGCGTGCTTTCGAAGAAGCGAAGAAGCGAAACGAAGGCGCAGCCGTTCCCGAAGACATGGAATGGTGCTTCTATGCCGAGCTATACGATCCGCCCGAGCCGAGGCCGTCAGCGGAGAATGAGCCGACCAAGTACGACGATCACGTAGTCAGCAAAGGATGGGATGCGTCGAGCGCCGGCATGCAAGTGATCGATTCAGAAGGTAACGGGCACGCGGATCTTCTCGTTTGGTCGCGCGACCGAGTAGCGTTGTTTAAGCGCGGTACCGAGTTAGCCAAGAATTCAGGTCTGGAAGCTCTTCGCGGCGTGGTCAGTATTTCGCCCGGCGACTTCGATAACGACGGCTTGCCGGACCTTTGCGTTATTACGGGCGACGGAGCAGAAGTGTATCACAACAATCGCGGCACATTCTCGAAATTCTTGGATCTTCCGAACACAGCCGGCGCTCGCAAAGCGCTCTGGCTTGATTACGATCACGATTACGATTTGGACCTATTGCTCTTTGGCCCGAGTCCCGTGCTGATGCGCAATAACGGAAACGGCAAGTTTGAGAACAAAACGTCTGCTTTTCCGTTCGTGAAAGGTCAGGCTCTCGACGCGGTAATATTCGCCGTTCGCGGCGATACGGCCGCTCGCGACGTCATCGTTTCCTATGCAGATCGCGCGGGGGTCTTGTATCGGGACAAGCTCAACGGAGTTTTCGAAGCGTCTGATCTGCCCTCACTCCCGGCAGGCGCTTCTTTGCTCGACGTTCAGGATTTCAATCACGACGGCTTGCTTGATTTGGTGAGTTACAGCCCTCAAATTCGGACGCTCCAGAATCAGAACGAGAAACTCCTCCCGGTTGAGAACGCGCATCCCGCGAAATCGCCCGTGCGCGCCGATTTCAACGGCGATCACCGTGAAGACTATGCGCGCATCCTTCCGGACGGCTCGTTGCATCTTTATCTCAATGCTTCGCCCGCGCAACGCTGGGCCACGATCCGCATTCAGGGCATTAAGAATATCAAGGAAGCTGACGGCGCCACAGTCGAAGTGAAATCCGGCGCGTTTTACGACAAGCGAATCTATCAAGGCGTGCCGCTTGCCTTCGCAACCGACGGGCACGTAAACGCCGACACCGTTCGCATTACCTGGCCGAACGGCCTCATTCAGAACGAAACGCGCAAGCAAAGCGGCGAATCGCTTACGATCGCGGAAGCCCAGCGCCTCTCGGGTTCCTGCCCGATGATCTTTGCCTGGAATGGCCACGCATTTGAATTCATCACAGATGTGTTGGGCGTGGCTCCGTTAGGAGCAAGCTCGGGAGACGGGAATTACTTTCCGGTCGATCACAACGAATACATTCAAATTCCGGGTTCTTCGCTGCACGCGGAAGCCGGCGAGTATCGGATTCACATCACTGAAGAGCTTCACGAAGTGTCGTACCTCGATCAGGTTCAATTAATCGCCGTCGACCATCCGGCTTACGTCGAGATCTATACCAACGACAAATTCAAATCGCCGCCGTATCCGGAATTTCGTCTCTTCGGCGCGCATTCGAAGATTCATCCGGTTCGCGCTACCGATGATCTCGGCAACGACGTGACTTCGCGGCTGACGCAAAAAGATCATAAATATCCGGACGCCTTCGCCCATAACACAGCAGGTGTCGCGGCACTGCACACGCTCAATCTCGATTTTGGAAATGCAGCGCCGGAGAATGGCGCAGCGCTTGTTCTCAACGGCTGGGTTGATTGGGCCGACGGCAGCACGTTTCTTGGCGCTTCTCAGAACGGGACCGGTCTAATCTTTCCCTACTTGCAGGTGAAAGATGCATCCGGCAAATGGAAAACGGTCATCCAAGATATGGGGATGCCCTCGGGCAAACCGAAGACGATTGTGGTGGATCTCACCGGAAAATTTCTTTCACGCTCGCGCGGAGTGCGCATCGTAACGAATCTCTGCATTTATTGGGACGAGATCTTTCTGATCGGTGACGCGCGTCCTCCCGAAGTCCATCTCACGCCCATCAATTCAGATACGGCGGACTTGCACTTCCGCGGCTTTTCGCGTGCAGTGATTGATCCGGCGCGCCAGCATCCCGAGCGCTTCTTATATGACGATGTCCGGCCTGTATCGAGCTGGAATCCGACTCCCGGGCTCTATACCCGATACGGAGACGTTCGCCCGCTCGTACAAAAAGCCGATGACCGGCTGGTCATCATGGGATCGGGAGATGAATTGAAGCTGACGTTTCCCTCTGCGCAGTTGCCTCAATTGCCCGCAGGCTGGTCGCGAGATTTCCTGTTGCTAGTGGATGGTTGGGCCAAAGATGCCGATCCGAATACCGCGTTTAGCCAGAGCGTTATGCCCTTGCCTTTCCACGCGATGAGCGCGTATCCATATAAGCCCGGTGAGCATTTTCCAAGCGATGCCGAACATCTCGCGTACTTGCAAGATTACGTGACGCGTCCCGCGTTGCGCCTGATCCGGCCCTTAGCTCCTGTTCAATGAAGCGCCGTCTCAGAATCGTTCTACTTGTTTCAATAACGATTCTTGTCATCAACAGCGCAGTCCTCGCTGCATTCCCAACAACAGCGACGATTTTTGGTATCGGAAACGTGCTCCTGCATATGGGTATCGGAGCGGCTGCCGGAATCGCTGCGGTGATCCTGTCGCGGAGGGAGCTGCGGCTAGACCTGGTGGGGCTTGCCGCGGCTACGGGCATTTTGCTCGCCGGCATTGGAAACACGCGCGATCACAGGGTCATTTTCATCATTCACATCGTGATCTCGGTGGCCGCGATCGCGGTTTTCTTCGCGCGCAGAGAAAACCTGGTCCTCGCGAAATTAGCCGGCGCCGCAGCCCTCCTGATTCTGATCGCGGGCGTCTGTTACCGGCTGTTTGTGCCGCATCCGGAAGAGCACATCACCAACTCACGCATCGTGCCGTTGTCGATGGATCAGGAAGGCGCGGGTCCCGAGAGCCCGTTTTTTCCGTCAGGCGCAAACACTTCCGATGGTCATCTCGTTCCCTCCGCTTTCTTCATGGAGTCACAGAAATGCGGCGAGTGCCATCGCGACATCTACGAGCAATGGAAAAGCTCCGCCCATCACTTCGCGTCGTTTAACAACCAGTTCTATCGGAAATCCATCGAATACATGCAGTCTGTCGTCGGTACGCGGCCGAGCAAATGGTGCGCCGGCTGCCACGATCACGCCGTATTCTTTAACGGCCGCTTTGACCGGCCCATCAAAGAGCAGATCGACACTCCGGAAGCGCGCGCGGGCTTGAGCTGCATGTCGTGCCACTCCATTGTTCACGTCGGCGGCAGCGTCGGGAATGGCAGCTTCACGATGTCCTATCCGCCGCTTCATGAAGTAGCGAGCAGCTCGAATCCTGCTCTGCGCCGCATCGCAGATTTCGTGACATATGCGGCTCCTGAAGCGCACCGGAGGACGTTCATGAAACCATTTATGCGCGACAGCACCGCTGAATATTGCGCCGCATGCCACAAGGTTCATTTGGATGTGCCGGTGAACGACTATCGCTGGTTCCGTGGTTTCAACGAATACGATAACTGGCAGGCAAGCGGTGTTTCCGGGCAGGGCGCGCGCTCGTTTTACTATCCGGCGAAATCGAGTAACTGCGCGGATTGCCACATGCCGCTGGTCGCATCACACGATCCGGGGAACATTCACGGGCAAGTGCATTCCCACCGGTTCCCGGGCGCCAACACGGCGGTGCCATTCGTCAATGAAGACTCGCAGCAACTCGCCGACACGGAGAAGTTCTTAAAATCGGGATTCATTACCGTCGATATCTTCGCGGTCAGTCCGGTGACGCGGGAACGTTCCGACACGGAGATGGTCCGGCGCAATTCAGCGACCCCGCAGACCATGACCACGTTCGCGGTAGGTGAAGAAGCCGAGCAAACCGGCCCCGCCGTGATTCGTGATGTCACCGCGGTCGCCGCTCCCGCGGATATTTCACACGCGACACTCGAACCGGGAAAAACCGTGCGCGTTGATGTAGTCGTGAGAACGCGCAAAATCGGCCACTTCTTCCCAGGCGGCACGGTCGACGCTTTCGACGTCTGGCTCGAATTAAAGGGCGAAGATGATAACGGCCGGACGATTTTTTGGAGCGGGATGGTTGAAGACAATGGCCGTGGACCTGTCGAACCGGGAGCGCACTTCTATCGCTCTTATCAGCTTGATGGCGCGGGAAATCCGATCAATAAGCGCAACGCCTGGCAAACGCGCAGCACTCTCTACGTCCATCTGATCCCGCCCGGCGCGGCCGATGTCGCGCATTATCTGGTTACTGTTCCGAAGGACGCCAAAGGTCAAATTCATCTGACCGCGAAACTGAATTACCGCAAGTTTTCGTACTACTACACCCAGTTTTCGTACGCGGGCGAACCGAAACCCAACCAGAGTCCGTTTCTGCTCGCCAAGGATCGCAACGGGCTCGACTACAGTTTCGATCCCAAGAACATCCCCACCGATGTTTCAGGCGAGATCCGCGGACGCATCCCCGATCTGCCGGTCATCACCTTGGCCGAGTCTCATGTTTCGCTTCTCGTATCGAGCGAGCCACCTCAATGGCGGCCAGTCACGCGGGCGGGCACGCGCGAGCGCTGGAACGACTGGGGCATCGGTCTGCTGCTTCAAGGTGATTTGAAAGGAGCGGAGTACGCATTTCGCAAGGCTACCGACGCCGAGCCCGGCTATGCGGACGGATGGCTAAACGTCGCGCGCGCGCTGATTCAAGAAGGCGAGACCGACCGCGCCAAGCCGTTCATCGAGCACGCATTGAAAATCGATCCTTCGCTTGGACGCATTTATTTCTTCCGCGCCATGATCGAGAAGTCCGACGGTGACTACGACGGTGCCCTGAAGTCTCTCGAACGCGTCGAGACTCAATACCCGCGCGATCGCGTCGTGTTGAATCAGATCGGCCGGATTCTATTTCTCAAGCGCGAATACGCAAAAGCGATCGAGTATCTCGAACGTGTGTGCGACATCGATCCCGAAGATGTTCAGATGCATTACACCGCCATGCTGTGCTATCGCGGTTTGGGCGACGCCGCAAAGGCGAAACGCGAAGAGATCCTGTTCCGCCGCTTCAAAGCTGACGAAGCTTCTCAAACCATCACCGGAGCTCGGCGCTTGTTGAGTCCCGAAGAAAATAATGAGCGGCAATTGATTCACGATCACGAATCGATTGCGCTCCCCTAGCTATGAAGTTAGTCTTTTGCATTCTCGGCGCTTTGATCTGCTTTCTCGGGTTCGCGGCGAAGTCTCCCGACGAGGGAGTCCGGTTTATCGATTCCACGAAGAAAGCGGGCATCCATTTCATCCATCATTCGGGCGCTGCCGGAAAGAAGTATCTGCCGGAGACGCTCGGCGCGGGCTGCGCTTTCGTCGATCTCGACGGCGATGGTTGGCCGGACATTCTGCTCATCAATGGCAAGGATTTTGCCCCGCACGGACAAAAATCGCTCCCGGCGCTGTATCGGAACAATCACAACGGTACGTTCACAGATATCACGCGCGGCAGCGGGCTTGATGTCGAGATGTACGGCATGGGCGTTGCCGTTGCCGACTACGATAACGACGGGCTAGCCGACATTTACATCACCGCGCTTGAGGGCGACCGGCTGTTTCACAACGAAGGACACGGACATTTTCGCGATGTCACTGCGCAAAGCGGCATTCACAACGCGAATTTTGGGACCAGCGCCGCTTGGCTCGATTATGACCGCGATGGTAAAGCAGATCTGTTCGTGGCGAACTACGTGACCTGGTCGCCGCAGAAGGACTTATGGTGCTCGCTCGATGGAGCGACCAAGTCATATTGCACGCCTGAGTCTTACAAGGGAACTTCCTCGAAGCTGTATCACAATCTGGGCGGCGGGAAGTTCGAAGAAGTCACGCAGAAAGCGGGTTTGGGTGATGCTACTAGCAAATCTCTCGGCGTAGTCGTGTTCGATTACAACGGCGACGGATGGCCGGACATCTTCGTTTCAAACGACACGCAGCCGAGCAAGCTCTACAAGAACAACGGCAACGGAACTTTCACCGAAGAAGGCATGCAGGCAGGTGTCGCGTATGGAGAAGATGGCGTTGCGCGGGGCGCAATGGGCGTCGATGCGGCGGATTACGATCGCTGCGGCAGGCCGCATCTGCTCGTCGGCAATTTCGCTAACCAGATGATCGGGCTCTATCACAACGAAGGTAACGGATTCTTTGTCGACGAGGCACCGTCCTCAACGGTCGGTCGCGCGAGTCTTCTCAGCCTGACGTTCGGCGCATTCTTTTTCGATTACGACCTCGATGGCTGGCCGGACATCTTCGCCGCCAACGGCCATATCGAGCCGGATATCAATCGCATCCAGCCCAAGGTCGTATATCGCGAGCCGCCGCTGCTTTTCCGCAACCGGGGCAATGAACATTTCGAGAATGTCAGCAACGATGTAGGCCCGGATTTCCAGCACCCCATCGTTGCGCGGGGTGCAGCTTATGCCGATTACGATCACGATGGCGATCTCGATGTCCTCATCAACACGAACGATGGACCGGCCCTGCTCTATACAAACGAGGGTGGAAACCGGAATAACTGGCTAACGGTTCGGCTGAATGGAACGCGATCAAACCGGAGTGGCTTGGGCGCAGTGGTTCGCATTCAAAGCGTATCCGGAAAGCAATGGCAAACTGTACACAGCGGATCGAGCTACTGTTCGCAAAGCGATCTTGCGTTGACGTTCGGGCTGGGGCGGGACTCCATGATTTCGGCGCTTTCTGTCGACTGGCCGAGCGGCGTTCACCAGCAATTCAAGAACATTACGCCAAACCAATTCCTCGCGATTGATGAATCGCGCGGAATCGTCCGATAGCGCGAATCCGAAGGGGTTCACGGCGCCAATCTTCACGAAACGAAATCCGTAATCTGCACGTTCTACGCAATCCCGTAGCGGTTATCTGACTTCGTCCTAACTCCGCGATAACGCGGCTGACCTTTTCAATGATTTATACCGTTTTGTTGAATTTGGCCACACAACTGCCACAGCTTCCGTGAGTCCGTAACTACGGATTTTCAGACTTCCACGTGAATTGAGAGGAAACAAGATGTTGAAGAGATATGTTGCGCTGGTGTTTTCCGGTTGGGTCGTTCTTGCTTGTGGCATGCAAGCCGCAGCGCAGTCGATTACATCCGGCGATGTGACGGGCATTGTCACCGATCCCGCCCATGCGGCAATTCCCAACGCCTCCGTCACGCTGACAAATGTCGATACGAATGCAGTTCAAAGGGCGACAACAGGCGACCAGGGAAACTACCGTTTCGCTTTCATTCAGCCCGGCACATATAAGGTGTCGGTTTCCGCGCCAGGATTTGGGGCGCAGGAGCGAGGAGGGATCGTTGTAACGCCAGGGCAGCCGACTGCTGCCAATTTTCAGTTGCAGGTCTCAGGCGTTTCAACAACGGTGGAGGTAACGGAATCAGGGCCAGTCTTGCAGACGGAAAATGCGGATGCAACGACGCATTACAGCGACCAGCAGATTGCAAACTTGCCGAACCCTGGTGGGGATATTACCTACGTTGCGCAGACGGCGCCTGGCGTGGTGATGAACACTCAGGCCGGCTACGGGAATTTCGTAGCGGATGGAATGCCCGGGACCTCGAATTTGTTCACCGTAAATGGTGTGAACGATAATGATCCGTTTTTTGGCATTAACAACAGCGGCGCGTCGAATCTCCTGCTCGGCTCCAACGACATCGCTGAAGCCAATGTCATCAACAACGCTTATTCAGCGCAATACGGGCAGTACGCAGGATCCCAAATCACCTACACCACGAAATCGGGCGAGAACGCATTCCATGGCGACGCCGTTTACAACTGGAACGGACGCGCCTTGAACGCCAATCAGTTCTTCAGCAATTCCGCGGGGCTTCCAAGACCGTTCAACAACTTCAACCAGTGGCAAACCAACGTCTCAGGTCCGATCTGGAAAAATCACACTTTTTTCGACGTAGATTATGAAGGGCTACGGAACGTTCTGCCCACGGCCGCAAACCTGAACCTTATTCCCAGCCCGCAATTTGAAGCAGCGACTCTGGCGAATCTCGGTGGGAACGGCAATGCCGCGGAGATCCCGTTCTACAACCAGCTTTTCGGTGTCTATAACCACGCGCCCGGAGCTGCGGGTGCGTTGCCAGCGCCCGGGGGTGGATGTCAGGGCTTTACGGGTTTGCCGGCCGGCATTCCCTGCGCTCTCCAGTTCCGCAGCACTCCCGCAAACACAAACAAGGAATATCTTTGGTCCGCCCGTGTCGACCACACGCTTAGCGGCAACGATCGTTTTTACGTCCGCGTGTCGCGCGACAACGGTTTCCAGCCGAGCTTTACCAGTCCTTTTGGCGCGGTCTTCAATGATCAGAGTAATCAGCCGCAAATGACCGGTCAGATCTCCGAAACGCACATCTTCGGACCAAATACAGTGAACGAATTCAAAGCATCCGCCCTTTTTTACTCCGCCGTTTTCACCCCATCAGACCCCGCCGGAGCCTTGGCAGCATTGCCCACCTTCATGATTTTCTCCGGCAACCCATTTACCGCTACGGGTGCTTTTGGACAACCCGGGCCTTTCTACTTCCCTCAAGGCAGGCGGGTGTTTCAATATCAAATTCTGGACGACCTCTCTCATGTCCGGGGAAAGCACACTTTCCGAGTCGGTTATAGCTGGCTTCATGACAATGTTTCGGATCTGGACTTCGAGGGGGTCGGCGGTCCCCTTCACGGGGCGATCACTACGAATTTGACAGACTTCTTTAACGGTGGCGGTGCGAATACATCCTTGCTCCAAGCCTTTCCGTCTTCTGCAGAAGAGGATATTCGCTTAAATACGATGGGCGGTTATGTGGCGGATGACTGGAAAGTGACCGATCGCCTTACTGTTTCCCTAAACTTCCGGCTGGAACATTACGCTAACCCGAGCTGCGATGCGAATTGCTTCTCGCGCCTGACAACGGCATTCACGGGGACGCCCAACCCAAATGCAACGACGACGCCCTACAACCAATTTATTGTTTCCGGCCAGCACAACGCTTACGCCAATACGCCAACCCTAAGCTGGGAACCCCGAGTTGGTATCGCCTGGAGACCCGGCAATAGCGATAAAACGGTTATCCGAACCGGCGCAGGCATCTTTGCGGATCAGCTGCCTGGAGGCTTGACGGAGGCAGCGGCATTTAACTCTCCCGGGTTCAATGCCTTTAACATCGGAAACGGCACCTTGGCTCCTGGGGTACCCGGAAGCCTGTTCAGCACGGCTGCGCAGGCCAACCAAGCTTTGCTTTCGCAATTTCAGTCTGGCGGAAGTTTCAATTCCATCTCCGCGGCGGTTCCGGGATTCAGGCCTCCCAATCTTAACTCGTTTCCAAACACCTTCTTTCAGCCGACGTATTACAAATGGAACTTCGAAATTGAACGGTCGCTTGGGGCAAAGATGATGCTGAGCGTCAATTACTCCGGCATGCGCGGCAGTCACATTCCCGTGGGCGACGAAGGGTTAAACGCTTATTGTCCTGCCTCGGCTTGCCCGAGCGGCTTTGCCGGTTTGCCCGCTGCGCCGCCGAACGCTGCGCTCGGACAGGTCACGCAATATCTTTCGGCCGGTACTGCGAGCTACAACGGACTGACCGTGAGCCTGCAGCGCCAGCTATCTTCCGGAGTTGCGTTCAATGTGAACTACACCTGGAGCCATGCGCTGGATGACGTGTCCAATGGGGGCGTCGTCAATGAGCCCTTCGGGATTCTCGCTACGAACATAAGTGTCACGGCACCGCAGAACCCGTTCAATATTCGTGGCAATTACGGAAGTTCGGATTACGACGTTCGGCACTATTTCAGCGCCACTTTGTTGTTCTCCGACGTGTTGCGCCACGCTGGGCTCCGTTGGGGTCCGAACCGGGTCTTCGGGGGATGGACACTGTCGAGCAATTGGTTCTTCCGAACCGGATTACCTTTCAGCGTGATCGATAATGCAGCATTCGGGACGCTGATAGGTTACAACTATCTAGGTTCTATTTTCGCTTCGCCGATCACGAGCATTCCGAACATTTGCACCAGCGCGGTCAATTCGCCATGCCTCAGGACATCGCAATTCGCTCCGAGCGCGGCGGTTACCGGCTTTCCAACGGGATTCGGAACGGGGGGACGTAACAACATCTATGGTCCTCACTTTTTCGATGTGGATATCGCACTCAGCAAGAGCGTGGCTATTACTGAGCATGTGAACTTCACCTTCGGAGCCCAAGCATATAACGCGTTCAATCATACTAATTTCGATCAGCCGGTTGCCGACATCTCCAACCCGAATTTTGGTTCCAGCATCGCTGCGGTCGGACCGCCGACTAGCCTTCTGGGTTCGTTTGTCGGAGCGGGCAGCTCACCGAGGTTCCTGGAGATCAGGGGCGTGATCCGCTTCTGAGCGGGAACGCCCGATCGAGTTCTAGTTCTCCCCTCCATATATAGCCGCGCCGGATCATACGATCTGGCGCTTTTTTTTGTGTGCATCTGTTTGCCGCCCCTCGAGCAAGCGAACCCAGCAATCCTGAGACATAACTGACGTGAAAAGTAGACGCCCTCGCTTCCAGAAACGGAATCGGAACAGGGCGTATTCTATGTAATCACGTAAAGCTCACGCGGAACTTACGTATGAGCGGACTGATTACCAAAGACTTATCTGGATCTAACACGTTGGTAACACAACTGCTGTGGCACTCATGGAAGACCTAAATACCGTTGTGTTTGAGGTCGAACAGATCGCCGAAAGAGAAGGGTTTATGAAATTCGCAAAAGTTTTTTTTGGACTGCTCGTTCTAGTACTGTTTCTCAGTTCCCCAGCTATTCAGGCACAGACGGTTACGACCGGTGATTTGGCGGGTACGCTTACAGACGCAACCGGCGCGGTAATCCCGGCTGCGACAGTTACCCTGAGAAATCTAGACACCGGGTCGGCACAGACGGCCACGACGAACCAATCGGGTACTTATCGATTCAGCTTGCTGCCGCCGGGCAATTACGAAGTCAGCGCTACGAGCTCGGGTCTGAAGAGCGACGTGCAGAAGGTTACGATCCAGGTCGGGCAAGCTCTGGCTGTAAATCTGGTTGCCAAAGTTCAGTCGACTCAGCAGGTGGTTGAGGTGAATGCGGCCGCGACGCTGGTGAACGCGGACAACGCCGACCTGAGCACGGCGTTCTCGACGAAGCAGGTTTTGGATCTTCCGGCGCCGGGTGGCGATCTCACGACTGTCGCGTTCACTGTCCCGGGAGTAGAGGTTAGTACGGGAATGGGATACGGCAATTTCAGTTCCCACGGACTGCCCGGCACTTCCAACCTTTACACCATGAATGGTGACGACTACAACGATCCTTATCTGAACCTCAACAACTCCGGCGCGAGCAATCTGCTGCTGGGCCAGGACGAGGTAGCAGAGGCAACCGTGGTCCAAAACGGCTATAGCGTACAGTACGGACGGCAAGCAGGCGCGCAAGTCAACTACGTTACGAAGGGCGGCACCAATGCCCTGCACGGCCAGTTATTGTTCAACTTCAATAACCACATCCTGAATGCGAATGATTTCTTCGCTAATGAGTCAGGCTTGGCGCGGCCGTATTCGGTTTCCCGGCAGTGGGGAGCGGATATCGGCGGACCCATCATTAAGAACAAGCTCTTCTTTTATTCGGATGCCGAGGGTCTCTACTACACGTTGCCCAGCACTGGCTACGTAGTGGTTCCGTCACCGCAGCTTCAGTCCTACATTTTGGGACACATAACTGCTGCCCAGGCACCGCTTTACCAGCAAGCGTTCGGTATCTACAATTCTGCAGCCACGAGCAGGAGCGCTGTTCCTGTTACGACGGGCAGCGGTGTTTTGCAGGACGGCACTGGAAATCTGGGATGCGGCGGAACTCCAACCGCTGCAGGCGGACTGACCGGCACTGCGGCTCCGGGCGGAGGTGTCTTCGGCGTGAATGTCAGTTGCGCTCTCGCTGCGGGCGCTAGCGGCCTCAACACCAACAAAGAATGGCTGGAGACGCACCGCGTCGACTGGAACATTAACGATAAACAGAAAATATGGTTTCGCTTCAAAGGCGATCACGGATTCCAGCCGACCGGTACCAGCTTATTGACGCCGGCCCAGAATGAGCAAAGCATACAGCCTCAATATGAAGGCCAGATCAACCACACGTACGTGATTTCACCCACCACGGTGAACAACTTTATCGTGTCTTTCCTCTGGTACAGCGCGATTTTCGGGCCCGCGAATGAAAGTGCGGCGTTGAGCAGCTTTCCGACTTATTTCAATATCGGGGGCGCGGGTGGCACCAATTCCAGCGGCTTTACTGCGAACGGGGTCAATTGGAACGCCTTCCCGCAAGGCCGCGATTCAGGCCAAGGGCAGATTGTGGACGATTTCTCGATTATCAAAGGAAAGCACACCATTAAGGTGGGTGCGAACTTCCGCAGGAATCGGGTCACGGATTTCGGCTATGAACAAAATCTCGTCGGATCTTACTTCTTCAATACTCTGGGTGATTTCGCCGCCGGTGTAACCAATCCCGCAACCGGGAGCGTTTACACGCAGTCGTTCAGCCCCCTGCTTGACGCGCATATCCGGTTCTACAATCTGGCCGCATACGTTCAGGACGAATGGGCTGCGAGGCCGAACTTAAAAATCACTTTGGGCATTCGCTTCGACCGGACTGCCAACCCGACCTGTTTGGATCACTGTTTCTCGCGTTTGACTGACCCCTTCACGTCAGCTAGCTTCCAGAAGGGCGCCGACATCCCCTACAACGCTTCCATCCAGACCGGCCTTTCTCATCCTTACTACAGCACCGATTCGGTTGTGCCCGATCCACGCCTGGGCATCGTTTGGAGCCCTCGCGGAGGCAACAGCACGGTGATACGCGGCGGCATCGGCTTGTTTTCAGATCTTGCGCCGGGATTTCTGGTATCGAACGTTTTCAAGAACGGCCCGTTCCCCTTCACGACGAACCTTGCTGATGGCTCGCTAGTCGGGCTGGCAAATGTCCCGGGCAGCGCCGCGGCGGAAGCCCAGACCGATTTTAACGCCTTTAAAACCGGCTTCTTCAACGGCCAAACCCTGAGCCAGTTGAGTGCCGCCACCGGCGGCGCATTCAGTGCCATTCCGTATTTCTCGGTACCGTCAAAATTCCTGACACCGAACTATCTGGAATGGAGTTTCGAAGTTCAGCAGCCGATCGGAGCGAAGAACGTATTTGTGGCTACCTATAGCGGTAATCACGGGTACAATCTTCTAGTTCAGAACGGATTCCCCAACGCTTTCGTGCAGTCGTCATACGCGCCGGGCTTTGCCGGCCTTCCCACGGCGCCTCCCGACCCGCGGTTCGCGGCTGTTACGCAAATGACCAATGCCGGAATTTCAAACTACAACGGTTTGTCTGTTCAGTTCCGCAGGTCTTTCTCGTATGGCTTCCAGGGGCAGATCAGCTACACTTGGAGCCACGCGCTGGATAATATCTCAAACGATGGCTCCGGACTACCCTTTTCGTTCTGTTCGGGATGCAGCCTGACCTCGCTTCCTAACCCGAACGTGGCCTCGAGCTACGGCAATGCGGACTACGATGTTCGTCACAACATGTCGGCCGACTTCGTGTGGGATACACCCTGGAAATTCAACCACAAGTGGATCGCCAACATCCTCGGGAATTGGACGCTGGCTGGCAAATTTTACTGGCGGACAGGAACTCCGTTCAGCATAATCGATAGCACGCTGGCTGGTGCGGTAGCGGGTACCAACATTAATGCAACTTTGCTGGCGACCACAACGGGAGCTCTGCCTTACAACTGCGGCACGAGCGCAGTGACTACACCATGCTATTCCACGACTCAATTCGTCGCAGCCCATTCCGAAACAGGATTCGGCAATGTTGGGCGGAATTCCATCTACGGACCGCACTACTCCGATATCGATACGTCGCTATACAAAAATTTCAACATCACCGAGCGAATGAGGTTCCAGATTGGGGCAAGCGCCTACAATTTGATAAACCACCCCAATTTCCAGAACCCCAATGCGAATATTGCCAGTCCGAGCACGTTCGGATCGATCACAGCAACCGCCATCCCACCTACGAGCGCTTACGGCTCGTTCCAAGGATCGGCAGTTTCGGGACGAGTGCTCGTACTGACGGGACGGTTCCAGTTCTAGTTTGGTGGGTGTAGCGAAACTGAGGGGCGCCGGGTCTACAACGACCCGGCGCTTTTTTCATTTAAGCGCGTAGCCGTTACTCCGAAGCTCTCGCCTTCATAGCCGCCATTCTCGGCCACCCGCGAACGAACGACAGAACGCGCCGCGGCTGGACATCCGTAACCGGCCGGACGCGAATCGGGCGCTCCTGCAAGATCAGCTCGCTTGCTTGCACCAGCGGCTCGGCGTGAAACCAGCGCTGGAACGGCATGCCGCAAAACAGGTTGCAAATCGCGGCGAGCGCCATCCCCTGGTGATGCGCCATCCAGCACCGCACCAGCTCGCATTTCAGAGGCAGCACGCGGCGGCGCGGAGATGAGGTGTAGTCGGCGGATTCGTAAAAGCCGTACTCGCCCATCCACTTCTTTCCCGCCATAGCGCGCAGATTCTCGACCGCGCCCGCAGCGTCAACCATCAGCGCCAGACAACTCGAATAAGGCGACACGACCAGGTAACCGGCGCGCGCGACATTGAGCGCAAGGCCCGGCACGCCGAAAGCGGCATATTGATAATTTCCATCGGCATCAGTCTTGCTGTAAGCAGCTTCTGAAATCCCCCAGGGGATGCGCCGCTGAATGGCATACGATTTCTGCGCGCGGACAGCAGACCGTATTGCGCGATCGAGCAGCGTCTGCGGATGCGATCTCATCCAGATCACTGGCATGAGATATTCGAACATCGTTCCCGTCCAGGAGATCAGAACGTTCTCTCCCTCGCACAACGTATGCTGGCGTCCCAGCCGGAACCAGTTTTCCTGCGGAACTTCGCCCTTTGCGACCGCGAGAAAAGCGGCCGCGCGGGATTCCGACGCCAGCAGGTCGTAACAGGATTGAGACAACTGCTGCTGCGCGACATCGTAGCCGACCGAAAGCAGCTTGCGCCGCTTATCTGTGAGAAAGCTGAAATCCATCTCGCGGACCAGGCGATCGGCCTCAGTTGCGATTGCGTTCAGCCGCGCAGCCAGATCGCTGTCCTGACAGATTGGGCGGTGCACTAGATCCAAGCAGCCTTGCTTGAGAGCCCACAAGCTTGCGGCAAGGTTGCCGCTGTCAACGCTCGAGATGAAGCGCGGCTCGATTGGTTCCAGCGTAATGGTGTCATACCAGTTGAGAAAATGGCCGAACACGCGAGGAAGCTTCCGCGCCGATTCGAGCGTGTGCTCCGTCTCAGAAACAAATTCGCTGAGGGTCAGGAATCCCAGTTCGAGCGCAGCTTGGCGCGCGTTGAGTAAAAAGCCGAGATTCGTGGGCGAAATGCGCTCGGCGACTTTGTGTGGCTGTTCCTGGACATTATCGGGGATTAGCCAATGATTCTTTTCGTTGCTGAATTCAGCGAAGTAACGCCACGTACGCTGCGCTACTTCTTGAAGGAAGCGGCGATCCTTCTCCGATAACTGCTCCCCTTCCGCATGAGGAGAGCGATTGATCCACACGGAGATGAGCTTCGAGCTGCACCAAGCGACGATGAACGGAAGCGCGTATCCTGCCGCGCCCGGTCGTTTCAAGAGCAGCAGACCGACGCCGATTACGAGCAGCGGAGTCCAATCGAGATAGACGTCAACTGCGGTCCGCTTGGTTAGGCCGAGCTCGGCTTCGGTAGCGGTTTCCCACTCGAGCAGGCGGCTGTGTGTAATTGTGTTTCGGACGATAGTGCGCACAATGGCATCGAGCGAGACGAGCGTCTGGTGCGCAAGGAAAGCGATATTAAGAAGGATGCTTACGTGCGAGGTCAGGAAGTTGGCCACGGCCTCGCGAGCGACGGTGCGGTCCTGCTTCCATACGGATCGCAAGAGCGAAAAAATGAGCCGTAAATAGATCGGAAGGAACAGGAGTCCGACCGTAACCAAGGTCCAGAAGCGCGGCCCGCCGGGCAGAATAAACCATCCTGCGATAAGCAGAAGAAAGGTGGCCGGTTCAATGAGGCTACGGCGCAGGTTATCGACGATCTTCCACCGCGAAACAAGAGAGATGGGATTCGCTACCAGTTTGCCCATTTCGTTCGGGACGCGATTTGCGATCCAGCGAAGGATTTGCCAGTCGCCTCGGAGCCAGCGATGCCGTCTGCGATTGTAGGCGCTGTAGTGCGAGGGATAGTCGTCAATTACTTCGATGTCCGAGGCAAGACCTGCGCGCGCGTAAGCTCCTTCGATCAGATCGTGGCTGAGCAGCGCATTGCGAGGGAAGCGGTGCTCGAGGACGCGGCGAAAGGCATCCACGTCATAAATGCCTTTGCCTGCGAATATGCCTTCTCCGTAAAGGTCCTGATAAACATCCGACACGGCGCGCGAGTAAATGTCGAACCCGGTTTGTCCGGAATAAATACTCGCCAGACGCGACTGGCTTGCCGAATGCACGCTGATATCGACGCGAGGCTGCAAGATGCCGTAGCCTTCGGCGACGACGTTTAGCTCAGGATCGATTAACGGCCGGTTCAAAGGATGAGCCATGGTGCCGATCATGCGTTGAGCGGCCCCGCGCGGCAGTTGGGTGTCGGAATCCAAAGTCAGCACGTAGCGGATATGAGGCAGCTTTGATATGTCGCCTGCTTTCACCGGAAACGGATCGTACGTCCCGCGCAAAAAGTCATTCAGCTCTAGCAGCTTGCCACGCTTGCGCTCCCATCCCATCCATGTGCCCTCGCGCGGATTGTAGACTCGATGCCGGTGGAATAGATAGAAGCAGCCATATGGCTCGGTTTCATACTTGCGGTTTAGATTCTCGATAAGGCCGACCGCCAGATCGAGGCGCGGATCGTGCTCGCCGACGGGTTCGGCGGAATCGGGCAGGTCAGTGAGCAGCGCGAAATAAATGTTACGGTCGCGATTCACCAGATAGCGAACTTCGAGATCATCCACGAGCCCGCGGATTTGCTTCTCATTCAGCAATAGCGTCGGAATCGCGACAATGGTCGCGCAGGAGGGGTCGACTCCCTTCGAGAAATCGATTTTCGGCAGCGCGTGGGGAGTCAGGATGGAGGTGACGAGATAGTTCATCACCTCTACAGCCGCCTGAGTTGCCGGGAAGATGAGAAGCAACGCGCTCACGATTAAGCCCAGTCCGCTGTGAGTGCGTACCAGGCTCATGATCAGCACGACCACGGTAATGAGGGTCATGGCCTCGATGCCGATGATGTAAACCTCGTCCGGATATGTGCGCAGGAAACGTTGGAGGCGCGCGCCGGGTGAAGGACGGTAGCCGATCCGGCTGAATAGATCGCGGCTTCCGGTTGGATCGAGCAAGTAATAGCCGACATGGGGTAGGCGCTCGCGCAGAACGTCTGAGTTGGGATCGCGCCCGTTCGACCTGGGATTCATGGGCCGGCGCGAAGCCTCGCGGGCTGCATCGATTGCCAAGCGCGCGAGCTCGAATTCGCTGACGTCCGAATGGGCGGCGACTTTGGCTATCAGCCGTCGATAGTTTTCTCTGCTCTCGAACTCCATGCGCTGATATACGCCGGCGGGATCAAGCAGAAGGGTGCGATGGAGCAATGAAAGCTGTTCGAGCGTCTCTTTCCAATCGACCTCACCGAGAAAGCGCAGACTCGTGATAATCACCCCGATCTGGAAAGAGGGCGCATTCAATCCTTGAGCTCGGAACGCATCGAACGCTTTCCATCCGCGGTCGGCGAGCGTGGACAGGAGAACGAGCTTGAGAGCCGGTATCATTGCTGAAAGCTCGAACAGACGCAGTGGCTCGATGCCTTGGACCGTTTCTAGAAAAAAAGAAAATGCGGGTTCCGTTAACCGGTTCCCGGTTGCGGCCAACAGAGCGCGGGCGAATACGACCGGACGCGGAATGCAATCGTCCGCGGGTGTGCGAACGAGCGGGAGCTTGCCCAGAGTCTTTAACGAATCGTGAACCTCTTGAATGTCCGTATGGACAAGGCGCAGGTTGTCATATAGCCAAGTGAGATCGTTCGAAGGCTCACCCGATTTCAACTCGTATAGCTTCTGCTGAAGCTTCAGAAGGCTTGCGCCGCTTGCGGAGAGAATCTCGCGCGGGCGGCTGCATCGCCGCTTTCCCCGAAGCCAAGCGCAAGATCGCGCGGCGCGAGTGGCGGATTCCCGAAGCTCGGCTCGCTCGGCGTCGCTCAGTTCGGACCCCGCCGGTGCGATTGGCGCTACCGTGATCTCAGCAGGCGGCTCGGTTTGAAGCTTCGATTCGGGTTGGCTTTGCCAGTCGGGCATTTGAAGGACTATCTGTAGCTTGACGCTTGCAGCTCGAACATCTCAGCGTACCGCCCGCCCAGAGCCATGAGCCTGTCGTGATCGCCTTCTTCGACGATGGCACCGTTTTCCAGGACGATAATCCGGCTCGCCATACGCACGGTCGAAAAACGATGAGAGATGAACAGCGCCATTTTGCTCTCGGTTAGCTCGTTGAAACGCCTGAACACTTCGTACTCAGCGCGGGCATCGAGTGCCGCCGTCGGCTCATCGAGAATGAGCACTTGCGCCTCGCGAAGATAGGCGCGAGCAAGCGCGAGTTTTTGCCATTCCCCGCCCGAGAGATCGACGCCCCCTTCGAAACGGCGCCCCAGCATCTGCTCATAGTGCAGCGGGAGCCGTCGAATCACTCCGTCCGCCAGACTTTTTCGGGCAGCCTCCTGAATCGCTTTATCCGAACGGAGCCGCTCGATTCTGCCGACCGCGATGTTTTCACGGGCCGTCATTTCGTATCGCATGAAGTCCTGGAAAATGACTCCGATTTCTTTGCAGAGATCTTCGATGTCGTACTCGCGAAGGTCGACGCCGTCGAGCACGATGCGGCCGCCGGTCGGATCGTAAAGGCGCGCCATCAATTTGACGATGGTCGTCTTCCCTTGCCCGTTTTGACCGATGAGCGCCAGGCGCTCGCCCGGTTCGAGATGAAAATCGAGATCGCGAAGCACCAGACGCTCCGTTCCCGGATAAGCAAACGACACGTTGCGAAATTCGAATCCGCGCGTAATTGGCCGGGGCGCGGGCAGCGCGTTGGGCTTCGATGTCACGGTTGGCCGCATCCCGAAAAAGGCCAGCAAATCCGTCAGGAAAAGAGCTTGATCGGCAATGCTCGAAAGCGTCGAAAAGATCTGCGAGATGTTGCTGGACGCATTCATGATGGATTGCGTCAGGAATGTCAAAATGCCGATTGAGAAGGCGCCGGTTACGGTCTTATAAATCGCCCAAAGATACGCGCCGTAGTATCCGGCGGTGCTCAGTATCGAAAGCAGCGCGCCTGCGATGAGGCGTCGCCGCGAGAGCGCCAGGTTCTCATCGAGAATTTCATTTGAGAGCCGCGTGAAGCGACCGGTGAGAAACCGGCTGAGGCCGAATAGCTTGAGCTCCTTGGCTGCTTCCTTGCTGCCGCCAATTTGACGCAAGTAATCGAGCTGCCGCTTGATCGGCGTCTGCCGGAAGTTTTTCGCATAACCGAGAAACGCGAAATGGCTCTCTCCGAGAAAAGCAGGAACCAGACAGGCGATCAGAAGCAGAAGCAGCCAGGGTGAGAAGAAGAGAATCGCGGCTGACAGCGAAATCGTGGTGACCACTTGTTGAAACAAGCGGCCGATAGATTGGATCATCCCCAAGCGATCGGTCGCCTGGACGCGGGCACGCTCGAGACGGTCGTAAAAAACGGGATCTTCATAAGCTTCGAGGTCGAGCTGCGACGCGTGTTCCATGACCTCGATGCTGACGTGGCGCGTGTATCGATCCGCCAGCACGGAATCGTAGTAATCAATAACACGCGAGACAATACCGCCCGTGATCGCGAGCAAACACTCAA
>JAFAYL010000047.1 GCA_019240405.1 Acidobacteriaceae bacterium
GCATCAAGAGCCGTCGTAGAGCGTGCTGCGCTTGCGGCTGTAGGCGAAGTAGATCACGAGGCCAATGCATAGCCAGACAAGGAACCGGATCCACGTTTCAAGTGGAAGTCCTAGCATCAGAAGCAGGCAGCATGCTACGGAAATCAGCGGTGTAAAGGGCGCTCCGGGGACGCGAAACGCGCGATAGCGATGCGGCTCTTTGTGACGGAGCACGATGACGCCGATCGAGACCAAAACGAAGGCAAACAGTGTCCCGATATTTGCCAGATTTGCAAAAAAGGCGACGGTGAACAGGCCGGAGGGGATGGCCACGACGAACCCCGCAACCCAGGTGCTGATGTGAGGAGTTCGGAATCGCTTGTGTACTTTGGAGAACAAATCGGGCAAAAGGCGGTCGCGCGACATGGCGAACCAAACTCGCGCCTGGCCGTATTGATAGACCAGAAGCGATGAGATCATGCCGAGCAGTGCGCCCACGTTCACGATCGCGCCGAGCTTATTCATGTTGAGCGATTTCAGAGCGTCAGCAACGGGAGCGTCGCCGGTGAGTGTCCGCCAGTTCGCTATTCCCGTCAGCACGAGAGCGACGGATGCATAGAGAAGGGCGCAGATGAGGAGAGTTCCGAAAATGCCGATGGGCATATCGCGCTGCGGATTTCGAGTTTCTTCCGCGGCGCAAGAGATGGAGTCGAAACCGATATACGTGAAAAAGATTATGGCCCCACCAGTGAGCAGGCCGGAATAACCGTTGGGGAAGAATGGGTGCCAGTTTTGGGGCTTAATTGCGTAGGCGGCGCCAAAAACGAACACCAGAATTGCGACCAACTTGATGGCCACGAGAACACCGTTTGTCTCCGCGCTTTCTCTTATGCCGCGCACCAAAATCCAACTGAGCACCAGGACGACGATGAAGGCGGGAATGTTGAAAAGGCTGCCGGTCGATTGCCAGTCGACAATAGGCGGCATGGAGAGGGCCGTTGGAAGATGATGGCCTCTCAGAAAGAAATCGCAAACGTCGTTGAAATAGGCGGAGAAGCCAACGGCGACGGACATGTTTGAGACGGCATACTCGAGAATCAGGTCCCAACCGATGATCCACGCGAAGATCTCGCCTAGCGTGGTGTACGCGTACGTGTAGGCGCTGCCTGCAACAGGGATCATGGATGCGAGCTCGGCATAGCACAGGCCGGCAAACCCGCAAGCAACCGCGACTAGGATAAACGATAGTGTGACGCCTGGGCCGGCGCCGGGACGCCCGACGGTGGACGCGGCATTGTGACCGTGCAGCAGAAGATCGAGCACGGGCGCGTTGTAAATCGACTTGATTGTGAAGGTTTGTCCGGCTGCGGCGGTGCCGGTGACGGTGAAAATGCCGGATCCGATGACGGCGCCGATGCCGAACGCGATGAGACTAACTGGCCCGAGCGAACGCCTGAGCCGCTTGTCCTCTTGCTTGGTCTCTTCGCAAAGCTCATCAATACTTTTGGTCTTGAGCAGTTGGCTCATGGATCTCCGAGCGCGCCTCGATTCAGTATTATTCCGAGCACGAGTTTCGAGCCTCTATGTTACATCTCGAACGAATTTCTTTTTTAGATTGTGCAACGAAGTAACCTAATCTAAAATCTTACTGTCTAAATTGCCGGGCTTGGTTAGTCGGCCCGGAGCTAAAAAGAGGTTAGTCCATGAAAAAAATCTGTAAAATGCTGGCTCACCGGCTAGCAGTGGTTTTGGGCGTGCTCACGCTTTTGATCGTCGTTGCGGCGCCGGCGGGAGCGCAGTTCAATGCGAGTCTGCAAGGCACTATCACAGACGCGACGGGGGGCGTTATTCCCGGGGCACACGTAAAGCTTCTGAACAATGGCACACAAGCTACGCAAGAAGCGACTGCCAACGATCAGGGGTTTTATCGATTTAATCAGCTTCCAGCGGGCATGTACACGCTGACCGTTGATGCAACCGGCTTTGCGACGTCGAGTGTCACGGATGTGCAGGTGGTTGCGGATTTAGCGCAGACAAAGGACGTTACGTTGCAGGCGGGGAATATCCAAACTACCACGACCGTGACTGCCTCCGCCGTGCCCACGCTTCAAACAGCAGACGCGAGTGTCAGCGGAACGATCACGAGCCAGGCTATCGAGACATTGCCGACTTTCGGCCGCGATCCCTATGAGTTGGTGCGGACGATGCCGGGGATTGACGGAACAGGCGCAAGGAGCGGGAACGGACAAGCCGCCACGCTCGGCAACACTACTGGCCCGGGCGGTTCCAGCGTTTCGATTTTCCAAACAGAGAACCAATTGCAAGTGAGCTCAAGCGGTCAACGCGTGGAGCAGAACGTATTTCTGTTGGATGGCGTTTCAGTGAACAGTTTGGGATGGGGTGGCGCGGCGGTGGTGACGCCCAATTCGGAGTCGGTGCAGGATATTACGGTGATCACGAGCGATTATTTAGCCGAGGATGGCCGTGGGAGTGGCGCGCACATCAAGATAACGTCAAAAAGCGGTACGGATCAATTCCATGGGAGCGCCTTATTTTTGTATCAGGATCCTAACTTGAACGCATTCAACAAGTGGGGTGGCCCGGATAACGCGCCTCCGGTACGAGTTCAAAATGCCTTTAGACAGTACGCTGGGAGTGTTGGCGGACCCATCAAAAAAGATAAATTGTTTTTCTTCGCGTCATACGAAGGTCTGCGCAATAAGAGCATTTCTTACGGACAAGAGTGGGTGATAACGCCTCAGACCCTGAAATTGATAGCTGCGCAGAACAACACAATGGGCAAGATCTTCAGCTCCGTGAACAATATGCCGCGCATTGTAGCGGTGCTGGGAGGCCCGAGCACCACTTGCGCAGCGGTTTTCGGCAGCACTGCTTCGACGTTGTGTCGCGATGTGCCAGGTGGATTGGACGTTGGATCACCAGGCCCTGGTGTCGCCGGGACACCTTACTATCCGATACCAGCGCTAGGGCCCACGCCTGCGAAAAATTTGCCCTTGGCTATCGGCGGCGGGTTTGATGGTGTTCCAGATCTGGAGTTTGTGCAATACTACCTTCCCTCAACCCAAAAAGGAAACCAGATCAATGGGCGTATCGATTACAATCTCACTTCGAATGACCTGATTTTTGCGTCCGGATATTTTACTCACCTGAATTCGGTGTCTGCGGATGCCGCCTCCGCAGGAGCACCCGATACCGACGTGACGTTTAAACCCGTAAACACGGCCATCACTGCCGGATATATCAAGACGATTAACGCGAGCACTATAAATGAACTGCGCGCGAATTTTACTCGATTCTTCGACAATGGCGTGAGCGACAATCCAAATATCAACTGGGGCATTCCTTACATCAAGATGGAGTCTTACCCCTTCGGAGCTATTTACGTTGCAGGTGCTCCCCAAAGTCCCGACACACCCTCCGTTCTCGCCCAAAATACATACGAAGTGCGCGACACGTTGATCAAAGTTTGGGGCAATCATACGGTTCGCTTCGGGGGCAATTATCGCAAGGAGCAGGACAATAACAACCTGTTTGGCTCGGTTCGGCCTATCTACTCTTTCTCGGGGCTTTGGAATTTAGCCAATGCCGCGCCGATTTTTGAGGGCATCTCCGCCAATGTGAATACGGGTGGACCGGGAAACGCGGCGCGCTATTACAGAGATTCAGACGATGCTCTGTTCGTACAGGATGACTGGCACGCCTCACCCAGCCTAACGCTGAATCTTGGATTGCGATGGGAGTACTTCGCGCCTGTCACCGAAAAGCAGGGAAATCTTGCGAACGTGTTCCTGTACGCTACCGGACCAGCGGCGCTCGCCAATTCCGCCGTGCGACACGTAGGCCAGCTATGGAATGACAACTGGAAGGACTTCATGCCCAAGATTGGGTTCGCATTTGCCCCGCTCGCTGCGCATGAGAGATTTGTGGTTCGGGGTGGGTTCGGCATTTCTTACAACCGTCAAAATATCAACATCTATGCCAACGGCGCGGAGGATATACCTAACAATTTCAATTTCAATCTTTGCTGCGGCACTGCTCCGAAGCCGTTCAGTTTCTCAACACCTTTCGCAGGCGGCAACATTCAGTTCTACACGGGCAGCAATAATTCACCTAACAGCTATCCGGCGAATTCACGTTTGGCTGTTGGCGTGAATCCGATAACCGGCACACCCAATGCGATGGGAGCCGGCACGCCACCGGCTGTCGAGGTTTACGGAGCTTGGCCCAATACCCCAGATGCGTATACGTACCTGTATTCATTCGAGACCCAGACCCAAGTTGCAAAGGATATCGCGTTTATTCTGGGTTATCAGGGAGCAGTCAGTCATCACCTGATTCGGTTGGTGAATCAGAACTTCCTCTACTCAAACGCTGCGGGCACGGTCGCTAGCCCCTTCTTTGCAGCCTACATCCCGACTCCCGATGTCAATGCGTCTTACAATGCGATGTACGCCCGAATGTCTAAGACCTTCTCGATGGGATTTTCCGTGGATGCGACATACACGTGGAGTCACAGCATCGACATGCTGTCAGCTGAGGGACCGGGCGCGGTGACGAACCAAACGGATCCCGTGCACGCCCAGACTGACGAATACGGGGCATCGGACTATGATTCGCGGCATCGATTTGTGGCGAGCGGTCTGTGGACGGTTCCGATCTTCCCGCACGATAAGGGATTCCTACACAGCGTATTCGGCGGGTGGCAACTGGGTGCAATCGTGACCGCATATTCCGGGTTTCCATGGACTCCCGTCACGGGCAGCCAGTCATCGGTCGCGGCCGTACCAGGAGCCGCTACGATCGCGCCCACGCGCCCGGTCCAATACTTCAACAACGCGAATCCCAATACAAACTCAAACACGTGTTTTCAGAACGGCTGTGAGTTTGGTGGGACTAATCAAACTGTACCGATCGTAGGTACTAATTACTTCAACATCTCCCATCCGGGGCCGCCCGGAATCGGTCGTAATTCGTTTCGTGGGCCAGGGTTCTTCTCAACGGACGCAACACTTTCGAAGCGCTTCGCCCTTCCGTTCATAAACGAGGCTGCGGGAATCGAAGTTCGAGGAATGGCGTTCAACGTATTTAATCAGTTAAATCTGATTCCATTCCCATTCGGCGATAACGACACGAAAGTCGAGAATCCGAACTTCGGCCGGCCCACCGGGGCGCTAGCAGGGCGATCGATTGAATTACAAGCCAGGTTCACCTTCTAGCACTGTTAGGGCGTGATGCGGGCGAGGCGTGTGCCTCGCCCCTGCGTCCATGCAGAGCAACTCGAGAAGATTGGCGGGACAACGAACTGGCTGTGTGCGTGACAATAGGCTTTGCATGATTGGCATTTCCATTTCGAGTGGGATGAAGTAAAAGCTGCTAGGAACGAGCGTAAGCACGGTGTGGCGTTCGATCTCGCACGTAGCATTTTCAACGATCCTCGCCTGGTGACAGTCGCCGATCTGGACCATAGCGAGGGAGAAGAACGGTGGTTCTCAATCGGGCGTGCCAGCAATGGCGTGATGCTGTCAGTAGCTTACCTCTGGGAAAGAAGTAATGATGCCATAAAAATTCGGATTATCTCGGCACGTAAAGCAACCCGGGCAGAAATCAGTCAATATGAAGAGAGCCTATGAAACAAACTCCTGAGCACAATGAAATGCCGGCTGAGATCAATTTTTCTAAAGGGGTTCGCGGTCTTCATTACATTGCTCCCGATGCAACGGTCTTTGTACCAGCCTCCATCGAGCGTGGAGTCTGGGAATATTTTTCCGAAAAGGCGGAGCAAAAGGGCGTAGAACTCTCGGAACTCCTGAGCGAAGTGCTGAGGCGCGATATCGAAATTAATGAAGCGCTGAGATGAATGCGACCCAATTAGGGGAGTTGCGCCTGCGTGCGGGTTAACTCATGGGCGCAAAAGGCGATTCCGCATCTCGAGGCTGGTCTCCCGCTGGATCAGAACGGCAGGCTGTATTATTTACTCGCTCGCGCGTACCGAAAGACCGGACAATCAGAGCTGGCGAAAGACATGATGGAGAAATACCGGCAGATTCAAAAGGCAGGCGCTGGTCAGCAGTGAGCAATGCGCCGAACGAGGCGTGCTCGGTCCTGCGTGGTAGCCTCAATCAGAAATGCGCTGTGGCTTTCAGTTTATCCTGCTCGCATGCTGCGTGGCTCTAGCGGGGCGCGCCCAGCAGCCGGAGTCCGGTCCGGGTCTCTCGATCAAGGTGGGCACGACGCTTGTGCTCATTCCGGTTACCGTAACGGACTCGCTGAATCGATTCGTGCTCGGCCTCAATAAGGACGATTTTCGCGTGTATGAGGACGGGGCCGAGCAGAAGGTAAAACAGTTTGCGGGCGAGGATGCGCCTATTTCCGTGGGCTTGCTTGTGGACACAAGCGGCAGCATGGGAGAGAAGATCGAAACGTCTCGGCGAGCGGTGATGCAGTTCATGAAAACGATGAATGCACAGGACGAGGCGTTTCTTATCGATTTCAGCGATCACGCGCAGCTAGCGCTTGGTTTCACCAATAACATTGACGAAATTCAAAGCAAGCTGACGACGCTCGAATCGGAGGGGCTGACGGCGCTGCTCGATGCGGTGTACATGGGTTTGCGCGAGATGAAGCGCGCCAAGAATCCTCGCAAGGCGCTGCTCATTGTGTCGGATGGTGGAGACAACAATAGCCGCTTTACGCCTGAGGAGATCCGGAATCTCGTCCGGGAAGCGGACGTTCAGATCTACGCGATGGGGGTTTTTGAGCAACTCTCTTATCTGAGACTCAGCCCGGAAGAAATTTCAGGGCCGCGACTGCTTTCGCAACTCGCAGATCAAACCGGCGGGCGGGCGTTTCCGGCGGCAAACGATAACGATCTTCCAAGCATTGCGACACGCGTCGGGATTGAGCTGCGCAATCAGTATGTGCTGGCGTACTCGCCTGCGAACCAGGAGCGGGATGGGAAATACCGCAAGGTGGAAGTGAAACTGAAGCAGCCGGACGGCATGCCGCCGCTGAAGGCGCGCTGGCGACTTGGGTATTACGCTCTGACGCAGTAAGTAGCCCGAAGCACTAGCGGTGCAGGCCCGCACCCGCTCCGATATGCGTCACACCGATTCGAGGCGCTGTCGATCCGACGCTTCCTGTTCTCACGGGAGGGATGCGCGGAACGGAAACACCGCGCGGCGTTATGATGGGCGAACGCGAAATCGGAAGGCGCGAGATGCCGGTGCTTGCCGGAGGCAGGCCGGGATAGGGCCAACGAACCGGATAACGTGAGCGGCCGGGCCGGAGATAGAGAGGCACGTAGACGAAGTAAGTTGTGAACGTGTTCCAAGCGCCGATTCCGAATGGCATGTTTGAGTACATCAGGCTGTCGTACGGCCACAATCCGCCGGAAAGTGCGTTGTAATTGGGGCCGCCGTAGTTGGGGCCTCCTAGATACAAGTCGGGATCACGAGTGAGGGGCGGAGCGCCACCGATCTGATTGGGATCAGCGGGTGCAGGATCGGCGAGGCTTTGAGCGGCGGCTCGATTATCGGCGGAGATGAAGTCGCTGCGATCCTTCGACCAGCGGTAAAAGTCGTCGTCCGCGCCCTCGCCAAATTTCTGCGTAACCAAGCCTAAGGTGAAGAAGAAGAGGTGGGAGGAATCGACCACGGACGGCTTATTTTCCCGGGTGACTTCGGCTTCGCCGTTATAGACCTGAAGCAGGGGCGGCTCGGAATCGAGACGATAGACGCCCTTCTGCGGGAATCGAACGCGGTTATCCTTGAACGACATGAGCACTGAGTCATCCGCGGTGGCTTCGAGAGAATCTACAATCACAGAGCCTTGTAGAAATTCGACGCGCGTGTTTTTAAGGGCGGTTGAGACCATGCGGATGGAACTGTTTTCGTCAACTCGCAGGAAGACGCCGGGCGTGAGCAGAACTTCCGCTCGACCTTGAGCAGTTCGGAGCGTCGATCCTTCCTTAATATCGGGAAACGTGCCCAATTTCTGTTGGAGGGGCTGATCATCGATGAACGCTGAGCCTTCGGAGAAGTGCAGCACTCCGGAATGGACAGAGATAACCAACTGGCCATAGGCGAAAGAAGAAAGGAGTAAAGCTAAAGCAAACGCCCAAAGCAGACGCGCGGCGCGCATAAAAGGGTCCCTGTCAAGAGGATGGACCTAGTTTGCAGATTTGTCAATCGTTTCATTTGGCCGTCCGAATCGCGATGAGGGATTTTGCCAGCCCGAGTGTTTTTTCTGAGATCACCGCCGCCCCAGGAAATAACGCCTGTAATTCGCTCTTATCGAGCAGGCGCATTTGGTTTAAATAGTGGTCGAGATAAAACGCGCGTTGGGCGGGAGAGGGTTTTACAATTAACTGCCACAACGTAAACCGCTCGATAATCAGCCGTTGCCAAGCCATTGGAAGGTAATGGATGAATGGCAGCATCACGTGTTGTTCCACCGGAAACTTTCGATTCGGGGTCTGGATCCAATATGACTGGCCAACTCTGGCTACTTCGTTTGCAAACTGTTCTTGGGCATCGCGCAAACCCACGTGTTCAATTACCGAGTTGCTGAATACGATGTCAAATGCATTGTCTTTGAAAGGCAACATACATCCATCGCCGGCCACGCAATCGACGGACTTGACGCTTGATTCTAGAGCGCTTGGGAAATTTAGGATCGTCAAACGAGGCCGTGTCTCTGCGAATTGCCAGATTGAGGAAGAGCCTCCCACGTCAAGAATGCGAGTGCTGTTTGTAATTGGGAAGGTGCGTTCAAAGAGCCGCATCCTTTCAGAGCGAAAATGCCTGAAAACTGTCGTAAGCAGCCCGGAGCGAGTCATTCAGGTCGATGCGTTTTCGTGCGGGATCTGCGCACTTACATGCATCAATCTAAACAAACCAACTGATCAGAAGTCCGGCGCTTGCGGAGAAAATCGCTAGCGTAGTGATCCAGCCGAGTATATTGATGCCACGCCCGTTTACTCTAGCCCCCATAATGGCGGAATTGTTTGTCATGCGCATAATGAGCAGCATGAGAGGTGGGGTCGAAAAGCCCTGAACGATCCCCGCTAAAACTAGCGCTTTCATCGGATTAATTCCGAAGAAGTTCAACCCAATCGCAATAAACGTAAAGATTGCGATCGCGACGTAAAATTTCTTAGCTTCGGCGGGTCTGCGATATAGACCATTTTTCCAGCCCGTGCTTTGACAGAGATCGTACGCAGCTCCAGTTGTCATCACCGGGACGGCAAGAAAGCCCACTCCGATCACGCCCAACGTGAACAGCAGGCCTGCCGCGTTGCCGGCCAAAGGCCGAAGAGCCTCTGCCGCATCGGCTGCTGAATTGACATCTGTTTTACCGGCTTTGAAAAGCGTGGCCGCTGTCGAGAGGATGATGAAGTACATTACCGCATTTGCGAAGAACATGCCGAAGACAATGTCCCACATAGACTGCTTCAACTCGGCGCGGCTTGTTCCTTTTCGCTCCCAGAGCCGTCTCCGTCCGGCAGCAATCTTTTCCTCCACCTCCTCATTTGACTGCCAAGTGTAAATGTATGCCGACAGTGAGGTCCCGATTACTGCAACAATCATCGCCAGAAAATCCTTGCTAAACCGAATTGTGGGTATCAGGGTACCTTTCAGAGTCGAAGCTATGTCCGGATGCGCGAGCACTGCAGACCCGACATACGCCAGAAGGGCGAGCGAAAGAACTCGAAATATATTGCGAATGAGCGTATAAGATCCCCAGATTTGGAGAGCTAGCACGAGCAGCCCGAGACCTAGGACGACCCAACCGATTGGAATCGGCACGAAGAGTTTTACCGCTGCTGCCATTCCGCCGATGTCAGCGCCCGCTTCGATGATGTTCCCCATAATTACACCAATCAAGATCGTGAAGAGAAACCATCGCGAGTAATGTTGACGGATTATTGCGAATAGACCTTTTCCCGAGACCAAACCGAGCTTCGCGGACAAGTAGACAACACACACCATCATTGGGAACAGAACCGGCGCGGTCCATAAGAAAGAGGGTCCAAATTTCGCGCCTGCGCTGCCGTATGTTCCGATGGCGGAGGGATCGTCGTCTGCAGCTCCGGTGATGAGCCCTAGTCCGATTGCGCGGACAACGCTCGAGTACCGGGCGGATTGTGCTCCCCCCGAAGGATCTTCGGGGGATTCAACTGGGGGGTGTTCTAGAGTGCTCACATATTACTGATTCGAATACAGCCTTGATGTTTCCTGCTGTCGCGGCGGCGCTGGTTGGTGATCTAGCAACTGATAACGATGCGGTTCGATTGGCTCGCAGCGGGACACCGGTGCGGCAGATTACTACCGGCACCGTTTGTCACCTCGATGCAGATATGGTCGGGAAGGCGCTTGAGGGATGGAATCTCGCCGACCTGGATTTGTTGTTTATCGAGAACGTGGGAAACCTGGAATGTCCTTCGAGTTATGACTTGGGCGAGAACCTTCGGGTCGTTCTGATGTCCGTCACGGAAGGCGAGGACAAACCGCTCAAATACCCGACTATCTCCAACACTGCGGATCTGGCTGTGATCACAAAATTTGACCTGGCGGAAGTTGTCGAGTTTGACTGGCAGGCGGCGAAGCGAAATATCAACGCCGTTCGTCCCGGAATGGACGTGATCGCCGTGTCTTCGAAAACCGGCAATGGCATAGATGATTGGTTGGAGCGGTTGGTGAGCTCGCCCCACAAGAGCTAGTTCTTTCAAGCGCGCCACGTATACCTCTTTTTTAGTGGGCTGATCGACGATCTTCCCTGAAGATCGGAGAGAAAATGGCGACGATTTGCCGATAGGACTCAATAGAGGCACGTGCGAACAATTGGCCTTGATCGCCACTTCAACAAAAGAGGCCCTCACGCTGAGGAATGTAGTGTGCTTATCCGCTAGGTTGAAGAATTTCTTTCGGCGTCGATCTATTTCGGCTTGCGCAGAGCAAGGCACCGAGATCGTTGAATTCAGTCTCGTTCTTATCCCGATGTTGGGTTTGACGTTCCTGATCATGAACATAGGCTGGGTGCTCTTTGCCAAGGCCAGTCTTCAAGAAGCGGTCCGGGAGGGCGTACGATACGGGGTAACGGGCGCGCCGTTGAACGGGCAGCCGGGTCTCACGTCCTCAATCCGGCAAGTTGTCCTGCAGTATTCAGCCGGCTTCATTCCGGCAGGCAGGGCGCAGACAGAGATTTCGATCCAGTATCTCTCGCCATCAACGTTGCAGCCGGTTACCGGCGCGGGGAGTTGCGCTGGCGGAAACATCTTGCAAGTTTCGATTAGTGGCACCGCAGTGAGTCCCTTGTCTGCTCTTTTAATCAGTCCGTCCGCTCTGAATTTGGGAGCGATTTCTTCTGACGTGATGGAGAGCTCTCCAAACGGTATCGTGCCTTCCTGTCAATAAGGCGGAGAAAGAAGAACATGCGGAAGGATGTTTGCAAAGAAAAGCGCCGGAAGACAGGCGAGCGGGGCAGCGCCATGGTTGAATTCACGCTCGCGGCGGGCCTGTTCCTGGTGCCTTTACTGCTGGGCACGATCATTATTGGACAGAATCTGATTCGTGAGATTGAAACCACTCAGGTCTGTAGAGACGCGAGTCACATGTACGCTTACGGAGTGGATTTCTCGGTGCCGTCAAACCAACAAATTCTGGTGAATATCGGCCAGGGATTGAATCTGCAGGTTTCGGGCGGAAATGCAGTTGTGATCCTCTCTACAGTCACGTACATTGACGGCACTGCCTGTCAGGCCGGCGGTTATCAGCCCAATAGTTCGAGCTGTGCGAATTACGATCAAACAGTTTTCATGCGCCGCATCGTTATTGGGAACAGCTCTATTAGACAGAGCGCGTTCGGTACTCCCAATCCGAGTTTGATAGACAGCAGCGGGAACATCTCGCAAGCAGGGTATTTGAACGACACGAGTACGCGCGCGGTGGGCTTTTCGAACTTGATTCCGCTGAGTGCCGGGCAGTATGCATACATGGGCGAGATGTTCCTTTCCAGCCCCGATCTCGACTGGTGGGGTTTCCTCGGGAGCACAGGAACCAGCGCCCGATCTATCTTTTAAGCTGACTTCGATACACAAGAAGCGACTTGCACCTCCGTGCAATCGCGCGCTTACATACAATGGGTGAGTTCGGATTGTACTCATCCTATGAATCGCCGCGAGCTTTTTCGTTCTACTGTCCTGGGCAGTTTGGGAGCAACGCTATCTACTGTGGCCGTTCCGGCCGCCGGGCGAGAGTTTCCATTCGGCTATGACGCTTCGAAGGAACTCGAGCGTCCGGATTGGAAGCCGGTTTTTCTAGACGAGCATCAAAACGCAACGCTGATTGCATTAAGCGATCTGCTGATTCCGGCAACCGGCACGCCTGGAGCAAAAGAAGCCCTGGTGAATCGATTTCTGGACCTTCTGATGAGCGCCGAGCAGGCCGAAACACAACGCGCGTTTATTGCGGCTTTGGCGTACATCGACGGGGAGTGCATGAGGCGCTATAACTCGGCTTTCGTGTACGTTGCTCGCGAGCAGCAACTAGAATTTCTAACGCTCCTTGCATACCCGCATTCACTTGAAACGTGGGGTGAAGAGTTGGCCTCATTTTCAGGACACGATCATTTTATGAAGCTAAAGAGCTGGATTGCCGGGGCCTATTACAGCTCGCCAGCGGGGTTGAAGGAATTAGGATGGGACGGCACTTTCCCGCACGGGGTGTTTACGGGCTGCGAGCACGGACCGGACGAGCACGGCGGGGAGACTTCGAAGTAAGACTGTGAAAGAGCGCAAGATTTATGATGCTCTGATCGTCGGGTCCGGAGCGAGCGGGGGTTGGGTCGCCAAGGAACTCACCGAACGCGGGATGGAAGTGCTGATGTTAGAGGCGGGCCCGCCGCGATTCCCAGGCCGCGATTTCACGGAGCACGTTTGGCCTTATCAACTGAAGTTTCGCGGGTTTGGAGACCGGAAGCGCGCGCTCACGGATCAGCCGGTGCAGAGCCTGTGCTACGCATGCGACGAGTACAGTCATCAGTTCTTTATCAACGATTCCGAACATCCGTACACATTTCCGCCTGAGAAACCGTTTATGTGGATTCGCGGGCGACAAGTTGGCGGAAAAACCTTCTGTTGGGCGCGCGAAAGTTACCGCTACAGCGATTTTGAGTTCAAGGCTGCGAGCCGCGATGGCTATGAGCAAGACTGGCCATTCAGCTATGCCGATCTTGAACCGTATTACGACAAAGTGGAGAGCTTCATTGGGGTGAGCGCTTCCTATGAAGGGCTGCCACAGATGCCGGATGGAAAGTTCCTGCCGCCCATGAATCTGTCGTGCGGGGCGGTGCATGCCAAACAGGTGATCGAGAAGCGATTCAGGTGGCGCGTAATGCCGGACCGTGTAGCGAATCTGACGTTGCCTCACAATGGCCGGCCGGCGTGCCATTACTGCGATCAGTGCCAGCGCGGTTGTTACACCGCATCGTACTTCAACAGCCCATCGGTAACGCTTCCGGCGGCTGCACGAACGGGGAGATTCACGCTCGTGCCGGACGCGGTCGTCAGCCATGTATTGATGAATCGGGAGGGCAAGGCTGAGGGCGTGCATTATGTCGATCGTGTTACGAAAAAGGATCGCGAGGCTCGCGCGAGGATTGTCGTTCTTGCCGCCGCAACACTCGAATCCACGCGCATTTTGCTGAACTCGCGGTCGCCTCGTTTCCCAAATGGAGTTGGGAACTCGAGCGGCATTCTCGGCCATTATTTGATGGATCATTTCACGATTGAGGGCGCGGGAGGTGAATTCGCAGAGCTTCAAAGCTCAGAGCGGGAGCCGGTGGGGAACCCATGTGGCTATCTGATCCCTAAGTACGTGAATGCAGGCGGCGTGAAGAATCGGAATTTCTTACGTGGCTACCGGTTCGACGGCGATGCGAGCCAGGAACTGTATTCGCAAGCCTTTTCATTCCCGGGATTCGGGCGCACGTGGCGCGAAAGAGTGCGGCGCGAGATTCCATATCGCTTCTCGATTGAAGCCCAGGGTGAATGCCTGCCGAGGTATGACAACTATGTTGAGCTCGATCCAGAGAGGAAAGACGCTTGGGGTATTCCGGCCTTGCGTATTCACGCGAGCTACGGCGAGAATGAGCGCGCCATGGCGAAGGCCATGCGCCAGGATATCGGAGACATACTTGAAGCTCTTCAGGTGAAGAACACGAGCCCGCCGAGCACGGACCTGAGCGTGTTTGGAAAAAACATTCACGAATGCGGCACGGCGCGCATGGGAATGGACCCCAAAATGAGCGTTTTGAACCGGTACAACCAGGTTCATGATGCGAAGAATGTTTTTGTTACCGACGGTGCTGCTTTCGTGACCCAGGGATGTTATGAGCCGACGCTAACGATCATGGCGATTTCGGCACGTGCTGCGGACTACATGGCAGATGCGTACAAAAAGGGCGAGTTGTAGATGACGCGCCGCGATTGGATGCTGAGCGTTGGAAATGCCGGAGCCGCGTTTAGTCTGGTGAGCATCGCTGCCGGCGAGGAGAGCGGCGATAGCCAGCTTCCGCCTGGCGTATTCGGACCATCGACTGATCATCTCAGCCACGCCTTAACTCCGGCACGGTTCCACGCGATCCCTCCCGGATGCCCAACTGATTACGTGCAGCGTGGAGCGACGGCTTTTGAGCCGCAATTTTTTTCGGCGCAGGAATTTCGTGTGATCCGCCGGGTAACAGAGCTTCTACTGGGAGAGCCGTTAAATAACGATGAGGCCATCCAAGAAGTGGCCGCGTGGATTGATCGTTTTGTGTACAATTCGGCGGGCGTGCGTGACGCGGCGCAACATATGGATCCGCTGCACCGGTCTCTTGCACGAGCCTATTACGGCGCAGATGAATTGAATGAGCTGGAACACTCCGATCCGCAGAAAATCTGCCGTGAGGGGTTGACGTGGCTTGCCAGCACGGCCCAAATCCGACATGGCACAGCGGAATTTGTTTCTCTTAGCGCTGCGGATCAAATTGCGATGCTCGATGCAGTCAGCGATGAGCGTCGCGACAAATCATCTGAAAACCCGGGTACGCGCTTGTTCGCGTTGCTGAAAGCACAGACTGTCCGGGGCTTTTATACGTCTCAATCCGGCTTGAAAGAGCTTGGTTACAAAGGCAACGGGTTTTATGCTCGCTCTCCGGGCTGCGATACAAAATAGCGAGATTATTCATGTTTCAAGACTCTCTGACCAGAACATACGACGCGATTGTGGTCGGTTCGGGTGCAACAGGCGGATGGGCTGCGAAACGCCTGTCAGAAGCCGGGCTCAGCGTGGCGCTGCTTGAGGCGGGCCGCAGTGTTTCGCCCAAAGAGTTTACCGAGCACATGCCCGAATTTCACTTGAAATATCGAAACGTCTCGCTCGACTGGCTCAAATCGCGCCCCGTACAAAAGCAGTGCTACGCGTGCATGGAGTACAACTACGACTGGTTTGTCGATGATCTTCAGAATCCGTACAGCACGCCTCCGGACAAACCGTTCACGTGGCAGCGGCTTCGCATTCTCGGCGGGCGGACGCTCGTCTGGGGACGCCAGAGCTATCGGATGAGTGATTTGGATTTCAAGGCTGCGAGTCACGATGGGTATGGAAGCGACTGGCCCTTTTCGTACAAGGACCTTGCGCCTTATTACGATCAGGTTGAAGATTACGTTGGGATCAGCGGCGCTGCGGAAAGCAACGACGCATTGCCGGATGGCCATTTCCTGCCACCGATGAAGATGACGTGCGGCGAATTGCACCTTCGCGAACGCGTTCAAAAGCAGTTTGGACGAACAGTGACGATTGGCCGCACCGCGATATTGACAAAGAATCACAATGGACGTGCGGCCTGCCATTACTGCGGGCCATGCGAAAGAGGCTGTAGCACGTTCTCGTACTTCAGTAGTCCGTTTACTACGGTTAAAGATGCTGTGAACACGGGGAAGTGCACGGTGATCACAAATGCGGTGGTCGCGCGCGTCGATATGGATGCGGGGACGAATCGGGCCACCGGTGTGACGTTTGTGGATGCGATTACGCGACAGACGAAGGGCGTTCGGGGAAAAACTGTCGTTCTGTGCGCACAGGCTATGGAGTCGACGAGAATTCTGCTAAATTCTTCGACTCGAGAGCACAGCGCAGGGCTCGGAAACTCGAGCGGGCTACTCGGGCGTGGATTGATGGACCACTCAACCGGGGCAGGCGCAGACGGTGAGCTCCCGGGTTTTGATACGAAACCAGCTCCGTACAGCGGTCCGCATCGCGCGAATGGCATTTATGTCATCCGCTTTCGCAATCTGGAGAAAGGGCCTCAGCATCCGCGTTTTATCCGCGGTTATGGGTTTCAAGGCAGCGCTATTCCTGAGTTCAATTTCCACGCGCAAGGCTACGGGCTGAGTTTCAAGCAGGCTGTGAAAAGCGGAATTTACGGCATCAGCCTTGGAGCGTTCGGAGAATCGCTGGCGCGGGATGACAATTTTGTTTCGATCGATCCCGAATTGAAAGATGCCTGGGGTATTCCGGCGCTGCACATCTCCATGACGCATGGGGATAACGAGAAGGCTTTGCATGAAGACGCGGCCGAAACTGCGGCGGAGATGCTGGAAGCGGCAGGCGCTAAGAATGTTCGTATTCAGTCAACCGTGGCCGAGCCTGGAATGGCGATTCACGAGCTTGGGACAGCGCGAATGGGTGCGGATCCCAAGAAGTCCGTAACCGGCCCGTTTTGCCAATTGCATGACGTCCAGAACATTTTCGCTATGGACGGAGCGTGCTGGGTCTCGTCAGGTTGCCAAAATCCAACGCTCACGATGATGGCGATCACGGTTCGCGCATGTGATCACCTGATTGAGCGGTTCCGGCGGGGCGAAGTATAAAAACCACCCGCTTTCAAAATTCTTTTGAATAATTCTGAACACTACGGCCCCATCGACGGTCTTAGCTGATGAACGTGCCGCATGCATGAGGGCGTTTTCAGAACAGATCGCGCGGGAGGGGCCGGATCGGGTGGCGCACCAGGAGGCGGCGGACAGCGATGCTCGATTTTGCGCCTTAGTGGAGCGGCAGGCGCGATTTGTGTTTCGGGTAGCGCATGCGCTGCTTCGCAAAGTACACGATGCCGAGGACGTGGTCCAGGAGACCTTCGTAAAGGTTTATCGGGGCGGCAAGTGGGAATCCGTAGAGAACGAGCGGGCATTTCTCGCTACCGTGGCGTGGCGAATTGCAGTGGAGAGGCTTGCGAAGCGCCGGAGAGAAAAGCCCAGCGAAATGCCTGTGTGGGAAATGCAATCGAGGGATGCAGATCCGGAGCAAAACGCGATCCGGGCGAGCTGGAATCGAGTCGTGCACGGGGTCATGGATGGACTGCCCGAGGAGTTGAGGCAGCCACTTGCGCTTTCGACCGTGGAGGATTTGAATTCGCGAGAGATCGCGCGAGTTATGCGCATTCCGGAAGGGACGGTGCGCACGCGATTGATGCGAGCGCGTCAGTTGCTGAGGGCGAAATTGAGTGCGTTGATGGAAGGTCGTTATGAAGGGCGATGAGCTCGATCAGATCTTAGCGAGAGGGCTGAGAAGCTATGCGGACGCAGAGCCCCGCCCAGGACTGGAAAAGCGGGTAATCAATCGCGTTCGAGAGACAAGAGAGATACGCAGCTTGAAATGGCTGCGATGGGCAATCAGCGTTCCAGTGTTTGCGTCTCTGCTGATCATCGCGATCACGTTTTGGCCAAAACGCGAGCGCACGCCGGAGTTTCACGCATCATCTACGCCCGTTGCTAAGTCAGTTTCAGCGGCACCGGTAATCCCGAAAGCCGCTGAGGCGGCTGTTAGGCGACCGAGATCGCAACGTGTGCTGGCGCCGAAGCGCGAACAATTCCCGACGCCAGTTCCGCTCACTGAAGAAGAACGTGCGTTGCTGGCGTTTGCGAATGGAGTGCCGCACGCAGAGGAGGTTATGGCGACCCAGGAGAAGCGTATGTCGGAGCCGCTTGAGATTGCGGAAATTCATATCGAGCCGCTGCAGGAAAAAGGAGATGAACAGAGATGAAATCAGGCAGAATCCTTCTGGCTAGCGTGTTGTTCGTCGGGGCGTGTTTCGCGCAGACAGAGAAGCCGTCTTCTCAAGAGGAACACTTCTACCGCTTAGATTACGTGGTCAAAGAAGTCGACGGCGCGAGGGTAGTGAACAGTCGAAACTACTCGACCATGATCTCTACAGGACACGTGAGCGAGATTAGAACAGGAAGTAAGGTCCCGGTTAGCTCTGATAACAAAGTCGAGTACATGGACATCGGAGTGAACGTGGATTCCCGGAGGCCTCGCGAGCTAGAGAATCAACTGGCGTTAGAAATTTCAGCGGAAATAAGCAGCGTGGCAAGCGGGGAGGCTCGCTCCGGCGAGCCCCCCCGAGTTCGCCAGAATCGATGGCAAGCTGATGTTCTTCTTCCGCTGCGAAGACCCGTCGTGGTCTTCTCGTCCGATGATCCAGGTTCAACGCACAAGATGCAACTTGAGGTTACGGCAACACAGATCAAGTAGTTAATTTAGTACTACACTGGATATGCGGAATGTGAGTTTGGACCCGGAGGGTGCTATGGAAATCGTGGATCCCGTTTCGAAGCTCCTTGAACAAAAGAGCCCGGAAGTGATTTCAATTCGCTCGGATGAATCGGTCTTTTCCGCAATCAAATTGCTTGCAGAAAAGAGAATCGGCGCGGTTCTGGTGATCGACGATGGCAAGCTGGTGGGCATCTTGTCGGAACGCGATTACGCTCGCAAGGTCATCTTGAAAGGGCGGTCATCAAAAGACACGCTGATTCGCGAGATCATGACGCCATCGCCGATTACGATTAGTCCCGACGCATCGGTTGATGATGCCATGCACGTAATGACAAGCAACAAGTTCCGGCACCTGCCTATCGCGGATAGCGAGGGGCGCGTTCTCGGCGTTCTATCGATTGGCGATCTTGTGAAATGGATCGTCTCTTCGAAAGATGAAGCGATAAAGCACCTGGAGCGGTACATCACTGGAGGCCAAGCCGCGGGCGCGGCTAGCGGGGCTTAGACGTAGAGCTGGAGCCTGAGGGGTTCTGCGAGTCTGTCGATTTGCGCCGATCAGCAATACGAACCATTTCACCGTCGACGAGAGAATCAGGGGGAGTGAGAATAACGGACGCGTCTTGGGACAGCCCCGAAACTACCTCAACATTTGCTCCGAAGTCGCGACCCAATGTAATGGGTACAAGCCGAGCGTGATTCCCATTCCCTAGAATCGCGGCTCGTAGACCCTCTGAGCGAAAGATAAGGGCCGTTGCCGGGATAAGCAGAGCCGTGACGTTGCTCCTGATTTTCAGGTGAGCTTCTGTGTAGGCGCCAGGAAACAGTAATCCAGTGGTGTTCACGACGTCAACCTCTGTTAACAGCGTTCGCGTAGCGGGCTCCATGGCATCGGCTGTGCGAACCAGTGTGCCTGGAAAACGACGACCCGGAAGCTCGGGCAGCGTGAGATCGGCTTTGATGCCCGGCACGGCGTCATGTGAGTAGGTTTGGGGGACGTTTATGAAAACTCGCAGCTTGTGGACCGATGCGATGTGGAAAAGCTCGCGATTCGGCCCGCCGGACGAGCCCGGATCGATGAGCTGCCCAATGTCAGTATTGCGCGCGGTGACCACACCGTCGAAAGGTGCATAAATCCTTTCAAACGAAACGAGTTCCTCGAGCCGCTTTACATTCGCTTGCTGCGATTTGACGATTGCGCTTTTTGCGGCTGCATCCTGGACAGCGTTGTCGACATCCTGCTTTGCCACAGAATCTGTTTTGAAAAGATTCAGATATCGGGCGGCTGTAATTTGTGAAAGCTTCAGATTCGCTTCGCCGGTTGACAGATCCGCGCGCGCTTGTGCAAGCTGTTGATCGACCTCAGGCGCTTCGATATCGGCAAGCAGTTGACCTTCTTTGACGTGAGTGCCGATATCCGCGTACCACTTCTTTAGATACCCGCTTGTGCGCGCGTAGATCGGGGCATCAATAAAGGCCTGAATGTTCCCGGGAAGAACGACTTCTTCGGCGGCGGCTTCGCGCTGGGGGTGGCCGACTGTGACAACTGGAACCGCGGAACGGTTAGTCTCTTCCCGTAGAGCTTGTCGCGCACGCAGCCTGGGAAGTATACCCGAAAGCACTACGACGGCGACAATGGCGATCAGGACAACGGCCAGCAAGACAAAGCGCAAACGGCGCCAGGCGGGATTCGACGGCATGCTCACCGCCTGCGATGCAGGATACTGAAGAACACTGGAACGAAGAACAAGGTCGAGACCGTTGCGAATAGGAGACCACCAATGACGGCGCGCCCAAGCGGAGCGTTCTGCTCGGCTCCTTCGCCCAAGCCAAGCGCCATGGGCAACATGCCGATAATCATCGCGAGCGCAGTCATCAGCACGGGGCGAAATCGAGTGAAGCCAGCAAGAATGGCTGCGTCAGCGGAGGTTTCGACGTCCGGGAGCTGCTCGCGCGCGAAACTAACGACAAGGATGCTGTTCGCCGTCGCGACACCCATGCACATAATAGACCCCGTGAGCGCGGGCACGCTTACAGTTGTGTGCGTGATGAACAGAAGCCATACAATTCCAGCTAAGGCGGCCGGGAGTGCAGAGATGATGATGAACGGATCGAGCCAGGACTGAAAATTGATCACGATCAGCATATACACGAGAATGATGGAAAAGAGCAGGCCGGCGATTAGGCCACTAAATGAAGAGCGCATGGTTTCGATCTGCCCGCGAACGATCACTTTCGAGCCACGCGCAAGGGACTTGCTGTTTTTCTTAATGAGCTGATCGAGCGCGCGCGACACACCTCCTAGATCAGTACGCTCGACTGATCCGTAGATATCCACCACAGGCGCGATGTTGTAGTGGGAGACGGTCGCGAGACCCGTTCCGCGCTGAATGGAAGCGAGACTGGCTAGAATTTGCGGAGGCATGCCGTTTCCGGATATCGGAATATTTCTGAGATCCTGCAGCGTATCCATCTGATACTGTGGCGACTGCGCAACGATGCTGTAGCTCACGCCCGTTCGAGGATCGAGCCAGAATGTGGGCGACGTCTGGAAGCTTCCGCTCAATGAAACCAGAACATTTCCGGCGATGTCGCGCGCGCTGTAGCCAACCTGTTGCGATTTAGTGCGATCAATATTCAGGAAGAATTTCGGCTGATCGAAAGATTGCTGAATGCGAAGGTCGGTCGCGCCAGGAATGCGCTTCATCTGCTCTAGGAATGTGTCGGCGAACTCGCGATCGGCTTCAAGATCCCGGCCCGTGATCTGCACATCAATGGGCGCAGGCAGCCCGAAATTGAGAATCTGGCTAACCATGTCCGCGGGCAGGAAATAAAAGAGAACACCTGAAAACTCGTCTTGCAACCTGCCGCGGATGGTGGTGACGTACTCGGATGTTGGGCGATGCTCCTTGGCTAAAGAGACTTGGATGTCCGCATCTGCGGGGCCGATAACTCCGGAGTTGCTATACGACGTGTTGATTGAGCTATATGGAAGGCCAATGTTGTCCAGAATGTTTAGCAGTTGATCCGGCGGAATAACTTCACGGATGCGTTGTTCTACGAGGTCGCAGAGTTTGGCCGTTTCCTCGATCCGGGTGCCTGTCCGAGCACGAACGTGAAGCCGGAACTGCCCGCTATCGACCGCCGGGAAGAAATCTTGCCCGAGCCACGGGAAGAGAGCGAAAGACGCCACGCAGGCGAGAAAAAACAAGAGTGCAAAAGTGCGGCTATGCCGAGTGCAGGCCTCGAGCAGAGAGCGATAGCGGAGGCGGATTTTCTCAAAACTTGATTCAAAAGCAGTTTGCAATCGAACGAATGGGTTGCGCCGATTCGCGTGCGCAAGCGCGTCGTGATGCGAGTGACCTCGGAGAAGATATTTCGCCATTGTGGGAACTATGGTGCGGGAGAGCAAATAGGAAGCGAGCATGGCGAAGGAAATTGCCTCGGCGAGCGGCACAAAAAGGTAACGCGCGACTCCTGTAAGGAAAAACATCGGCACGAAAACGATGCAAATGCTGAGGGTGGAGACAAAAGCAGGAACAGCGATCTGAGCTGCGCCATCGAGAATGGCCTGTTCGATCTCTTTGCCCATTTCGAAATTCCGATTGATGTTTTCGATTTCTACTGTTGCATCGTCAACCAGAATTCCTACTGCCAAAGCAAAGCCGCCGAGCGTCATGATGTTGATTGTTTCGCCGAGAGCGCTGAGCAGGAAAAGCGAGCACAGAATCGAGAGTGGAATTGACACGGCGATGATCAGCGTGCTGCGCCAGCTTCCGAGAAAGACCAGGATCATGATTGCGGTGAGGCAGGCTGCGATGACCGCTTCGCGGAGAACGCTGTTGACGGATGCGCGGACGAAAATCGATTGATCGGCGATGGGGGTGATCTTCAGCTCCGGTGGCAGAGTAGCGGCGATGGACGGCAGTATTTTGCGGATTCCCGCAACGATGTCTAGCGTCGATACGTCGCCCGATTTAAGAACAGTCATCAGTGATCCGCGCGCGCCGTCGGAGCGGACGATATTGGTCTGGGGCGGGTAGCCGTCTCGCACGTGCGCCACATCGCGAACGTAGATAGTGGCGCCGTTCAACGTTCGAATCGGCAGGTCGTTCAATTCGGAAACATTTCTAGGACTTCCGTTGATCTGCACGTCATATTCGAGCGAGCCTATCTTCGAAGTACCGCCGGGGAGAATCAAATTCTGAGTGATTATGGCGTTAACGACATCTGAAGCCCCGAGTCCTTTCGACTGCAGGGCCTGCGTATTCAAGTCGACCTGAACCTGCCGCTGTTTGCCGCCATAGGAGTACGGAATTGCTGTTCCAGGAATGGTGACGAGCTGTGTGCGAATGAAATTCTGGCCGAAATCATTCAACTGCTGTTCCGTGAGTCCCTGGCCTGATAACGCGAGCTGCAGAATGGGAACAGTCGAAGCGTTATACATGATGATTAGCGGCGGCGTGGTGCCTTCCGGGAGTTGCCTGAGCTGCGTCTGTGAAATTGCCGTCACCTGAGCAATTGCTGAGGCGATATCGGCGTGCGGCTGGAAGAAGATTTTTACAACCGATCTTCCGTTCATCGATTGCGATTCGATGTGCTCAATATTGTTGACGGTGGTGGTGAGCGCACGCTCGGTTTGATAGACAATGCGGTCGGACATTTCCTCTGCGGAAAGCCCCGCGTACTGCCAAACTACGCTCACCACCGGAATATCAATATTGGGAAAGATGTCAGTGGGCGTCCGCAGAATGACGACGGGCGCCAGAATGAACAGCATCAGGGATAGAACGACAAAGGTGTAGGGTCGCCGTAGTGCTAGGCGAACGATCCACATACTTCTCTCCTAGTACGTCGCCCGCAATCGATTTCGATCGTGCAAAACAACAATTATGAACCAGCAACTTCCGGCGGCGGTGAGCGGATTTTATTGCAATGCAAACGCCACGACGGAATCTCCCATCTTGGAGCCGAGCTTTCCGTGGCCGCCAGCACAGATGATGACGTATTGTTTGTCGTCCAGGCGGTAAGTCATGGGAGTGGATTGCGCGCTCGCGGGCAGTTCAGCCTTCCATACTTCGTGGCCGGTCTGGGCATCAAAAGCCCGCAGGTACGTGTCCATGGCAGCAGCGGAGAAGACCAGCCCGCCCGCGGTAAGCATCGGCCCACCTAGATTCGGAGTGCCAGTTTGCATGCTGGGAATCATGGTCCCGAGCGGCGTTTCCCATTTCCTTTTTCCTGTGTTCAGATCAAAAGCTACCATCGCGCCCCATGGCGGTTTATTGCAGAGAGTGCGTTGAGGAGTGATCAGCCATTCGCGATACATCGCGTAGGGCGTGCCAGATTGCTGGCCAAATTCACCGAGGAAGCGATTTTTCTCCGCCTTTTCGCGAGCGCTCACGTATTCGTCGCGCGGGATAAGCCGCACCATGCCGGCCAAACGATTTGTGTTCGCATACAGAACGCCGTGCTCGTTGTCGACGGCCACACTGCCCCAGTTCACTCCGCCTGCGTTGCCGGGGAACACCAGCGTGCCTTCGAGACTGGGCGGAGTATAGAAACCCTCGTTCCGCAATTTGGCCATGAAGTCGCTGCACCACTGGCGGGTTTCGGGAGTTGGCCCCCAAGCCTCTTCTTGCTTCAAGCCAAGTGGCACGAGCCCGTCCCAGGCGGGAATCGGCTGCGTTGGGGAGGCTTGCTCACCTTTGATATCGCTTTTGGGCACGGGCCGTTCGACCACTTCGTGCAGCGGTTTTCCGGTTTCACGATCGAGGACGAATAACAAGCCCATCTTGGTGGCCACTGCAACTGCAGGCCGGCCACGAAAATCGATCAGCGCGGGTTGCGCCGCGACGTCATAATCCCAGAGATCGTGATGCACAACCTGATAGCTCCAGATCAATTTCCCGGTGGACGCCCGCAGAGCAGTTACTGCGTTTGCGTGCTCGTCGTTGCCAGGCCGCATTCCGCCATAAAAATCTGGACTGGAACTTCCCGTCGGAATAAAAATCAAATCGCGCTGCGGGTCCGCTGAAATGGGCGCCCAGGCGTTCCCCGCGCCGGTTTGCGCCGGCAGCTCGGGCTTCCATGGGATTGGGTCCCAGCTCCAGTGCAATTCGCCTGTACGCGCATGGAATGCGCGCACGACACCACGCTCGACGTCAAAAGCGCGGTTATCTCCAATTGATGAACCTGTAATCACTAGATCTCCGACAACCGTGGGCGCGGACGTGACCTGATAATCGCCGCGATTGCGCAAGCGCACGTCTTTCGTTAGATCGACCTGTCCGTGATTTCCGAAATCATCGCATAAGCGACCGGTAGCCGCATCCACAGCGATCAACCGCGCATCGATCGTACCTTCAAAGAGCCGGGTTTTGCACGAGCCTCCTGGCTGCGCTCTCGTGTCTGTCCATGCAGCGACTCCTCGGGAAGCGACTTCGGAATAGTCACCATCACGATCTATGTGCGGATCGTATTTCCACTTTTCGGCTCCGGTGGCCGGATCGAGCGCAATGATCTGATTGAACGGTGTTGATAGGTAAAGAACGCCGTTTACGAGGATCGGCGTGCACTCGAAGGCTGCTTTGTGATTGAGGTGCGTTTCAGGTTGGAGTGCGCCCGTGTGATATTCCCAAACTTTCTTGAGCTTTTCGATGTTCCGAATGTTGATTTGATCCAAGCGCGAGAAACGAATTCCGCCGGGGTCACCGCCGTAATAGCTCCAGTCCGAGGCTAAAGCGGAACACGACAGCGCAACAAAAATGATGAGAGCTTTCTTTTGAGTTCGCAGCACTCTTTACATTAACCTTAGACGTTGTTTCTATACTCTGACGAGTCGCACTGCTGCATTGATAAGGGGACTTATCCGGCCATTTACAGAATCATTGAAAAAGCTTTACACGAAACCTGGATCCTTCGATTCGGCGATACGTCCAAGCGAGCAGAAGGCCACAAAGATGTCACTCAGGCGCATGCTGGACCCAACCAGAACCGGAACCGAGGCGGATGTGCTCAAAGAAAGCCTCCACAGGCGGGTCATCGGGCAAGATGAAGCAATCGATGAGATCGCCAGTGCTTATCAAGTATTTCTCACCGGGCTGCGAACACCAGCACGCCCGGTCGGAAGTTTTTTATTCCTAGGTCCGACCGGCTCTGGCAAGACGCGAATCGTTGAAGCGACGGCGGAGAGTTTAGCGGGCACGGCGAGCGCGGTCGTGAAGATTGATTGCGCCGAGTTCCAGCACAGCCATGAGATTGCGAAACTCATCGGGTCGCCTCCGGGGTACTTAGGGCACCGTGAGACTCACCCCGCGCTGAGTCAGGAGGTTCTGAACCAGTACCAGAGTGAACGGCTGAGACTTAGCTTTGTTCTGTTTGACGAAATCGAAAAAGCTAGCGACGCCCTTTGGAATCTGTTATTAGGAATTCTTGATAAAGGGACTTTAACGCTTGGCGATAACCGCAAAGTAGACTTTTCTTCGGCGATGATCTTCATGACGAGCAATCTTGGGGCTGCCGAGATGAGCGCGATTTCGAGCCCGCGAATGGGGCTGTTGCGTACAGGGTTGATGGGCGATAACCGGGTGGAGGAGCGCGCCTCGAACAGCGCACGGGAAGCGGCGCGGCGAAAATTCACACCCGAGTTCATTAACCGTTTGGACAAGATCGTTGTATTCAAGCGCCTTGGGCGCGTTGAACTCGAACGCATTCTCAATCTCGAGCTGCTAAACGTGCGCGACCGTCTGTTTCGGTCCCATCCTACTAACTCGTTTCACTTCGCGCTGACCGACCTGGCTAAAGACGTTCTCTTGCGCAGCGGCTCGGACCAGCGATACGGCGCGCGACACCTGAAGCGCGCGGTCGAGAATCTATTGGTTCAGCCGATTTCGAATTTGTTGGCCACGCGCCAAGTTCAGACGGGAGACTCGGTGCTGGTGGATTCGGCTGAAGATCGGGAACATCTCGTCTTCTTTAAGGAGTCGCGCACGGGAACAAAGTCCGCTTCAGAGCGGGGAAGCTCTGTTGCAGCCTGAAGTGACTGCAACCTCACACTTCCGCCAAACATCAAGATACTTAGCATGCCTGCCCGTCTTTGGGCTGTTGTTTTCGCTATTTGCGTGTCCATGGCCGTCCAATTCAGCGCGGCGCAAGCTGCGTCAAACCATCTCGGATCATCTTTGGCCTCGCGCACGCCGCAAGGCACGCGCCTCATCAACGACATCGAGTACGGCCAAGTGAGAGGCATCAGCCTGCGTATGGATGCGAGTATTCCGGCGGGCCCGGGAAAATTTCCGGCGGTGATAATCGTCCATGGCGGGGGCTGGGTAACTGGCGACCGCCGTTCGAATGTCGAACCGCTGTTCCGGCCGCTTTCCAACGCCGGCTTCGCTTGGTTCTCAATCAGCTACCGGCTCGCAACGGACCTCACCCATTTCGGTTCCGCGATTAACGATGTCGAGCAGGCAGTCCGATTCATCAAATCGAATGCAAGTGACTATCACGTCGACCCACAAAGAATTGCCTTGCTGGGTGAATCTGCGGGAGGGCAGCTCGCGGCAATGGCAGCTCTCCACCGGGATCCCGACACTTCTGTTAAAGCCGTTGTCGCTCTGTACGCTCCGAGCGACTTGGTCAGCCTCGCGAGAAGTTCGGAATACATCCCGTCGTCCATTCGCGATTCAATCCGCGGCACGCCGTGGGAAGGCCTGGTGCTGGCGGGCTTGGCTCAGCTCTCTCCCATCAATAGCGTCCGCTCGGATATGCCGCCTTTTCTTCTGATCCATGGAACAGCGGATGCGCTGATTCCGTTCGAGCAATCAAAAGAGATGTGTGCGCGCATGCGAGAGGCTGGCGCGAGCTGTGAGCTCTATCCGGTCGAAGGCGGTGGACATGGCATCCGGTGGTGGGAGTCATTCCCTAAATTGGCGGCCGGGTATAAAGAGAAGCTTGTGACGTGGCTGGGCCGCACCTTGGGAAGCGGCGGATCTGTTGCTCCACTGCCTCAGCGCCTTGCCGGGTCCTAGATTATTGCCCAGAAGCTCTTCTGTCGTCGAAGAACCTTTTGACGGATAGAATACATTTCTCTCTTTTTTATCCGTCCACTTACTTCTTGATTCGGATCCTGCGCCGTGATAATGTCCCAATCGGAGCATTCGCGCTGAAATGCTCTGAGGACATTTCAGTTCTTCATCTCTTCCCAAGGAGTTCAATGCATGCTTCGTTCTTCAATGCTTGTGAGCGCAGGGCTGCTCGCGACACTCTGCTTAATAAGCTCGGTACCTACTCTCGCGCAACGCGATGACCGATGGGGCACCAGTGCTGCAGTTACAGCGGCCCGTGTTCCCGACACTGCTGTTCTACCCGACGTAGACCCGACTTTTATTTCTAATGAACTCGAGGAGGCGAGTGCACCTGCCGCGACTGGTTTCTCTTACGCAACAGGAGGCGGAGCTCTTCGGAATCGCTCCACCACCGCCATCGGGATTAGCGGCGTCGTTTCTCCGACAGTGGCCGCATATCTTTACTGGGCCGTGATAACCGAAGGGACGCCCCCCACCTCTGTCACGAGCGTCACACTAAGTCGCGAATCCCCCGCGCCACCGGCAACCGCGGTTATTAAAGGCACTGCGATCGGGAGCGGGATTTCGCCTTGCTGGCTGGGCAATCAGATCACGGTTTACCGCGGAACTGTATCAACTTCGCTTGCCAACGGAAATGGCTTGTATCGCGTGACAATCTCATCTGCGAAGGGCACGGCGGGCAGTACTGACGGAGCCGATCCGTGGCTCGAGGCAAAGGATCCCCTTTGGGAGGGCGCATCGCTCGTGGTGGTCGGGAAGGGTACAGGTTCGGTTGTCATTTTCGACAAGGGCTTAGCTGGCGCCACATTCAAGAATTCGCTCAGCTATAAGTTGAATCTTCCCGTGACGGCCTCCGGCAAGCTCACGCTGTTTGACAACATTGCTGCGGATGGCCAATATGGCGTCAGCCGGATACCCAAAATAGCTGACAAGCTCACCGAAATGAATGGCAAGTATGTCATGGGCAAGGACTCTCCCTATAATGACGCCGGATGGAACGGAAGTTCGGGTCTTCCTTTGCCACAGTTATGGGATGACACGGGGGTTGACATCACACCAGCGACACCAAAAGGCACGAAAACGATCAGCGTAAGCATAACCCAAAGCAATTCGAGTGGCTTTAATGACTGCCTGACGCCTGTCGCGAATGTGCTAGAAATTCACTAGTTCGCATCTTGGACTCCCGGCGCTAGGGCTTCGGGAGCATCTGTCCGAGTGTCAGAGTAAGCGGGAGGAGCATTTCTTCGAGCCGTTCTAGGACGCGAGTTCGGTTTTGCTGTTGCGCCCGAGAAGGGCAGCGTGAAGAAAAAAGTGGAGCCCGCACCTGGCTCGGATTCAGCCCATAAGCGACCGCCGTGGTGTTCGATGATCCGGCGGCAGATCGCGAGACCTATTCCGTTCCCCGTGTAATTGTTCACGCCATGGAGCCTTTGAAACATTTGAAAAATGCGATCTGCATATTTCGGCTCGAATCCGATTCCGTTGTCGTCGATTGCGAAAACCCACTCTGAATCTCGTGGCGTAGCGGTTACTGCAATCTCTGGAGGGGTGTCTGCCTTACGAAATTTGATCGAATTCCCGATCAGGTTTTGCACCACCAGCGTCAGCTTGATTTCGTCGGCTTGGATAACCGGTAAGTCGCCATACCGCACAACGGCAGAGCTCTCTCTTATCGCCAAATCGAGATTGGCGAGCGCACGTTCGACGATATCTCTGAAAGAAGCCGGCCGTTTTTCGATCCTTTCAGTACCGGCGCGCGAGTAGGCCAACAAGTCATTAATCAGCTCCTGCATTCTCCGAGCGCCGTCTACGGCAAACTCGATGTATTCGTCCGCATTGCTATCCAGGCGGCCTTTGTATCGCCGCACGAGTAGCTCCAAATAGCTTGCAACCATTCGCAACGGCTCCTGCAAATCATGGCTGGCCATGTAGGCGAACTGCTCTAGATCGGCGTTTGAGCGCTGCAGCTCAGCCGAGCGCTGTTCCAGTTCTGCCGTTCTCGTTTCCAGATCCGCAGTGCGCTCATGCACGCGCCATTCGAGGCTCTCATTTAGACGCCGGATCTCAGCCTCGGTCCTGTCCCGCTGCTTCACATATAGGGAGTTGAACCTGTCCGCCAGAAAGAGCAGTAGAAAACTGAGCGCCACCCCGATGCCAAGAACGATGTTTAACAATTGCCGGGTTTCTCGCTCTTCCTCCAGCCTTGCTTCAAACGCGGCGGCCTGCTCAGTTTTCAGGCTGTCCATCACCGTACGGATGCGGTCCATATACATCCGGCCGCGGCCGCTTTCAACGATTGCTAATGCAGGCGCAAGTCCTGCTGTCCGCCGCAGATCAATGGTTTCTTGGAGCTCGGACATCTTCGAATCAATAAGGCGGCGCAATTCCCTCATTTGGGATTGCGGAACTCCATTGCGGCCCGCGGATCGATCTAGTGTGGATAATTGTCCCGGTAAACGCAATTTCGCGCTTTCGAAAGGCGTGAGGTACTGATCTTCCCCGGTCAACAAATAGCCGCGCTGGCCCGTTTCCGCGTCTTGTAGTGTCGAAAACAACTGGTCCAGGCTGCGAATCAGCTCAGTCGTCGACAGAGTGGCTCTGGCGCTCTCGAGATGTTGAGAGCCAGTCTTATAGGCGGCAAATGCTAATAAAATGGGCAGCAGACCCAACGGCCAGATAACCAGGCGCTGACTGCTTCTATGTGGCAGGATGTTCATCCGACGAGGCGAGGGAAAATTCCTTAGCCCAGCCCCTCTGAGTCCACAACCAGAAAAGTATGAACTATAGAGCAATTATATTGTCGCTATCAGCATTGGGCGCGGTTTGCGTGCGATGGGTGGACAATGTTGCTCATCCATTCAGACATTTTGTCGTATAATGGTCGCAGGTTGTGTCGACTAATGTTGCAGCCGTAAGCCGCTTAATTGGGCTAAAGGCGAAAAACCTAAACGAGCTAATTGGCGCGATTGAGCAAGGATTGCCATTTGAGAGCATCGACAGATTTCAGGCTATGACGGGACTGAGTCTTTCCGAAATAACAGAATTGCTCGGAATCCATTCCCGTACGGTCAGCCGGCGGCGAGAAAAGGGCAAGCTGGATCAATCCGAATCCGAGCGGCTCTTGCGAATGTCAGATTTGTACCGACAAGCGAATGCTCTATTCGAGGGCAACGAAGCGGGCGCCCGATCATGGTTGAAGCAACCGCAGCGCGCGCTCCGGGGGCAATCTCCCTGGGAATATGCCAAAACCGAAGTGGGGGCGCGGCGAGTAGAACAACTCATTGGACAACTGGAACACGGTGTCTTTAGTTAACCCCCAGGCAATTGCGGTACCATCTGAGGCTTGTGCGGTCATGGCGCATTGTCAAAAAGAAATATCAACATACGGCATTTGATGGCTCGGGCGCCCGCTTGTATGGCGGCCGGTGGAATTTACCCGGCACTGCCGTTGTCTATACGGCATTCTCGCGATCCCTGGCGATTCTTGAGATCTTGGTTCATATGAATGCGTCGGGTTTGCTTGAGAGTTACGTCTTATGCCCCTGTGAATTCGATCGCGAATTCGTTCAACGCGTCAGTCCTGCCAGTCTGCCGTCGAAATGGCGCCAGAGTGGTGTTTCGGACAAGATTCAAGTCTTCGGAGACGAGCTGATCCGACACGCGTCCGTACCTGTTCTCCAATTTCCCAGTGCGGTTGTACCGCAGGAAGAAAACTATTTGCTTCTGCCGGAACATCCACTTTTTATAAAGATTAGGATCGGAGAGCCGGAACCATTTCTGTTTGATCGGCGATTCCGCGCATGATCGCGATTGAGATTTCCTCGTTCGGTCCTCCCGATGTTCTAAGACCTGTGGAGCGGCCGAAGCCGGTGCTGAACGAAAATGAGGCGCTGGTTCATATTGAAGCTGCTGGTGTTGCGCGCGCGGACATCTTGCAGCGGCAGGGAAAGTATCCACCTCCGCCCGGAGCGTCTGACATTCCTGGTTTGGATGTCGCAGGGACCATTGAAGAAATCGGCGATGGCGTGCATAACTGGAATATCGGCGACCGGGTTTGCGCGATCCTCGCTGGCGGAGGTTATGCCGAATTTTGCGCAGTTCCGGCTGCGCAGGTGCTGCCGATTCCAGACGGCTGGAGCGCGCCGGAGGCCACAACACTGCCAGAAAACATCTTCACGGTTTACGACAATCTTGTCATTCGCGCCGGCTTGAAGAGGGGAGAAACGGTGCTGATCCATGGGGGCACCAGCGGTGTCGGGAGCATGGCGATTATGCTTAGTCGCGCATGCTCCGCACGGCCGATTGTCACAGCGGGTAGCCGCGAAAAATGCGATGCAGCGCTCCGATTCGGCGCTGAATACGCCATTAATTATAAGGAGCAGGATTTTGTTGCAGAAACACTACGGATCACGGAAGGCCGGGGAGCAAATGTTGTTCTCGATATCGTCGGTGGTCCGTATTTAGAAAGAAATGTCGAGGTGCTTGCCGTGGAGGGGCGACTGTCGATAGTCTCCACGCAAGGCGGCCGAACCGGACAGCTTGAGATCGGCAAGCTCATGGGGAAACGGGGCAGAGTGCTCGCGTCAACGCTGCGCGCCAGGACTCCCGAGGAGAAGGGCGAAATCGCACGCCGGTTACGGCGCGACATCTGGCCGATACTTGCCGCTAAGAACGTGATACGGCCCATCATCGACTCAACGTTCCCGCTGCGCGACGCGCGGATGGCCCACGAGCGAATGGAAGGCGGAAAACATATGGGGAAAATTGTCCTGCTAACATAACGAAACGAATGGAACCGATGTTTTTACCCGATGTCGAGGATACTCGCGCGCCAAGTCCTTATCTCGATGCGATCCGGGCGATGAAGACGGCGGGCCCGGAATATCCGCAAATCTGGCATATGTTTGCATTCCTGCCGCGCGCGACGGAGCATTTAGCGCGATTCACCCAGGAGATTATGCGTGAAGCGGCCCCGCTCAGTCCAGGACTTCGGGAGTTAATCGCCGCGTATACATCTCATGAGAATCAGTGCCCGTTTTGAGTGAAGTCGCACGCCGCAGTTGCGGCGGAACTGTTAGGAAGTGAAGAGTTGGTTTGGGGCGTACTGCGCGATCTCGATAGCTCAGAACTGTCAGAGAAAGACAAGGCGCTATTTCGATTCGTCAGTAAAGTGAATCGTAATTCGCAGGAAATCGCCGCGGCGGATATGAAACCGCTGTATGCTTGCGGATGGACTGACGAAGCAATCTATTACGCCATAACGGTGTGCGCCCTGTTCAATTTCTACAATCGCTGGGTAGATGCGTCTGGCGTTCACGCTCTTTCAGACGAGGCGCACCGGCAGGGCGGAAAGCGCATGGCAGCACAGGGTTACGTTCGAAAGTAGAAATCGAACGCGACCTCAAGCTGGATTTTCCCTGGTTTGCTAGCGTGCGCTCAAACCTTGCTTTTGTCGAATATCGAACACGACTACGGTTGCTTTTCCCTGCTTGTCGCACACGGTTGTGGGATGCGTATAAGCGGTATGCATGCCTGCATTTTCGAGACAGCGGTCGATGTTTTTTGAATAAAATCCGAGAGCATTCTGGGTATTTGGCAATTCGCGAGTAAAGATTGGGTCGGCCGATTGCAAACATTGCCAGATCTGGTCCTCATCTTCTTTTGGATAGATCCGGGCGGGCAATAAAGGCAGTTCGTCCGATACGTTCAAGGACAGCACCACGCCGGGTTTGCCCGGGACGAGATTGTACGCATAATCGACTATCGAGATCAGCCCCGTTGATGTCAGTCTGTGACATGCCTCGTTGATGATGTCGTAATTTACTTTTTGACCGACTTTCAGGTCTGAAATACGAATAACTGATTCTTTAGGCAGACGCGTGCCGTTGACTTCGATGCCACCCAACTCGACTAATTTGTGAGGATCGACATCCTGACTAGGCGCCCGGGAGGCCGAATCCTGCGACAATGCGATCGGTCCGAAAGAGAAGATTATTAACGGGGCGATAACTGCTCTTGGTAGTGTCATTCGAGCAACTTCCTCTCTCCACGATACTGCGTCTCGGAGGTCTGGATCAGTTTGCAAGTACTGGAGACTGATGTTGCCGAACAACGGATTTTTCGGGTGGCGTTTCCAAATGTTTCCGGACAGTAAAGTAGAATCTTGAACCCACCCCGAGTTCAGACTCCACCCAAATCTTCCCGCCATGCCACTCAACAATTTTCCGGCAGGTCGCGAGCCCGATTCCTGAGCCGGGGATGTCTCGCCCGTGAAGCCGCTTTAATGGCCCGAAAATGCGCATCCAGTTCTCTTGTGAGATTCCGATTCCGTTATCTTCGACAGCAATGATCCACTCATCGCCATTGTCTTTTGCGCTGACATGAACGTGAGGAACACCGTCGTGTTTCCGGTACTTGATTGCATTAGAAACAAGATTTTGCAAAATCTGGACGATCTGTGCGGGATAGCCAAGAATCGTTGGGAGCCCATCCCAAGTGACTTGAGCCTTTGCCTCTTCTATGGGCAATTGAAGATTCAATAATGCCCGCTGCAAGGCATTCTCAAGTGACACTTGCTGTTGACCGCCCGGCTCGGGTTGTGTAGCTGTCGCATACTTCAAGAGCGACTGCGTCAATTCACTCATGTAGATCAGGTTGTCTTCGATAAAACGAAGAAACTCTCGCGCAGTCTCGTCCAGGCGGTCGCCGTATCTACGTACCAGAAGCTGAGCGAACTTATTCGCCAATCCCAGAGGCGCCTGCAGATCATGTGAAACAATATGCGCAAATTCTGAGAGGGCTACATTGGAACGTTTGATGGCCTCTTCCCCGGCCTTGTGTTCCGTAACGTCCTCATACGTACCCAGAACACCAAATACTTGACCGTCTCGGTCATACAAGGGGATACTGCTCGCGCGCAACCAGCGTTCTCCTCCGACATCGGATAGCCGATACTCAGAATTCAGAACAGCTCTTCTGGTCTCCAGGACGGCTCTGAGATCCGATGAAAAGGGTCGCAAGCGCTCATCAGGGAAGAGGTCAGCGTCCGTTTTCCCCGCGACGTCCTCAGGATTCTCTAAACCTGCGTCTTTCGCAAACGCCCGGTTACATCCTAGATAGCGGTTGTCGCGATCCAGCCAAAACACTCTTTGCGGAACATTGTCCAGAATGGATTGCAGCATCTGCCGCGAGAGATACAGTTCCTCGGCCAGTCTCCGGTGAGCTGTGATCTGTTGATCGGCAATTGAAGTGAAAACCGCAAAGCCCAGCAGCAGAAAAGTAACGATCACAATACCCGCAATCCCGAGCGAAGAAACCGTAACCGCGTGCGAGTAATCGACCGCTTCGCCGCTTCGAGTAAAGCTCGCGGCTGCCATGCCGGTGTAGTGCATGGCAGCTATTGCGAAGCCCATGGCCACTGCGCCTGAGATTTTGAGAAGTCCGCCCTTGTCCTGCGCACGAAGCCGGAAAGTCAGCCAAAGAGCCGCGTATGAACCGGCGGCCGCAATAAGGCCCGAAAGCGCTAGCATTCCGGGATCGTAGTGGCACATGCCCGGAAGGCGCATAGCAGCCATCCCGATGTAGTGCATCGCTACGATCGCGCTACCCATGAACAGGCCCCCAAATCCCAAATTGAGACCTGTTACTCGATCGCGGCTCACCACGAAGAGTGCTACGCCAGAGGCAATCATGGCGGCGAGCAGAGAAACGATTACGGTGGGCAGGTCGTATCGCACAGGAACGGGCAATGTGAAAGCCAGCATCCCGACGTAATGCATGGACCAAATTCCAAATCCCATCGCGATCGCACCGCCTGCCAGCCATGCGATGCGTCCACCCCCGCGGGCTGCGGCCGTCCGAGCACCTAAACGAAGCGCAGCGTACGATGCACAAATTGCGATGAGTACGGAGAGAGCGACTAAACGATAGTCATAGGCGCCCTGCATAGTCGGATTCACTTTGCACTACTCCGCCGAGTTACGGACTTTCCGCTAAACAGGAAAGCGAATGTGGTCGCGGCTCGACGGCCGCTCATATTAAGCTTCCGCGTGCTACGTTGTAGCCGCACTACGTCCATAACACTAATATGACAACCCGCGCTTTCAGAGCGATTTGACATCCCGGAAAACACTAGCAGCCCGAACGCAACGATGCCGGGATGCATGTCGGGCATAACCTGAAAAGATGAATCAAAATGGACAGCAGGCTGCAGCCCCGCAGCTTGAAAATGTTAAGGACACGGCGCTTCTGGTCGCTGCGTGCCGCGCTATGGAGACCGACCGCCCGGATGCTCTCATCAGGGATCCGTTTGCCGCCAGATTGGCCGGCGAAAAGGGAATGGCCCTGATGAGCGCTATGCCGGCCGGGAAAGAGTTCATGAGTTATGGCGTCGGCATGCGGGCCCGGTTCATTGACGAGCTGCTCACACGCGCTATCGGTGAAGGCGTCGACACTGTACTGAATCTGGGCGCGGGGCTCGATACCCGGCCGTGGCGACTTGATCTTCCTTCCGATTTGCGTTGGATTGAGGTGGACTTTCCGGCCATGCTCGATTACAAGGTAGGTGTCCTCGCGGCTGACAAACCGCACTGCCATCTCGATCGTGCCAGCGCGGATCTCAACAATGCTGCCGAACGCCGCGGAGTCTTTCAGTTGGCTTCGGCCGAAAGCAGGAAGGCATTACTGATTACCGAAGGCCTACTCATGTATCTCCCGGCTGCAACATTGCGCTCGCTTGCAGCCGAAACCTTTGCCGATTCGCCATTTCGATTCTGGATTTTTGATGTCTTCTCGCCGCAGCTCATGCAATTGGCTCATCAAGGCACATTCAATCTCATCGAACGCTTGCGTCCGGAGACACACATAAAGGGGCGGGACATCTTGAACGTGGTGAGTGAGACAGGTTGGACGGCTCTAGAACGCCGAAGCATGATACCCGATCCTGCCGTCATTGGACAAAGCCGGATTGCTGAGCTTGCGCAAGCCATAGGTCGCAGCGGGACTCCGCCAATGCGTCCGCCCGATGATGGCGCAAGCGGGGTCTGGTTGTATGAGGCACAGCGTTAAGCGCTCAAGAGGTTATCCGCACGCTTCAGCAAAACGCTGAAAAAGTCTCATCTGCTCAGGGCGTTTGAACACCTGATCTTCGGGGTGCCACTGGACAGCGAGCACAAACTGCTTGTCGCGCCGCTCTAGGGCTTCAACAGTTCCGTCTTCACTGTCGCGGGCAGAAATATGCAAGCCCGCCCCGATCCGGTTCGCTGCCTGATGATGTCTGGAGTTCACTTGCAAGCTATTTGCGCCGGCTATGTCGGCGAGCAGGGTCCCCGGCTCAATCGTCACCTCATGTGCAATCAATGCCGCATTGGTATGGTCCGGATCGTGCCGCTCTGCCGTAGAAAGGTGCTGAATCAGTGTTCCGCCATGATAGACATTCAAAATCTGAAGCCCTCGACAGATCGCAACAATCGGCAGATCACGTTGAATCGCTTCATGGATAAGATCTAGCTCCACTCGGTCTCGCTCATCTTCGGGCCGTTCTGTTTTACGGTGCACCTCGTCGCCATACAGCCGCGGATTTACATCGGCGCCGCCCATTAGCAGCAGACCCGCGAAACCATTGATCGAAACTGCGCCCTTCGCCTCAACAGGCTCCGAAGTTAGACCCGCGGCGCGCGCGGCGTCGGCGTAGGCTATTACTTTCTTCGCGTGTGAATACGGTATCAGTACACGCCTATTCATTTGGCTACTTTCTATGCTAACTGCAAACGCTTCGATACGATGAATTCGGATGCGGCGTACCCTTTAGCTCGATACAAGAAATGGCTGACAGAAAGCTGCAGATTATCCCGATTGGCGGCCTGGGCGAGTTTGGCATGAACTCGATGGCGCTGCAGTACGGCGATGACATCATCGTCATCGATGCCGGAATGATGTTCCCCGAATCCGAACTACTCGGGGTGGATATCGTCACTCCTGATTTCACTTATCTCGAGCAGCACAGCTCTCTGGTTCGAGGTTTAATTCTCACCCATGGACATGAGGATCACATCGGCGGCGTTCCGTTCCTTTTGGCGCAGCTTAACATTCCTGTTTACGGAACCGAGTTTACGCTGGCGTTGGTGGGGCGGCGTCTGGAAGAGCACGAGCTTTTCGAGCAAGCGCAACTGAACGTGATCAAAGCCGGGGACCGGCTGACACTCGGACCATTTGAGATTGAATTCCTGCGCGTGACTCACTCTATTGTGAGCGCACTGGCGCTGGTAATCACCACACCGGTGGGCGTGGTCATTCACACCGGGGATTTCAAAGTCGACCCGACGCCCACCGACAATGAGCTGTTCGATCTCCATACCCTGGCCGATTACGGGAAGCGCGGTGTTCTGCTGCTACTTTCGGACTCGACGAATGTCGACCGGCCCGGATATACAGAAAGCGAGCGTGCGGTTCGTCCGCGATTTGAAGAGCTATTTACGCGCAGCGAACGCCGGTTAATTATTTCGTGTTTCAGCAGCTCTATACACCGTCTTCAGCAGATCCTCGATCTGGCCGACGAATACGGCCGCAAGGTTGCCTTTTTAGGCCGCAGCATATTAAACGTTACCGAAATCGCGCATAACCTGGGTTTGCTCACGATTCCGGATTCCACGCTTTTGCGTCCGCAAGATATTATGCAAGCGCCGCCTGAGAAGGTCGCGGTCGTTGTGTCGGGAACTCAAGGCGAGCCAATGTCGGCACTCTCCCGCGTTGCCGTCGACAATCATAAACATCTCTACTTGCAGCCCGGCGACACAGTCGTTTTGAGCTCGCGAATCATTCCCGGTAATGAGAAAGCGATTTACCGGATGATAAACCACGTCGCGCGGCGCGGGGCGGATCTTGTCTACGGCACGATGAACCCTCCCGTGCATGTTTCCGGACATGCGAGCGAAGAGGAATTGAAACTCGTTCTGAATCTCGTTCGTCCTCGATACTTCATTCCTATTCACGGCGAATATCGCCAGCTCTCGCGGCACGCTTCGCTTGCGCAGCATCTCCGTTCCGCTGGACTGGAAGATACTTTTGTACTTGAAACGGGAGAAACGCTCGAGATCGATCATCTTGGAGCTCGCCGCGGCGAGCGGATCACTGTCGGCCGTGTCTGCATCGACTCAGGATCTCTGGACGATGTGGTCGAAGACATTATCATCCGCGATCGCCGCCACTTGTCGGAAGATGGCTTCGTTTTGCCGATCATCGCGATCAGTAAACACACAGGCAAAAGCGAAGGGCTTCCCGAAATTGTGAGCCGCGGATTTATCGGGAGCGATGGGGCAGGTGTTCTACAGCAAGCTCGGACCGTCGTCGCCAAAACTTTGGAAACGTCGACTCCCGAAGAACGAGGCGATTGGGGCGTGATGCAGGAAAAGATTCGGACAGATTTGAAGCGCTTTCTTGCCAAAGAGACCCAGCGTAGACCGTTGATTATGCCGGTGATTCTCGAAATCTAGTGTTGGAAGACCAACTTAAGTTTTCCGCCATCGCCGTGATACAAGACGACGAGGTTCTTTAGTCTGTGCTTGCCTTCAAGCGGGAAGTATAAGAACCCTTCTACTGGATCCGCCGTTTCTTTGAGCAGCAACTGCTTGGCTTTTAACTGCGCTTCGAGTTTCTTGCTGCCTTCATTTGCGGCATCCATATTGGAGGTCACCGTGTCTGGCTTCTTTGCGCCTCCCGGACTCGAACCGCCTCCGAAGGGCCCAAACCCGCCGAAACCGCTAGTCCGGCTAACCTTGCCATCGGGCGATGTCTTCACGACTAACGCGCCCTGGCCGGCGAGCTCGGCTGGATCAAACGGTTTTGAACGCTGGCCGTCATCGTAAGCTAGCAACACGAAATCATCGGGGCTGATTTGAATCGGCTTATCAGTTTTCGGCGCCACGCGAACCTCCAGGAGTGCAACGCCCTTGCCGGGATCGACGCCAATCTTCCGTGCAATGTCTTCCTCGTCAAGCGTAATCGTGGCCGAGATGTCTACTTGGTCGTTGCTCGCAGTGGTCGTGGGGGAAACAACTTTTTTTTCAGCATGGAGGCTCGCAGTTGCCAGCATTGAAATCGAAAGATAGAGTAGAAATCGCATAATGGACCCGCTACCCGTAGCGTAGCGCGAATGTTTAACCCGGCTTGAGAGAGCGAGATCCGCAGTTTGCCACTTAATGAGAAGATAAGCACATGAAAGGCAATACCGCAGCAGCATCAGTCAGCATCCGTCGTGCGTAACGCAAAGGAAGCCTTTCGATCCGACCCAAACATTGAAGTCGGCTCGGCATTGCCGGGCTGGATCTGTCTTCGAATTCGCCCCGACACGCAGTTAAAAACCCAGGTTGTCGGTTTCTTCCGTTCTGAATTTCAAGATCTACCGGGCGATTTGTGTGAAAAGCTAACCTTGGCTTTGGACGAGCTTCTAGGTAACGCAATCGAACACGGGAGCAGTGTAAGCCCGAAAAGCTCTATCGAGTTTACGTGTATCCGAACGTCTCGGATGATCTTATTTCAAATCAAAGACACGGGCTCAGGTTTTTCGCTGAACGACATACCTCACGCGGCGCTAAACAATCCGCCCGATGACCCGTTGCGCCATACGGAATTCCGGCTGCAAAAGGGAATGCGCCCGGGCGGATTCGGCATCATGATGGTGAAGCAAATTGCCGACGACCTCATGTACAACGAGCAGGGGAACGAAGTTGTTATGGTGAAGTACCTCGATTAACAGCCGCGGTTTGGTGACGATTCCCAAGATTGTTGTCAAAGAAATCAACCATGGCTTCGTAGAGCGGCTTCCTAAGCTGCCCGCCGACTCCATGACTCTTTAGCGGGTAGAGCTGCAAAAAATATTGCTTGTTAGCGCGTTCGAGCGCGTTGACCATTTGCATCGTGTTTTGAAACAGAACGTTGTCGTCCTCAAAATTGTGCATGATGAGAAGTTTGCCCTGCAACCGGGCGGCATTTTGCACATTCGAACTCGCCTCGTAAGCTTTCTTATTCTGGTCTGGCAAACCCATGTACCGTTCCGTGTAAATCGTGTCGTAATTATGCCAGTCTGTAACGGGAGCACCGGCAACACCCACCTCGAAAATATCCGGCGCGAAAAGAAGACATCGAATTGTCATATAGCCGCCATAACTCCAGCCGGTGATGCCGATTCGATTGGGATCGACAAAACCCATTCCGATCAGGTGCTCGACTCCCAGTCGCTGATCGGCCACTTCTTGTTTGCCCAGTTCGCGATAAATAGGCTCTTCAAAAGAGTGGCCGCGCCCACTTGATCCGCGATTATCCAGCTGCCAAACGACATAGCCCCGATGGGCAAGCACCTGGTCGAGATCAAGCCCGTACCACATGTTATGGACGACTTGCACGCCGGGCCCGCCATACACGCTCACCACCGCCGGGTATTTGGTGCCGCTTTGAAATCCCGCCGGCTTAATCAAGCGCGCATAGAGGATCGTACCGTCGGGTGCCTTCAGTTCAACGATCTCGCCCGGCAGAATGTCGTATTCTTCCAGTGGCTTCAGGTCGGGCGCGCGAAGGCTTGCGATTTGCTCGCCCGCAGTGCTGCGCAGCACAGTCTCACCCGGGCGTTTCAGATTCGAGAATGAATCCAGATAGTAAGTACCCGTCGGGTTCAAATGAATGAAGTGCACTCCGGCCTCTTTTGTCAGCTCCAGAGGCTCGCCTCCGTTGAAGCTCACGCTATATAGTCGCGATTCGAGCGGACTGGATTGATTGGACGTGTAATAGATTTGCTGCTTCGTTTCGTTAACGCCCGCGAGCGTCAAAACTTCCCAATCGCCCTTGGTCAGTTGCCCTAGAAGCTCACCGTTAACTGAGTATCGATAAATATGGCGGAAGCCACTGCGCTCGCTGGTCCACAAGAATTCGCGACGCGAGTTGAGGAGACGCAGATTATCGGCAACATTGATCCAGGTCTTCGATTGCTCGTGTATTACCGTGTGAACGGCGCCGCTCGAAGGATCGCAAAGCAATAAATCCAACTTGTCCTGGACACGCGAGAATCGCTCGACCGCAATAGCGGACGAATCGGGCAGCCATGCAATCCGCGCAAGGAGAGTATTCGATGTCTCTGCAAGTCGCATCCACTTCGTATTACCGCCTTGCGCAGAAATCACTCCGATTCTGACCTGCGCGTTTGGAGTGCCGGATTGGGGATAGCGCTCGGGCTCGCTGAGCGCGCGCTCGCCGAGCAGATCGGCTTGCGGATACACGAATTCATGCGAGATATCGAACTGCATATACGCGATCTGCTTGGAATCCGGAGACCACCACGTGGCGGTTCCCAAATCGAGCTCTTCGGGATACACCCAGTCCAGCTCGCCGTTCAGTAAAGTCGGCGTTCCATCGTGAGTCAGCCGGTGCACTTGCTTTGTCGCGAGATCGATTACATATAAATCAGAACCCGTCCGGTACAGGACCTGCTTGCCATCGGGAGAAAGCTTTGGATCCTCTTCGTCGATGTCTGTTGCTGTGATCTGGTCGTACTTACCGTCTGGGTGCACGACGAAGAGATCGCCTTTTACCGAGGCAAGCAGATCCTTATTATTTGGGAACCACTGGTAGGAATCGGACGAAACGCGGCGATTCTGCCAGTTGAAGTTTTTCGATTGAACAGGGCTCTTGGCAGCCTTTTCGAGCGGCGCTGTTTCGAACCAAACTTTCGAGCGCCGTTCCTCGACGTCATAGCGGGTCACCTTGCCCTCCTCAATATAAGCGAATGATCTGCCGTCCGGAGACCAGATAGGCTCAAGTGGCCGATGGAAAGGCTGCGTCACTACGTCATTGATGGTTATCGGCTTTTTAGATGGAGGTGCAGGAGCAAGAAAGGCCGCTGAGGTCAGGGATATTGCGAGAAGCCTACCGAGAACAGTTCGCATGATGCCAGTGTGCCAGAGAAACAGGTTTACGGTGCTGCCGCGGTTTCGGAAACGGTAGATTTTCTCGACAGGTAATAATAGCCTAGGCTCGCGATCACAAATAGCAATGCTGCGCTACCAAAGTAGACGTTCCTAATGCCTAATGAGGTCGCGAGCGCTCCGGCAGCCAAGATCGCTATCAGTTGAGAAGAAAACATCATCGACATCATGCTGCCACTTACCCGTCCCAACATATTGGCCGGCGTGTGCTCCTGCATCAGAACTTGCGCTGGCACGAAGACAAAGGCAATAAAGAAGCCGATGCCAAGCATACCGACGACAGCCGTTAGATTCCTGCTGAACAGCGCAAGAATAGCAATGCAGACACCCGTTCCGACGAGGCCGGCAGTAACCACATGCGAGGGCGACCGATTGCGGCTTGCCAACCGCACGAATTGTGTTCCGATGATCATTCCGAAGCCGATCAACGAACCCAAAATGCCGAACACGGAACTGCCCTCGCGCAAAATATCACGTACATAGACTGCGATGAGCGCTCCGAAGCACCGGATGGCGAACATGCCTGCAGTCATGGCGACAACGACGAACGAAATTGCCGGATGCGTCAGGATGAATTTCGCACCTGACGTTAACTCAGTTCCGACAGCACGAAGGCTCTTGAGTGCAGGTGATGATTCATGGGGAATGGTGAGCGTGGACAGCATCGCGGCGGAGAAGAGAAACGTTGCACTATCGAGCCAGAAACAAGAGTTCGGACCGAACATCGACACGAGCAACCCGGAAATAGCCGGGCTGACGATCTGCATCACCTGAAATGCTTGTTGAATCAGAGCATTTGCACTCATGAGTCCGGTGCGCGGCACGAGAGTTCGAACCGTGATGGATTGCGCCGGAAGGAAAAAGCTCGACACCGTACTCGCGACCAAGAGAACTGCATAAATCTGCCAAACGTTCTTCGCGAAGAGCAGCAAGAGGAACAGAACCGCCCGCATGAGATCGCTCGAGATCATGGTGCGCTTGACATTCCAGGAATCGACAAAAACTCCTGCGATGGGGCTAACGACGGCAAGCGGCAGCAGATAGAACACGAGTACAAGACTGACTTCGGTGGCCGAGCCGCGCATCCGGAAGGAAACGATGCTAAAAATCGCGTAAATCGCAAGGAAATCGCCGAAGACGCTGACGATCTGCGCCATCCACAACCGGCGAAGCGCGGTAATCTTGAGGACTTCGCGAAAGGTTAGCGGTGTTGGTGTACTCGACACGCTCCGTCGATCTTAGCAACCCTGCGCTATTCCCATAGCAGAGCGTTCATAGGATCGATGCGCGTGCGATGTGAACCTGTCGTTCGGCCCAGTTTTGTTCGGACACAACCCGGGTGGTGGATCCTGCAGGACTCGAACCTGCGACCTCGTGCGTGTGAAGCACGCGCTCTAACCAACTGAGCTAAGGATCCACATGAATGCAAGAATCGCACTCTTGATTTTAGATCACATTCTGCTAATTGCTGCGGTCCGCATAACAAGAATGTGTGACGCTAGGATTCATGCCGCACCCGTTCCATATTCTTTACTGCGATGTTGGCGGAGTGCTGGGTACGAATGGCTGGGATACAACTCTGCGCAAGAAAATCGCAGCACATTTTGGAATTAACCTCAGTGAAATCGAGAGCCGGCATCACTTGATGTTTGACAGCTACGAGCGTGGACACATGAGTTTCGAAGACTATCTGCGATGTGTATTCTTTGCGGTTCCACGTTCGTTCACTCTCGAAGATGTTCGCGACTACAGTTACGACCAGTCGATTGCGTGGCCCCAAAATATAGAGTTCTTCAAGAGAGTGAAAGAGTCGAACAGGCTGAAGCTTGCGCTGATCAGCAATGAAGGTCGCGATCTCACCGAACATCGCGTTCACAAGTTCCGTTTACGCGAACTAGCGGATTTCTTGATTTTTTCCCACTGTGTGGGTTATCGGAAACCGGATCGCGAGATTTGGGATTTGGCGCTACACCTCGCGCAAACCAAGCCAGCCGAATCAATCTATGTCGACGATCGGTTACTCTTTGTTGAAATTGCTGAGGACATGGGGTTCACAGCCGTTCAACATGTTTCTCTTGAAAACACGCGCGAACGGCTGCGCCAAATCGGTTTGATAGTGCCTTAAACGCCGTGTGCCTTATCTCAATCGTTTGTTGACCTCGTCCCAGTTGACGACATTCCACCAAGCTGAAATGTATTCGGGCCGGCGGTTCTGATACTTGAGATAGTACGCATGCTCCCAAACGTCTAAACCGAGAATGGGCTTCTGACCTTCCATGAGCGGACTATCTTGATTGGCCGTCGAGAGGATCTCAAATTGTCCCGATTTGCCTTTCACCAGCCACGCCCAGCCCGAGCCGAAGCGCCCTGTAGCTGCCGCGGTGAACTTCTCTTTGAAGGCATCAAAGCTGCCAAAAGTAGAGTTGATTACACTTTGAATTTCACCTTTTGGCGCACCGCCGCCAGCCTTGGAAAGAAGATTCCAAAATAATGAATGATTCGCGTGGCCTCCGCCGTTGTTTCGAACGGCCGTTCTAACGGATTCAGGAACTGGAGCGCAATTGTTCGCTAGTAACTCTTCGATGGACTTGTTTGCGAGGTCGGGCGCCGACTCCAGCGCTTTGTTGAGATTCGTCACATAGGTGCCGTGGTGCTTGTCATGATGAATTTCCATCGTTGTTTTGTCGATGTGCGGTTCCAAAGAATCCGCAGGGTAGGGAAGTGGTGGAAGTGTAAATGCCATATGTTTTCTCCCGATAAGTAGATCGATTGAATTCCTTCCGTACTAGTTTCTCTTAACGGATGCATCAGGCCCGGTAAACGGTGCTGCCCGCGACAACGGTTTCCCTAACTGTCAATAATTGTGCGCTCTCATCCCAAGAAAAGCGGACGAAATCAGCTTTCTCTCCGGGAGCGAGACCGCGCTGCCGCCCAGCGATGCGAGTGACGCGAGCCGGGTTCGTGCTAGCCATCACAAGCGCATCCCGAAGCGATACGCCTCCCAAACGCACTGCGTTGCCGACCGCTTGATCCATCCGGAGCGCCGAGCCCGCGAGGCGTGTAGTACCGTGCATAACGACACTGCCGTTCGCGCGAAGTTCTACATCAACCTGCCCCAGTTTGTACGGTCCTGGGCTGCACATTGCGGGCATGACGGCATCGGTGATTAGAACAGATCTTTCAATTCCCTTGGCGCGGACGGCGGCATGGAAAAACGGAGGAGGAATGTGGATTCCATCAACAATGAAACTGGCTGCCAAACCGTCAGCCGCGAGTTGATCAAAAATATAGTTTTGCGTCTTTGGAAGCAGCGGATGTGCGGCGTTGCCGAGGTGTGTCGACATACTTGCACCGGCATCAAGCGCGGCTCGAATCTGCTCTGATGTGGCTTTCGTATGACCGATGCTCGCCACCGCTGCGGAGCGAACCACATGCCCGATATAAGAGACAATTCCGGGCCACTCGGGTGAGACTGTCACGAGCCGGACATCTCCGTTTGCAGCTTCCTGCCATCGCTTGAACTCTTCAATATCCGGCGGCCTGATGTGCTCTATTGGATGCGCACCGCGTGGCCCATCCTCGGGTGAGATATTAGGCCCTTCAACGTGAAAAGCTTCTATCGCGTCCCCTTCTGGCATGTTATTCCGACAGAACTCTTCCTTGGCGGCCGCGAGATTTTGAAGCGCACCCATCATGCGCTCTCTTGATCCTGTAATCACAGTCGGGAAGAAGCGAGTGACTCCCGTCCCAAACATGGTACGAATCGATCGGGCGATCGCTTCGCGAGATGCGGAAGGATCGTTATAGTCCACCCCCGCGAACCCATTTACCTGCACATCGACGAAGCCTGGCGCGACGAACTCTATCTCGTTCGGAGTGCGAATAAGTTCATCAGTTCCTTGAATGGCGCGTTGATACTCAACTTGTAAGACGGACGAGCTTCCGGCGATCTTGCCGATTAGAACTTTGTTACTTGAGCCGATGCTTTCTGCTTCCGACATTACGCTTCGTCCTTGTTTTATTCACAAATATTGCACAGGTGGCGTCGCGTAACTGCATCTGAAGCCAATAAATAAAAGATGTTGAAAAGAAGGGGTGAAACTTGAAAACAAGCTAGCCTTTCTCACGGAATTGAGGTAAAACACTGAATAGATCCGGCGCGGGCGTCGGGCAAAGCAGGTAATCTCGGGGGAGGTGGCTGCTTGGTTTGAAGCTCGCGCTCGGGACTACCAAATTGGAATTGGATCAACGAAAGTTGGTCCAAAACTCAGGGCAGAAATCAGATCCTCCGAGCATTCGCTGCTTGGTAGCGGTGGGTTTCTGCCCTGTAGGTTTTGAGCCTCAGTCGATTGGCAAATGCGGTTAGGCTTCGACAGGCTCCGCTTCGGGAACACCGGGAACGGGCATCAGCCAATTGAACGCATTCTTAACGCTTCCAGTGACTATCTCGAAGAAGCGCTGCTGAATCTCTTTCGTGATCGGCCCGCAGCGCCCGTCACCTACGACGATTCGATCGACCGAACGGATGGGAGTCACTTCCGCCGCTGTTCCCGAAAAGAAAACCTCTTCGGCGATATAGAGCATTTCGCGCGGGATGAGCGTTTCGCTCACCGGTATACCGAGCTGCTCGGCGATCTTCAGGATGGTATCGCGCGTAATCCCAGGCAAGACAGATGCCCCGAGAGGAGGAGTGAGCAGATTTCCATTACGGACTACGAACAGATTTTCACCCGAGCCTTCACTCACATAACCTGCATTATCCAATGCGATGCCTTCTTCGTATCCGTTAACCGCTGCTTCCATACGGATGAGCTGAGAATTCATATAATTGGCACCCGATTTGGCCAGTGCTGGAAGCGTGTTCGGCGCGATACGGGTCCAAGACGAGACACAAACGTCCACGCCTCGCGCGAGGCAGTCCGGACCTAAATAGCTGCCCCATTCGTAACAGGCCATGTAAGTTTCAATCGGGTTGTTCTTCGGCAGTACACCCACGTCGCCGTAGCCGCGCAGAATAATGGGGCGAATGTAGCAGGAGCGAAGCTTGTTTGCTTGCACCAGTTCAACCATGGCTTCTGTGAGCTCATCAAGCGAGTACGGAACTTCCATCCTGTAAATCTTGGCCGAATCGAGCAGGCGCCGCGTATGGTCGACGGCGCGGAAAATCCCAGGTCCTTGCTTAGTGTCGTAGCAACGGATTCCCTCAAAAACGGAGCTGCCGTAATTCACTACATGGGCAAGGACATGAATCTTGGCTGCATCCCACGGGATGAGCCGCCCGTTGTGCCAGATCTTCTCAGTGGCTTTCACCATGCTGCTGCGATTATAGCGGAGAGTAGCTGTTTGGTCGAAACCCGAATGGTTCCGGGAATACTAGATAGTATGAAGGACAAAAACACCGAGCGCTCGGACCTGCGGGATCGCAATAAGGCCACCGAGGAACGGCCCGTCCCGTCTCAAGCGGAAGGTGACTTGGAAACTGTCGAAGAAGACTTGGACCAGAAGGAAAAGTCAGAGAAACAGGGCGGTACGGCTTCCGGCAATCGCTAATGTTGGAAATTAGCGGTCAGGCGCTCAGTCTCGCAGACATTGCTTCTGTAGCCCTCAGCGAGAGGACGATATCTCTTTCTGAGAGGGCACGGGGACGTATGCAGGCCTCACGAGAGGTAATTGAGCAAGTCCTCCGCGAAGGCCGCGTGGTTTATGGCGTCAATACCGGATTCGGAAAACTGTGCGATGTCCGTATTCCCGCTTCCGAGTTGGAAACGCTTCAATTGAACCTCGTTCGCAGCCACGCTTGCGGATTAGGAGAACCGCTCTCGGAGGCCGAAACGCGAGCTATGATGCTGCTTCGCGCGAATGTCCTTGCTCGTGGGAATAGCGGGTGCAGGGTTGAAGTCGTCGAAACGTTGTTGAGAATGCTCGAACAGCGAGTACATGCGGTCATTCCGGAAAAGGGGTCGGTCGGCGCAAGTGGCGATCTCGCACCACTGGCGCATCTTGCCTTATCCATGATCGGCGAAGGACAAGCGCGGTTTGGACAACAAACGCTGCCCAGCATGGAAGCGCTTAGGCAGGCCGAAATTGCCCCATTGCGGCTGGCTGCTAAAGAAGGGTTGGCATTGCTAAACGGAACGCAAGCGATGGCGGGCGTGGGGGCGCTTGCGCTATGGCGAGGCTTAAGAATTGCCGCATTGGCGGATCTCGCGGGCGCGATGAGCCTCGAAGCCTTGCGGGGCACGCCCGTTGCATTCGATCCTCGGATCCAAGAGTTACGGCCACACCCAGGGCAAATAGTCGCAGCCGGACATTTGAGAGATCTGCTCGAGGGCAGTGAGATTCGCCAATCGCACGTGACAAACGATCCGCGTGTGCAGGATGCATATAGTCTGCGATGTATGCCTCAAGTTCATGGGGCAGTCCGTACGGCGATTCAGCATGCGCGCGAAGTCACAGAAATTGAAACAGGCTCGGCCACAGATAATCCGCTTGTTTTTGCCGATAGCGGGCAAGTATTGAGCGGCGGCAATTTTCACGGGGCGCCCCTCGGAATGGTCTATGATTACGCGGCAATCGCTCTAACTGATCTGATCAGTATGAGTGAACGTAGAATTGAGCGTTTAGTCAATCCTGATTTGAACGAAGGATTGCCGCCGTTCTTGAGTTCTCATCCTGGAACATCATCGGGCTATATGATCGCTCAGATCTGCGCAGCCTCGTTGCTGAATGAGGCCAAAGTTCTGGCGCATCCGGCCAGCAGCGACAACGTTCCGACATCGGGCGGCAAAGAAGACCACGTTTCCATGGGAATGACATCTGCGCTGAAACTCAGGCAAATTGTTTCAAACGCAGAATCAGTTGTTTCTATTGAACTCCTTGCAGCAACGGAAGGCTTGGATTATCGAGCGCCGCTTCGCTCATCGAAGCGGATTGAGCGGGCCCGGGAGCTGATACGCTCTTTGTCTGCGCGATTGATTGCAGATCGCCCGCTATCGCCGGATATTGAACGCGTCGCGCAAGCAGTCGGCCATGGAGATTTTGACGAATTTGTGTCTTGAGAAGGAGCGATAAAGGAAGTTCATGATCGAGGTGACAACGGAAATCACGGCCCCCCGCGGGACAACATTGAGCTGTAAGGGTTGGCATCAAGAAGCTGCGATGCGGATGCTGATGAACAATCTTGATCCGGCAGTTGCCGAAAAGCCGGAAGATCTGATCGTTTACGGAGGAACTGGGCGTGCGGCTCGAAACTGGGAATGTTTCCATGCGATCGTGGGATCGCTACAAGGTCTCGAGGATGACGAAACATTGCTGGTGCAATCCGGCAAGCCTGTGGGCGTCTTTCGAACGCATTCAGAAGCGCCGCGTGTTTTGATTGCGAATGCAAATCTGGTTGGGCGCTGGTCGAATTGGGACGAATTTCACCGGCTCGAGAAACTGGGTTTAACGATGTACGGCCAAATGACGGCCGGCTCCTGGATTTACATCGGCAGCCAGGGAATTGTGCAGGGTACGTATGAAACGTTCGCCGAAGCCGGGCGGAAACATTTTGGCGGTGAACTAAAACGAAAGCTCATTGTGTCTGGGGGGATGGGCGGCATGGGCGGAGCGCAGCCTCTCGCAGCCACAATGAATGGCGCGTGTTTCTTGGGGATTGAAGTTGATCCTGCGAGGATTGAAAAAAGAGTTCAGACAAAGTATTGCGATCATCTGGCGACTGATCTGGAAGATGCGCTTTCGATGATTGATCAGGCGCGACAGCGCGGGCGTGCTATTTCAGTCGGCTTAGTAGGAAACTGCGCTGACGTTTTGCCTGATCTCGCGCGGCGCGGAGTGGTCCCGGATATCATAACGGACCAGACCAGCGCTCACGATCCGTTGAACGGTTACGTGCCGAACGCGATGACTTTAGATGCGGCGATCCAGTTGCGAGAGCGCGATCCGGAAGAATACGTTCGGCGCTCGATGTCAGCCATGGCGACACATGTGCGAGCAATGCTTGAACTGCAACGCGCAGGGTCGGTTGCATTCGACTACGGAAATAACATCCGTGCACAAGCGAAGAGCGAAGGCGTAGAGGACGCGTTCAACATCCCGGGTTTCGTGCCGGAGTACATTCGTCCTATGTTTTGTGAGGGCAAAGGTCCATTTCGCTGGGTCGCTCTCTCGGGAGATCCCGACGACATTCGCAGGACGGACCGGCTGGTATTGGAGATGTTTCCGCACAAAGACGATCTGATCCGTTGGATCCATTTAGCCGGAGAACGCATCAGTTTCCAGGGGCTTCCGGCGCGAATTTGTTGGCTCGGGTATGGCGAGCGTGCAGAATTTGGGCTCGCTATCAATGAACTGGTGCGTCGTGGCGAGATCAAAGCTCCTATCGTGATTGGGCGCGATCACCTCGATACAGGCTCGGTTGCATCCCCCTACAGAGAGACCGAAGGCATGCGCGATGGCTCGGATGCAATAGCCGACTGGCCGCTTCTGAACGCACTGATCAATACCGCAGCCGGCGCTTCGTGGGTTTCTATTCACAACGGAGGCGGAGTAGGTATCGGGTACTCCCAGCACGCGGGTATGGTTGTTGTGGCCGACGGAACGGCCGAGTGTGACGGCCGGCTCGAGCGAGTGCTCACGTCTGATCCGGGTACAGGCATCGCGCGGCACGCGGACGCGGGTTATGAGAAGGCCGTCGAGGTTGCCAAACGCAAGCACGTCAAAATCCCAATGATGCCCCGGTAATGGAGTCAGAGTCGCATCCCATCGCGATTGTGAACTGTGGCCAACTGGTGACCCTTGCTGGTCCGGCGCGGCCTCGGGTAGGGCAGCAGCTTAGGGATCTTTCGATAATTGACAGCGGCGTGATGCTCGTCCGCAATGGCCGGATCGAGACCCTGGGCAGGCATCAAGAGGTTAAGGGGCAACTGACCCCTGAATATGAAGTCATCGATGCCGAGGGTCGTGCCATTCTTCCCGGGTTCGTGGATGCGCACACGCACATTGTGTTCGCAGGAACGCGAGCAGATGAGTACGAACTGCGAGCCACAGGCGCAACTTATCAGCAAATAGCGGAAGCTGGTGGCGGGATCCGATCGACGGTAAGAAAGACTCGCGACGCGTCCGAGGGCGCGTTATTCAACGCTGCGGAACGCTATTCGAATTGGTTCTTGCGGACGGGAACGACTACCATTGAAGCCAAGTCAGGGTATGGGCTTTCGCTCGTAGATGAAATCAAAATTCTGCGGGTGATCCGGCGGCTGAATCGAACGACCCCCCTCGAATGCGTGCCGACGTTCTTTGGTGCCCATGAAATACCAGACGAGTATCGAGGGAGAACCCGCGAGTACGCAGAACTCGTAGCGCGGGAAATGCTTCCGGAAGTCGCTGAACAAGAGCTGGCGGAGTATTGTGATGTGTTCTGTGAGCCCGGTGTATTTGACGTTCCAACTTCGCGGTCTATTTTGACCTCCGCGCGGAAACTCAGTTTTGGTTTGCGAGTTCATGCTGATCAACTTTCACAATCGGGAGGAGCGGAAATGGCAGCCGAGCTCGGGGCGGCGACCGCTGATCACCTGGAACATGTCGCGGAGCGGGGAATTGAGGCGTTGCAGCGCGCCGGTGTGCAACCCGTGTTGCTTCCAGCTTCGGTATACACGCTGGGATCCAAGCGATTTGCACCGGCCCGACGGATGATCGAAGCAGGGCTGGGTATTGTTTTGGCGACCGATTTCAACCCAGGCTCTTCGCCTACGCCCTCGATTCCCTTCGTGCTCTCGCTTGCGTGTACCCAAATGGGTATGACTCCGGCAGAGGCGATCACGGCAGCGACCATCAATGCAGCGTGGAGCCTAGGACGGGGTACCGAAATTGGTTCGCTCGAGGCAGGGAAGCGCGCTAACTTCGTCATTCATGACTGCAGGGATTATCGCGAAATTCCATACTTCGCGGGAATCGAATCCGCAATGGCAGTGTTTGTCCGCGGGGAGCCGGTCACCGCGAAGACTCCGTGCCCGGAGAACATAGGCGCGAGAGTGCCGCAGTAATGAGTGATCATAGCGAAACGGGTTGGTTCGCCGATCTTCTTTATCTGAACGGCAAATTCGAAAGCGAGCTGGCGATGTTTGCCGGCAAGAGCGGCCGAATCACACGTTTCTCCAAAGATCCCAGCGATCTTGCGCGTGCCTGCCAGTTGAGGAGGCGAGCGATCCTGCCAGGACTTATCAACTGTCACTCGCACTCCTTTCAACGCGTTATTCGCGCCCGGACCGAGCACCGAACGGCTGCACGCCGGGATACGTTCTGGACTTGGCGCGAAGCGATGTATCACGCCGCTAACCGACTCTCGCCAGAAGATATTTATCATGTGGCCCGCATGGCATTCATCGAAATGCTGAAGTCTGGCATTACGACCGTGGGCGAGTTCCACTACTTGCATAATGCGCCGGATGGGTCGCGCTATGCGGATCCTAATTTGCTCGCCTTGAAGGTATTACGTGCGGCTGGGGAAGTTGGCCTCAGGATTGCGTTACTGCGAACGGCTTACGCGAGAGCAGGCCGTCAGAGCCAGCCAAATCCGGCGCAGGCGCGATTCATCACACCAACTCCGGAAGTGTTTTTGGCTGATACGGATGCTCTGGTCGAAAGGTTGCAGAATGATAGAACGCTGGACTCTGCTTGGGTGGGCATCGCGCCTCACAGCATCCGTGCGCTCCCAACTGACTACTTGGTCGAGATCGCGGGGTACGCGCGCGCAAGGCAGTTGCCCGTCCACATGCACGTAGCGGAGCAGCGGGCGGAAATCGATGAATGCCTCGTAGAGCACGCGCTACGGCCAGTCGAGTTGATTGAGAGGCTGGGCGTTCTCGACGCGCTGTTTACCGCCATTCACGCGATCCATATAACTCGGGAAGAGGCCGGGTTCTTGGGCCGGGCGAGAGCACGGGTTTGTGCTTGTCCCACCACCGAACGGAATCTCGGTGACGGGGCGGTTCGAGCCGATGAACTCGGTGAAGCTGGCGTGGCGATCTGTTTAGGCTCGGACAGCAACATTCAGATCGACCTTCTTGAGGATGCGCGCCTTCTCGAGTATCATCTCCGCATGAATAAGCTCGAGCGGGCAATTCTTGCTCCGGACTCGAGCGAAGATGCCTTAGCGAAGCGGCTCTTCGCGGCCACAACGGAAGTAGGCTCCGCGGCGCTAAAAGCTCCTGGAGGCAGCCTCGAAATCGGACGGCCCGCGGATTTCTTTACGATCGATTTGAATGATCCCTCAATCGCGGGATCGGGGAATGAATCTCTTTTGAGTCACGTTGTCTTTTCTCTTGAGCGCACAGCGATTCGCGATGTCTTTGTAAATGGCGACATCGTGGTCCAAGACGGGCACCACAAACTAGAAGAGACGGTTACCAGCGAATTCGACTGCATCCAGCGCCGGCTCTGGAACTGACTTGAAAACTGCACCAGAAATCTTGGTGGATCTTGTGTCGATTCCGTCCGTTTCGTCCATGACGAATCGTCCGGTCATCGAGTACGTGTTGAGCTATCTGGATGAACAGAAATGGAACATTGCTCTTTATCCGTATCACGACAACGCGGGAACGGAAAAGATCAATTTTATAGCTCGTCCTAGGAACGTCAGTGAAAGAAATACTGAGCTGGCGCTAGTCTGCCATACCGACACAGTCCCGTTTGAGTCCGACTGGGAGGAAGCCGTGCATCCCGTTGTTCGGGATGGCAAAGTGTACGGCCGCGGCAGTTGCGATGTTAAGGGCTTTCTCGCTTGTGCGCTCGAGGCGTTTACTCGGATTGATCTGCTGCGGCTCTCGAAACCGCTAGCAATCGTGTTGACGGCTGATGAAGAAATCGGGTGCATTGGCGCAAAGCATCTTGCTTCGATAGGCGCAATCAAGTCTCGTTACATGATCATTGGTGAACCGACGGGACTCGCGCCGGTGAGCGCCGGGAAGGGATACGCACTTGCAGAAATAGTAGTGCGCGGCAAAGAGGCGCATAGCGCTTTTCCGCAGGAAGGGCATTCTGCTATCCGCGATGCGGCCCGCATTCTCGAGCGCTTGGATTCTGTTCAGCGGGCGCTTGCTTCACGCATTGACGCTCGCTTTGATCCGCCTTTTACAACGCTCAATGTTGGGTTAATTCAGGGCGGTACAGCAAAGAATATCGTGCCGGGCGAATGCCGGCTGACACTCGAGTGGAGACCCATTCCGGGGCAGGATCCGGAGTGGGCCGCAAGCTTGATCGGGCAGCAACTTGCAGACTTGCGCTCCGAAGTCCCGGGTTTCACAGCCGAGATCGAAAGGAGAAGGAGTGATCCTCCGTTTGCGTCCGGCGGCGAGCATCTTACTTCTCTGTTAGAGACCCTCACGAAAAGGTCTTCAATAACAGTCGCTTTTGGCACTGAAGCGTCTCATTTGGCTCCGCTGGCTTCAGACGTAATTGTCTTCGGGCCAGGGGACATGACATTGGCGCATAGGACAGGAGAGTTCGTCGCAGTCCATGAAATGCAGGACTGCGTGGCTTACCTGAGCGCAATTATTGAGCGCGTCTGCGGTGACCAGTCGAAATACTCATAGGCGAGCGATGATACCAGGAATCGAATTACGAAAGCTGGAAAGGAACTAGGAACGCCAACTCTTTCAATAAGCGAGTTTCCGCCGCGCCGGGTGCGGTGGCCAGTGATGTTTCAAAGTTGGCGCTCGCTGACTTTCATCCATTGGCGATACCGGCCAGACGCGATCCAGCGCGTCCTACCCAAGCAGTTGGAATTAGATATTTTTGATGGGTCGGCGTGGGTGGGTCTGACTCCATTCCTTCTGAAGGATTTGCGCCCGCCGTTCTTGCCGGCTCTGCCGTGGCTCTCGCAGTTCCCGGAGATGAATGTGCGGACTTATGTTCGTGGCCCCGACGGCGAACCCGGCATCTGGTTTTTCACGCTCGAATGCGCGCGGCTGGCTGCGGCTATTGGCGCTCGACTCACCTACAGGCTGCCGTATCGATGGGCCAAGATGCGCGTTAGCCGCGGCCCTGCAAGCATCGAATACACAAGCGTGCGGCGACGCTCTTTCGGTTCGGGCTCGGCGAGTATTGCCGTAGAAATCGGCGAGCCAGTCCGAGCTGGGGAGCTAGAGCGATTCTTGACCGCTCGCTTCCGGTTGTACACGTGTGCCGGAAAACACGTGGCATTCGCCCAAATCGAGCATGCACCTTGGCCATTGCGGACCGCGCGAGCAATTAGACTCGAGCAGAACGTGATTCAGTTTTCGGGTGTTCCACCACCGAGCGGGGAACCCTTGGCTCATTATTCACCCGGTGTGAATGTACTAGTGGAGCGTCTTCGGAGAGCAAAGTAAATCTCTTATTTTCAACAATAAACGACGCATTTCCTAAGGTGATGGTCGCAGGGAGGATGACTGATAACAGATATTATGTCTACTCTCGTGGTATAAATATACTTGACTAATACACGGTCTTGGCGCATAATAGAAGTATGGCGGATGGACCGAAAACCCTTTTAGAAGCAGTTGAATACTTCGCAGATGAGCAGAACTGCATTCAGTATCTCGCCACAAAGCGTTGGCCTGACGGGGTTGCGGTCTGCCCTACCTGCGGGAGTACAAAAGTCAGCTTCCTGGCGAACCAGAAGCGCTGGCAATGCAGCGCCCGACACCCGAAGCGCCAGTTCTCGATCAAAGTCGGAACGATCATGGAGGACTCGCCTATTGGTCTCGACAAGTGGCTTCCGGTTCTCTGGCTCATTGCCAACTGCCGGAACGGAGTTAGCTCCTGGGAGATTCACCGCGCCTTAGGCGTGACGCAGAAAACGGCTTGGTTCATGTTGCACCGCGTTCGCCTTGCCATGCAGGATGCCAAGAAAAGCGGCAAGCTGCGCGGTGACGTTGAAGTGGATGAATCTTATATCGGCGGCAAGGCGCGGAACATGCACAAGAGCCGCAAACTGAAAGCGCTCCAAGACAAAGGAGGCGGCATGCTGGAAAGATCGCCGTTCAGGGAATCCTTGAACGCGGCGGTCACATCCGCGCTCGTGTGATCGATAACAGCCAATATCAGAATGTCGTTCCGGCAGTGTATGAGAACGTCGAAAAAGGCTCACACGTTTACACGGACGACCTGCGCTCGTATTTCGGGCTTCAAGCCGACTACCTCCACGACGTGATTAACCACACCGAGGCGTATGTGAGCGGCCAGATCCACACCAACGGGCTGGAAAATTTCTGGAGCTTGCTCAAGCGGGGACTGGGCGGTACGTATGTGGCGGTAGAACCCTTTCACCTGTTTCGCTATGTCGATGAGCAAGCGTTTCGTTACAACCATCGGAAGAATGCGGATGGCAGCAAGATGAGCGAAGCGGATCGCTTTTCGAGTCTCTGTTCCCAGATGGTAGGTCGCCAGTTGACTTATCAGCAGCTAACCGGGAAGGAGGAGCAAAAGCAGGACGATTTCTAAGAAAGAGGCGCAGCGCCAAGGTCGCGGGAAACATCGCGCCGCTTAGGCTTCGGTCCCCGCTTGTTGATATTCTTCGCAGCTCGTTTCTTGTACGCCGCATCGCGCCGCAAGATCTCTTTACGCGGTACCGCCATCACCTTTCCGACAAGCGCATCGAACCGCTCGAACGCTTCCTCGCCCTCAACCATATCTTTCTTGGCGAGTTCCTTCATGCTGCTATCATGTCACGGTCTTAACAGCAGTATGGATGCACCATGCCAGATGAATATAGCAGCCAAGGCCCAACCGGGAATGCCGACAAGCAGTCTGCTCCTCTCGCGCCATCTCCATCGTCTGAACAGCAGAGCGTGATGAGAGAAGGCCGCAAGAGCGATGCCAGCCAGCGTCAACAGGAAACCAAGGAACTTGCGCGGGAAATCCACTGGGTTGAAAAGGCGACGATGTGGAGTCAAATCGGACTCGGTGTTATCGCTATCGTTGCCCTGATTATCTATCACAGTCAACTCACAGCGATGAAAGAACAACTCGACGTTATGAGAGACCAACTGGAATTGGCGGACAGGCCTTGGTTGAAAGTTGTAAACGCCAAGCCGCTTAACGGGTTGAACTTTATAAAAGACGGGAACAGAATTTCGGGTGAGGCAAACTTTATTGTCGTAGCCAAGAATATCGGGAAATCGGTTGCCATCAACGTGGCCATTCACGCACCGCTCATAAACGCCGATGCAGCGGAGGATTTGAGAAGGAAGGCAGCAAAGACTTGTTCTGGTCCGATAACATCCCCATATCGTCCGGTCACCGTCTTTCCCGATGACGACACGGGTAACAGTCTCCTTGCGCTCGGTGTCGAGGAATTTGTCCCATCGGACATCAAAAGCCCCACTGTTCCGATGTCCCTCGCACCGTTCCTTGCGCCTAAGGACTCGAAATTGATCTCTCAAAGCGTCGTCGGATGCATTACCTATACATATCCAAGTTCGAGATTCGTTCACCATTCCGAATTTAATTTTGGGCTGGCCTTTGAAGAAACAATACCCACCAACAAAAAGCTCGACCCGGCTACCGCTATGATGTTCGAGCATTCCAAAGCTCCGCATATCGCCTCTTACTTCGTGCTGGGGCAAGATATTCCCAACGAGAAGCTTCGGATAGAGAATTTCTCCTCGGATATTGACGCCAATTAACAAAACGGCTACCGCCAAGAACTTGACCAGCCCGTCACGCCGGAACCAGCGTAACAAAGCTTGGATTAGCCAAGTATATTTATACTACTCTCGTCGCTTTATTATCGCTTGCTTTAGGCGCAGTCCGTGAGTAAGGCCCGAGATCAAAATTCGCTCCTCCGCCCCACTCAGACTCACGATGTCAGTCCGATACCCTCATAAACATCCGCCAGCTTGAGACGGGCATCGACGTCCTGCAGGGAGATCGTCGCGTCGGGAATAGTGAACTCCGCGAGCATCCAGTGCTGGTCCGACTGTCGCGTCCATTGTTCTACGTGAATCACGTCTTGCGCGACTGTGAGATAGCTCTTTAGCGAAGGAACCCTACGGTAATACTGGAATTTCCGACCGCGATCGTAATCCTTGGTCGATTCCGAAAGCACTTCTATGATCAGGGTTGGGTTCAGGACCGTATCGCGCCGCTCGTCCATGAATGCGGGAGATCCACAGATCACCATCACGTCTGGATAGGTATACAGGCCGGCACAGGCCACTCGCAGCCGGAGATCGGTTGAGTAGACTTTGCATGGACCGCGCCTGAGCTGCTGACGGAGCTCGCCAACCAAATTAGTAACGATGAGTACGTGTTCAGGACTGGCTCCCGCCATCAAGAACACTTCTCCTTGCACGTATTCACTTTTGCGTTCAGCCGCGCGTTCTTGCTTGAGATAGTCCTCTTCGCTCAAACCGGTGATTTGCGCAGAAGACATGCACCTATATGCTAGCAGCGAAAAATGATTTCCTTCTTTGGAAGGGCTGTGTCAGAAAAAATGCCGCTCCAGCTCTGTCAGGTGAGCCGGAGCGGCTGAGGGAAGGATCATGATCTTCAGCGGTGATGGCCGCCCGAAGAGTGTCCGCCACCCCCACCGCTATGCGATCCGCCGCCTCCGTGGAAGGAGCCGCCACCGCCGCTTCCATGGAATGAACTTCCGCCACCATGGAACGAAGGTGTCCCGCCCCCTTCGTGAGGAGCGCTGAAGTGCGGTGCAGAGGGCATGCTGTAGTGCGGTGTTGAAGGCGCATTGTAGTGCGGCATACTGGGTGCGCTGTAATGTTGAGTGCTTGGCCCGCTGTAGTGCGGCACGGTCGGGGGTGCGTTATAACCACCGCGGTATCCGAAACTGCTTTGTGGTGCTCTTGTACCCTGACTTGAACCAAGCGGGCGCGACTGATAATTGCCGTTGTAGTTAGGCCCGCTAAACGAGCGGCCATAGCCCGGCGATCCTTGGAAACCGCCTGTGCGCGATTCGCCATAGTTTCCCGCACTCGGGTGTTGTGGCTGGCCGAAACTGTGCCAGCCACTGTGCTCTGCCGGCGTACTTGAGCCTCGGAAACCGTTCGCAGTTCCCGGCTCGCCGAATCGATGCCAACCGTTTCCCGACGTCTGTGCTGAGGCACCGTAGTTGCCGCGTACGGCCGCCTGGGCGCGCATATTAGGCGGAACACCGTGGAGATTTTGCTGAGCCGAGTTAATCCTGGAGCCGGTCGCAAGCGAATTTTGCGCCAAGCTCGGCATCACGCTTCGGGATACACCACCAGCCGAACCTCTTTGAGCGCTACCAATGCCCTGCCGGGAAGCTGCTGGGGAATGCATCTGCGTTTGTCCAGCCAGTGTCCGGGCAGTCTGCGGTGCCCGTTGGCTCTGAAAGAATTGCCGGTTTGCCGCGGACGCGAGTCGCGGGTTCGCTGTTGCCGGCCGATTCGAGAATTGCCGGCTTGCTCGAACTGGATTCACCGGAAGCTGCCCCCGCAGTGCTGTTGCTCCGCGAAGCTGGGCTGCTGTTGCGCGACCGAACGTCGTTCGCCCGCGGCCAAAGCTATTGGCGGCCGCAGTAATTGCCGCGCCTCGCACAGCCGCATTGCGGTACATGCTCGCGTTCCGATAGCCGTTATAACCATATCGGTCGTGCCAGCCGTGTCCCCACCAGTGATGGAAAAACTCGAACGGCCCCAAAGCGACCCAACCGAGGCCGCCCCAACCAAAACCAAATCCACCTCCCCACCCGAAGAACCCGACAAGTGCCGGATTCCACCAGTACGATGAAAAGATCGATCCCGGCCACCAGCACCAGCCATAGCCCGTATTCCAGAACCAGCGTCCGTAATGGAATGGCGCCCAGCCCCACGGATCGGCATCAACCCAGGTCCAGCCGTAATAGGGCTCCCATGCCCATTGACCGTTGCTATAAGGCGCCCAGTCAGCGCCTGGATTATTGGGCTCCCAAACTTGGCCATATTGCGACGGTACCCAATTCCCATACGCATCCAAGTCGTCTGCTCCATAGATATCCCGGCTGACGTGCTGGTAGCTTTGGGAGGCAAGCAACTGGCGGTCCCGGTTATCACTCCAGTCATCGAACTGGTCTCGCGCTATCTCGGAAACCGTTTGAAATTCAGGATCGGACGAATCGCCCCGCACAAGCATGGTTCGGCCAGCCTGAAGGCGTTCTGTTCCGCGCGGGCTATATACTTCGAGTTCACCTGATCGCACCGTGATCTGAGTTGAACCGTCTTGGAGTACCGAGATCCGGTAATCACCTTGCTGAACTGGTCGTACGGCGATGCTCGGAGTGTCTATCTCGGCCTGGGCATTGGAATCTCGCAGAACACGCCAGATAATTGTCCCTGCCCCGAGTTGTACTTGATAACGTTGATACTCCAAATCGGCCAAACCCAAATCCGTATCCGGCGCGAGCCGCGCGACATTCGCGTAGTCGAACTGAACCTCTGCACGCGAGCCCGGGGATGTTTGCACGTGATCCTGCGTCACGAGCGGCGCATTGATAGCAGCCGCTACCAAGTCGCCAGAATCGCCGCGCTTCACATTCACATCACCCTGAACGATACTTAGGCGCGCGACTCCGTGCTGCTTGTCCTCGTTCGACAATTGTGCGTCGCCGGCCTGCGATGGATCTTGCTGTGGCGGCTGCCCTGCTTCATACTGTGGTTGCGATTGAGGATACTGTTGAGCCTGCGGGTAGGACTGCGTCTGATCGGAGGGCGCTTCCGTCTGTGCTCGAAGATTCGAGACAGTGAAGACGCTGAATGCTGCGATCAGAGCCCCAATAACATTGCGGTACATGTTGATTCCGCATCTGTTTTTACACGTCAGGTTCCAAACCGTAAGTGCTTGACTTTGCTGGACTAGCTCTATCCGGTAATTGGCCTGAAATGGCCGAAAACCACCATGATGGACGACTGCGGCCATATTGCATTGGGTTTGCCTGCTGGTCCGCTTATCCGTATCAAAAAGGCAGGGTGAATTTGAAGACGGAACCGTGCTGGCCGTCGCTTTCAACCCAAATCCGGCCACCGTGCCCTTCGACGATTTTGCGGCACAGCGCCAAGCCAAGCCCTACGCCAGGCACTTCCTTGCCGTGCAGCCTTTTAAAGGGTATGAATAGCTGATCACGATATCGCGGATCTATTCCGACACCGTTATCTCGAACCGAGATGACATGCTCGCCAGCGGTTTCTTCAGAGGATATGTTGATGGCCGGCGGATCGTCACTTCGATATTTCAGGGCATTACTTAAGAGATTGTGAAGTAGCTGCACGATCTGATTTTCATCGACGATCACCACAGGCAACTCGCCGCAAGTGATTTGTGCTCCAGATTCTCGCACTGACGGCTCCAGCTTGAGCAGCGCCCATTGAACTAGGGATTGCAGATTAACTGCGGTGCGGCTGGAAGGGGCGCGAGTTTTGGAATAATTCAACAGTCCGTCGATAAGGGCCGTCATTCTAGTTACGCCATCGATGATGAAGGAAATGAACTCTGCGGCTTGGCTATCGCTGCCGTAATGACGTTCCAGAAGTTGGGTGTTGCAAGTAATGGTGCGAAGCGGTTCCTTTAGATCGTGACTCGCTGCGTAGCAGAAGCGTTGTAGCTCCTCGCTCGCCATGCGTGCGGCTTCCAAGTCTCGCGCACACTCCTCTTCACGATCTTTCAACGCAATCCTGCACCGCTCTAGGGATTCGCTTAACTTCTGAATTTCACATTCCGCTTCAGCTAATGCCTGCCGAGGCGATTTGGAACTGGAGTCCATCAGCAATTAGCGCGAGCTGGAATCATGCTGCATTCTCAATCCGCCGTTTTACGCAGCGGAGCGCAAGCCCGAGCGCTCGAGCAGCGCATCCGGATCAGGATCGCGGCCCATAAAATCACGGAACAGCAGAGACGGGTCTTCGCTATCACCTCGCTCCAGAATGTGCCGCCGGTAATCGGAACCGGTATTTGCGTTGAAAATCCCCTCTTTTTGAAAGCGCGTGAAGGCGTCAGCATCCAAAACCTCGGACCATTTATAGGAGTAATAGCCGGCGCCATAAGCGACCGGACTCGAAAATAGGTGGGTAAAGCTAGCGAGCATGGCGTAATTCGGGGCCAGCAGCGTGGGCGAAAACTGGGCCAAAATGGAGCGCGTGTAATCCAACACGTCTCCATCGCGATCGGGCGTATATTCACGGTGCAGTTTCAAATCGACTATTCCGAATCCTAGCTGGCGCATCTGAGCGTTTGCGCTCCGAAATGTGCGCGCCTGTTTCATTTTTTGGAACAGATCGTCCGGAAGCGCCTCTCCGGTCTTGTAATGTCTCGCGAACAGATGGAGGGCATCATGTTCCATGCACCAGTTCTCCATGATTTGCGAGGGTAGTTCGACAAAGTCCCAAGGCACGTTCGTACCGGCAAGCGTGCGGACCGGAACGCGGCTGAGGATATGGTGAAGCAAGTGGCCAAATTCGTGGAATATCGTTTCCACTTCACGATGAATCAGAAGTGAAGGCATGTCGCCAACCGGGGGCGTGAGATTTCCGCAGATCAATCCAATATGAGGCCGGCCCTCATCAGGATTCCCCGTGATAAGTGAATCCATCCATGCGCCACCCCGCTTGTTTTCGCGCGGGAACCAGTCCGTGTAGAAATTGCCCAGTAATTCGCCCGATGAATTATCTTCTATTCGATAGCACTTGACGGCCGAGTCCCATCCAGGAATGTCTCGCTCCTCAATAATCTTGATGCAGAGAAGACGGCCAAAAATGTCGAACATTCCAGAGACAACGCGATCAAGCTGAAAGTAGGGACGCAGCTCTTCTTCGTCGAAATCATAAAGTGCTAATCGTTGCTTCTCCGCGAGATAACTGACGTCCCAAGCAAAAATCGACTCATAACCACAGTTCTTCGCCAATTCCGCCAGGCTTTGATTTTCCAGCTCAAAGAAAGGCTTTGTTTTGCGGTGCAAATCTTCAAGGAAAGCTTGCGCACCCTCTCCGTTCTGGGCCATGCGCTCTTCGAGAACAAGATCGGCAAAATCGTGGAACCCGAGCAGATTTGCCTTTTCCCGGCGCAAGCGCAGGATGTCAGAAATCAGCTCGCGATTGTCATAAGGCGGCGATGTCGCGCGCGTGTTATGCGCTTCCCAAAGCTGTTGGCGGATGCTGCGGTCGTCCAGGTAGGTCATTGCGGCAAAGTAGCTCGGAGCCTGTAACGTGAGGCGCCATCCTTCCCTGCCCTTCGCCTTCGCGCTTTCCCGTGCGGCCAATTTTGCCGATTCGGGTAATCCGGCAAGCCGTTCCTCTTCGCTGATCAGGAATTCGTATGCGTTCGTCGCATCCAAAACATGTTCAGAAAATTTAGTAGTCGCTTCCGTCAGTGCTACATCCAGCGCTTCGAGTTTCTTCTTACCTGCTGCGTCGAGGTCAGCTCCTGAGCGCCGAAAGCCGGAGACTGTCTTCGTCAAAAAACGCGCATGCGTAGGTAGAAGAGTTCGAGCTTCTGGACTCTCGTGTACTGCTTTAATCGCCCTCCAGAGATCGGCATTAAGCGGGATCGATGTATAGAAAACACTGACTGGCCCTTGGACCGCGTTATAGGCAGTGCGCAGCTCGGGAGTCGTGGCGACCCCCTCCAGATGGCGCACCAGTGCCATCGCAAAATCAAGCGGCTCCGTCATTTTGTCCAGCGCGATTAGAATGCTCTCGTAAGTCGGCTGACTGGTCGGATTCCCTAATGCGGCCAAGCGGCGTCTCATTTCCTCAAGCAGTTGTTGAATGACCGCTTCGATCTGCTCTGCGTCAACGCGATCAAATTGAATCGGGAAGTTTTGAACCAGAAGCGGACTGTCGAGGGCTGCTATCGGCATCGAGTGGGAGACGAACCAATCTCTCGGGCCACTCCAGGCAGGCCGAGAACACGTATTTTCATCTAAACTTATAGTTTAAACAGCTCGCCTGCGCCTCTCTCGGAGTACCCAAAATACCGCTGCTAGTACAAAGGCGATGATTATGACTATTAGCACGTATTTGTGAACTGCGATCAAAGTCGCGCGCCAGTTCTCTCCGACGAAATAACCGAGGGCTAAAAAACTGCCGACCCAGATTGCCGCTCCCGGATAGGCATAAGCGGCGAATACACGGTATTCCAGATTCGACATGCCGGCGACTAAAGCCGTGAAATGACGAACGCCAGGAATGTAGTATCCGATCGTCAGTAGCCAGTGACCTACTTGATGGAACCACCGGTTCACATCGTTTACCCGCTTGGGCGAAAGGTGAATATAGCGTCCGTAGCGCTCGACGAAGCTGTGCCCGAATGTCTTCCCGATGAAGTAGCTGATGGAGATGCCGCTCGCGCTGCCACAGAATCCGGATGCGAATGCGAGAACGGGATGGAAGCGTCCGGTAGAGATCAGATAACCCGAAAAGACCAACAGAGTCTCATCCGGAACAGGCAATCCAACGATGCCGAGAACCAATAAAAAGAACAAGCCGGCGTAGCCGTAGCGCGAAACCCAAATCAGGATCGAATCCATGCGGCGCGGCACTCAGAGGATAACAAGGGAGCCCAACACGCATCTTCTATGAAGCGACCATAGCCTTCTGCGCTACCATTCCGATATGGCCAAGCGAACCAGCCAGGTAATTGATGTTGAGTGCCCGTGCTGCGGGTCAACGCTGCAGATCGATGTGGAAACCAAAGCTGTGATTCGGCATCGCGAGCCAGAAAAGAAGCCCCCCATCGAGGACTTGCACACCGCCGTGCAGCAGTTGAAAGGAGAAGCCGACCGCCGAAACGAAGTATTTGAGAAAAGCTTTGCCTCTCACCTCGGCAGCGAAAGGGTTCGGGAGAGGAAATTCGAGGAATTGCTGAAGCAGGCTAAGGAAGATAAATCGGGCGCGCCGCCTAAGCGGCCTTTTGATTTAGATTGACCGGCGCTGTACTTCGAGCTGCTGTTCGAAATCACCCCGCGCTAACCGGCGAACAAAATTGAGATCGCCTTCAAGAAAATCCAGAGTGGGAAGGTCATGGATCGACGTCCAACAGATCTGTTTGAAAACCCGCGCTTCCGGCTCTCCGGCGAACTGCGTAACAGCGAAAAACAACAGGTGAACACAACCGCCGCTTGGGTATTCGTGCTCATATCGAGCCAGTTCGCCATCAATTAACGCATCGATTTGCAGCTCTTCCCGCAACTCACGAATGAGCGCCTGCTGAGGAGATTCGCCAAGTTCAACCTTGCCGCCGGGAAACTCCCATTTCAAAGGGTGCCTGTCGATTTCTCGCCGCTGTGCGACCAGCACATGTCGGTCTCGGCAGATGATTCCCGCTGCCACAAGTAGCGGGCGATTTCTCATGGCATGGTCGTCGGCACACCGGCGGTTATTTAAGAGGCGGGGCTGCTCCCGCCAGCCATCAACTGGCGCAGAACATACGGCAGGATACCGCCGTTCCGATAATATTCAAATTCCTGTAGCGTATCCAAGCGAGCCCGTACCTCAAATCTGACGGTCTTTCCGTTGGGTTTCTCGGCAATTACCTCAACCTGCTTCCCTGAGGAGAGCGCGTTAGGTACGCCGCGCAACTCATATGTCTCCTCGCCTGTGAGGCCGAGCGATTCGCGGTTTGCTCCCTCCAGAAATTGCAATGGAAGAACGCCCATTTGCACCAGATTTGATCGATGAATTCTTTCGAAGCTCTCTGCGATTACCGCGCGTATCCCCAGCAGCAGAGTTCCCTTCGCCGCCCAATCGCGTGATGAGCCTGAGCCATACTCTTTGCCGGCAATCACCAGCAGCGGCACGCTTTCTGCTTTGTATTTCATCGCTGCGTCGTAAATAAACATCTTTTCGCCATCCGGCATATGCCGCGTCCAACTGCCTTCCACGCCGGGCACCATTTGGTTTTTCAATCGAATGTTGCCGAATGTTCCCCGGACCATGACTTCATGATTCCCGCGGCGGGCTCCATAGCTGTTAAAATCAGCCGCCTTCACGCCAAGGCTAACGAGGTATTTGCCGGCCGGGCTGTCTACCGGAATGGAGCCGGCCGGAGAGATATGGTCAGTAGTAACTGAATCGCCGAGGATCGCCAAAACCCGCAGTCCCGTCATATCTCGCACCGAAGTTAGAGGATCCGCTAGGGATTCAAAATACGGAGGCTGCTTGATATACGTTGAATCTCCACTCCATTCATAAATATTTCCTGTGGGAACTCTGATCGAATTCCAGTTTGCATCTCCCTCGAACACCTCCGAGTATTCTTTCCGGAAAAACTCCGTTCTGGCAGAGTGCTTCACAGCGTCTTCGACCTCTACAGGGCTGGGCCAAATATCTCGCAAATAGACTTTCTTGCCATGTGTGTCTTTGCCGAGCGGCTCTTTCGTTATATCGATGTCGACGCGGCCGGCAATCGCATATGCGACAACAAGCGGCGGTGAAGCTAAATAATTAGAGCGCACCAGCGGGTTCACTCGTCCCTCAAAATTCCGGTTACCGCTTAGAACAGCAGCGACGTTCAGCTTGTTCTCTAATACAGCAGTCGCTACGTTTTCTGGTAAAGGTCCACTGTTCCCGATGCAGGTCGTGCATCCGTAACCGACTAAATGAAAGTTCAATTTCTCTAGGTACGGCATGAGGCCCGAATCGGTTAGATAGTCAAGCACCACCTTTGACCCCGGTGCGAGTGAAGTCTTCACCCACGGCTTAGCTGTCAATCCCTTCTCGACCGCTTTCTTTGCTAGTAAACCGGCTGCAATCATGACCGACGGATTCGAGGTATTCGTGCAGCTCGTTATCGCGGCAATCACAACAGCGCCATCGTGAATCTTTTCTTTGTGGCCGTTGACTGATACGCTCGCAGACTTTGGCGAGTGTTCAAGGCTTGCGAGAAAATTCTCTTTTACGCTCGGCAGGTCAATTCGATCTTGAGGTCTGCGTGGCCCTGCCATCGATGGAACAACTTTGGACAAATCCAAAGAGAGTGTATCCGAATAAACAGCCTCGTCAGAATCTGGCGTCAGAAAGAGGCTTTGCTCTTTGGCGTATGCTTCTATCAAATTTATCTGCTCAGCGCTGCGATTGGTGAGCTTCAGATAATCCAGAGTTACTCCATCAATCGGGAAAAAACCGATCGTCGCTCCGTACTCGGGAGCCATGTTACTGATGGTTGCGCGATCGGCTAATGACAGCGCACTTACTCCCGAGCCATAAAACTCGACAAATTTGCCGACCACGCCCTTCTTTCGCAACATCTGAGTAACGGTGAGTACTAGGTCAGTGGCTGTAGCTCCCTCCGCGAGTTTGCCGGTGATCTTAAAGCCGACAACTTGGGGCAATAGCATCGAAATTGGTTGTCCGAGCATACAAGCCTCTGCCTCAATGCCGCCAACGCCCCAACCGACTACGCCCAAGCCATTGACCATCGTCGTGTGCGAGTCAGTTCCCATCAAAGTGTCTGGATAGGCCTGCAACGTGCCATTCACGGTCCCGCTAAACACAACACTCGCGAGATATTCCAGATTTACCTGGTGAACGATGCCCGTATCCGGCGGGACTACGCGAAAGTTCTGAAACGCCTTTTGCCCCCACCGCAAAAATGCATAGCGTTCTTGATTGCGCGAGAATTCGAGCAGTGCATTCTGTTGGAATGCGGCTGCGGAACCAAATGCATCAACTTGAACCGAATGGTCGATCACAAGATCCGCGGGAATGAGAGGATTCGCGAGTTGAGGATTCGCGCCCAGTCTCTTTAGCGCATCGCGCATGGAAGCCAAGTCGACAACGCAGGGAACACCTGTAAAATCCTGCAAGAGAATGCGGGCGGGCCGAAAATTGATTTCGTGCGGAGTCGTTTTTGCGTCCCACTTTGCAACCATTTCTATATCGGTGCGCTTTACTGTCCGCTCATCCTCGAAACGAAGAAGATTTTCAAGCAAGACTTTAATCGCGTAGGGAATACGCGCAAGCTTTCCTAGGCCCGCTTTCTCCAACGAATCTAATCGAAAAATCTGATAATCAGTTTCGTTAACTCGTAGCGCCGCAGCAGCGCCATAGCTGTTCTTACTAGCCATTCTGACTACAGTTTAGTGCAGCACCGAAGGTGAACAGGTATGCAGAGAGTACTTACATGTATTCCGGCTGCTCGATTCCGAGTACGTCCATTGTCCGAAGCAGTTGTTGATGAACATATTGGGTAAGCCACAGCAGAGTGTTGCGGCGTTCCATATCTTCTTCGCCGAGAACCGGGGAGTGATGGTAAAAGTTATTGAAAGCCTGCGCAAGTTGGAATCCATACTTTGCGACATGCGCCGGCTCACCTGAGCCGATTGCTCGGTCAACAATGCTGTCGGCCTTTGACGCCAGCAACAACAATTGCCAGAGCTCCTCGGAATCGAAGCAGCGGGCCAGCGACTCGGGACTCAAGGATCGCTCGAAATCCGGGAGAACGCCCGAGCGCTCCTTGAATTTCCGGAGGATGTTCTGGGCTCGCACGGCGGCATACTGGACGTACGGTCCTGTTTCACCTTCAAAGCCCAGCGCCTCGTGAAGGTCGAAAGCGATGAGCGAATTCCGCGTGAACTTTAACATGAAATAGCGCAATGCCCCGGCTGCGATCTGCGTAGCCACTTGGCGGCGTTGTTCGACGGGAGCATCGGGATGTCTCGACTCGACTTCCTCTAGTGCGGTCTCGATGAGTTTATCGATCAGGTCGTCTGCCTTAACGCCCAGACCTTTTCGACCGGAAACCTCGACGTAAGGGCGGCGCTTATCTTCATCCGACAGCTCAATTCCTAGCTCCGCACACGTGCGGGGAGACAACATGACCATTTCGTACGAAAAATGAACCGATGCATCGGCTTCGCGCGTGAATCCGAGAGCGCGCAACCCGGCGACCACGACGTCTTGCAAATAAGCTTGGCGTGAATCGATGACGTTAAATACCTGGGCCGCTGCGCCAAAGGAGGGAGCCGTCGCGTAAGGCTTGTCATCGGTTACCCAAACCTGGTGGCCGTCCGGATAAGAGAAACCCGGCCGATAATAGAAGTCTTTGCCCAACAAGCCGAACTTCCAGAGCTGATAGGCAATATCTTTTCCGACGTAGGTAACCGTACCGTTCGAACGAACGATAACCTTGCTGTCCTCGCCCTCAGCCTCGCCTCTTTCTGATTCCGCGTCTGCCGTCCTGAATGCCGCGGCTGGCATAACCCAGCAACCCTTATTTTTACCTTGAGTTTCAAAATAAATTGCATTCCGCTGCTTTAGAAGTTCGAGTGCTGTTGCCCAGAACTTCAGGTGAAGGATTTCACTTTCCCTTGGAAGTACATCATATTTAATGCCTAATCTGCACATCGTTTTGAGATGTGCGCTCACGATAGCGTCTGAAACTATATGGCCGAGCACGACAAGGTCACTTTCGCCTGATTCAATTGCGTGCAGCGTCGCATCACGCCAGGCGAGCGATTCCGGATGCTCTTTGTAGTGCGCGGAAATTCGTGCATAGAGATCCCAACAGTGATAGTCAAAACGCGGACTAGCGCTTTCAATTAACGCCTTGACATCGTCAATACTTTTGTGTCCCAGATAATGGAATCCGGCAACAACATCGGCAACCTGCACGCCGGTATTGTCTATGTAGTTCTGAACCTCGACTCTATAACTCCGCTTGCGCAACATCCGGACAAATGTGTCGCCGAGAACTGCGTTTCGAAGGTGCCCGATATGAGCTGCCTTGTTGGGGTTGATGTTTGTGTGCTCGACGATAATTTTGTCGAGCGACTGCTCGGGTTTCGTTTCGACGCCGCGAAGGATTGACCAGGCGTAAGCACCCCTGTCCAGCCGCAAGTTGATGTATCCGTTGCCGGCAATCTCAAAACAGGCGACGCCTTCGGGTTTCGGAAGGCCGGCAATCAGTTCTTCCGCGATTTGCTTCGGTGGACGTTTCAACTCACGGGCTAGCTGAAATGCAACTGGAATAGCCAACTCGCCAAACGAGCTTTGTTTCGGTTGTTCGAGCGTGACTTCACGGTTCAGGTTGAGTTTTGAAGCCAGTTGCTGTTTGAAGGCTCGTGAGACGGCAGCCTCAATCTGCGTGAACATTAGTTTCCAGTATGCCCAATCAAGTCTCGATTTCGGTGCCGCGGCATGCTGGTTGAGATAATGAGGGCGTGCCGAAGGTAACCTTCTTGCCGGAAAACAAGACGGTCGAATTCGAAGACGGCAAGCTTCCCTATGCTGACCACGGTAAGCCGGGATCAGTTTTGGATGTGGCGCTAAATTTTGGGATCCACCTCGAGCATGCTTGTGGAGGAAGTTGCGCCTGTACGACGTGCCACGTCATTGTCGCTGAAGGCGAAAAGAACCTGTCGGAAGCCGACGATGATGAGTTAGACCGGCTCGATATGGCTGCAGGCTTAACGCTTCGCTCGCGTCTGGGTTGTCAGGCCGTCGTTAACGGCGACGTAAAGGTCGAAATACCCGCTTGGAATCGCAACTATATCAGCGAGGGCGGGACGTCAATGTTATAAACCGTTCCGGCCGGAAATAACAAACTGATTGCGTTATTGAGCCTTGACGTGCGAAATGGACGCCAAGAGTTTGTTGGTGAGCTCGGCATCGAAGTCTCCGCGAACGTGAATTATCGTTTTATCCTGATCGACGTGGATAGCGTCATAAAGGCGCAAAAGATCTAGTTGATCGTCTCTTGTGGTCAGACGCGCCAACCCGATTCCGCCGCGGAGCGCATCGCGAACACGCTGCGCGCCCGGATCGGAAATACAGGTAAGATCAGCTCGTAGGTGGAGACCACTATCGACGCCGACCCCGATTGCTGTCCGGCTCACGTATCCGACAATGTTCGATAGCGCGGAACTTATCTCTGAGCGCATCGGAATGTTAGCGAATGGAAGCCCGTCTCGGCTAACGATCCAGATCTGATCTGTTCCCGGAATCGTTTGCAACTGCTGCTCCAATTCCGCCGGAATCCCCGTTTCGTTCTTCTGGTGCGTTACGATCAATTCTTCAATTGCACTTGTCGCACCTGCTAACACGAATCCTTTCCGTACGAACACGAGCGAATTGTTCTCATCACCAAACAATCTATAGCTCTTGAACTCTCGCGGGTGGGCCCCGAGCGAAGCGAGCTTTGTCTCCCACTGAGTCTGGTTGAATTGACCACGCCCCATGGCAAACCATCGAATGCCATTCCACCCGCCTAAGACTGATGAAAAATCGCGCTTAAGATCAAAGCCGGTGCGTTCTGAAAAAGCATCAATTTGCGGAAGATCTAAGGCGTCCTTATGGTCTTGGTACAGGGGTGACTCGAGGAGCTTATCGATTTTCACACCCATCAAGACCTTCGTATTTTGAGGTATGAACGGCTTGAATTCAGAATCGACAACGATGCCCTTTGTCCCGAAATGCGTACAGCCCGTCGACGCGAGCAGAGCCATTAAGATCGCGCAGGGGAATAACAATCGCATCAAAAGTCTCGTTTCTGGAAGATATAGATTGCGCCCGACAGGACGATAATCCCGAAGACGGCCGAGCTCCATACGGGCGTTAGCCAATTCGCCTGCCGGTCATACTCAACGATCTGTCGCATGGCTGCCCCAAGATCAAACACTTTTGGCACGATCCAATAAAACGTCAGCCATAGTTGACGTGACCATTCGGAATCCAAAAGGCGGATCACGATCTGACGCTGGGCCAAAATCGTGCTTATTAACATCAGCGCTACAGAAACCATCACCGAAAGCGCTGCACTCTCGAAGACCACCCCGATCAGAACGACCACGCAGAGCAGCACAGCAAAGATAAACACGCTGATCGGAACCGCGAGAAGGAATCGCGGTTCCCATATCCTCGTTTTGATTCCCAGGATTAACCAAATGCTACAGATCAAGTAACTGTGATTCAGCGCGACGATAAGGATGTTTCCCAGATATCGCCCCATTAACAATGTAGTTCGAGTGAGTGGCTTGGAGAGAAGCAGCGAAATGCGACCGGCTTCGAGGACGCTTGGAATGAGTCCCGCCGAGGCGAATATCGCCAGAAATGTTCCCCAGATGTACAGGACAATTGACACCCAGGCGTAAGAGACATTGACAAATCGTTGAATATCGTTCAAAGGCCGGCTAGTCGATTCGATTCCCATAAACGACACAGCACCTTGAACCAGATCGATTCTCAGAACGAATAGAAAAATGGCGATCAGCAATGTTGATAAGCCGAACAGGCCCCAAAAAAGCCAGCGTGCCCGAGCTTCCTGGAACGTGTCCGAAATTAGCGCGAGGACAACCTTAGGGAGCGATATCTCCGGTACAGCCCTCACGCCGCCATCTCGGGTTCGGTCGTTCGAATGAATACATCCTCCAAGCTGTTCGTCGAAGCAGATACGCTTTCGATGAACCCGCCCGCCGCGCGGATCTTATCGATGGTCGAATTCGCTTCATCGCGGCTCACAACGCTAATCTCGAAACCACGATCTACAGGTTCTACTGAGGCTCCCTCAGAGCGGATCTCGTCCAGCACTCGTTCAGGGACGGTCGAAGTCACCACGCGGTAGCCCCGCTTAGCGAGCAAAAGCGCAATCTTTCCCTCCAGCGCGAGTTCGCCTTTCTTGAGAATCGCAACATAATCGCAAAAGGATTCAACTTCACCCAAAAGATGCGAGTTGATGAAGATTGTGACGCCCGTTCCCATGAGCCCGTTCAACACTTCCCGGATATGCCGTCTGCCAACCGGATCTACTCCATCCGTGGGTTCATCCAGAATGAGCAATTTGGGTCGGTGAATCAGCGCTTGCGCTAATCCCAACCGCTGCAACATCCCCTTCGAATATTTCTTAATCCTGACGTCAGACCAGCCGTGCAAGCCAACCAGATCCAGCAACTCTGGGATTCGCCGCTTCCGTTCACGCGATTCCAATCCCGAAAGGGCGGCGTAGAAATCCAACATGCTGAAGCCCGTGAGGTACGTAGGAAAACGGTGATTCTCCGGAAGATAACCAACAGGCCGGCGGGCTTCAGGATCGCGCGAATCTCTGCCGAATAGCGCCGCGGATCCCGAGGTCGCGTTTACTGCGGCGAGCAACATTTTTACGAACGTTGTCTTGCCTGCCCCGTTCGCGCCCAGTAAACCAAACTTCACTCCTGCGGGTACGCGGAGCGTCAAATTCGACACTGCTTTGATTTCGCGTCCTCGAAATCGTGAGCGATAGATCTTTTCCAGACTCGCCGCCTCAATGGCATAGTCCGTCGTCATTTCCTTCTCAGGATACGAATTAAAGCATGCATCGGTTCCGCTGGGAAATTATCCGCCCGTTCTCCGACGTTTAATTCCGTTACAATCCGAAAGCCGCGACACTATTCGTAGTGCCTACGTAAACTTTCCCGCCTGCAATTGTTGGAGTAATAAATTTGTTTCCCGCGCCAAAGTGATCACGGCCGGAGGGTGCATTGTTGCTGTTGTACAACTCGGTCGCAAGATCGTTTGCATTATAGGCGTGAAGAACTGCGGTATCGGTGTTCTCGACGGCCCACAGAATCGCGTTCGCGGTGCCATTCGCCGAAATAGCGGGGGAGACTCCAGGATATGGGAAAGCATGCTTTGTCACCGATGTCGGTGAGGACGACAGCTTCGCAAAACTTACTCTGAAAGCGCGAATTACATCGTTTACCGATCCGTAATAAACCGTACCGTCAAACCACGCCGGTGAACTCCAGATGCCTCCCGGCAAAGCTGAAGGCAGTTCTTGATACAGAGTGCTGTTGTTGCTCGGATCGAACTTGCCCATGTTGTCGCGATCGAACACATAGATGTTTTTGTCCTTACCAGCACCTGTCCCTAGATGACGAATCTTGCCGTGTATGTCCTTGACATCGGGTAAAAGCATCACGCCCCCAGAGCCCAAATCCTCGTCCGCATCGGATTCACTCACGGTGTTATCCATCGTCCAGTAGTCTACGGCTTTCAACCCGTTCGATACCACCAACTTCACAAATGCGTTCCCGAAATCGCTCTTGGCGGGAAACTTCTGCTTGTTCAGAGTAGTATCGAATGTTCCGTTCGCAACAGAAACGAAGAGGTTTCCAGCGGAATCGGCCGCAATGCCGCCCCCGGATCCCCAAACGCCGGCCTCATTCCCGTTCGGTGCAAAATTGAAGACGTTTTCCTGTTTTAGCGTTAGTTCGTTGTAGCCGATGATCCACCCAGTGTAAGGGCGGATATCGCAGTGCGATCCCCAACTCGAATAAACGACTCCGTTCGCAAGCAGTAGGCCCGGGCGGCTCTTGTACTGTTTGGGATCAAAAATGACCTTGCCTCCACTGCTGTTGTCTCCCGTTCCTGGATAGCTCGCTTCTATCTCAACGGGAGCTCCGAATTCTTCTGCGCCGCTGGTAATGTCGAGCGCATGCAGGCGCTGATGGTAATTGCCTCCCGAATCCTTGCTCATCGCGACCATGTAGATGGTGCCGTGTGCGCCGGCCTTCAAATCGATTACAGGCGTTCCGGTGATGCCGATTTCTGGTGTTACCTGGCCGCAGCCCCTGTCATCTGAAGGCGTCTCACCCTTTTTAAGCAATGAACGGTGCCAGTAAAGTGCACCCGTGTCGCCGTCGAACGCGTACGTGGAACCGTGTTCGGTGGCCGCAAAGACCACATTGTGAACGCCACGATTCGAGATGCTTAGCCCCGATACGTAAAGCGGTTGCGCGTCGACCTTCCCATCCATAGAAACTGTGAAAAGCTTTTTAAAGCTCGTTTTTACATTCGATGGTGTAAGAATTGTTTCCGCGAGGTTCTGAGCGGTTCGGGAATTATCGTTTCGATAGGTCAGAACATTCGTTCCGCCGAGTGCGGCCGAAGCAAAAGGTCCGAAAGACAGAAGTGAGAGCAGAATCACCGTGCCGCTCACAGATAGACGTAATCCAGCTTGCATATGACCATAATCGCAGTCCTGAGACGCGAAGAGACATCCGCAAATATTCAGGCGCTAGAGTAGCTGTGAATGCGTTCCTTAGAAGATCTGGAAATCGGCGTGATGTTCTGGGCCGGTGAGGACGCGCGCGAAACGTTGCGTTGGGTGAAGAGCTTCGGAGTAGGCGCCGGCCAGTTGGGCTTTCCAGGAGAACTGCCGCTACATAGCGCATCCAAAGTGTGGCGCAATGCGCTTGCGGACGAGAACTTTCTCGCAGTAACGGCTGTCGCAAGCTACACCGGCGAGGATTACTCCGACATTCCCTCTGTGCAGCGGACCGTTGGTCTTGTACCCGCATCCACTCGCGAGCAGCGCGTTGCCAGAACAAAGGCCGTGATCGATGTGGCGGCGGAATTGGGAATTAACAGCATCGCGTGCCACATCGGATTCATACCTCACAATGGAGACGAGTCGCTCTACGCGGCAATCTGCGATGTCACCCGCCAGATTTGCCATTACTGCGCTTCAAAAGGTCAAACCTTCGCGCTGGAAACAGGCCAAGAGCCGGCAAAGGTTCTGCTTCGGTTCATTGAAGATGTGGCTCGTCCAAATCTAAGGATCAATTTCGATCCCGCGAATATGATCCTTTACGGGACGGGCGATCCTATTGATGCGCTGGAAGTGCTTGGAAAAGACGTGATCTCAGTTCATTGCAAGGATGGTGATTGGCCCCCGGTCGCAAATCCGACTGCTCTTGGCATCGAGCGTGCGCTCGGGCATGGGAGTGTCGATTTCCCGCGTTTTGTCTCGAAGCTGAAGGAGCTGGGCTACCGAGGAATTTTGAGTATCGAGCGTGAAGAGCCCGACCCGGCGAGACGTGACCGCGATATACGGGATGCTGTTTTGCTGCTGAAGCGTCTGACTGGCCGGATTTGAGATGATAAGTTATGCACGGCATCCGATTCGGACAAAAATCGAAGACGTGAAGCCATCAAATCTGCGCAAAACTTCACTATCCATCAGGAAATCCGTCACGCCCTCGCGACGCGTTGCGCGAACCGCTGAGTCAGTCAGGTTCTTCCAGCGAGCCGCTCCTGCGCTTCTGCGCCGGATCTCAGAAGAATGCAAGCGCGACGTGCTTCCGGCACCACTGCAACCAAACCCTAAACAGTGGCCCGACAGGGGTCTGCACGCAGCCTGGATCGGCCATAGCAGCGTATTGTTGAAGATCGACGGATTCTCCATCCTGACCGATCCGGTGTTTAGCACGCGCATCGGCTTGAACCTCGGACCCCTCACCGTTGGAATCAAGAGACTTGTCGAGCCGGCAGCTTCTCTTCAAGAACTTCCACCCGTGGATCTTCTGCTCTTATCTCACGCCCATATGGATCACTTCGATCTTCCGAGCTTGCGCCAACTCGAAAGCCGCCGCACGCACGTGGTCACCGCCTATCGAACGTCGGACCTGCTACGCAGGAAGCGCTATTTGCGCGTGCACGAGCTTGGCTGGAACGACAGAGTTCGGATAGGCCCGGTGGCAATCAAAGCTTTTGAAGTTGCCCACTGGGGTGCGCGCATGCGGAGTGACGTGTATCGTGGTTACAACGGCTATGTTCTTCAGACCGAACGACACAGGATCGTATTCGGTGGCGATACCGCTTATACGCACTCGTTCAAGCGATTGCGAGCTTCACGGAAGGTCGATTTGGCTATCATGCCGATCGGCGCTTACGATCCGTGGATTCACGTGCATTGTAATCCCGAACAGGCATGGAGAATGGCCAATGATGCGGGTGCGGAATTCGTCCTCCCAGTTCATCACCAAACCTTTGAGCTGAGTCGTGAGAGCTATAGAGAGCCAATCGAACGGATTCTACAAGAAGCAGGCTCGGCGCCGGAGCGTATCTGCGTTCAACAGATCGGTCAAGAATTTCATTTGTGAGCACGAAACGATAAAATCCGAAGCGTGAAAGCAGCCCCGAGTAACGCCGGCCTCGAATTTGAAGAAGCGCGGCGGATCATCCTTGAGGCTATCCGTTCGCTCTCACCGGACCGGCAAGCGGAATCCGTGGCTTTAGAACAGGCGCACGGTCGTGTGCTTGCCGAGCCGGTTTTAGCGGACCGCGATTATCCGACACTGCGGAGATCGCTGCGGGACGGGTTCGGCGTCAAATCAGACAATGTGCCCGCCATCTTAAGAGTTCGAGGTGAAATTCGAGCCGGCCAGTCTGAACAGGCACCCCTTGAGGACGGAGAGGCGTTGGAAATCATGACGGGCGCTCCCTTACCGGAAGGCGCGAATGCAGTTGTGATGGTGGAACACGTAGTTCGATTGCCCGAGGAGTCCGGAACTGAACGGGTCAAGATCGACCGAACGGTCGAACCCGGACAGTTCATTAACGAGCGGGGCGCCGAGGCCAAGAGCGGCACCCTTTTAATTCCTTCCGGAACACAGATAGACGCAAGCCATGTCGCAGCCCTCGCGATGACGGGTCACGTCTCGGTCCGAGTCGTTCCCCGCCCTTCTGTGGCCGTTCTTGCAACCGGCGACGAGGTTGTCGATCTGCACTCGACGCCCGCGGCGCACCAGGTTCGCAATTCCAACTCGTATATGTTGGCTTCGCTCGTTCTCGCTTCCGGTGGCGATCCCGTTGTTTTACCCATCGCGCAAGATACTCCCGAAGCGTTGCATCCACTTCTCGCCCGAGGATTAAAACATGACATGCTGTTGATCACGGGCGGCGTTTCGGCCGGCAAATACGATTTGGTGAAGCCGGTGCTGCGAGAGCTGGGAGCGGAATTTCAATTTGAACGCGTGCGCATTCAACCGGGCCAACCGACCGCGTTCGGTATTGCCCAGAACACGCCGGTATTCGGGCTGCCCGGGAACCCAGGGTCAACTCTCGTTACGTTCCAGCTCTTCGCGCGACTGGCTTTAAATTTGCTATCCAAGCGGCGCGATCCCATCTTGCCGCTGCTTTGGACTCGACTGGAAGCTCCGTTCCAACACAAAGGAGGCTTGACTCGCTTCCTTCCCGCATGGCTAACCAGAGACGGCCAACATATTCGGCACATTCCATGGCAGGGTTCAAGCGACGTTCCCGCGCTAGCGAAAGCGAACGCGTTCTTGGTAGCTGACCACGACCGGCAACAGTGGGATGGTGGCGATTTAATTCGAGTCATGCTGAAATCATGAACAAGCGGCTTTCCCATTACGATTCAGCGGGTCGCGCTTCCATAGTTGACGTTTCCGACAAGCCAATTACGGAGCGGAGTGCCACGGCGCGCGCGTTTGTGGCCATGACTCCGAAGGTCGTCAGTGCCCTACCGAATAACCGCAAAGGCGATCCGTTGGAGGTGGCTCGGATTGCTGGAATTTGCGCCGCGAAGAAAACGGCAGATCTCATACCGCTGTGCCATCCTTTGCCGCTCACACACATCGCCGTCGAATTTCGGGTGAACATAAATGGGATTGAGGTCGAAGCAACTGCCCGAACCGCCGCACGGACAGGAGTTGAGATGGAGGCGATGACTGCCGCCGCTATAGCGGCTCTGACCATCTACGATATGACGAAAGGACTCGACAAAGGAATCGAGATTCGCGACATTTTCCTGTTGGAAAAGAGAGGCGGCAAGTCGGGCTTCTATCGCAGGCGATCAGGGAAGAAACCCGAGGTCCGTGATTAGGGCAGCCATCTTAACGGTTAGCGACTCAGTGGCCCAAGGTACGCGAGAAGATCTGTCCGGCCCGGCACTTGCACGCCGATGCAATCAGTTGGGATGGCCTATTGTTGCGAAAGCCGTGGTCCCGGATGACGAACAGGCTATTACTCAGCAATTGCGAAACTGGGCAGACGCGTCCATTACCTCGATTATCTTGACGACCGGAGGAACGGGTATTTCCTCCCGAGATATCACGCCGGAGGCGACACGTAACGTCTTGGATCGAGAGATCCCAGGGATTGCCGAACTAATTCGGATGAAAGGGTTAGAGCAGACAAAATTTGCGGTTTTATCCCGCGGCGTAGCGGGGAGCCGTAAACAAACACTTATCGTGAATTTTCCAGGCTCGCCTACTGGCGCCGTTCACGCGCTTGATGTGATCGCGGGTCTAATTCCGCATGTCATTGATCTGCTCGAAGGAAGAACCGCCCACAGTACAGTGCGAAACTGAAGACAGATTGGAAACTCAAGGAACCTCGCTAACATCTCAGAGCATATGAAAAATCGGGCCCGGAAAGTCCGTCTGATGTGGATTGAGGTTGTCGGCGGCGCTGGAATACTCCTCGCGCCCTTCGCCACGGCACTTGCCCAGTTGCCGCAACCAGGAGAGCTTTCGCCTCAACCGCCGCAACCAGGTCAGCTGGCGCCGGCGCGAACAAATCACAATTCCGGGACGGATCAACCCTTAAACCGCACAGATACGGCGATTCGAGTCCCGGTGAATTATGTGCTCGTCCCAACAACTGTCATCGACAAGGACACGGGTAGCTACATCAACGGGCTAAGCGCGTCGGATTTTCATCTTCTAGACAACGACAAAGCACAGAAAATTGAGTCCGATATGATTCAGCAGCCCCTCTCGCTCGTCCTTGTCGTTCAGGCCAATTCCGAAGTGGAGCCGATGATTCCTCAGATTAGGAAAACGGGCTTGCTGTTGCACGGCTTAGTTACAGGTCAGGGTGGCGACGTAGCTGTACTGGCCTTCGATCATCGCTTGCAGGTGATCCAGGATTTCACAACTGACCCGGACAAGCTGGATGATTCGATGCAGAAGATCAACGCAGGATCAAGCACTGCAGCCCTGATTGATGCAGTGATGAAAGCCGATCACATGTTGAAGGACCATGATCCACAGAATGCCCGGCGCCGCGTAATATTGCTGCTCAGCCGCAATGTCGACAAGGGTAGCGAAACGCATCTGCAGGAGGCGGTTCATGCAATGCAATTCGATAATGTGATCGTCTACTGTATCAACATTTCAAAATTCATGACCGCACTCATGAAGAAGCCAGACTATCCGCCGAAACAGAATGGCGGTGTTCCTCCAGAAGCGCTTCCGAATCTCAGGGGTAACGGCGCTTACAGCGAAACCACTGTGATTCAGCAAGAAAATGGAAATGTATTAAATGCAGCTCCGCCGATCTTCCGTTCCATCCGCGATCTCTTCAAGAAGACCGATGCGGAGGCATTCGCTTACTTTACGGGCGGGAAAATCTACAGTTTCGCGGGCGAGAAGGCATTGGAAGCGGCGGTTACTGATATTGGCAAAGAACTGAACAGCCAATACCTGCTCAGTTACAATCCCAACGATAAGAATGAGCCGGGGTTCCACACCATACGGGTGGTTATCGATCGTCCGCGCCTCGAAATTCGCACACGCCCCGGCTATTGGTGGGGTGGCGGACAGCAGTAATTCCAGCTTACGAGCGCGTAAACCGCATGGCTCCAAATGTAACCACGCTGTGCGGATCGATCTGCCATTGATCGTAGTCGACCAGTTCTCCCTTCAGTCCGGGAACGGTTCTCAGGAGTGTGTAAAGGGGTGAGGCGCCGCACCATTTCAGATCGTCTTGTTTCTCTTGCACAAGTCCCCAATAGTTGAGCGCGTCTCCGGCCTCGATATACCGAATCCGCTCTCGATCCCGTTCTTCAATGCTTAACATCTCGCCGGATTTTGCAATGGCACGGAACGAGTCGCCGTAACGCCGTCCTATGTGCGTCATATCTACCCCGAGCACCCAAAAAAGCCGGCGCCCGTCGCGGGCGTAAATGTTTCCGAGGGCATCGAGGAATCGGGCCAGGCCATCATTCTCTTCGGGCAAACCACCTTCATAAATGCTTTTTACGAACGGGCCACATAGAATCGGTAAAATTTTTACTGAGGGTCCGTAAACATGCTGAAGAAACAGGATTTGAAACTCGATCGAGTGTTCCACGGCATGACAATAGTCTTCCATCCGAACTGCATCGCCTGCTGCGACATTTAATTCATCAACCAAGTCGACGTCCGTCTGTGCCTCGCCCAACGGTGTAATGAAATGCTTCCGCGTGACGCCAAACCGTTCCGGTGCTCCGTAATGCGAAGTGCCCAAAACAATGAACGTGAGGTTCTGAGCTTCACTGATGTTCGGCAGTGATTCATACGCCGCCCGATAGGTGTTCCACCCTCCGTCAGGGCTTACATGCGGTGCGGCAATTCCAACCGTTGATGCTGTGCCCATCGGCTGTCTTATGTGTCTCGACAGCAGCGCCGTCACGTTCTTTGCCTCAGCCGGATACGCCGAACCGGCGAAGATCGCCTCCCGTTTTGGCTCGGATGCAAACTCAGCCTCTCGATGGGCTTTCAACTCGCGATATGTGTCGTTTTCTAGGAAACCGGCGTCGCTGAGAGATTCGAACAGGTGCTTCTCGAGGGGACCGACCTGAATCTCTCCCGTGAGGCGAACAAGCTCCGAACGGAGGTCGAGTGTTGATTGCGTGCCATCAAAACATTGAAGCGCTTGCACCAGAATTGGTGGAACCAGGAGCGTCGCGTCCGAGTAGTGATACGGATCACGAATAAACAAACCGGGCCGCGTGGGATCGGGTGAGGGCAGAAAATCTAAATTAAAGCGCAGCCTGGGCAGAACACTCGACACGCTTTTGATTGTACGAGGGCTTTCGGCGTGAGCTACCGTATTCAGCGGTTTACTACGTGCTCTGCCCTCATTCGATCCAAGAACTCGCGGGGCACTCGCAAGTTGTTCCTGAATCCACTGCCTAGTTGCACATCCGGTTTCACAGCGCCGTGGAAATCAGATCCTCCTGTAGGGAACAAGTCGAGTTCGTCGGCTAAGCGCCTATAATGTGCCTGTAAATGCGGCGGATGCTCCGAGTGGTATACCTCGAGGCCGAGTAAGCCGGCGTTCTTCAGCCTCAGCAGCACTTCGCGTTCGAGGTCGCGTGACAAGGAAAGCCTAACGGGATGGGCCACCACAGGAATTCCGCCGCCCTCGCGTACCATCCGAATCGTCTGTTCAGTCGTTTGGCTTTGGCGTTCCACATAGCTGGGCGCATCTTCGCCGATGAACCTTTGGAACGCGTCGTCATAATCGGCCGCGTATCCTTTCTCGACAAGGATGCGCGCGAAATGGGGTCGTCCAGCCATGCTCTTGCCGCGCGCTTCAACTTCTTCGAGCGTGATGTCAATGCCCCTTTCGCGAAGTGCTTGAATCAGACGGCGGTTGCGCGAACGCCGATCCCGCTGGCCCTCAGCAATCCAGTCGCGGAACTCGCGGGAGGGCAAATCGCTCGGAAAGTAGGCGAGCAGATGAACATGGCGCTGGTTCCCGTTGTCCGGCACGGTCAATCTGGAGTTAAGTTCGATCCCCCGGACGAGATCAATTCCCGGTTTGAGCCCCAGAGCTTCAGCCTTCTCATACCCGGCGAAGGTGTCGTGATCAGTGATTCCAATCCCAGAGAGGCCTATTTGCTTGGCCAGATCGACCAGTTCACCCGGAGTCAGCGTCCCGTCCGATTCCGTGGTATGGGTATGCAGGTCGATGAAATCAGTTAGCAATTCCGAAGAACCAGTCCAAGACACTAGTGGGTTTTCAACTCCGGATATATCTCGAACGCAAACACTTCACCGCATGTATGCGCAACCAACCGGCCCGGGCCCAAACTTTTTTCCTTGGTGCGGTTCTCGAAAAAAATGGCGCCGTCTGTACTGTCGCCCGGTTTCAGCTTCGTGGGTACGAGAGTAATAGCAGAAGCGGCTGCTGCCGCCTTGAACCGCGGATTAACCCTCTGCGCCATAGCCGCTTCACGCCGCTGCTCGTAGCCGTTAGTCGAGCGGAAATTCGAGAGGGCGTAAATGCTCGCCTCATAGAGCAATTGCAACTTGATGACATCGTTATGGCTCGCCTTTTCAAGCAATGACGCTACGACCTCGTCTGCAGAGATGGCCTGCAACCTGGTGCCATCCTGGCGCGCGAATGCGAAGTCACTCGGCTTCACCGTCCAAGGCACAGGCGAGCCATTCGTCACAGTCACTTGAACAATGTTGAAATCCTTCACATGGGGCGGCAAAGGAGCGAACATAACCGTGATCCCGCTTCGGGTGAGTGCCTCGTAATGCATCCCATGCGATTCGAAATCAATGGGTCCGGCAGACGCGGCGGGTGGACTCTGTCCTGCAGGACTGTTGGGCAACTGAGGAGTGGCCGTCGCAGCCAAAATGATGAACAAAACCGGCACGAAACGCGCGCGCGGAGACGGGTCGCGCGCATTGAAATCAGGCATTAAGACCCAATTTCATGATAGACGGAGCAGCAGCATGACTTCAGTGGCTTACTTTGATACTAACTTGTTCCTGTGACCAACTTGGGAATCAGCAGCCATCGCAGAATGCCTCTCGGATGCGGGGGGAAATGCTCGAAATCGATCCGTACTATCGAGCCTTTTTTCATATCAATCTGGACATCTCGAGCTCCCAGGAGATATCCCCCCAACGCATCAAAAAGCGGATTGTGCCCCACCAACATCAATGCCGATTCGTCGCGATGCGAGCGGATCTCTTGCCAAACATCTTCGACGCGAGAATTCGGACTCAGCGCTTGAGTGCGTACAAGTTTACCCTTGTAGCCGAGAGCTTCCTGCGCAATCTCCGCTGTCTGCACCGCGCGTTTTAAAGGACTCGTTAACATCAACGAAATTTGAACGTCAGCTTCGGACAGAGCATCCAGAGTACGCCGTAATTTTCGACGGCCGTCTTGAGTGAGCGCACGATCCGCATCACTCAAACCGCTACGGCCTTCCTCGGCGATCCCGTGCCGAAGTAAGTAAACTTCCATGGAATCCCTAAACCTTCATGCTGTCATACTGGTGCGTTTATGTTTGCCTCCGAGGAGACACGGAACCAAATTTTGCTGGTGACTGCGATCAGCGCAGCAGCCCTGATCCATGTCTCGATAGCTGCTAGTCAAGTGCTCTTGGGGGTGGGCATTTTGCTGCTTCTTGTATTCCGGCAGCGCTTGGAATTTCCGCGAATATGGATACCGTTGGCGCTGTTTTTCCTGTGGACGGCGCTTGCCGACGTACTCTCGCCGGATCCGTGGGGCGGTCGCGCTCAAATCAAGAAATTCTTTGTATTTCTCTTCATTCCGCTTATTTACGCCATCTTCTCCCGCCAATTCCAGAAAGTCTTTTATCTGGTGATTGCCTGGGCTGCGGCTGCAACGGCATCTGGTATTTGGGGCCTTGTCCAATTCGCTTCGAAGTATCAGGCGTACAAGGTCGCGCCTGAAGGATTCTACGTGGCTTACATTCGGCGGCGCATTACTGGATTTGAGAGCCACTGGATGACTTTCGGAGCCTTGCAACTCAGCGTGTTTTCGCTTTTGTTGGCGCAAGTCTTCTTTTCGAATCGGAGAATGCCAGCGTGGGCCTACAGCAGTCTCGCGGTTCTATCCGCTACGATTCTCATCGGATGGACGCGCAGCATTTGGCTGGCAGCCATTCCATCAACGCTCTACTTGATCTGGTTCTGGCGCCCGAAAATGACGCTTGCTGTCCCGGTGCTTGCTGCCCTCCTGTTTTTCATCGCCCCGCCAGCAACACGAAACCGCATGATGTCCCTCTTTCAGCCTCGCGAAGACGTGGACTCCAATCGTCATCGAATCGTGACCTTTCGAACTGGATTGGAAATGATTAAAGCCCATCCGTGGTTTGGTCTCGGACCGGAGCAGATCCGTCGCAATTTTGACGCCTATGTTCCGTCGGATATTCAACGCCCGCTACCGGTCGGTTACTACGGCCATTTGCACAACGATTATGTGCAGTACGCGGCAGAGCGTGGGATCCCCGCTTTGCTGCTCATACTCTGGTTGATCGGCATGACAGTCTACGATTGTTTTCGCGGCATCCTTAACGCCGGACGTGCCACGTGTCAGGAGCTCTTCATTCTCCACGGCACGATCGCAGTGATCATCGGTATTCTTGTGGGTGGATTATTTGAGTACAACCTGGGCGATAGCGAAGTTCTGATGATGTTTCTCAGCGTTGTGGGTTTAGGATACGCCGCATTGAGCAGCCTCGCTATGATGGAGAAACATGGGAACTATAACGCTCAATCGGGCTGAAACAGAATATAGAGTCGCTGATTTATCGCTGGCAGATTGGGGCCGCAAAGAAATTGGTATCGCCGAGCAGGAAATGCCGGGTCTGATGGCAATTCGCGAGAAATACGCGCCCGAGAAGCCCCTCGCCGGCGTGCGAATTACGGGGTCATTGCACATGACCGTTCAGACGGCGGTCTTGATTGAAACGCTAATGAGCCTTGGAGCGGATGTTCGGTGGGCTAGCTGCAATATCTTTTCGACCCAGGACCACGCGGCAGCGGCAATTGCAGCTTCAGGCGTTCCGGTTTTTGCTTGGAAGGGAGAAACACTCGAGGAATATTGGTGGTGTACCTACCAAGCCATCAGTCATTCGGGAGGGAAGGGGCCGCAGTTAGTAGTAGATGACGGAGGCGATGTAACTCTCCTCATTCACAAAGGCTATGAGCTGGAAGAAGGCAGCGATTGGGCGAATGCCCCCGCGTCCAATCACGAAGAGAAGGTGATCAAGGACCTTCTCAAGAGAATTTACGCCGAAGACCCAACGCGCTGGCACTCGATTGCAAGTGAGTGGCGGGGCGTCTCAGAAGAGACCACAACAGGCGTCCATCGTCTTTACAAAATGCAAGAAGCCGGAAAGCTGCTCGTGCCGGCGATCAACGTGAACGACTCGGTCACAAAATCGAAATTCGACAATCTGTACGGCTGCCGCGAATCGCTGGCGGATGGAATCAAGCGTGCAACCGACGTGATGATGGCGGGGAAAGTTGCCGTGATCTGCGGTTACGGTGACGTCGGCAAAGGTTCAGCGCATTCGCTCCGAGGGATGGGCGCCCGGGTTGTAATTACCGAGATCGATCCGATCAATGCCTTACAAGCAGCTATGGAAGGATTTGAGGTGACCACGATCGAGGAGACCCTCGGACGCGGCGATATTTACGTCACGTGCACGGGGAATCTCGACGTCGTCACGATCGAGCACATGCGCTACATGAAGGATCAGGCGATTGTCTGCAACATCGGCCATTTTGATAATGAGATCCAGGTCGATCGCTTGAATGCTGAACCAGGGATCAGGAAAACGAATATCAAACCGCAAGTGGATATGTACGCCTTCCCGGATGGCCACAGCATCTTTCTGCTCGCCGAAGGCCGCCTGGTGAATCTTGGATGCGCTACTGGGCATCCGAGCTTTGTGATGAGCAACAGTTTCTCTAATCAGACGCTCGCGCAGATCGATTTGTGGAAGAACCGGGACACTTATAAGATTGGCGTCTATACGCTGCCGAAAAAGCTTGATGAGGAAGTGGCGCGGCTACATCTGGAGAAGATCGGAGTTAAGCTGACAACGCTCACTCCGAAACAAGCCGAGTACCTAGGAGTGGCTATCGAAGGGCCCTATAAGTCAGATCATTATCGCTATTAGAGAGAATCTCAGTGATATCGTGACTAGAGATTTGAAATGCGATTGATCCAATTGATGCTCGCCTTATTCGCGGTTTCGCTCTTAACCGCGCCGCTTCAGGCTCAAGATTCGACGAATCGAAGACCGAGACACGTACAGCGTCATCGTGCGGTTCATCACCCGGGTCACCACGCGAAACGCCACAAGGCTGTCAGACATTAGCCGTAACGCTAGACCACATCGACACCCATACTGCGACAGGCGCCTTTGACCTGTTCGACAGCAGCGTCAATCGTAAAGCAGTTAAGATCTGGCATTTTGATCTTGGCGATTTCTTCTACCTGCTTTTGCGAGATTTTGCCGACTTTAGTTTTGTTTGGCTCGGCGGAACCTTTCGCTAAGTTCACCGCTCGCTTCACGAGGACCGCTACAGGCGGTGTCTTGGTGATGAATGTAAAGGAGCGATCTGAGTAGATGGTGATGACGACCGGAATAATGAGGCCTTCCTGGTCCTTCGCCGAGGTCTTCGCATTAAAGGCCTTGCAGAACTCCATGATATTTACACCCTGCGGACCGAGAGCGGTTCCGACAGGCGGTGCAGGAGTGGCTTTCCCCGCTGGAATCTGCAACTTTACTTCAGCTGTAACTTTCTTTGCCATAAATTTCTAAGTAATTGCCTTGCCAAATTTGGGAGACCTAGATTTTTTCGACTTGCAGGAAATCCAACTCTACGGGTGTTGATCGCCCGAAAATCGTAACCATAACACGAAGGGTGTTGCGCTCTGTATTTATCTCGTCGACCTTCCCTGAGAAATTTGTGAATGGGCCATCGATGATCTTTACTGTCTCATTCTTTTCGAAGCTCATCTTGGGACGCGGACGGTCAGCGCTGGCCGCCTGCCGGTAGAGAACCGCGTTTACTTCGTCGGCCGTCAGCGGTACAGGTTTCGTGCCGCCTCCCACGAATCCGGTGACTCGCGGCGTCGACTTGACTGCGTGCCACAACTCGTCATCCATTTCCATCTCAACTAACACGTAGCCAGGGTAAAGGAGCCGTTTACTGATAACTTTTTTCCCGTTCCGCAGTTCCATCACTTCCTCGGTTGGAATGAGAATTTGACCCAACCGATCCGCAAACCCAAACGCCTCCGCGCGTGAACGCAGTGATTCGGCCACCTTTTGCTCGAACCCGGAGTATGCGTGAATGATGTACCAGTTCTTCTCGGAAGCGTCTACCTTGTCAGGAGATGGAACATGCTGCTGAGGTTCGTTTTGTTCAGCCTCGGAATGCTCATTGTACTCGCTGATGCCGGCATCGACTAAGGGTTCCGACCGGCCGTCTGCGGCTGTCTGCACCGCTTCTTCATTCATGAGATTTTCTTCTTCCATAACAATCCGATCTGAATACAAACTGAACTCGACCGCGTGGCTATTTGGTGAAGTATTTGATCACCTGATTTATGGCCCCGCTTACAATGGCGTTGACAACCCAGAAATAGGCTGCGAACAGGAAAACGGCGGCTATCACGACGAGCGTAGTTGCGCGCACCTGTTTCCATGTCGGCCAAGTGACGCGCTGCATCTCGGCGCGAACATCTTCCATGTAGGATTTGGCCTGTCGTGGCCAGCCGACTGTATTTATCGCCATAACACACTCAAACTTGAAAATTGACCGGCGCCTTCCCGATTTTCAGGAAGTACAGCTTTTGGCAGGGGCAGAGGGATTCGAACCCCCACTCGCGGTTTTGGAGACCGCTGGTCTAGCCGTTAAACCTATGCCCCTTTTGAGCTTCACCTCCAGGCTAGCAAAGCTTCACTTGGTCTCTCGGTGGAGCTGATGCTTCCTGCAATACGGGCAAAATTTCTTGAGCTCCAGCCGCTCTGTTGTGGTCCGCTTATTCTTCGTCTTGCTGTAGTTTCGGTTTTTGCACTCCGTGCACTGGAACTGAATAATTTCGCGGGGCATTTACTTGGTCCCTTGCTTTCTACGCCAAAATCTCGGTCACGGTTCCGGCTCCGACGGTGCGCCCGCCTTCGCGGATCGCAAAACGCAGCCCTTTGTCCATGGCCACAGGCGTAATCAGGTCGATCTCGAGCGTCACGTTGTCGCCCGGCATCACCATCTCCATCCCTTCAGGCAGCTTCGCCACGCCCGTCACGTCCGTGGTGCGGAAATAAAACTGCGGCCGGTAGCCATTGAAAAACGGCGTGTGCCGCCCGCCTTCTTCCTTCGACAGCACGTACACTTCGCCCTTGAACTTGCTGTACGGCTTAATCGTGTTCGGCTTCGCAATCACCTGCCCGCGCTCGACATCCGTCTTCTCAATGCCGCGCAGCAGCAACCCCACGTTGTCTCCCGCCCGGCCTTCATCGAGCAGCTTCTTGAACATCTCGACGCCCGTCACCACCGTCTTGCGCGTCTCGCGGAAGCCCACGATCTCCATTTCCTCGCCCACCTTGCAGATGCCCCGCTCGATGCGCCCCGTCACCACCGTGCCGCGCCCCTGAATCGAGAAGATGTCTTCAATCGGCATCAGAAACGGCTTGTCCACTACCCGCTGCGGCACCGGCACATACTCGTCGACCTTGGCCATCAGCTCGTCGACCGTCTTCTCCCACTTCTCTTCGCCGTTCAACGCTCCGAGCGCGCTCACGCGCACCACCGGCAGATCGTCGCCCGGAAACTGATAGCTCTTGAGCAATTCGCGCACTTCGAGCTCCACCAGCTCAAGCAGCTCCGGATCGTCCACCATATCGACTTTATTCAGCGCCACGACGATATACGGCACCCCGACCTGCCGGGCCAGCAGAATGTGCTCGCGGGTCTGCGGCATGGGACCGTCGGTGGCCGCGACCACCAGAATCGCGCCATCCATCTGCGCCGCGCCGGTGATCATGTTCTTGATGTAGTCGGCGTGACCTGGGCAGTCGACGTGCGCGTAGTGCCGGTTGGCGGTCTCGTATTCGACGTGCGCGACGGCGATCGTGATGCCGCGCGCTTTCTCTTCCGGCGCGTTGTCGATGGAATCGAAGCTGCGGAACTTTACCTTCGGGTTGTGCTTCGAGAGCGTCTTGGTGATCGCCGCGGTCAATGTCGTCTTGCCGTGATCGATATGCCCGATCGTCCCAATATTTACGTGCGGCTTGCTGCGGTCAAATTTCTCTTTCGCCATGCTGATCCTGACTTCGTTTTAGATGAATTCTTTGTCTTCTTTGGACAAAGGAGGAATTAGCGTGCAAACGCAGACAACTGCCGTGCACACTTTCATCGATCATAGCATGTGTGGCCACAAAGGCTTTAGGGAATGATTAAGAAAGATCCTTGCGCCGGCATCCATGGGCCCCGACAGAGCCGGATACGATTGATATTGACTGGTCCGCGCTCTGCATCTTGATCGATGTGAATCAGACCCTGCCCGGCGGGATTGAGATCTGTCCAGTGAATCCAGACGCCGGAACGCAGCAACTCGTCCTCAGGCATGCGATATGCCACGTCAACGTCACACGGTCGTAGATTCGAGCTGAGGGAAAACGCCGCGTTCTGACGGCGGTGTATGACAGCAGGCGCAACTGCGATCCGCAGCGGAGGTCCTTGTTCCTGAGGCTGTACACGAGTTACGTATTTTGAGCCATTCCAGTCCAGCGTCATCGCATAAAGGCTTAGGTCGGAGGGGTCGTATGCGCGGCCAAGCTGGAATGTTCGATCAACCCAAATTGTTGGGTCGCCATAGGCCAGCCGAATCGCGAACAGCGCTGACCACGGATTCTCAAGTGGGAATGGGTCGCGCAGGAGCAAGAGACGGCTGTTCGCCGCAAGCGACGGTGCAGAGGTTTTCGCGGCCTCGGCGAGGGTTCTCAGTTGACCCTGCTCCTCCGTGTAGAAATGCTCTGCATCGCGCGCCAAAGGTAGCTCTAGCATTAAGAGAAGAACCACCAAGGTACTGAAGAGGACCGGTTCCAAGATCGCCGGCCTCAACGCGGAAATTCGCGCAAACACCGCACCCAGGTAAAGGGAGTATCCAAGCAGCGGCAGATACCACACGAATCCGGCGCGCGGGGCAATGACACAAACGGGAAGCAAAGTCACGAGCGTGAACAAGAGACCAAAGATCATGAATCGGCTGCGGAGAGCGAGACCGATGCATAGCGCGCCGATCAAGATCGCGATCAGCGAAATCAGGTTGAGCGCCGAACTGAACAGAAGCAAACGATGGTAATGCAGGTAAGCGGCGGCGATTTGCGATAAGGGCCGCCAAGGGCTGTACAGCTTATTCGTGCTCATCTGGTTCGGCACGAACACTTTGATCGAGATGCAGAGCAAAGCCATCGACGCAGTCAGCAGGATTGGCTTTATGCGAATGAAGGGGTCCACTGGTTTCGGCCAGAACAGAACTTCATACAACACAAAGACGGCGGGCAGCATGATGGCCATCTCCTTACTGCCCAAAGCTAAGGCAAAGAGCGCGGCAATCTGAATCAGTTGCGGCGTCTCGAGATGTCGACCCGTTTTGCGAATTCGGACGTACAGGCTGAGAGCGAGAACGAAGAAGAAGAAACAGAGGACATCGTAGATAGTGCCGTCATTGAAATAAAGTTGTGAGAGCCCGGGGTGAAACGAGAAAAAGAGCGCCCCAAAAAACGTAGCTGGATATAAATCGGTCAGAATTCTAAACCAGCGGCCCGCCAGAAATAGGTTCAGAAACAGCAGGCCAAAGAACACGACCCGGAACGGCAAGGGATGAAAGCCGAAGAGAGCATAGAGCGCGCGGTAATAAAGGCCGCCTACGGGCCGGTATTCGGGTGTGAATGTGGCAATCGCCTGGGCGAAGATGACACCAAAAGGAACGCGTCCGTAACCGTGCAGAAACTGGATATTCGTTACATCGTCGGGAGTGAAGTAGGTGAAGAGGCCGCGATAGGTGAGGAACAGGAAATAACAGGCGATCGCAAGACTGGCCGTGATCAGCTTAGCCATGAGCGATGGAGCCGTTGGCCGGGATTGAACCGGCGACCTCGTCCTTACCAAGGACGCGCTCTACCAACTGAGCTACAACGGCCCGCCACGTCAGGAACTGGTGGACAGGGAAGGATTCGAACCTTCGTACCTCGCAAGGAGGGACAGATTTACAGTCTGTTGGCTTTAACCACTCACCCACCTGTCCATGATCGGGCCTGTGCCACGCAGACACCCGCGGGCTTATCCACATTCTGACGAAAAGAGCATAGCACGGTGAGCGTTTAAGTATCGAAAAGTGAGCTAGATGGGTCAATTTGCGAAACGAACTCAATTGGGTTCGTTTCGCAAAACAAGTGCGAGAACAGGGATTCTGCTTTTCTTCGCCGGGCGCATAATGAACGGTATGCAAGATGTTTTCACCGTCGCCGGGCGAACCTTTCACTCACGCTTGTTCGTGGGAACGGGCAAATACCGGAGCAAGGCGTTGATGGCGCGATGTCACGCCGCTTCAGGCACCGAGATGGTGACATTAGCCGTCCGGCGCGTCAACCTGACAGACCGATCGAAAGAATCGGAGCTCGATTTTATTGATCGGGCGAAGATCCATATTTTGCCGAATACCGCAGGCTGCTATACGGCAAATGACGCGGTTCGGACGGCTCGGCTTGCGCACGAAGTGGGGCTATCGAATTGGATCAAGCTTGAGGTGATTGGGGACCAGAAGACGCTTTTCCCAGATAACGAGGGGCTGTTGGAGGCGACCCGGATTCTGGTTAAAGAAGGCTTTGTCGTGCTGCCTTATACGACGGACGATTTGGTGAATGCTCGAAAGCTGGTCGATGCGGGCGTGGCCGCGGTTATGCCGTTGGCGGCGCCGATCGGCTCGGGTTTGGGTGTACAAAATATCACAAACCTCAAAATTCTGCGCGAGGCGATTACGGCAGTTCCGCTGATTGTGGATGCCGGAGTCGGAACTGCATCTGACGCGACAATCGCGATGGAGTTGGGTTATGACGGGGTACTACTAAACACTGCCATAGCCGAAGCTGAAGACTCGGAGCTTATGGCGCGCGCGATGAAACTGGCCGTGGAATCAGGTCGCAAGGCATTTCTAGCTGGACGCATGGCAAAACGTGAATACGCGAGCGCGAGCAGCCCTGTCGCTGGGACGATTACCGCGGCAGTCTAGGTGAAGGCGGCGTTAAAAGGTCACCGAATCGGCGACTCTCTCATCGTGCCCCGGTGCAGATTGCCCGTCGCCTTTCTCGACCTTCGATACCTTTACTCTTCGCTGAGGAGGCAGATAAGCGCCGAATACGTTGCGAGAGGTGTCGGGATCGGAGACACGCAGAATCTCAGCGTTGTCGATCCAATCCAAATAACGCGTCTCAATCTGGTTATAGGCAAGCGCCGGAGAGATACCATACACCCCCGGGCGCACGTCAATTCTGAACGTAAACCGATAATTGACGCGTTCGCCACGGTTGACCGGAGGGACCCGAGCATGCTCCTGAAACGTGTTTAGCCCGATAATGTCAGTACCTAAACGATCGCGAAGATAAAAGCCCATTATGTGCGTATCTTGATCGCTATAGAAGTCGGCATAGAACTCTAGCGACACGATCTCGCCCATGAAGACGGTACCGGTGACTTCGCCTCTACTGTTCCGAATCAAGATTTTGTTTATTCGCGCGGCTCCGTCTCCGTGGCGGTAATACTTGAATTCGTCTTCGAATTGCTTGAGGTCCAGCGCTGCCTCTCGTGTAGCATCGGCGCGGTTGACATCTACTTCCTCTAATGGAGCAAGGTCCTGAAGCGTGTGATCTTCCGAGGGCTCCTCCTGCTCGAGTGCAGCTTGTTCGATCATTTTTTGCCTTTCGAGATCGAAATTCACACTCATAAGGGAGAGATACCAATTCGTCATGTTTATGGCACTGCCCTGGTTGACGACTCTCCCTCGCTCTAGAACGATCGCATGGTCGCAAAGGCGCCGCACTGCATCGGAGTCGTGGCTAACAAAGAGAATGGAAACGCCCTGTTCGCGAAGCTGCTTGATCTTAGAGATGCATCTTTGTTGAAAGCGCGCATCACCCACGGCCAGAGCTTCGTCAACGATCAGGATTTTCGGATTGACTGAGATGGCGACTGAGAATGCCAGGCGCATGTACATGCCGCTGGAGTATGTTTTCACCGGATAATCCAGGAAATCGCCAATATCTGCGAATGCCGCAATATCATCGAACCGGGCTTCCATTTCTTCTTGAGTAACGCCCAGGATCCGCCCGTTATAGAAGACGTTTTGACGCCCCGTAAACTCGGGATTGAAGCCAGTTCCTAATTCGAGCAGGGCCGAAATGCGGCCGTTTACTTGAACGGTTCCTCTGGTCGGTCTCATGGTTCCGACAACGATTTGGAGCAACGTGCTTTTGCCCGAGCCGTTCCGTCCAAGGATCCCGATCGTATGGCCTTCTACGACCTCCATGTCGACATCCTTGAGCGCCCAAAATTCATGGCCGCGAGCAGATGAACGAAGTATGAGGTCGAGAACGCGATCACCCGTATTTTTGTAGCGCCGAAAGCTTTTTGAAACCCTGTCCAAACGAATGACGGTCTGATTCATCTCATGCGTTAAACGGCAGAATCCGCGTTCAGTCGAACCAACACGCTAGACGCGTTCCCATTGCTATTCTAAGTTACGGAATGGCGGAGCAGGCCGTCTCAACTTTGGTGGCTAATGGACTCGGGCCGCGGCCAATTGACGAGCGGACTTTCCAACTTTCATTTGACCTGTACGAGCGATACAGCGCTCTGAAACAGATCGTGGAGTTTTTGTTTCCTCGCTATCAAGGACTGAAGGTCCTCGATGTTGGCGGAAATTCGCCGAATCTTTGGCCTTCTTTTTCCTCTTTGGTGAAAACCTTTCTTGCGGATGTACAATGCACGATCGTCGATGTTGACATGACAATCGGACTAGAAGGCGGCGTGCTGGCATCGGGCTTAGCATTACCTTTCGCAGATAACACGTTCGATGTGGTATGCGCTCTGGACACGCTAGAGCATATTGCGGATCCATTTCGCCGGCCTTTTATCGAGGAACTTGTAAGAGTAAGTCAGGACGTAATTTATTTGACATTCCCTTATAACTCACCTGGCAGCGTTTGGGCCGAAAAAACAGTCAGGACCTACGTTGAGGATGTTCTAGATAGCCCTTTGCTGCAATTACAAGAACATCATGAGTTAGGCTTACCAGAGCTTCCTTATATAGAGAGATGTCTCCCAGACGGCAATCTGGCGATCAGCAAGCGCGGGCACGGGAACGTAGATATCTGGACGGTGATGATGTTGGCCTCGCATACGCTTCGCATGCACAGCGTGGAGATGCTTCGCGACCTGAGTGTACGTTTCAATCGCGAACTTGCAGCATACGATTGGGGCGACCCGACCTATCGAATTTCATACTTGATTTCCAAATCTAGAGCGCTGAGTGACACAGAAGAAGCGTTCTGGTCCGCTCGACCGAGAGATCGTGGAAATCTGCAACTGTCGGAAGCACTGAGGCTGATTCGGGAGTTTGCGGAATCCGGAGTTGCTCCTGGGATCATTCTGGACAAAGACCGGCACATTGAGAACCTCGAGACACAGCACTGCGCCCTGGAAAAGGCTGTGGAGGAAAAAGAACGTCACATCCAGAATCTTGAACTTCAACGCGAACAGTTTGAAATCACCCAGAGAAGATTGCAGCGGGCAATTGACGATAAGGACCGGCATATTGTCAATCTCGAGGCCGAGTTGGCCGCCGTCAAACGCCAAGCTTTCATAACTGCTGAGCTTCAACTTAGGCTTCAAAGAATAGAAGAAGGGTTTGGCCGAATAGCTGAGCAACAGAGCGCAGCAGAAGCAGATATCGAGGGATTGACAGAAAGGCTTTCGACGAAAACTCAACACCTACAGGATCTATTAGGCCGTGACATTGAGGAATTGACTCGCAAAGGGCAGCAGTTGATGAATACTGTGGCCTCTCAAGAGGCCCGTTTGAGTGCTCAGGAATTAGTTACAAAGCAACTGCTAAGTAGCCGTACTTGGCGTACGCTGCAAGCCGTGGGTACTGTAGCCAAGCTTGTAGTTCCATCTAAGTCTGTCGAGTCCGGATTGAAAACACCTGAAGAGACGCTTGAATCCAGAGCAGAGGTAACCGCCGGTCGTGAAGAAACTCCTCAAAATTACCAGGAACAGGTACCGATCGGGCCTAAGGTGCCGAGCGAAGAAGCGAATCCGACCGAGCTGAAGCTCATCGATTCAAAAGAGCTGTACTTCGTTTGCGACGAGCCTTCCCCAACCGACAAGCGTCCGCGGAACAGAAACTTGATTGTGCGGGGCTGGGCCCTCGGTGAAGAGCATCTTGATTATGTCGATCTTGAAATTTCGGGGTTAGCTTTACAGAAGGCCTATATCACTGCACCCCGACCGGACATCAAGCACAATTTCCCAGATTTGGATAAAACAGGTCGCGCGGGATTTTCAGCATCGGTCGATACCCAGCCGCTTCCAAACGGCCGGCACAAGCTCAAATTACGGTTAATCGCGGATGGTCAGGTGCTACGAGAGATTGAGACAGAGTTCCTCATCGACCATACCGTCGGTTACGCGTCCGATTACGAAGAGTGGATCGCGGAATTCGAGAAGCCTGCTGATGAAATCATTTCGCTTAGGCTGCCCCGGTTAAACGATCGACCACTCATTAGCATCGTCATGCCGGTATTCAATACTCAGCCAAACGAACTGCAGGCTGCAATTGACTCCGTGATCGCCCAGAGTTATTCGAACTGGGAGCTATGCATTGTGGATGATGGATCCACAAGAGGAGAAACGAAAGCTGTTCTCGCCGAATTTGGCACAAGCCGCACGAATTTCAAAGTTGCTTACTCGGAGGAGCGAGGTGGAATTTCGGCGGCCTTGAACACCGGTCTTGGGCTTGCATCGGGAGAATATGTCGCATTTCTCGACCACGATGACACGCTTTCCCCTCACGCCCTGGCTTACATCGTGGAGGCAATCAATCGTTATCCTGCTGCTGACTTGATTTACTCAGATGAAGACAAATTGGACGAGCGCGGCGAGAGATATCAGCCCTTCTTCAAGCCGGATTGGTCACCAGATCTGATTCTTTCGCTCAATTATGTCTGCCACTTACTTGTGATTCGACGAGAGCTCTTGCACAACATCGGTGAATTCTGTTCTGAAACGGATGGCAGCCAGGATTACGACCTGATTCTCCGCGCATCAGAGCACGCGAGGCAAATCGTGCACGTTCCGCACGTTTTATATCACTGGCGAGCGGGTCCGAACTCGACTGCTCTTTCGGTACAGACCAAGCCATACACGATCGAGGCAAGCCGGCGCGTTCTGGAACGATATTGCGAACGCAATAGAAACGCGAAAGTCGAACCGGCTGCTGTTCCAGGGTGCTGGCGGTTACGTTACCCCATACCCCAAGGTAGCCGCGTAAGTATTATTATTGCCGCCGGCGGGAAGACCGATGTGTTGAGGCCTAATCTAGAAGGCCTATTTACACGGACAGACTACAAGAACTTTGAAGTCGTAGTAATCGATAATTCCCGCGAAGGCGATGTGTTCGATCTGGTTTCCCGGTTTGTTGAAAATGGGAACAGTATTCACTACATAGATTGGCGCAACAAACCGTTCAATTATTCGCGTATCAACAACGAAGCAGCCCGGCAATGCGGGACTCCATTGTTGCTTTTTTTGAATGATGATGTCTCGGTAATTAAGAGCGACTGGCTGACCTCGTTGGTTGAACTTGTGGCCCGGCCCGAGGTGGGCGCTGTGGGCGGGAAGCTTTTGTTTCCAGACGGTAGCATTCAGCATGCGGGTGTCGTTATGGGCCTGTTCGAAAACTGCGGGCATGCGTTCCACGGACAAGACGGAGAATTGCCGCACTACTTTGCATTTAGCGATGTGATTCGAAATGTCAGCGCAGTAACTGGCGCGTGTCTCATGACGAAAGCAGATGTTTTTTGGGGCGTGGGCGGCTTTGACGAGGATCGACTAGCGGTGGCTTTTAACGATGTGGATCTATGTCTAAAGATAGGGGCGAACGGCTATCGGGTATTATTCACACCGTTTGCACTACTTTACCATCATGAGTCATTCTCTAAAACGCAAAAGGACTTCATTCCTCACCCCACCGAAGTTGCGGTCATGCAATCTAAGTGGCGAGACGTGATTGCGTCGGACCCATATTACAGTCCAAATCTGACAAGACGAAAGGCAGATTACTCACTTCCAACACTCTGGATGTAATAGAATCTTAAACCCTCCGTTTCCCAGGATGACAAAGGCCGTTCGGGATTTCGTTGCATCGCGCAAGGGGAAGATTCGTTTTTATCCGTTTGCAAACCAAAACGGGCTTGCTCTGCTTAAGAATCTGATCTGAACAGAGATTGGCTTTCAAGAGAATATCTCAATTGTTGGACACGTGATCTTATTTGAGGCATGCCGCCAGTAAGCTGACATAGTAAGCTGAATCGTTGAAATGACTCCGTCCAAGGCGACCGAACTCTATCTTCGAAAAATATGGTTGTAATTTGCGGTTTAGACTGGTCTGCGTGAAGAAGTTCACATGAGTGCCTTCGAGTAAATGCCAGGGCACTGCTCCATGCCGAAAGCCCATGCCAATCGCACTGGCATCTGGGACTGTAAAGACGACCTCATGAGTCGCAAGCCGGGCAATGTCTTGAATCGCGGCTTCGTAATTGGGGATGTGCTCTAACACCTCAGAGCAGAAGACCGATTTGAAGCTGCCACTCGGGAATGGCGACGGAAGCTGCCCATTGTAGAGAGTTACGAACGGCTGGACGGCAGGGCGAATTGACGTCTTTATGATTTCAGTATCTAGTTCCAAGCCCTGAGCTTTCAGCCCAAACTGACGTAGTTTCCCGATCAGAGCACCGCTGCCGCACCCGAAATCCAGAATGGGATCCTTCAATCGTCGGGCTATGGCGAACGTTTCCGGGTTGACTTCGGTATTCGGTGGACCAGAACCGTAAATATTCTCCCGATGATAGACCCAGTCAGCATCGAATAGCTCACGATAATGCGGTCTCATGAATTCAAATGTGCCGTTGAAGATAAGCGGCGCGCCGGATTCCGGCGTGAATGAGAGAGAAGCAAACCGCCGGTAAAGCAGTGGTTCTGGGACAAGATATTCAAGAACGAGACCTGCGTATTGGATGCCGATTTCCGCGGCACGCGCGACATCCGGCCGGTCCACCCGATAATGCTGCAGGAACGGGATATCCTGCCCGTCTAGGGAAATGCGCGGCGGCATTGCCGCATCGAAAGATCTTCTTGACCAGCCGAGGATTCTGATAAATCCGCTTGGGTCGAGCTCGATTGAATCGAGGAATCCGTCTGGTATCGGACGAGCTAACGCAAAATGAGTGATTTGCATCCGAATTTCTTATTATTCCGGATGCGAAAGAGCGAAGGCGGCGGCTGCCCCAGGGCCACTGGACGCGAGCCGCGCGGGGCTGGTTTACTGACTCCTGTCGGCTGCCGCTTTCAGTTTTTCGCGTTGTTCTTTGAGAATCGCTTTCCGGCTGAGCTTGATTTTGTTGCCTTCGAGCGCGAGTACCTTGACGAGAATCTGATCCCCTTCTTTGAGCTCGTCGCGGACATTCTTGATCCGACTCTCAGAAATTTCACTGATGTGCAGGAGACCGTCGGTGCCAGGGAAGATCTCGACAAAAGCTCCGAAGTCGGCAATGCGAACGACCTTGCCAAGATAAGTTTTCCCGATTTCGGCAACCGCTGCGATGTCGCTTACCATTTGTAGCGCGCGAGTGGCAGAGCCGCCATCGGAAGCGAAGATGTTGACCGTGCCGTCATCGGTGACATCGATCTTTACGCCGGTCTGTTCGATGATTCCTTTGATCACCTTGCCGCCGGGCCCGATCAGCTCACGGATTTTGTCAGTCGGAATCTTGGTTGTGTAGATTCGTGGCGCGTATTGAGAGAGATGGGTGCGCGGGGCGGATATCGCGGCGTTCATGATTTGTAAGATCTCCAGGCGGCCTTTGCGCGCCTGCTCCAGAGCTTCTCTCATGATGCTGGTGGTCACGTTCGGAACTTTGATGTCCATCTGCAGGGCGGTAATGCCGTCGCTGGTGCCGGCCACTTTGAAATCCATGTCGCCGTAATGATCTTCGGCACCCGCGATGTCGGTCAGGACGGCGTGCGAATCGCCTTCGAGCACGAGTCCCATGGCGATACCCGCGACCGGAGCGGCAACCGGGACGCCCGCGTCCATCAGCGATAGCGTTCCACCACAGACGCTGGCCATGGAACTGGAACCGTTCGATTCGAGAATGTCACTGACGAGCCGCAACGTGTATGGAAAATCCTTCTCATCCGGGATAACGGGCGCAAGCGAGCGCTCTGCGAGAGCCCCGTGACCGATTTCTCGTCGGCCTGGGCCACGCATAAACCCTACTTCTCCAACACTGAACGGAGGGAAGTTATAGTGCAGCATGAACCGCTTTGAAGTTTCGGTTGGGTCGAATAATTCGATGCGCTGCTCGTCATCCTTGGTTCCGAGAGTGGTTGTGACTAGCGCCTGCGTTTCCCCGCGGGTGAAGATAGCGGACCCGTGCGTACGGGGCAGAACACCGACTTCGCAGGTGATTGGCCGGATCTGATCGAAAGCCCGGCCGTCGGGGCGCCGGTGCTCTTTAAGCATCTGATCACGGAAGATACGTTCCTTCAGGTGATCGAAAAGTTTGCCGGCTTCGGCTTGCTCGGCCTCCTCTGGGAAGAGAGCAATGGCCTTTTCTTTGGCTTGATCGACGCGCGCGTAGCTTTCAAGCTTGGGATACTTCTGCGTATTGAGGGCATCGGTGAGCTCGGCGCGAACCGCATCGGAGATTTTGGTGAACATCTCCTGATTGAGTGCCGGCGGCGTGTATTTGCGCTTTGCTTTTCCAGCGAATTTGACAAGCTCTCGAATGCCTGCGGCGATTTTCTTGCAGCAGTCGTGACCGAACTCGATCGCCTCAATCACTGCGGCTTCGGAAGCGTCGTTTGCGCCGGCTTCGACCATGACGATGCCGTCCTCGGTTCCGGCTACAACGATGCTCAATCGCGCGTCTCTAGTTTCGTCATAGCTCGGGTTGGCGCGGTAGGTGCCGCTAACAAGTCCGACGCGGACGCCTCCAAGTACGTGGTGAAACGGTATATCGGAAATTGCCAGAGCGGCGCCTGCCCCAACGATTGCAAGCACGCCGGGGTCATGCTCCGGATCAGCCGAGAGCACCATAGCGATGAGCTGGGTTTCGTTGCTGAAGCCTTCAGGGAACAGGGGCCGGACGGGGCGATCGATCAAGCGGCTAGTGAGAATTTCTTTTTCGGAGGGGCGGCCTTCACGTTTGATAAAGCCGCCAGGGAACCTTCCAGCCGCATAAGTGTACTCGCGGTAATCGACGGTGAGCGGGAAGAAGCTAGCGCCAGGCTTGGGCTTCTCGGTGGAGACAGCGGTGACTAGCACGACCGAATCTCCAGAACGAACGACGACAGACCCGTTGGCCTGTTTGGCAACTTTGCCGGTCTCGAGCGAGACCTTTGACCCGTAGAGGTCAATTTCAACTGTGTGTGACATTTCTCAATTCCGATGCGCGGTTCGCATCACGTTTCTCCGTGCTTGGCGCCAGTCGAAGAGACGGGCTTGCCAGCTTGGTTCAGGATCAGGTGGAGGACTTAGAGCTTGAAAGGAAGAACCGCTCACTAGCGGCGAATGCCGAGACTCTGGATGAGAGCCTGGTAACGCTCCGGACTGCGATCCTTCAAGTACTTCAGCAGTTTTCGGCGGCGGGCAACCATACTAAGCAGGCCGCGCCGTGAGTGATGATCCTTCTGATGAGTTTTGAAGTGCTCTGTCAGATGCTGAATACGCTGACTCAGGAGCGCAACTTGAACTTCGGGCGAGCCGGAATCGGATTTGTTGATCCGGTACTTGTGGATTATCTGCGATTTCTGCTCTACCGCCAGACTCATGCTGGGAAACGAAACTCCTCGGTCTTTACCTTAATCTTGATTTTGTTCCCCTTTAATGTACCACAACCAACCTTTTTGCCGGCGCAACTTAGCAGGCCTCAGCAACGAGACTCAACAGGTTCGTGCTGCCGCAGAAATCCGAGCACAGCCATGACCTGTTCTCGGGTCACATCGAAGTTATCGAGTACCTCTTCGATCTCCTCCGCAGTACCGCCGCTGTGGATGTTATTCGTAACAACGTTGACCGGGATACGTGTTCCTGCGAATACTGGAGCCCCGCTTTGCCGATTGGGATCTATTTCTATACCTGGGCACTTGGACCAGTCAATTGCCATGCTTGATGGGTTCCCTCCCTTGAGGTTACAGCCTTTTAGTGGCGAAGGCTGTAATGTCGAAACGAAGCGAGGAGCGTTAGCGACCTTGTATCGGACCCAGACGCGTCAAATTCGCTTGTGCTCCTGGCTCTGTAGAAGCGGAGCACTAGGATGAAACAGAGGATTGGTATGGACCGAGTGAACCGGCGGTTGTTCCTAAAAGCAGTTCCTCCAGCGGTCCTGGCGCCCGCGCTTCCTGACGGAGCATCGCGCCCCATCCTGCACGAGAGGGCCGGGCCGGGGCGGAATCCGGACGAGAAGCCGAATCAGACAATCAGATTCGCGGTTATCGGACTCGATCACTACCACATCATGGGCATGACAGCGGCGATCCAGCGTGGAGGCGGGCAACTTGTTTCGTTGTATGCGACCGATCCGAAGGCCATTGCGGATTTTCGGAAGCGCTTCGGGGATGTAAAGCTCGCGAGAAGCGAAGACGAAATTCTCGAAGATAAGTCAATACAGCTCGTAGCGGCTGCGCCGATTCCGGATCAGCGCGCGCCGCTCGGGATTCGTGTGATGCGCCACGGGAAAGATTATTTGAGCGATAAGCCTGCGATTATCACGCTCGAACAACTGGTCGAAGTTCGGAAGACGATTCGAGAGACCGGGCGCATTTTCGCCATCATGTATTCGGAACGGCTGGAGGTGAAGGCAGCGGTGAAGGCGGGAGAATTAGTGAAGGCGGGCGCGATCGGCCGAGTGGTTCAGACGGTGAATCTCGCCCCACATAAGGTGAATGACATCACCCGTCCGGCCTGGTTCTGGGATCCGGCGCGGTACGGTGGAATTCTATGCGATATCGGGTCGCACCAAGCCGATCAATTTGTGTACTACACGGGATCCACTGCGGCGGAAGTGACGGCCTCGCAGATTGCTAATGTGAATCATCCGGACAAGCCGAAATTCCAGGATTTTGGGGACATGATGGTGCATGGGAACGGCGGGGCGGGATATATCCGCGTCGATTGGTTCACTCCGAACGGGCTGGGAATCTGGGGCGATGGGCGGCTGTTCATTTTGGGAACGGAGGGTTACATCGAATTACGGAAATACATCGATATAGCCGGGCATAAGGGCGGCAATCACCTCTTCATCGTTGACCAGAAGCAAACACGTTATATGGATTGCGACGACGTGGTCCTGCCGTTTGGGCCACAGTTTGTGAGCGATATTGTGAATCGAACGCACGTTGCGCAGGACCAGGAGCAGGCGCTGCTCGCGACCGAGCTGGTACTCAAGGCGCAGAAGAATGCCAATCGGCTAGAATTTTCGACCTGAGAAGCGGCGGATTTGAATGGCGCGTAATCCTGGGATCTCGAGACGCTCATTTCTGACAACGGCGGCTTTTCCGGCTATCGTGCCCTCGCGCGTTTTCGGGCAGATGCCCCCGAACAGCCGGATCAATGTCGGAGCAATCGGCGCCGGCCGCATCTCACGTATTCACGATTTGCCTGCCATCTTGAAGTACGATTCGGCGCGGGTGATTGCCGTTTGCGATCTGGATGCGAAGCGCTTGGAGCAGGGGAAACTGCTCGTGAATGAGTATTACGCGAAGTCATCGGGCAAAGTGTACGATGGCGTGACTGCGTATCACAACTATCACGAACTGCTATCGAACAAAGATATTGATGCGGTGGTCATATCGACTCCCGATCATCAGCACGCGATTGTAGCGGTGGATGCGGTACGGGCGGGCAAAGACGTTTATTTACAGAAACCGGCTTCGCTGACGATTGCCGAGGGCCGTTATCTCAGCAACGCAGTGCAGGCTTCGGGACGAATTCTGCAGATCGGATCGCAACAACGATCGTGGAAACAGTTTCACCGGGCGTGCGAGCTTGCGCGAAATGGTCGCATCGGCGAAGTGAAGCATGTTGAGATCGGTCTCCCGGTGGACCCTGCGGGACCGGATGCTCCGGAAATGCCGGTTCCGCCGAACCTCAACTATGATGCGTGGCTTGGATCGACGCCAGTGGTTTACTACACCGAGATGCGCGTGCATCCGCAGAATGGATTCGACCGGCCGGGCTGGTTGCGTTGCGAACAATTTGGAGCGGGCATGATTACCGGCTGGGGAGCGCATCACGTAGATACAGCGCATTGGGGAATGAACACGGAATACACAGGCCCGGTGGAAGTTTGGGGAACGGCGGAGTTTCCGAAACACGGATTGTGGGACGTGCATGGGAAGTTCAAGACGCAGGCGGTGTACGCGAATGGCGTGACAATGACGATTTCCGATGAATATCCGAACGGGATCAAATTCTACGGGACGAAGGGTTGGATTTTTGTGACGCGCGATACGCCGGTAACATCGAGCGACCCTGGTGCAAAAGGCCAAAAGATTCAGCCGTTATCCGCCAGCGATCCGAGAATTTTGGGCAGCGTAATCGGGCCGAACGAGATTCACCTTTACAAAAGCGAGGACCAGCATGGCAATTGGCTGGATTGCATACGGAGCCGGAAGCAGCCGATTGCTCCCGTAGAGATTGGACACAGAGCGTGCTCTACGTGCCTGCTACATCATATTGCGATGAAGACAGGGCGCAAGCTGCATTGGGATCCCATAAAAGAGCGGTTCAAGAATGACGACGATGCGAACGCGATGCTGAGCCGACCGCAGCGAGCGCCTTACATGTTCACCTAAGGGTGTTTCGAGCTGACAAGGTTTCTAACCTGTTCAAGTTCTTTCTTGAGGCGAGCACCCCGGCGGGCAAGGCTCACTATATAAATCAGCACAATGAGCCAGGCGGCGAGAAAGCCGTAAAACATGAAAGTGAAGTTGCGTGTGTCCATGGCGCTAAGCAGCATTGGCGAGGCGGCGGAGTGAATCAATCTCGCGGGCCATCGTTTCCTGGCGGGTTCGAACGAGAACCAGAGCCGCTGCGATCATCAGGATTGCAAGAAAATTTAGATACAGCATGTGTTCCATGGCGGGATCGATATTTCCGCCACCTGTACGAATGCTGAGCACAGGACTCGGATGCTGAGTTCGGAACCATTGGATGGACTTCCACACTAGAATCACGTCGGCGAAGCCGAAGATCGAGAGTGCGGCGGAAAGGCGGGCGCGCTGTGTTGGTTCGTCGATTGCCCGGCGCAGCATCAGATAGCCGCTGTAGATTAAAACACAAACCAGCATCGAGGTTAAACGGGCATCCCAGGTCCACCAGATGCCCCAAATAATGCGAGCCCAAATCATTCCGGTGACCAAATTGACGCACGCAAAAACCACGCCGACTTCAGTGACCGAAGCGGCCAGCGAATCGTAACGCAAGTTGCCGGAGATTAGATACATGATGCTCAAAACAAGCGTCACAAAGAAGCCCGTGAAAGCTGTAATCGCGGCGGGCACGTGAAAGAAGATAATGCGGTAGATGGCGCCCTGCGCTGCTTCATCCGGCAAAACCAGGAAGATATGGTACAGGTTATAGGCCAGAAGAAGAGCTGCGATTGCAGCAAGCGCGATGACTAGTCTTTCCCGCATGCCGGTTGATCCATATCAATTCTGCTACTAGTTGACCAAAATTGCTTCCGCGAGAGCTAGAGCGAGCGCGGTAAACACGACGTCGAAAACCACGAGAAGCCGGCCCCAAAGTAACTGATCGGGCGAGAGCGGCTGATTTCTGAATAGAGTGTCAGTCAGCTCGACAGCCGCAATTAAGAGCGGGATCAATATTGGATAGATGATGACCGGAAGCATCAGCTCGCGAAGCCGCAGATTGACAGTGAGCGCGCCGAAGACGGCCCCGAGAATGGATATACCCCAGCTTGCAAGAATGCAAACGAGCGCGAGTTCGATGGGGCGTAGCCACCAGCGCAAGTTATAGAAGACGCCGAAGACAACCAGCGAGATTGCTTCGAGGAAAAGTAGGAGCACGAAAATTGCAGCCGCTTTCCCAAGCAGGAGACTCGCGGGCGAGATGGGAGAGGAAAGCAACACGTCAAGGCAGTCGTTCGGCAGCTCGCGGACGAAAGCGCGGTTGAAGATCAGCGCTCCGGAAAATGCGAACACGATCCAAAGGAGACCTGCTGCGATTTCGCGGGTGACATCAGCAGCGGGGTCGAAGGCGAAACTGAAGAGCAACAGCATGACGACACTGAATGCGATCGCCGCGTTCAGCGATTCTTTAGTGCGAAGCTCGACCGTGAGATCTTTGCGCGCAATAGAGAGCGCCTGAAGCAGAGACCTCATTCCAAGTTCATTCGGTACAAAAGAGCCGGGTCTTCGAGCATCTCCGGCGTGCGCTCACCTGAAAAGCGCAATCTGCCGTTCTCGATCAGAGCGACATGGGAGGCAATGGTCAAGGCTTCCCGGAGCTGATGAGTCGAGATGAGGATGGTGGCGCCGGCCTTACGCGCTTCGTGCAGCAGCTCGGTTAGTGCCGCGATTGCATGATCATCGAGCGCAGTGAAGGGTTCATCTAGCACCAGAATTTTCGGCGAGTGTAGAAAGGCGCGTGCCAGCGCGAGGCGCTGGTGCATACCGCGAGAAAACTGGCGAACGGGCATGCCGGAAACGCGAGCGAGACCGACTCGCTCGAGTGAAGAATCGATCAAGCTGCTGTTGGTTTTCAGCCCGGCGATGCGGGCGAAAAAATACAGATTCTCGCGAGCAGTGAGGTCTTCATAAACACCGATACCATGCCCGAGAAAGCCGATCTGGCGGCGAGTTGTTTGCTTTCGCGGCGGTTCGCCGAACAGGCGAACGGTCCCGCGGTCAAACCGGGATAATCCAGCGAGAACCCGGAGCAAAGTCGTCTTCCCTGCCCCATTCCGTCCGATGAGCGCGCAACAGGCGTCCTCGGGGACGCTTAGCGTGAAATCACGAACAGCAGCGTAGTCGCCATAGAATTTCCAGAGTTGGTCGATCTGGATTGCGTCGAACATGAAGGGAGCCAGCTGACGATTCTATTTTGCGTACGGTGAGCGGACGGGCGAGGTTCGAAAGAGAATGGCGAGACCAAGGCCCAGAATCGAAAACACAAGCACAAGGAGGAGGGTCAAATGCGAATAGATCTGCGGGTTGCCTTGCGTGACTTGAGGCGAGTCACTGTTATCGCCGGGAGCCGAGTTGTCGTTTCGAAGCGAGCCAGTTCCCGTGATATCGGCCGCAAAATTGTCGCTTGAGAGAACGTTGTAAACGCCGGCCTGTGTGGTTGGCTCAGTTCCTACCTGTTGAATATCCTTTCCCGCGAGAATCACGCCTTGGGGCGCGATCAACCGAAGAGGACCGCTCTGCATTCCTTTGATATCCACCACGCGGCCGTGGAACGTGAAGGGCGAGCCGACCGGCAATGCATAAGAAACCTGGAATTCTGTCTCGCCGGGCTTGATGGGAAATTGCACTTTGAAAATGTCACGTTGATCTGTTTTTTCAGCGGGACGGGGCAGAGGCATGCCTTGCGGGCCGCGGGCGGTGATACGCACTTGGCCGTTTGCCTCGCGCGGCAGATAGAAGCGAATGCCGCCGAGCGCGTCATTATTCAATGTTGTGTTCGAGTCGTTTTGGAGGATCACGGTCTCGTCCACATTGATGCGGCTGGAAGATGGCTCGAAGAGAAGCATGCGTTGAGCGATTCGGGCTACGGAGGGCGATTTTGTGGATTCGTACACGTCAAGTTCAACACCCGATGTGGAAATATTCGGGGTCATCAGCTTGTTATAGTTGACGCCCTTATAAATAGCTTGCAGTAATTGTGGCCCGCCACCCGGCTGATCCCTTTCAAATTGAAAGTGACCTGCTGCATCGCTTATGGTCCTGCCGAGCGTTTGCATGCCTTGCGCACCAGGCTTGACGAGCGTGATGTTTACCCCGGGCTGCGATTTGCCGGTTGTGCGATTGATAACGTGTCCGTCAATTGACGCGAACGCGGCTCCAGCGCCGAAAAACAGCAGCACGGGAGCGCAGAGAGTCGTTCTCATGCAATTGCTCTCCCGCATTCACCGCAATATTTGAGCGTTTGGGGGAACTCCGCTCCGCAATGGGGGCAAACTGTCGCGGGCTTTCGAGTGCTCGGCGCTGTCGATGGAGCGAGCTTCGGTGGAACTCGTTGCGGCATTAATCCCAATCTTTTGATGGTTTCGTCGGTTTGCGCGAGAACCGTGGCCAGCTCCTTTTGTAGTGCCTGTTTCGTTTGCTGATAGTCATGGTCCGAGAGTTTGCCGACCCGGTATTCGAATTGAAGGTCGCGCAGATTATCGTAGATGGCTTGCTTGCGATCTTCGAGATGCTGGATGGGTGAGACCGATAAAGGCTCAGGGACGTCCTTCGGACGAATGAACAAGGTGAACACGAGAGCGCCGACTGCCAGCAGAGCTGCTACGAACACGATCATGTTCGAGAGTCCGGTCCGGGTTTGATCTCATGCGGCGCGGAAGGGCCATCCAGTTCACGCTCGATTTGCGACCGAAAGCGCTCGATGATCGCTTGATCGGCCGACGAAAGCGGCTCGGGTGAGCTGCGGTTGCGGCGTACGTACCAAGAATAGATCAAGAAGCCAACCGCTAGAGCGATGGGCGGCATGAGCCATGTGATCAAGCCGAAACCTTGGGCGGGCGGTGACGCGAGTGCCACGACGCCTTCTTCCCGAACGATGGTGTTTAGGACTGCATCGTCGCTCATTCTCCGGGCTTTCATCTGGTAAATCCGGCGGCGCATCGGATCAGCCGAGCTGCAATGGAGCATGGGGCAGTTGGCGACGGTGTTCCTGCATCCGCCGCAACGACAAGCGAGCTTATCGCCAACGCGCAGAACGTCTTGAGTTAGGAAGGAAGTGGGATCCTGCGCTACGACGGCAGTCATCGCCAGCAGGAAGGCGGCCGCGAGCTTACGATTCCACAGTCGCGGGCGTCGTAGCAATGCCTACTACCTCCGTGCGCGGATAGATCAAGCGCGCCTTCGGCGGGATCAGACAAATAACGGTCCCGAAGAGCAGCACCCAGTAGCCGATCCAGATCCAGGAGACAAGCGGAAAAATGTAAAGCTGGAAAATTGCCTTGCTATTATCGGGCATCACGCCTGAATAGTTAACGTACAAATCTTCGTTGAGACGGCGGCGGATGCCTACAAAGGAATTTTGTTGCTGGCTCGATTTATAAAACCGGATTTCGGGCTCGAGCTGATCAACCACTTTCCCGGCGCGTGAGACTTCGAGAACGGCACGGCTAAGTTCGTAATTCGGATTCTCGCCATCGTTCACACTTAGCAATTTCAGACCGTAGTGCCCGAAGCGGAGACTCTGACCAAGACCCAAATTGCGCGTGTCGTGCTGATTGAAAGCGCTCCCGGTGAAGCCGATGAACATGAATACGATTCCCATGTGAACGAGATAACCGCCATAACGGCGTGTATTGCGCCAGGTCAACTCAAAGGCGGCTTTGGGGAGCGGCAGTTTCTCTTTGGCTTGGATGGCGCGGGATCCCTTCCAGAATTCAGCGACAATGCTTACAAAAACGAACGCGCACAAACCAAACGAGATTAGAGCAGCAAGGTGATGAATACCTGAGATTGCCAGCGTAGCAATCACGATCAGGCCGGCAATCGAAGGTACGAGGAATGCACGCTTGAGACTGTTCAGCGAGCTTTTGCGCCAAGCAATCAACGGGCCGACACCTGTCAGGAACAGTAGGAAGAGCGCAACGGGAACATTGACGCGCGTGTAGTACGGTGCATCGATCGTCTCTTTTTCGCCGGTAAGTGCCTCCATCAGTACCGGGAACAGCGTTCCCCATAACACGGCAAAGCAACTGGCGAGCAGTATCAAATTGTTAAACAGGAAGCCCGATTCGCGCGAGACGACGCTTTCGAGTTTCACTTCACTTTTTAGATACGGCAAATTCCGGAGGACAGCGAACGCAGTCAGGGCGGTTGCGGTGATGATGAAGGTCGTGAAGTACGGCTTCACGGGCGACTGTGCAAATGCATGCACGGATGAAACCAGCCCTGTACGTGTGAGCGTGGTTCCGAGAATACTCAACAGGAACGTAGCGGAGACCAGCACCATGTTCCAGACCTTCATCATGCCTTTCTTCTCCTGCATCATGACGGAATGCAGAAAGGCAGTAGCAGTGATCCAGGGCATGAGCGATGCATTTTCGACAGGATCCCAGCCCCAATAGCCGCCCCAACCAAGCACGGTGTAGGCCCAGCCCATGCCGAGCAGGATTCCTGTGCTTTGGAAGAGCCATGTAAGAATGGCCCAGCGGCGCGTGGTGTGAATCCAGCCTTCGCCAGGCTGCTTGGTAACAAGCGAGGCCATGGCGAACGCGAACGGCACAGTGAAGCCGACGTAACCGAGATACAGAAACGGCGGGTGGATTGCCATGGTCCACCACTGTAAAAGCGGGCTCAAACCCTGGCCGTCGCCTACGTCGATAATTCCCCGTCCCGCGATCAGGACTTGAAATGGGCTGGCAACGAACGTGATGAGGCCGACGAAGAACAGCTCCGTGGTCATCAGGATCGCGACGACGACCGGCATCATGTCTCGGAATTTTCGCCGGTTCGTGTAAGTCGCGATAGCCGAATAAGTGGCGAGCAGCCAGCTCCAGAACAGAAGCGATCCCTCCTGTCCGCCCCACCATGCCGTGAATTTGTACACGGTGGGCATTGCTCTGTTCGTGTGGCTGGCAACGTACGCGAGGCGATAGTCACCCTGGATCAAAAGAGAAACGAGAACTGCCGAAGCGAGCGTCAGGAGCGCCCAGACCGCGTAAACAGCGCGTTCGGCGCTGACGACTAAAAAGGGGCGGCGCGCATGCTTCCCGGCGATTGCAGCAACAACAGAAAATGCGGCGAGACAGAAGGCCAGCAGAATCGAAAGCGCGCCGATGTTCTCCATGTCTTGTCAGCTGACTTTGGATGCAGCCGCGGTTTCATGCGACAGACCACGTTGCGAAGGTTTCGCTTCGTACTTGGAGGCGCATTTCGCCTGTATTTTTGTGGCTTGGAATACGCCATCCGGACCGAGTCGTCCATCTGCGAGTGCCTGAGCGTTGTCTTTGAAGGTGTCAGGAAGCGGATCGGTACCGGAGTAGACGACATTCAGCGTTTGCGGTCCCTGATGTAGCGTGAAAAAGACTTGCGCTCCATGCCGAACGATGGAACCGGGCACGATGTCTCCGGCCACCCGAAGCCGCTGATCTTGCCGGTTCTTGGCCATTTCTGCGAGTTCCGGAATGGTCTTGTAGTACGTCTTGGTTTGGCTGATCCCGCCAAGTGCGAGCCACACGAGAGACCCGACGATCAGCGCGATCAAAACGCCAAACTTCACATACGTTTTCATGGCAGGGACTTCACTCAGTATAGATCCGTATAGAAACGGGTCGAGGTCAAGCCTCCCGGCCGGCAAATTGAGTCACCAGCAAACCCGCTTTTTGAACTTGCGCGCAATCAATCTCCGTAGCAATACCAATTCCTTTGCTCTGTATCTTGGCCAGCTTGGAGTTTCCGCAGATGCTCCATCACGTCGCGATCGGCTTTCCCGATGCTCACAAGCTCTTGGTAATCGCGAATGGCTCGCTCTCTCGCTTGAGCCGCGCCGTCCAGGAAATCCTCTGGCTTCAATTCAGCGTCTGCAATCACCGGATCATCCGGCGGCGATTGCGATAGGGACCACCATGTTTCGTAAGCTTCCGCCCGCATTTTGGTCAAGCGGGGATCTCGGAGGGCTTTCCACTTCCTAAACTCCAGAATGTCAATCACAGTTTTGAAATACGGAATCCACCCGGTCGCAATAGTCTGGCAACCTGTCGGAAGGAGTCGAACCAGTGCTTCTGCGCCGTCTGGATCGCCCTGGTGAACCCTGGCAATTAGCTGAAGTAGATCGTGTTGATAGTTTTCCTGTCCTTGAATTTCGTTATAGCGATAATGCAGTTCCCAAGTGGCAACACGAATGCAACGCTCGCCACAAGCGCTATTTGGCTTACTATCCTCCAGCTTCTCCGCCTCGCGGTCTGCTTGCATGAGAAGGTTTGCCCACTCGACCGAGTCTTTCGAATTCGCTGCTCGATCCAGGAGAGCTTTAAGTTTATCGACCTGAGCTTGTGAGGAAGAATCCGCGCCGCAAAGAATTTGAGCCGTGAACAGAATCTGTACTAAAAGGCATTTCGTTTTCATTTGGCTCAACCTCCAAGGATCACGTCGGGCGGGTTTGCAGCGACCTCCAAACCGGTGGTTTTAGCCTACTTCATTCGCGCAGCTGTGTTATGCAGTTATAGATGGTGAGCACGCAACCACATCGGCGAAATTCCTGTTAGCTCATGAAAACTGACCAAAATACACAAAATGATACCGATGCAGGTCTGAGTCTATTCCAGCTCTTGGATCCCGAAGTCCTTGCTAATCCGTACCCACTCTTTCGGCGCATCCGCTCGACTGATCCTGTCCACTGGGACATGTTCCTACACGCCTGGGTCATAACGCGTTACGACGATGTGGTCCGGGTGTTCAAAACGTTTTCTGCGGATCGAACTCCAAGTCCACGCCAACTGAGCGAAATGGGGCTCGAGCACATGTCCCCTATAGCCGCCCTGATGGTCAAACAAATGCTGTTCTTGGACCCCCCAACGCATACGCGCATCCGGAGTCTGGCTGCTTGCGTGTTTACTCCGCGCCGCGTATCCGTATTACGTGACCGGATTGAGAACATTGCCAGGAGATTGCTGCTCCGAGTAGCTGAAACAGGAGAAATGGACGTGATGGCGGATTTCGCGAGTCCGCTACCTGCGATTATCACAGCGACATTGCTTGGCGTTCCTGAGGAGGATTACGAGCAGCTAAAAGACTGGTCTGCTGATTTTGCGGAGATGCTGGGGAATTTCCAGCACAATCCCGATCGCACACCTCGGATCCTCAAGACTGTGGAAGAAATGACGACCTATTTTCGCGATCGAATCCGTGAACAGCATCAGCACCCGCGAGAAGGGCTGCTTCACTCCTTGTTAACCGCCGAGGTAAATGGCGACAAGCTGAGCGAGGAAGAGGTTATAGCGAATTCGATCATCACCATGATCGGAGGCCAGGAGACCACAACGAATCTGATCGGAAACGGTCTCCTCGCGTTGCTTCGCAATCCAGCCGAGCTAGACCGATTACGCCGTGACGGTTCGCTGCTGGGATCGGCTGTCGAGGAACTGCTGCGTTACGATTGCCCAAGTCAACATACTGCCAGAATTGCGCCCGCCGATATGGAGATGGGAGGAAAGCGCATTTCCGGCGGTCAGGCGGTGATTGCTGTGATGGCTGCTGCGAATCGCGATCCGGAGCGTTTCCCTGACCCAGATCGGCTCGATCTGTCGCGCGCTGACAACCGGCATTTAGCGTTTGGCTGGGCGAGCCACTTCTGTTTCGGCGCGCCACTTGCCCGATTAGAAGGCCAGATTAGTTTCTCGCTGCTAACGCAGCTTCCCAATCTGCACTTAACATCGGAGTCCTTGCAATGGCGCAACAATCTCGGGCTGCGCGGTCTGGTGGCATTGCCTGTCCGTTTCGATCCTTCTCCGTCGCTTCGTTTCGACGAATCGAATCAGCGGTAGACTTTTTTACTTTCCACTTTATGCCGAACTCGAATCAGCGCTCGCCAATTTCGCGCCGCGGCAGCTTTGCAGACATTTCCGTAGCTTTTCCGCGACAACCGTAACAGCTGCCGACGGCCCTGGTGATGAATACCCTAACCGTGGAGCGAGGAAAATGCGCTGGTCACCGGGGATAACGTGTACCTCTACGCCTCCTTCGGCAACCTCACTCCAGCCCAGGCGGCGATCATGAAACGAGCGGAAGGCATAATCACCACCCCAAAACAAAACAACTCGGCCAGAGTAAGGTTTCGGAACATACGCGTCGTTAGCGCGTCTGTTCGCCTCTTCCAATTCCGCCGACCCATGAAGAATCGGGCCCGTGCCACTCATTTTTGTCCGTGCCCACCGTAGCCTGATGTTTGGTGCCAGTCGATACCACAGCAAGTAACTCAGGTACGATAATTTCTGCTTTCGCGACCGCCACAGGAACTCGCCCAAATAGCTATCGATGAACCAAAATAACGTGCGCCGGATAGGTCTTATTGGAAAATCGGCCTGTTCACCAGGGAAAAAGCTATCCATCAGGACGAGCAATGGAACGTCCTCTCCCTGGGCACGCAGCTGTTGCGCCATTTCAAAGGCCACAATGCCGCCGAAACAATAACCGCCAAGATGGTATGGCCCTTTAGGCTGAACTCTTCGAATCTCAGCAATATAGTTCGCGGCCAAATCTTCGACGCAGAAATCAAAATTGCCGTCGCCTATGACCCCCGAGGGCTGCAGGCCATAAAAAGGCTGCTCCGGCCCTAACACGGCAGCCAACTTGTGATGTATCTGGAGATCCCATCCATGAGCATGCACGCAGAAGAAAGCGCGTCGATTCCCTCCCGCTTGGATCTTAACCAGCGATGAGGATCCCGCCAGTTTTTCGTCGCGTTCGAAGAGCGCAATCTGGTGTGAGAGTGCTGCAACAGTAGGCGATTCGAAAATCGTGCGCAGTGGCAGATCAACACTGAAGGTTTTCCGGATACGTGCAATAACCTGGGCAGCCAACAACGAGTGCCCGCCGAGCCGGAAAAAATTGTCGTTTAATCTCAGTTCGCGCCCACCTAGCAGACTGGAAAGAATGGATGCCACCTGAACCTGAATTCCGTTCTCCAGTTCCCCAGCTCCGCCAGCCTGCTCCAACGAATTGAACGCATCAGGAGCCGGTAGCGCCCCGAAGTCAACCTTACCGTTCGCCCTGATCGGCAACTCCCGGCGGCGCACAAAGACGGCCGGAGTCATGTAGGAAGGGACGTGCGCGGCCAAATGAGATCGAAGGTCATCAGCAGTAGCATCCGTTCTGAGCACAACATATGCGGCAAGTTGTTTGTACTCCTCACTTCCTACGGCTGTTACCGCTGCGGCTCCGACCGCGGGATGGCTTCGAAGCGCGGCAACAATTTCACTCGGCTCGATGCGAAACCCACGAATCTTGATCTGATCATCCAAACGTCCGTGAAAGTAAAATTCTCCGCTTGGAAGCTTTCGTCCGAGATCGCCTGTGAGATAAGCCCTAACGTCCCCCAAAGCTGAATTCTGGACAAAGCGCTCGTGGGTTAGATCGGGGCGACCGATGTACCCAGCGCCAACACCGGGACCGGCGATACAAATTTGACCGCAATCGCCATCAAGGACCGGCTGCAAACTGGAGTCCAGAATGTAGACGTCTGTTCCCGGTATTGGCCTCCCTATGGTTGGAATCGCGAATCCATTACGTTCACTTGGCACAATTCCCGATGTCGCAAGTACCGTGCATTCAGTCGGCCCATAATTGTTCACAACGTGAAATGGGAGTCCGGATGGCGGGAAGCTTCGCAGCGTGTCTGCACCAGTCAGCAGAAATCTAAGCCGTGTGTTCTGCGGCCACTCGAGTGAGATTAGCTGCTCGGCAATAGGAGTTACTGCGAAACAAAGCGTGATCCCCTGTGCAACCAAATAGTCGCGCAAACGCTCCGGTACGAGCACGCTGGAGCGTTCTGGAATATACAGGCTCGCGCCTGCAGCTAGGATGGGCCAAGTCTCTAGAACCGCAGCGTCGAAGGTGAGGGCAGCGAATTGCGTACCTTTGTCCTGTGGTGTTACATCGAAGGCCTCACCGTGCCATTTGACCAAATATCTTAAGTTCGCCTGCGTAACAGCTACACCTTTCGGCTGTCCCGTAGATCCCGAAGTGTAGATAACGTACGCGAGATCCTCGGGTGCAGTCCTCCAAACACTCTCACTCACGTTTGGAACGGGTTCGGGCTGCGAACTACCGACAAGTTCGTCAATAAAACAGAGCTGCACATCTCCACCCAAACCATGGAGGCTGGTGCGGTTTGTTGCCAACACCCGAACATCCGCCTCGGACAGAACACGATTTAGGCGTTCGAGGGGTTCCGCCGCGCTTACCGGCAAATAGGCACAACCAGTGCGCCAGACGGCAAGCGCGGCAATGATCATTTGAACGGAATCGTCGGTGGAAATCGCTACAATTCCACGCCTTCCTCCGAGAGTTGAACTAAGCGACGTTGCCAAGTGCGAAGCGCGTGCAACCAAATCACCGAAAGTGATCCGCTGGCGTTCAGACACAATTGCCGTAGCCGTTGGCGCAGATCCGGCAATTCGCCAGATGTGCTTTGCAACAGAGACGAACTCAGTGTTGCTGGATGCTTCTGACATGTGGTCCACGTTCTGAGTCTCCTTCACGCGACCTTGCAGCCGATAAAGCCAAAATCTGGATCTAAGTCAGGCATATTCGCGGATGGCAAGCTGGCCAAGAGTTGGTCAACCGTGATGTACCGAAACATCCGGACCGCGCGCTTGGACCGAAGAGCTAGCGCGCCAACGTACCCCGGTGCGGGATGCAAATCACAAAGGGACCAGAGCCGGGCCTCCGACGCACTCCCATTCACGTCCAGAATGGCTGGAGGTTCGGTGGGAAGAAGCGTTACTTGAACGCTGTCCAGTGAAGCCCTAAGACCCTGCCCGGTTGCTTTGAGATAAGCTTCCTTTCGAGTCCAGCACGCGAAGAACGAAGCCAGCCGAGTCGGCCACGTCAAACTTTCTAGCTTTAAGAGCTCCTCAGGACAGAAAAACGACTCCGCGATGCTATGTATGTCGGGGTGTTCGCGGATCTGCTCGACGTCAATACCAAGCTCGCAGCCCTCGGTGAAGGCATACAAGGCCAGATTCCCTGAATAGGAGCTATTAAAGTGAAGAAACCGCGGTTCCGGGTAGAGGCGTGGTTTTGCTGCGTGCTCGTGAGAAAGGCGAATATCGCACGCTCTTGTGCCTGCGCCTAGGTACCGGGAAAGGAGAGTGCGTAATATTCCCCTTCGCAGGATAAATCTCGTTCGAGCACACTCCGATTGCAAGCCGCTGAGCCGAAACTTCTCATCCGAAGAGAGACTGAGAGAGAGTCGCCTAATGATTTCGGCGCCCGCGTCGATGACTACGGACCACACATGCACTTCAGAACAGGCACTTACACGATCTAGATTCCGCATCCTGATTAGGGTTCTCAGTTAGATGGATTTTTCAAAAAAAATTCTAGTATGAATATCGGGCATTGTCAGTGCTATGTATGTAGTAAAAGTGCAGTTTTCTTTAGCGTTTGGTACCAGAACTAGATGTTGTACTAGAAGTACTCTGGCGTTGCTCAAACGCTAGACCGCATGACATCACGCAGAGGCGCACATCACATAAATCATGACGGCGCCGACGTCCAAGGCAAATTTGATTTCCACTTGGGGGTATTCGATTCTGCGCGATCTGAGCCTTAAACCGGCACTCCGGTACCGCCAAGTACACTTGTAGACACCGGAGCACTTGTTGGCAACTCAACCCAAGACGTTTTCCGCAAATACCGTAGATGCCTCGGGCCGGCGGCGCATAGCTGAATTAGCAGAGCAGACCGCGCTTTCAGATGCGCAACGGTGGTTCACTCGCGAGCGCGCCTGGATTAATGAACAGCATCTAGCGCTGTGCCGCATTCCCGCTCCTACCTTTTTCGAACAGCAGCGCGCGGAATGGTTCCGGTCACAACTGGAAACGCTCGGATGGAGTGCTCGCATCGATCGTGCGGGAAATGTGCTGGCGAAATTCGGTGCGCGTTCGAGTTTCGAAACCCGCGAGGCTCCCCTAATAATTTCCGCGCACCTGGACACCGTGCTTGCTCCGCGCCGGCCAGGGGAAATCTATTACGGGCCGGATGGGCGGCTATTTGGTCCGGGTGTTTCCGACAACGGCACGGGGCTAGCGGCATTGTTTGCAATCGCGAGAATGCTGAAGGAGAGCCCCGAGTTGTATGAATTGGCAGCTTCGCTTCTCCTCATCGCGAACGTGGGCGAAGAAGGCGAGGGAAACCTGAGCGGAATGCGATATCTTTGCCGGCAAAGCTCATTTCCAAACTCCACTACGTTCATCGTTTTGGATGGGCCCTCGATCGAGCACATCACGGTGCAAGCTCTGGCGAGCCGGCGCTTCGAGATTACTTTGATTGGACCAGGCGGACATAGCTGGAATGATTACGGCACGCCGAACCCGGTTCACGCTTTGACTCAAGCGGTGAGCGAATTCTTGCAATCCGCCGATTCGCGCATGAATGGCGATCTGAAAGGACGCTGCTCTTACAACTTCGGAGTAATCGAGGGTGGGAGTAGCGTGAACTCAATTCCCGCGGAGGCACGCGCCAAACTCGATTTGCGCTCGGAAGAAGCGAACATGTTCGATGAGTTCTCGAGTTTGCTGAACTCCGCCGTGGAACACGCTCTCGAGCGCGAGAATAAAGGCCCGCGCACCGCCCGCTTAAGCGCAAAGATCAGGAGTCTGGGGGCACGTCCGGGAGGCACGCTTCCGGGCGGATCTCATGTCCTAAAAACAGTTCAAGCAGTTGATGAGCACCTGAAGATCCATTCTCGGATTGACTGTGCTTCCACCGACGCAAACATTCCTCTTTCGTTGGGTCTTCCGGCAATCTCCATCGGCACCGGCGGGCAGGGTGGGGGTGCACACACAACGGAGGAGTGGTATCAGCCCGAGGGCCGCGATCTGGGGCTGCAGCGCATTCTTCTGATCCTGGCTGCCCTTGCTGCTGACAAGCGCGGTGATCCGCGCTCCACACTGTCTGCGGAACTGTGAGCAGCACACTTACAGAGATCCCCGCGCAGACGCCGGAAGCCCGCTCAAAAGCCGATGCAGCCTTGGTGCTGGTTGCACTGATCTGGGGGGCGACATTCGTCGTCGTCAAGCGCGCGCTGCTCGAAATCTCGACCATGTATTTTTTGGCCGTTAGATTCGCCTTCGCTAGCGTTTGCGTGGTGCTCATTTTCAGTCCGCGTTATGCCGGAATGCGTGTAGCGAGCGCATGGCGAGGTCTCGGTTGCGGCGCCATTGCGGGTGTCTTCTTGTGGCTGGGATATGTGCTTCAGAGCTATGGGTTGAAGTACACGAGCGCCGGCAATTCTGGCTTCTTAACCGGGCTCTACATCGTTCTCGTTCCGCTGATCAGCGCCTGCGTATATCGAAAATGGCCTCAAAGTATCGAGCTGCTTGGGATAGTTATTGCCGGCGTGGGGATTGTGTTCCTGACGCTCCCTACTCTTGATCGCAATTTCCAGATAAACCGGGGCGACCTGCTGACGATTGGATGTGCGATCGTCTTCGCATTTCATCTCCTCGTCCTCGGCTACTACTCGCAACGCGAGCGATTCGAAGTTGTAGCTCTAGGTCAGATTGTCTGCGCGGCCATCCTCTCCGCGATTTCGCTCATCGTGGAGCGACCGCGCGCGATATGGAGCGCCAGCGTTATTTTCGCGATCGTGTTAACAGGACTATTCGCTACAGCTCTGGCCTTCGCCTTACAGACTTGGGCGCAACAGTACACGACAGCGACCAGGACGGCCCTGATCTTCGCTCTTGAGCCGGTTTTCGCGTATGTTACCGCGGTAATTGCCGGCGGTGAGAGGCTAACACCTGGAGCGGTTTGCGGCGGCGCGCTGATTTTGGTTGGAATTCTTACGGTGGAATTGAAACCGGCACGCCTAGCCGGACATCGGAAGTCTTAGAAGAACTGGCCAAATCAGGGCCTGCACGCTTTGTCGAAGTTCTTTATACTGTTAGATAACGTCCGAAAGGTTCCTCTCGCCTCATGCCGTTCCTTCAGCGAATAAAGCAGCAAAAATTACTGAGCGTATGTCTACTGCTGCTGACCCTTGTTCTGGGGATTGTCATCGGAACAATCATTAATACGGGCGTTAAGGCGGAGAGACAGAATCTCGCGGTTGCGCCTGACGCGACCCCGCTCATCGTTCCCCAAGCAGTTCCGATCTCGAACGAGTTTGCGAAGCTGGCCAAACGCTTGGAACACTCCGTTGTTTATATCGAGTCCGATTATCTACCGAAATCGGGGAAACTTAAGAAACAAAAAGATTCCGATGATGTAGACAAGGACGATGAGGAGCAGAATCCCCACGGGCAAGATCCTTCCGACCTGTTCAAGCGATTCTTCGGCAAATCCGAGCCGCGCAGCTTTCGAACCGAAGGATCTGGGACAGGCTTTATTGTCGACAAGAGTGGTTACATTCTAACGAATCAACATGTAATCGATAAGGCCGACCGCATCAAAGTGAAGCTGAACGGCGAGAATGCGGAATACAAGGCGCGCGTGATCGGTTACGACAACGAGACGGACGTGGCTGTTCTGAAGATCGACGCGAAACGGGCACTGGAACCCGTTACAGTAGGCAATTCGGATAGCGTAGAAGTCGGCGACTGGGCGATTGCCATCGGCTCGCCCTTTGGCCTGCAGGCGACGGTTACGGCCGGCATCGTAAGCGCGACTAGCCGGGATCTGCCGGGCACACAGCAGTTCCAGCATTTCTTGCAGACTGATGCAGCGATTAATCCCGGCAATAGCGGAGGTCCGCTGCTGAACATTCGCGGCGAAGTGATCGGCATGAACACGATGATCGCCACGCGCAGCGGCTCCTACGAAGGGATTGGCTTTGCGCTGCCATCGAACATGGCCGTTCGAGTCTATAACGACATCATTCGTCAAGGTCATGTAGTGCGAGGCTCGATTGGTATCAAGTGGTCGAGAGAAGGCAGCCAGGAAGAAACGTTACAGGCGTTCGGATTGGATCACGGCGTTCTGGTCGAGATAGTCGCGCCCGGTGGACCCGCGGCTAGAGCGGGACTAAAGGCAGACGACATCATCCTGGCGATGAATGACAGGCCAGTGAAGGATGGCGAAGAGCTGGTCGACAAAGTTGCCGACCTGCCGATCGGCTCGAGGGCGTTGTTTACGGTGGACCGGAACGGGAAGCGCCTCGATTTTAAGGTCGATGTCGAGGAGCGCGCTGTCGTTTGGAAAGATAGTCCGCAGTTCGCCGAAAACCGTGAAGAACTGAACCAACCGGTTTCAAAAGAGACGCCTCACCAAGGGAAATTCGGGATTACAATCGTGCGTCTGACGGATAAGGAGCGCCAAGATCTGGGAATCGAGGACAACACTGGTGTGAAGGTGGTGTCGGTTGACCCCGGATCATTCGCTGAAGATATTGCGCTTCAGGAAAACGATGCGATCATATCGGTGAACCGGCATCCCATCTCCTCGCCTGGCGATTTGATGAAGCTGCAATCGAGTTTGAAACCAGGCCAGGCTGTGGCGCTTCACATCGTGCGCAGTGGAACACTAAGCGGACGCCGCATTCCTCCGACACGGATCTATGTTTCCGGCAGATTGCCGGAAGAGTAGCCGCCGTACCGACTCGCGCGATCGTTTAGCCAAGCAATCTGCTCGCGCACTTCGCAAAATACGTCAGAATAAAATCCGCTCCGGCCCGGCGGATGCTGGTGAGCGATTCAATAATCGTCCGATCCAGATCGAGCCATCCATTGCTCGCGGCCGCCATAATCATGCTGAATTCGCCGCTGACTTGATAGGCACCCAGCGGGGGATCGAACCGCCGTCGCGCTTCGCTAAGGACATCGAGATAAGGCATGGCAGGTTTCACCATGATCATGTCTGCTCCCTCTTCAATGTCCAGTGCAATCTCGCGCATTGCTTCGCGAGCATTTGCCGGATCCATTTGGTAGCCACGACGATCGCCGAATTGGGGCGCGGATTCCGCAGCCTCACGAAAGGGTCCATAAAACGCGGAAGCGTACTTTGCGGCGTAAGACAGCACGGGAGTATTCGTGTGCCCCGCCCCATCGAGCGCTGCGCGGATAGCGGCAACGCGGCCATCCATCATGTCACTGGGGGCCACAATGTCTGCGCCGGCTTCCGCGTGTGAAACGGCCGTCTTTCCGAGCCATTCCAAGGTGGTGTCATTATCGACACCGCCATCTTTGACGAAACCGCAATGGCCGTGGCTCGTGTACTCGCAATTACAAACATCGGTAATTACAAGCAAACCTGAGATTTCCTGCTTTATCGCTCGAATCGCGCGCTGCGTAATCCCAGAGTGCGCGTAGGCTTCGGAAGCGAGCTCGTCCTTGTGCTCCGGAATGCCAAATAGAATCACTCCGCCTAGACCCAAAGACCTCGCCTGCTCGCATTCGCGTACGACATTATCGATCGAGAGCTGCGCGACGCCGGGCATCGCACCGATGTCTTTTCGCACTCCTTCGCCAGGGCAAACAAAGAGCGGCAGGATCAACTGGCACGGCGCGAGACGGGCTTCCCGGACCAAGCGCCGCAGCGGTTCCGATGAACGCAAGCGCCGCGGACGATGAATTGGAAAGGCCATGTTTTCTCTCTAGTTTGTCAGAGCCGGCTGGCTGAAAATATCTCTATGGATCGCAAGCTCGCGAAGCGCTGGTTAGTAACGGGAGATGTGCAAGGCGTCGGATTTCGGGTGTTCGTGCAGCACAAAGCTGCCGCTCTCGGGCTATCTGGATGGGCGCGGAATACAAGTGATGGCGGAGTCGAAGTGTATGCAGCAGGAGCGCCGGCACGTCTTGACGATTTGGCGACTGCGCTGCACACCGGGCCCCGCATGGCGGAGGTGCGCTCGGTCGAAGAACGCGATGAGGCTGTCGAGGATTTTTCAGGTTTCTCGATCAGGTAAGTGACTCACCTAAGTGAAACATTTCGCTACAGCCCGCTCACTGCGTTGACGGCTTCGCTCACCACTTGATTCAGATCGTTCAAGCATTGCTCGACAACCTCTGTTTCCTGTTGGGCGAGTGGCCAATTCTTTGCGTCAACGGCCTCGCGGATGCCCGGAAGCGTTTTCACTCCGTACCCTGTATAGAAGCCGGGTGCATAAATCTGGTGCTTGTACCATTCTCGGTTCGGTAGGCCCTCGGGGCGGGTCAAGACGCGCTCTGTCCGCATCAGCGCCGTATTCAGAGCGCTGAGATGTCCTGCGTCGAGCGATTCCTTCATGAGTGCGCGATCTAATAACGCGTCGTACCTGGCTCCATTATTCTTCAGAGAGTCAAGCTGCTTGCGGAGCGTGGCAAAATCCAGTTTCTGTCCGCTCTTCTTTGCCTCATCTCTGATTTCATCCAGATATCCATTTACCGTGCTCGCAAAGTGACCCAATTCAAACGGAAGAACTGCCGTATTCGCGAGCCGCAGCAGCGCGAGCGCCGTATACTGCGAGAGCGCTTTGCCGTCAACGAAAGTGGTGTCGGAGAAATGCGTGTACCAATAGATGGAATCGTAGACCGAGTGATAGATGCCGCTCTTGGCTTCGCCTCCAAAGCCCTCGTTCATGCTTGCGATTCCCAAGAAATCGAGGAATGCAACATAATCAGACCCCGCGCCAAGAGCTCCGATCGAGAACGTCTTGTCTTTCTTCGCCGATTCTGTTTCGTCTGGATCCTCGGTTGCCGGATGATGAACTGCATACTCGGCCAAGGTCTTTGTCGTTCTTGGCTGCTCGATGGAGCCCGCAACTTCGGTAGCGAATTCTTCGAGCGTATGCGACCCGCTAATGTGAATCCAGCCGCGGCTATTGCTATCTGAATTCAAATAAGCAATAGCGTTCCGCTTGAGCTCATCCTGATGTTTCTCGGCCCATTCGGTTGAGCCAAGCAGGCCAAATTCCTCTCCATCCCAGACAGCGATTTTGATCGTTCGCCTCGGTTTCCATCCTTCTTTTTGCAACGTCGCAAGTGTCCGAGCAGTTTCCAACAGGGCTACCGCGCCTGAAACTGGATCATCGGCTCCATTCACCCAAGCATCGTGGTGATTGCCCGCGATGATCCATTGATCGGGAAACTCAGAGCCGGGAATTGTAGCGATCACGTCGTAAAGCGGCTTGTTCGTCCAGTCGTAATCCGTTTTCAGATGAACGCGCGTCGCGCCTGGCCCAGCGTGATACGTGATTGGCAGAGAGCCGCGCCAATCGCGAGGCACGACAGGGCCTGTGAGTTGCTCCAGAATCGGCTGCGCATCGGCATATGACAGCGGCAGGACCGGAATCTTCATTAAGGTTTTGGCTTCTGCAAGAGACAGGCGCTTGGAGCCAGCCTCCGAGGCCCACCCTGGAGAGAGCGGATCGCCCGGGTACAAGGGCATGTCAAGCACGCTGCCACGCTGGACACCGTTGGGCGGCCGCATCGGGCCTTTGGGATAGACGTCTTGCTGAAAATACCCGTCCTCGTGTGGATCTGAGTAAATGAGGCAGCCGATCGCGCCATGCTCGGCAGCTACTTTTGGCTTAATTCCGCGCCAGCTTTTGCCGTAGCGCGAAATTACGATTTTTCCTTTCACACTGATCCCCTGCTTATCGAGCCACTCATAGTCATCCGGCACACCGAAGTTCACATACACAACTTCGCCGGTAACATCGCCCGTGGCGGCGTAAGCGTTGTAAGTGGGAAGTTGGTGCGCATCACCGCTATTCGGGTCTTGCGGGACGACTGGCTCTTTCAATTTCGCTGTATAGGGTTTGGGCTCGAGTACTTCCACCTGTCGCGCCGTAGGATATGGCATCAGAGCTTCAAATTGTTCGATGTGCGCGTCGAGGCCCCACTCTTTGAAAGAACCGAGGATGTATTCGGCGACGGCTTTGGACCGCGAAGAGCCCGCATTGTGCGGCTCGCCCGACATGAATTCCATATACCGGCGCAAACGTGCCGGACTTGGCGCAGCTTGCGCCTGCTCTTCTAGCTTTTGCTCCGCGGGGATATCTTTAACAAGGAAACCGCGGATGGCAAGGCCCTGCGCAAACGCGCAGCCCGGCAGTATCATGGAGAAGGCGAGTGCGGCAAAAGATCGCATAATGCGATTTATTCTAGCCTGTGAAACCTGGACCGCGAAGACTTGATGATATTGGGGAGGAGCGAAGCGAATTCCAGTTTACGTCAGGCTCGCTACTGCGCTGGACGACTGCACGGCTTCGGATTGCACAAGCGCATCGTTGAAGCTGTAGCCGAATCCGCGGACGGATCGGATGAACTGGGGATTAGCGGGGTCCACTTCAATCTTTTGCCGGAGCCGAAGCACGTAAACATCCACTGTTCGATCCGTAACGGCGCGATCATGTCCCCAGACAGCGTCTAAAAGCTGCTCGCGGCTGAATACGACACCGGGACGGCTCATGAGAAACTCGAGCAGCCGAAATTCGGTCGCTGTCATTGTCAAGAGCGCTCCATCAAGGCGGACGCGGCAACTTGTGCGATCCAATTCGAGATTCCCTGCCCTAAGCAATCGTGCGGCCGTCGTCTGGCCTCGAAACTGAATTTTGATCCGCGCGATCAGCTCACGAATGAAAAACGGTTTCACGATGTAATCGTTAGCGCCGAGCTCCAGTCCGACGATCCGGTCCGTCTCCGAAGCGCGAGCGGTCAGGAAGATGACCGGAATGTTTGCAAGCTCCTGATGCCTTCGAATCAATTTGCAGATATCCAGCCCGTCGGAATCCGGCAGCATGATATCCAGAAGAATCAGGTCGGGCCGTTCACGCCGGCAAAAATCGATAGCGCCCTTTCCGGTCTGTAGGCCCGCGAAAGCGAACCCCTCTTTTTCGAGGTTGTATTTCAGGAGCGAGTACAGATCAGCGTCATCTTCAAACAAGACTATTTTCTTCATAGCTCGGACTGGACCAAGTGACAGATTAACCGAACCGTCATGACAATTGCGTTACAGTACGGTTAATTAGTCGTTCAACCGCTCTCCAGATCCTGTTTATGCTGCAATGTAAGCAGACGTCCGTGCTATGACCAAGTACGAACAACGCGCTGAGCAGGACCGAAAATCAGCGCTGCGATTCTCGATGATGATTTGGACGGCTGGCGCAGCGCTTATTGTAGTCGCCATCGCTATTCTCGGCCTAAGCAGCTCTGCTCCGCCCCGATTCTTTTCTAAATCGGCGATTGTCGTTGCGGTTTTGCTGCTGATATTACGTCAGGTCGCTCGACGGATGAGAGCCAAGAACCCACGCGCCGCGCGGCCCGATCCGGAATCGACGCTCAAGCTGAGCTAGGGCCCAGGGCGCTTAATCCGCAGCTCGCCGCTCAGACGGGAACTGCTCGAAGCCTGTTACCATCAAAAAGCTTATGAAAGGGATCGTATTGGCCGGTGGGACCGGCAGCCGTCTGTTCCCTTTGACCAAGATCACGAATAAGCATTTGCTTCCGATATTCGATAAGCCGATGATTTATTACCCAATTCAAACGCTTGTCGAAGCCGGTATTCGGGATCTGTTAATCGTCACAGGCGGGCGGAATTCAGGCGATTTTTTGCGCTTGCTTGCCAATGGAAAGGAATTTGGCCTGAAGCACATCAATTACACCTATCAGGAAGGCGAAGGGGGTATTGCCGAGGCGCTGGCGCTTGCCGAGCATTTCGCCGAAGATGACAAGATCTGCGTAATTCTCGGGGACAATATCATCGAGGGCTCCATTGCCGGAGCGGTCCGCGATTTTGAGCATCAGGAGCGCGGAGCAAAGATCCTTTTGAAAGAAGTTCCCGATGCGGAGCGGTTTGGTGTCGCCGACCTCGCCGGAGATCGCATTGTGGGCATTGAGGAGAAGCCAGCGCGGCCAAAATCAAAGTACGCGGTCACTGGGATCTATCTGTACGACAGGACGGTGTTCGACAAAACGCGCACTCTGAAGCCTTCCGCGCGGGGCGAACTTGAAATCACGGATGTCAACAACGCATACATCCGCGAGGGAACCATGACCTTCAGCTACCTCGACGGTTGGTGGACGGATGCCGGCACATTCGAATCATTGTTGCGCGCTGCCAATCTGGTGCACGAAACTCGGCAAAAGAATCAAAGAGCAGTAGCCGCGGTATGAGCGCCGGAACGGAAATGCGCGCCGCTCTAGGCACTCTGGAATCAGGCGTGGAGATCGCCGTGCCTGCATCGGAGCCGGGGATCGGCAAAATTATTCTGTCGCCGTCGAGCACCGATCTAATCGAGGACGTGGAAGCAAATCCGTTTCCCTTGTGGCCCGACGACAGAGGCTATTTCTTGGAAGTTGCCCGGTTGCGGCAGGGGCTAATACGTAGTTTCGCGCTCGAGTCAACGCAGGTTTCGGCGGCGCTGAATTATCCAGGAATCATCAAGGCATTCCACTTTCACCGGTTTCAAACCGATTATTGGGTGGCCGCAGCCGGACTGCTTCAAGTCGCGCTCGTCGATCTGCGGCGCGGTTCTCGGACACATGGACTGAAGAATACGTTCTACGTCGGGCCGATGCGGCCGTGGCAACTGCTCATTCCGCCCGGCATCGCTCATGGATACAAAGTCATCGGCGAGCAGCCGTCCGTCCTGATTTACATTACCAACCGTACCTACGATCCCAAAGACGAGGGACGCATCCCCTATAACGATGCATCTATCGCCTACGACTGGGAGTTGCAGCATAAATGAAGCTGGTCGTCACCGGGGGCGCGGGCTTCATTGGCTCCTGCTTCGTACGCCTTGCCTTACGGGAAAGATGGGCGGAACAAGTTATCAACCTGGACAAGCTAACCTACGCTGGAAATCTCGAGAACGTTACCGAAGTCAGCGACCATCCAGGATACAGCTTTGTGCAAGCGGATATCTGCGATGAAGACGCCGTCAATCGATTATTTGCGACCGAATCGCCCGATGCGGTCATTCACTTCGCCGCTGAATCACATGTCGATCGCAGCATACACTCTCCTGATCCCGTAATCAGGACGAATGTCAATGGCACATTCACGCTGCTCGAAGCTGCGCGGCGGCATCGTGTGCCTCGCTTTATTCACGTATCTACAGATGAGGTCTATGGCAGCGTCGATCCGCCGCACGAAGCGGACGAGGGCTATCCCTTGCACACCAGCAGTCCGTATTCAGCATCGAAAGCTGGTTCGGACCTCCTGGCGCTCTCTTATCACACAACATACAAGTTGAACGTTTCTGTTACGCGCGCTTCGAATAACTACGGACCATTCCAGTTTCCTGAAAAACTGATTCCGCTTATGATTTCGAATGCACTCGAAGACAAGCCCCTTCCCGTTTACGGGGATGGCCAGCAAGTGCGGGATTGGTTATACGTTGAGGATCACTGCCGCGCTGTTTTCGCGGTTCTAGAGAAAGGCGCACTCGGCGAGATTTACAACATCGGCGGTAACTGCTCGCTACCTAATATCGAGGTTGTCCGCAGGATTTTGAAGGCCACGGGCAAACCCGAATCGCTGATCACCAGAGTGGCCGATCGTCCTGGACATGACCGCCGCTACGCGCTCACGAATGCGAAATTAACTCGTCAAACGGGGTGGCATCCGCGAGTGAATTTTGATACGGGTCTGATGAACACGATCGAGTGGTACCGCCGAAACCAAGAATGGGTAAGGCGGATAAAAACGGGCGAGTATCGGCATTTTTACGAACTAAACTACACAAATCGCGCGCGGGAATTAGCCTGAAATCGCTATAATTTCACCTAGGGCTTTCCCTTCTCGGTGGACACCTCTCAATACACGTATTCTGCGTTAGATGAGTTGAGATACATCCAATTTGAGGCGCGCCAGTCCACTTCATTGGATGATCTGCGCCACTACTTCGAACGCGTCCAGACCATCCGGCGAGCGAACATGGACGATTTCGATCTGCAGTTGTTCATCGCCGAAGTTCAGGAGCAAATCATCGACCGTGCCCGCGCGCTGCGCCAAGAGTCAGCGCCTGTCTTAGTGAGCGATGGGTCCCCGGCATTGTCGGATCACCTTCACCCCACGCCAGAAGGCGTTTCGCCACCAAACGCTTCCGCAATCACGCCGGGAGTGCACCGTCTGGACGCGAAAAGCTGGCAGCGCGCTATCTATTTGTCCCTCTTTATTACTTTCATCATCTGCGCTGCGGTTTTTTATCTTATTCAAGCCGCTCGCAAGATCAATTTCCCAGCCGAGAATAGTAATCAGACTTCCCGCTCGAATCAACAAACTGCGAACACCAAGAACGGTACGCCACAGAACACAGCCAATGCACCGGCTTCAGTCCCGCCTCGGCCTGCCCTGCGGCTCTACACCGATCTCGTACCTGGAACCGTTTCAATTGACGGTAATCAACCCCAGGAATTGAAAGATGGTGAGCTTGTTTTGGACAAATTGGAACCGGGCGAACACTCAATCAAAGTCAGCGGCCAGAGCGGAAATGCGTCGTTCGGTTATGACGTTACAGGCGAAGTAGCGCCGCGGATCTTGGCATCTCCGTCCGCAACAAATGTGATGGCCGTCTTGGTCTCGTCTGAAAACGGAACCGCCCGGCTGGTGACAAACGCCGAAGATTCGGAAGTCTTGCTAGACGGTAAGCCGGCGGGTCAAGTGGGAAGTGACGGGCTGACGCTTAGCGATCTCGGCAATACGGATCACGAGCTGCAGGTCACGCAAGGGAAAGACCGCCAACGTTTCGTCTTAACCTATACTCCTGCTCCGACGCTTACTGCATACATTAAGTCCGATCCCAACACCGGAACGGTGGTGATTGTCACCGGGCAGGATGGCGTGGATGTGTCGATCAATGGCAAGCTCTACCGCCGCAAAACGGATCGCGGTCAGATTCGGATACCAAATCTAGCAGTCGGGGATTATACGCTGAGCGTGCACGAGCAAGGCTTCATCGATCCGCCTCCCGAAACCGTTCACATCAAGAAGGCAGAGGAGACCCGCGTCGAATTTCATCTGCAACCGGTACCCGCCATTGCAACGCTCCAGATCAAAGGCGCGTTACCGGGAACTATGGTGTATTTGGATAACGAACTTGCCGCTGCTATTGGGGCGGATGGTGCAGCCAATATTTCAAACGTGAAAGCCGGCGATCACTTGATCGAGCTCCGGCGCGATCAGGCATTGACTAAGCGTTTCGAGCACACATTTCGTACCGGAGAGGTGATTGTGCTCTCCGGCCCCGATGTCATGCTTGAGAAAGCTGTAGTTGAGAATAAACCGGAACCCGCTCCGCCGCCTCCACCACCACGCCCCTCTTCAGCGGAGGCTAACAACAGCATGGAGATGGAGGGGGAGCAAATTCGCAAGGGCGGAGGTTTCGTTCCCTATCACGTGCCCAAATTGTCCGGGCATTACACGTTTACCGCTCAGGCCCGAAAGGGCGGTTTTTTGCACCATGGCAAATTGCAATGGTACGCCGGATACCAAGACAGTGACAATTACATCTTGTTTACTGTGGACAATAAGCACGCCAGCATTCGCCAAGTGCGAGAAGGAAAATCGAAAGAAATCAGCCGCATTCCTTTCAATTTGGATTCAAACGAGTGGGTGCAAGTCGATTTATCGGTAAAGCCCAATGTGATTGAGGCGCGGCTGAAATCGATCGATACGGGATGGAACGAACTTGGCGCCGTGAGCAGCTCTGGCTGGGATTTCACGCAGGGCAAAGTTGGATTTTATATCCCAGGAAGCGATGAAATAGCAGTTTCGAATTTCCGGTTTTCGGCTCGTTAAAGTCGCACAGATTCAAGCAGCCCATCAATATCCCGCGTATCGTATGCTACGAATCAGCGTGGATGAGCGTGCGTTTTATCACGAATCGCAGATCACTAAGTCAGCAACACTGAACTGTCCTTACTGCAAGACATCGAACAACTACGATCTCCGATGGCTGATCAGGCGTAAGCTCGACCGGCTTCCTCGACAGGCTGACGAACGCGACCGGGCGAAATTTGCCAAGGCTGCAAGCTACATGGTCCTGCTCGACGATAAGGCGCCTTGCAAAAACCCGCGGTGCCGCAAGAGCTTTGAAGTCTCCGGCATCAAGACAACCGCCTTTCTGACAGACGCGTAACCAATTGAGGCACAAGCAATTAATTTTGATTTAGAAAGCGCACGGCTCCAGGACTGCCAAGAAACGACCCAACAAAGGGTTACATCTATCTTGCAGGGAGACACCCTATATGGTGCGAGGACTGAAAAAAACAACAAAATTACTGACACTTACGGCAGGACTCTGCGGAATTTTTGGGTTGACGGCTTTCGCCCAGCAGGATCCGCCTTCGCGAGTGGCGCGACTGAATTACACAAACGGGAACGTTTCGATGGAGCCGGCGGGGGTGGATGATTGGGCGCCCGCGGACAGAAATCGTCCATTCAGTACAGGCGATTATCTGTATACCGACCAAGGCGCACAAGCTGAATTGCACTTGGATGTGGCGGTTATGCGAATGTCGCCGCAAACCAGTTTCGGTTTCCTAAATCTGGACAACCAGACCGTTCAGATCAAACTTTCTGAAGGCGAGATGTACTTCCGAGTCCGCAACTTCGGGCCGAATCAAGTCTTTGAAGTGGATACTCCGAACGCGGCGCTTACTCTTGTTCAAAACGGAATTTACGTGGTTAGCGTTGATCCCAATGCGAACACAAGTTATCTCATTGTGCGAGAAGGGCAGGCTCAGGTTACCGGTGGCGGCCAGGCTTTTACGGTCGATCAGGGAAACAGTGTGAACCTCTCCGGAACAGATCAACTGGCCTATGACGTGGAACAAGCTCCAGGTATGGATGATTTTGAGAACTGGAGCGGCCAGCGCGACCAGCATGAGATGCATCTGCGAACAGCCCGCTATCTTCCGCCAACCGTGATCGGCTATGAGGACTTGGATGATTACGGCGGGTGGCAAACGGCTGGTGAGTACGGGCCTGTCTGGTATCCGAACCAAGTGGAAGTGGGTTGGTCCCCCTATCACTATGGGCATTGGGGCTGGCAAGACCCCTGGGGATACACCTGGGTTGACGATTCACCATGGGGTTTTGCGCCTTTCCACTATGGCCGTTGGGCATTTATCTCCGGCCGATGGGGCTGGGCGCCCGGACCAATCGCGATAGGCTTTGGGGGCCCGGTCGTAACTCCTTACTATGCGCCGGCTTTGGTGACATTTTTTGGTGGATCGGGTTGGGGTGTTTCGATTGGAATCGGGTTCGGCGGCGGAGCGAGCCTTGGATGGGTTCCACTCGGATGGGGTGAAGTATACACGCCGCCCTACGCAGTGAGCCAGAGCTATTTCCGAGAGGTGAACATCTCGAACACTAGAATCACGAATGTGACAAATATCACGAACGTGTACAACACGGTATACGTGAACCATACTGCTTACAACCAGACATACGCCAACATGAAAGCGCCAAATGCTGTGATGGCGATGCCTCAGTCTGCCTTCGCTAGCGGGCGACCGGTAGCACAAGCTGCCCGGCCGGTTCCAGCAGCACAGGTAGCTCAAATTCGACCCACCGCGGCGGTCGTTGGCCCTCCCGTGGCCCCGACTCGACAAGCAGTGCTAGCGACCACCGGACGGGGTACGGCCGCACGGCCGCCAGCGCAGGTTATGCAACGGCAAGTCGTCGCAAAATCTGCTCCTCCTCCCGCTCCTGTTCCGTTTGCGGCGAAACAGACGTATCTGCAGCAGCACGCGGGCCAGCCCTATAATCACGCGGCGATGCGCCAAACTGTGGCCCCACGCGCAGCTCCTGCTGCGGCGGCAGTCGTACGGGCTCCCGCGGCGAGACCCGTCGCGGTGCATGCTGGCGAGCGCCATGGAAATGTTCCGCCCGCTCCGGCTGGCAGACCTGGACAGCCCGCAGCAGCAACACGGCCGGGACAACCGACACCTGCTCCAGCAGCGCATGGAGCACCGTCAAATCGTCCAGCCGTAGAGAATCGGCAACCAACACCGGCACCGGCCGCCCCAGCGGGTCGGGGTACACCGCCTAACATGCGCCCCTCCAATCCTCCGGCAAACGCAGCACGCCCGGGTGAGCCGACGCCTGCGGCACGCCCAACCGAGAGAACACCTGCGGCCCCATCACAGCCCGCAGCCCGCACGCCGCAACCGCCGCCCGCTCGCGGCACACCGCCGAATGGGCGAGAGACACCTCCTGCGCAACCTGCTGCACGCCCAGCGCCAACGCCGGAACGCGGCACCCCGCCTGCACGGCCTGCTCCTGAGGCTCGACCTACGCCTGCACCCGCACGGCCCACACCTGAAGCTCGTCCAGCACCTGCTCCTGCTCGCCCGGCACCAGAGGCTCGTCCGACACCCCCACCGGCGCGACCTGCTCCTGAGGCTCGGCCTGCCCCTGCTCCGGCTCGACCAGCGCCCGAGGCTCGGCCTGCGCCCGCCCCGGCTCGACCGGCACCTGAAGCTCGCCCAGCGCCCGCCCGACCTGAGGCGAGACCTGCACCAGAGCGAGGCACACCACCTCCGGCTCGGCCAGAGCGATCAACGAAAGATACCAAGGAACCACACTAACGTCACTCGACTTGGTTAGTGTCAGTGGGCCAGACTTCCACAGTCTGGCCCTTTTCTTATGACTCTTTGGAAGACGAAGACGACGCTTGAACAGCGGCTGTTAAGCTGTCGCTGCTAATTCGTTCCAGGTTTCGCTGTCGAGCGGCGCCGGCTCGAGCATGACTCGGGCACCTGCTCGGCCGCATGCACAAGTAGCCGTCTCGATGTAGCCGGCCAGACCTGTGGTCTCGATATGACCCCCGCATGCGCGAGCACGCAGTTCGCCATTCCTAATAAAGAATTCTGCATTCGCTTCGATATGCCATCCTTGATGCGCTTGGCATTCGGAGGCAAGCAGATCGCCCTGTTTGCCGACGAGCAGCTCGTACACAGGAACCCCGAAGGTCTGCCACAGCACAACTCGCGAAACGTCTAAGAGTGCCTGGTCACCGCATTCAGTTAATACGAATACGGCGTGATCAACAGAGGAGGTATCGACACCTCCAAGCTTCACTGCAGCAGCAAGATGCAATAAATCAGCTTGTAGGCCCACCAAAACCTGAGGCCGGAAAGCTTGCAGATCGTGCCATTGCTCGGGCGGAAACGCCGTGACGCGATCGAACGAGCTGATCGGCGCGATTTGGGCCGCTCGCAGCTTAACTGCACCAGGAAATGGCAACTTGGGAGCGCGAACACTCTGCCGCCCAAGCCTCATGAGAGTAACTGGAACTCGCATATTGAACTGAGGAATTCAGGAACAGAGTAGCTTCGGTTGCCGAAACTTGTGCGTCAGGTTATTCCGGCACCTTGGTTCCAGTTTGGACAGACCTCGATCTTAGTAATCATTTCCCGACAGCAGATGGTTTTCGGCGCGCTCCGAATTACTTCTATTCCGTAGAAGATTCCGAACTCGCATCCGCCCCGGTCCCAGCGGCCCGCAGGCGCGCACGCGTTGCTACGGGGCGCGACGAGCATCGCTGTAAATCGATACGGCAATGCGTAGGTGACTCGACTTGGTCAAGAACGCGTTTGAAAAAACGCTTACGAACCGATACTCCAGTGCATTTAGTAACCAAGATCAGCGCGAAATAGTTGTAGACTGGCCGCATGCGGCGAGTTTTACTCCTATGCATTGCAATGTCAGGGCTTGCGATTGCCGCGACACCGGATGAGAGTGCGGCGATTGCGACCGTTCAGCGGCTCTTCGATGCGATGGAAGCTCACAACGCGGAAGCGGCGAGGACGGTGTTTATCTCTGGGGGAGCCACACTCACAGCGGTTCGAGCCAACGGTGATGTTTCAAACAGCACTAGCGAGCAGTTTGTGGGGCACGTCGCTTCAGCTAAAGAGGCCTGGCTCGAGCGGATGTGGGATCCGAAGGTAATGATCCGCGAAAACCTGGCGATAGTGTGGGCGGAATACGATTTTCATCTGAACAGTCAGTTCCACCATTGCGGGGTTGATTCGGTGACGCTGGTAAAAGCTGCGGGCGAATGGAAAATCTCGGGAATCGCCTACACGATGGAGACATCCGGTTGTGCGCCGAGCCCGCTGGGGCCACCGAAGAAATAGGACACAAAACCGTTGGAGCGAGTCTGTTTCCTTTTACGCGTGCGGCCGGAACGGCTGGCGGAATATAAGGAGCGGCACCGCAGAGTCTGGCCCGAGATGCGGGAGGCGCTATCCGCGACCGGATGGCATAATTACTCGCTGTTTCTACGGGACGACGGGCTGCTGGTCGGATATCTAGAAACGCCGAGCTTTGAGCATGCGCTCGCGGGCATGGCGCGGCTCGAGGTGAACGAGCGCTGGCAGCGCGAGATGAAGCCTTTCTTTGTTGCATTGGAAGGACGGCCGGACCAAGCAATGGTGCGGCTGGAAGAAGTCTTTCACCTCGATTGAAACATACTCCGCGGCAAGGCTATTTTTTAGCCTCGTGCGCCTCAATAGCTTCCTGTAAACGTTTAACGGCGCGGGATGGCCCGTGCAAGCCCGTAACTTTGAACTTCTTTCCGCGGCTCTTGTTATATGAGACAAAGAATTCCTCGACTTGATCGAGGAGCGATTTGCTCACCTCTGAAATCGACTGAACATTTTCATGGCTATAAGAATGCGCAGCAACTCCAATCAGGCGATCGTTCTCCGTTGTCTTCCCGTTCTCTTTCTGCTCAGCCTCTATAACTCCGATTAAGCGCACCGTCAGGACACATCCGACGTGGGCGGGCTCATCCATGAGGATCATGACGTCGAGAGGATCGCCGTCCTGGGCGAGCGTGGAAGGCACGAATCCGAAATCGAAAGGGAAAGCAAGCCCTTCCGGCAGCAATCCCCCGAGAGTAAAGGCCTCAAGCTGTGAGTCGTAATCGAACTTATTGCGCCGTCCCTTCGGGGTCTCAATGACGACCCGGCATTCGCGTTTTTTCCTGTCGAACTGGTGCGACAAGCTGGTGAGATCCATGCATGAGAATTGTACACGGGTAGATCTGCGTTATTGCGCGATGCCGACCTGATTCATGAGCCATGCGTATTCGAATGCTTGTTCTTTCAAATGATCGTATCTGCCGGATGAGCCGCCGTGCCCGGCTCCCATATTGATTTTCAACAGCAGCGGATTGTGATCAGTTTTTAGGGTACGAAGGCGAGCGACATATTTCGCAGGCTCCCAGTACATCACTTGGCTATCGTTCAGGCTCGTTGTGACCAACATTGCCGGATAGGCGCGCTTCTTCAGATTGTCGTAAGGGCTGTAGCTCTTCATGTACTCGTACGCCGGCAGCTCATTGGGATTTCCCCATTCAAGATATTCGCCGACGGTTAAGGGCAGGCTCGGATCCAGCATGGTGTTCATGACATCGACGAACGGGACGCCTGCATGGATGGCGCGGAAAAGATCAGGCCGCATATTTACGACCGCCCCCATCAGCAAGCCACCAGCGCTTCTGCCCTCGATCACCAGTTTGTCTTTTGATGTCCATTTCTCGCGAATCAGATATTCGGCGCTATCAATGAAATCGTAAAACGTGTTCTTTTTATGCATGAGCATGCCGTCGTCATGCCAGCGCTCGCCCATTTCGTCGCCGCCCCGGACATGAGCTATGACGAATGTCATGCCGCGATCGAGTAAACTGATCCGGCTGCTTGAAAAACCGGCGGCCGTGCCGAAACCGTACGAACCATATGCATAGAGAAACAGCGGAGCCGTTCCATCTCGTTTGAAACCCTTCTTGTACACAACCGAGAGTGGAATTTTGGCTCCATCGTGCGCCGGGGCCCAGAGCCGTTCGGAAACGTATTCCGACGGATCATAGCCGCCAAGCACCTCCTCTTGCTTCAACAGAGCCGCTTTCTGCGTATGCATGTCATAGTCGAAAATGCTCGAAGGTGTGACAAGGCTTTCGTAATCGTAGCGAAACTTCTGGGTATCGTATTCGGGATTCTCGTCAGGATGAACCGAGTAAACCGGTTCAGGAAATGGAACTGACGTCCATTCCCCGCTGGCGAAATCGAGGACGCGAAGCCGGTTTAATGCCGCCGATTTCTCATAAGCGACGGCATAGTTCTTGAACAGAGCGAGATCTTCAATTAACACGTCGTTCTGATGAGGCAAAAAGTCTTTCCAATTGCGGAGGCTGGGATCTAAAACGGGCGCCGTAACCACACGGTAGTTTTTTGCATTTTTGTTGGTGCGAATGTAAAACATACCGTCGCGATGGTCGACAAAATATTTGTGATCCTTCCCGCGGGGTAGGACAGTTTTCAATTGGGAAGGTTGATCGGCGACAAGGTATCGGAACTCGGTGGAATCTGTTGCGGTAATGGCGAGAAAAATGAACTTCTTATCCCGTGACCGATGGAGGTGAGCGGCATACAACTCGTCTTTCTCGTTGTAGATTTCGTCCAGGGTATTCGAACCGAGTACGTGACGAAACACGAGACTCGAGCGTTTCGTCACGGGATCTTCGGTCGTGAGAAAGATCGTTTTGTTGTGGGAGGCCCAGGCCAGTGAAGTGACACGGGGAGCAGAATCCGGCAACAATCGTCCCGTGCGCAGATCTTTGATGTGCATTTGGTACTGACGAAAGCCCGTTACATCCGTCGTGTACGCGAGTAGGTTCCCGTCATCGCTGACCTCGAATGCCCCGAGGCTAAGAAACTTGAGCCCGGCCGAAAGTTCATTGAGGTCAAGGACAATTTCTTCAGGCCCTGAATTCAAAGCTCGGCGGCACCGGAGGGGATACTGTTTACCTTCTTCGGTCCGTGAGTAGTAGAGGTACGAACCGCGTTTCACAGGAACTGAAACGTCGGTTTGTTTGATACGGCCGAGCATTTCTTTATAGAGCGCGTCGACGAACGGCTGGAGATTTCTTGTCATTTCCTCCGTGTACGCGTTTTCCTTTTCCAAATACTTGATGACTTCAGGGTTCGATTTTTCGCGTAGCCAGAAATATTTGTCGACGACAGTCTCACCATGCCGGACCTCGCGGTGCTCGCGAGGCGGCGCAACGGGCGGCTTCAAAGCTTGAGATTGAGCAGTCAGGGTCATGGATGCGGAAACGATGCTGATGCAAAGAAGAGCGGGAACAGTCGGATGATAGCTGGTGTCTGTTCGTAGTAAGCGCATGTTCGATCAAACTTTTGTGAACGGCAAACGGGATTCGAAAAAACCCTCGGCAATTCTTCTCTCTCTATTGCTCCAGATTGCGGCGATGTGCGGAATGGTTGTGATCCCACTAATTTACAGTGAAGCGCTACCCTCGACTCAGCTACGAAGCTTGCTTTTTGCGCCCCCGCCTTCGCTCGTGGAGCCTCCGCATCAGACACTCGCTAAGGTGCAGCCGAGAGTGGCGCGCTCATTTAATCTTCGCGTCGCGGTATCGCCACTTGTGACGCCGGGGCCACTCTTTCGTATCCAATCTGTTTCTCCCGTTCCTGAGATCGGTATTCCCGCGGGTACAGGTGAACAAAATGCCGGAATTCCGGGAGTGGATCAAATCGTTCGCGGCTTCGAAGGCGATTTGCTGACGCCGCAGATTCCGGCAGCGAAGCACAAAGCGGCTGGACCGGTGAGGATCGGAGGACAAATCGCTCAAGCAAATCTGATCCAAGAGGTTCAGCCGGTGTATCCATCTCTCGCGAAAGCTGCGCGCGTGCAAGGAAGAGTAGAGTTTACGGCGATCATCAGCAAAGATGGGCGGATTGAAAATCTGCAGCTTGTGGCCGGCCATCCGCTCCTCGTAAACGCAGCGAGAGAAGCCGTATTGCAATGGCGCTATCGGCCTACGCTGCTCAACGGTGAACCGGTAGAGGTGGTTACCGATATTGTCGTCAATTTCTCGCTGAACCCGTAGAATTCTTGTGGAACGGGATCAACGGCTTCTACGCGAGTTCAACAAGATGCAGCGCTCGAGTTGAGGTTGCCTAATCGAATCACTATAGCGAGCACGCAAAAACGCCGATATTGCTCACATGGAACGAGCACTATCGGGAAATTTCCAAAGAAGAACGTATCGTTTGGGAATCGTTGTAGCCTTGTGTGTCGCAGGTATTAGCTTGCCTGCTCTTCGTGCGCAAGCGCCGCTAGATTATGTAAGTATTCAACCGTGCCGGCTTGTGGATACGCGGAATCCCGTGGGACCTTTGGGCGGGCCCAGCTTGCCGGCGACAACGGTCAGAAGTTTTCCAATTCTGTCTGCCTCATGCGGAATACCCTCGACCGCAGTGGCGTATTCACTCAATGTGACTGTCGTGCCAACGGGATTTCTCGGGTATCTCACGGTGTGGCCCACGGGCGGAGCTCAGCCGGTGGCTTCTACCCTTAACTCCTACCTCGGAGTTGCGGTCGCGAATGCCGCGATTGTCGAGGCCGGAACGAATGGCGCAGTTAGCGCGTATGCGACAAATCCGACCGACGTGATTCTGGACATCAATGGTTACTTCCTATCTTCGAGTAACTCGAATACCCAAAGCACGGCGATCGGCGCCGGCGCGCTCTCTGGATCGAATACAGGCGTGGCAAATACGGCCTTCGGAGTGAACACTCTAGAGATGAATACGACCGGATCTTTCAACGTCGGACTTGGTGCGTCAGCGTTGTCGGCGAATACCACGGGATCGAACAACACGGCGGTTGGAAGCTCGGCAATGCAAGCGAATACTGCCGGCGAGTATAACAGCGCTTTTGGCTATTACGCTTTGACTTCGAATGCTATCGGAAACGGCAACACCGCCGTGGGATACACGGCGCTTTACAACAATCAGGCGAGCGATAACACTGCTGTCGGACTCGCGGCTCTGGCGAATAGCACTACCGCGGGGGGCAATACCGCCCTGGGATATTTTGCGCTCTCGAACGTGACCATCGGCGGACAAAACATCGCGATAGGAACCGGCGCTGGTCAAAATGTGGGGGGTAGCGGAAGCTATAACATCGAGATCGGAAACCCAGGTACGGCAACGGATTCGAATGTTATTCGCATAGGCGCATCCGGGCAACAAACCAGCACTTACATCGCGGGTATTAGCAATGCGAGCGTCACCGGGTCGGCGGTACTGATCACTACGAATGGCCAGCTCGGCACTTTGTTATCATCTCGCGTCTATAAAGAAGACATTCAGGACATAGGTCCGGCGAGCGAGGCGCTCATGCAGCTCCGTCCAGTGACCTTCCGGTACAAGCAACCGGCAGAAGACGGGAGCAAGCCTCTTCACTACGGCCTGATTGCAGAAGAGGTCGCGAAAATTTATCCGGATCTGGTTGTACGGGACCAAGCGGGGCGGATTCAGACGGTCCAGTATCTTGAATTGCCTGCGCTGTTGCTGAACGAAGTGCAAAAGCAGCACGAGACCATTCAGAAACTCGAAGAGCGCATCGCGGCACTAGAAAGTTTGCTGGAGGAGAGAAGCCAGTTGAGCAGCGCTGGCGGACGTTAATAGGACGCTGCGACAGAGCGGGCGGACCTGTTACGATGAGGATTCCAAAGCTGGGATGCGATGACGCTCGGCGACCCTTATCGTACCGCTCGCCTCAGTACTTCCGGCATTCTGGCTGAAATCGTCCAACATAAGTACGAGGAACTAGACGATCTCCGCTCCCGCGCTGCCGTTTTGGAGCGGCAGGCCTATGAACGTAAGACGCCAGCGCGGCCCTTCGCGAGCGCGCTGCGCAAATCGGCGCCGGCAATCATCGCAGAGCTGAAACGCGCCTCCCCCAGCGCAGGCGTACTTCGAACCGACTTTCATCCTGCTTTCCTCGCGGACGCATATGAACAAGGCGGTGCCGCATGCCTGTCTGTCTTGACAGATAAGCAGTATTTCGAAGGATCGTTGCTGGACTTGGAGGCAGCGCGAGCGACTAGCACTTTGCCCGTACTGCGAAAGGATTTCATCGTAGACCGGCTCCAGATATTCGAAGCCGCGGCTCACGGTGCCGATGCGATTCTACTGATCGCAGCAATCCTAGATATCGAACAACTTACTAGTTTCCGCGAGCTCGCCTTGTCACTGTCGCTTAACTCGCTCGTGGAGATTCACAATCGAGAAGAGCTTACTAAGGCCACAGATTCGGGCGCCGAGATCATCGGAGTGAATAACCGGGATTTGGAGACGTTCGAGGTGTCGCTTGACACTTCGTTGCGACTCAGCCTTTGCATGCCGGCAAATGTAATACGAGTCAGTGAGAGCGGTATTTATTCGCGCTCCGAGATAGAGCTCCTCAGCGGAGCGGGTTTCGATGCGTTTCTTGTAGGCGAAGCGCTGTTGAGGTCTCCCGATCCGGCTGCATCGCTAAAGGCTCTGCTTAAACGAACTCCATGAATACCTGTACGGAGCCATCGTTCATTATCAAGGTTTGCGGGGTTACAAACGAGGAGGACGCGAGTGTGGCTGTCGAAGCGGGAGCAAATTCGATCGGGCTCAATTTCTACTCCCGCAGTCCACGATATCTCTCCTTCAACCGCGCGGCGGAAATCGTGAAGAGTTTGCCAAAAGGCGTTCTCAAAATCGGCGTGTTCGTGAACCCAAACGAGGAGGAGCTGATCAAGGCCGCTGAACGCGTGCCTTTGGACATTTTTCAGCTACACGGCGAGAAGTCGCCGGCCCGCTTGCAGCGCGGGCTGAGAATTTGGAGGAGCGTTCCAGTCGGCACTGCACCATTGCTGGAAGCGGAAGCGTACATGCTTGATTCGGCAACCCCGGATTTTGGCGGATCCGGTAATTGCTTCGACTGGTCACTCGCCGCGGCATTCCCGTACCGGAAAATCATTGCCGGAGGATTAGACGGAACGAACGTGGCTGAGGCGATCCGAGTTGCAAGCCCTTGGGGCGTAGACGCATGTTCGCGGTTGGAATCGGCTCCTGGAAAAAAAGACGCGCAGCGGGTACGCCATTTTGTTCATGCGGCAATTGCCGCAATCCAGCAGGAGACCGTGTGATGAGTGCGATAAGCAATGACGTACTCGGATCTGGGCCAGATGCGCTAGGACACTTCGGCCCATATGGAGGCCGCTATGTGCCCGAGATACTTATGTCTCCTCTCGAAGAGCTGGAGCAGGCATATCGAGCGGCGCGCGAAGATCCGGAATTCGCCAAGGAGCTTGGATCCCTACTGCATCACTATGCTGGCAGACCGACGCCCCTGTATTTTGCACGACGGCTTACGGAAGAAACGGGCGGCGCTCAAATCTGGTTGAAACGGGAAGATCTGCTCCATACTGGCGCGCACAAAATCAATAACTGCCTCGGGCAGATTCTACTGGCGCGGCGCATGGGAAAACGCCGCATTATTGCCGAAACCGGGGCGGGCCAGCACGGCGTAGCGACAGTAACGGTTTGCGCGCTTTTCGGCATGGAATGCGTCGTTTACATGGGCGAGGAAGATATGCGACGGCAGCGTTTGAATGTCTTTCGAATGCGACTGCTTGGCGCGAAGGTGTGCGCGGTTACGAATGGAAGCCGCACGCTCAAAGATGCCATCAGCGAGGCAATGCGCGACTGGGTCACAAACATAGCGACGACACATTACCTGCTTGGCTCAGCTCTTGGCGCGCATCCGTATCCCATGATGGTTCGCGATTTTCATAAAGTGATTGGCGAAGAAGCACGGGCGCAGTCACAGGAGCAAATCGGGCGACTGCCGGATGCGATCATTGCGTGCGTAGGCGGCGGAAGCAACGCCATTGGCGTGTTTTATTCGTTTATTGCCGATTCTGAAGTTCGCCTGATCGGTGTTGAAGCAGGCGGCAGAGGAGCGAAGCTAGGGGAGCACGCAGCTAGATTTCATGGGGGCTCACCCGGCGTATTGCACGGGGCATTCAGCTATCTGCTCCAGGATCAGGATGGGCAGATTTGCACCACTCACTCAGTATCGGCCGGCCTTGATTATGCGCTCGTTGGGCCCGAGCACGCTTGGCTGCACGATCAAAGCCGCGCGGAGTACGTTTCTGTGAGCGATGAAGATGCGCTGGCGGCAGCGAAGACACTGGCTCGTACGGAAGGCATCATTCCGGCTCTCGAATCCGCCCATGCCGTTGCGGAAGCGCTCCAACGGGCGCGGACCCAGCCGCGCGCGGTGTATCTGGTAAGCGTATCCGGACGCGGAGATAAAGATATGGATATATACCGCGAGAACATGCCTGAGCTGGATGGCTGATGGCAACTCGCGTCGCGACACGGATCGGGAACCTGTTCGTAACGTGTAAGGCGGAAAAACGAAAAGCTTTTATCGCATACATCACAGGGGGCGATCCTACACCGGCTCACACTGCGCCTCTCATCCGGGCTCTCGAGCGCGGCGGGGCCGACCTGATCGAGCTCGGAGTGCCGTTTTCAGATCCGATCGCCGATGGCCCGGTGATTCAGCGTGCATCGGACCGTGCTTTGCGGGCGAAAACCACAGTGGCCGACCTCCTCGAGATCATTCGCGACGTCCGCCGAACTTCAGAGATTCCATTATTACTATTCAGTTATTTGAATCCCTTACTGCGATATGGCTTTGAGCGGTTGGCGACCGATGCGGTCGATGCGGGAATCGACGGTGTGCTTTTGACAGATCTGTGCGTCGAAGAAGCTTCTCAGCCGGCGCGGCAACTCAAAGAAAAGGGACTCGATACAGTGTTTCTCGCCGCGCCGACCAGCAGCGAACACCGCCTTCGCTTAATCGCTGAATATTCTTCAGGTTTTGTTTATCTCGTATCGCGAGCAGGGGTGACTGGAGAGCGGGTATCAGTTTCGGCTGCTGCCGCTCCGCTTGTGGCGCACATGCGACGTCTGACGGATCTGCCGCTTGCATTGGGTTTTGGCATCAGCACCACGGAGCAGGTGCGTGAGGTTGGACATCTTACAGACGGAGTGGTGGTCGGGAGCGCCATAGTGCGGTGCATTGAGTTAAACGAAAGTTCACCTGATCTTTTTGAGAAGGTGGAAAGTCTGACGCGTGAACTCGCCGACCCACTCCGCCAAAAGAACGCATAACCCCCCTAAATACATGTCTTTGAGCCGAATAGTGTTTTCGATGAAACCTCTCAGAGCCTTCGCAACAAAATACTCGTTGTAAACTTTTTGCTAAAAAACTCGGTAATTCACTAGTCAGCCGGATCACAACTGCGTATAATCGGTCTTACAAACGAGGCTAAACGCTTTGAGCTCTCTCGCGCCTGATGTAGCGACGGTGCTTACAACCCAACCTGAAGTAAGCCACGTAGGACCGATCCGCCGTTCAAGTTTGCTCTTCTCGCAAGATCAAGCGGCCGATTCCCTGTACCTGATTCAAGAAGGATTGGTGAAACTGGTCCGGAGGAGTGACACTGGAAGCCGCATGATCCTTTGCATCAGCGGACCGAAGGAATTGATCGGCGAAGAAGGGTTGAGCGAAACCCTCTCCGCTTATCAGGCCGACGCCGAGGCGCTAACGATCTGCAGCGGATACCGTATTCCGCGACAGACCATCGCAAATCTCGTGCCGAGCAATACTGATTTCGCCGCTTCGTTGATTAACTTGCTGCTCCAGAAAAAGCTCGCCTTGGCCCAGAAGGTAGAGTTGCTCTGTTTCCGCGATGTTGAATTTCGCATTCTGCACTATTTGGCCGAGCTCTCTGAGCTAGTGCAAGCGACGGCCAACGGCGAAGGCCACCAGTTACCGATCACACAAGCGGAACTGGCGGATTTGATCGGGGCGACACGAGAGACGACTTCGACCACATTGAATCAACTCGAGCGCAAAGGCCTGGTTAAGCTATCGAGACGTTTATTGACTGTGCCCTCGCCTGCAACTTTAAGAAGCGTCATTTCCAATAAGGAGATACCCTCCCAGGCTGCCGCCGGAAGTCTCTAAAAAGTAAGTTGAGTTACACAATGGGGTGACTGAGATAGTACTCTGCTTGCTCGTGGATTAGGATTTTCGGGGTACGTATAGAACCCATAAGTAGTAACCGTTAACCCATTTCCTTCCAATCTTTTTCCTTGCCTCTGGCGAATGACTCTGGTAGAGTGTATTGCAGATTTTCCGATGCAAGCTGGTTGTGTTCTTGCGAGCCCGAGCGGCGCTCCGGGGGCTTTGCTCTCGTCGCGCATTTTCGGGGTAGCCGGGCATTCATCTCGCATCTAAAACAGGAGATTAGTAGTGAGAGAAAAAGGTGTTGTGAAATGGTTTAACGCCGCTAAGGGCTATGGTTTCATCCAGCGCTCGAACGGTGATGATGTATTCGTGCACTTCTCGGCGATACAGATGAACGGATATCGGACGCTAGAGGAGGGTACGGAGGTGGAGTTCGAAGTCAAGCGGGGCCCCAAGGGCTTGCAAGCCGAGAACGTCGCCCATCCGTAAGTTCAAACCAGCGTTTTAATTCAGGCCGCCGGTCGTATGTCAGGCCCGGCGGCCTTCGTGTTTTTGTAGGGCGTTTTTCTGTGGGATGTGCGTCAATTGAACGGGCGAGGTAATGAGATACAGGAAGCTTGGTAAAACTGAAGTCGAAATAAGCGAGATCGGCTACGGCGCCTGGGGGATTGGCGGAGAGCAATGGCGGGGCAACAAGGATGAGGAGTCTCTGCGCGCACTCAGACGCGCGTTTGAGCTCGGGGTGAACTTTGTTGATACGGCTTTAGCGTACGGAGATGGGCATAGCGAAGAACTTGTAGGTCGAGCGGTGAAGAGCGCACCGCGCCGGGTGTTCGTCGCAACGAAAGTACCTCCAAAGAATCGTATCTGGCCGGCTACGCCGTCTACCCCGATTTGTGACGTGTTTCCGTATGACTACATCGTGGAGTCGACGAACCAGAGCCTCCAGAATCTCAGCATTGAGCAGGTCTGCCTTCAGCAGTTACATGTCTGGACCGATGCTTGGGTTGAGCGTGATGAATGGCAGCGCGCGGCAGAAGAGTTGAAGCGCAGCGGCAAGATTCGATATTTCGGCATCTCGGTCTCAGAACACGATCCCGATTCGGCATTGCTAGCGGTGAAAACAGGAAAGATTGACGCGGTCCAAGTGATTTACAACATCTTCGACCAAACGCCCGAAGCAAGTCTATTTCCGCTTTGCCAAGACAGAAAAGTAGGAGTGCTCGCGCGCGTGCCGCTCGATGAGGGCGGATTGACTGGCGCAATCACGGAAAACACCAAGTTTGAGCCGGGCGATTTTCGGGATTTCTATTTCCGGGGAGACCGAAAGCGGCAGGTTGTGGAGCGAGTTCAAGCACTTAAGAAGGATCTCGCGGGGATGCCAGATACCCTCCCACAGATCGCGTTACGCTTTTGTCTTTCACATCCTGTTGTATCGACTGTGATTCCAGGGATGCGGCGGCTGGCGACGGTCGAGAGCAGTTGCCGGGCGTCAGGCGTGGGGCCTTTGGACGCAAACACCCTCGCGATGCTGAAGCAGCACACCTGGGACCGCAATTTCTATGAGTGAAACTGATGCGCCTGGCCGTTATCTCGGATATTCATGACAATTTGTGGAATCTATCTTTGGCTTTGATGGCCGTTCACGATTGCGACGCTCTCATCTGCTGCGGCGATCTGTGCTCGCCTTTCGTTATAGACGAACTGGGCAGATTCGAACGGGACATTCACGTCGTGTTTGGTAACAATGATGCGGATCTATACCGAATCACCACAAGGGCGCTGAAATACAAAAACTGTCAATTGCATGGAGAGCTCTTTGAGTCAGTTTTCGACGAGCGCCGCGTCTTAGTGAACCACTTTGATTATCTGGCGCGGCCGATGTCGAAATCGAGAGACTATGATGTGGTTTGCTTTGGGCATAATCACGAATTGGAGATCTCACATGAAGGAGATTGCCTGCTGATTAATCCTGGGCCGATCATGGGCGCAAAATTCTCGAGCGGCAGGTGGGAGGATGTAGCTGCAACGTTTGCGATCTACCATACGGCATCACATTCGGCCAAAGCGTTCATCATTGATCGCGTGACAAAGAGCGTGAACGAATGGAGGAGTTAGGCTCTACTGCGTTACGAGGAGGCCGACTGTACGTCTTTGCGGCCCTCATAAATTGTTCGTAGTCCCGGGCGTGTGCATTGGCCTTTCGCATGAAATGTTCATATCTCTCGTAAAGATCCTGCATGCGCTGATTTTGGATGGCTGCTTCCGGGCATAACTGGCATCCCGTCTCGCGTGGAGAGGACAGGGCCGAGTACTGGCTCTCGATCAGCGACCGCATAGAGGAGCCGTTTAGGCGTCCGCGGCGGCCTGACGTTTCGTTAAACCAGCGCCCCGAAGCCGTGTAGAGATGCAGCGATCTGATGATCCAATGTCCCGATTTGCCCAGCATGCGCAGCGGCATGCCGTCGAGAACGAGCTGGCGCAACTCCGCCTCCCGCCGGGCTTGTGCAGCGTGGATTGTGCCTTCCCGCCTGTATTTTCATCTTAAACACAAAGCCCGCAAGAAACTAGTTTTCCTGCATTCCGACCTCGCGAGAGAGGCCGCCACTTTGCCACAAGAACCCGGCACGCCTTCAGGCCTGGCCTCGTCACCAAACTCTGCACGCGTTCACACGCATCATTGGCTGGCCCGGTTTGCAGCTGAAGGCTTGCCCGAATTCCGGTAGATCGGAAACAACTCCATTAATACGGTATTGGTCGGGTGAATGCGGATCCACAGTGGCTCGCATGCGTTTGAGCTCCTGATGTTCATCGCCGCAAGCCCATTGCGCCATGCCGATGAAAAAGCGTTGATCCGGTGTAAGGCCGTCCACTTGCTGAAGATTCTTATTCGCCGCCGCATGCTTCCATGCGATGTAGGCGAGCAGCGTGCCACCGAGATCCGCAACATCCTCGCCCGAAGTCAGGCTGCTGTTGATTTTGATATCGTCGATGATCGTGTACTGCGCGTACTGGTTTCGTACGCATGAAATGCGCTCGTCGAATTGCTTGGCGTCTGCCGCCGTCCACCAATCCTTCAAATTTCCATGCGCGTCAAACTGTCTCCCTTCGTCATCGAACCCATGTGTCAGCTCGTGGCCGATGGTTGCGCCTGTATTGCCATAATTGGGCGCGTCGTCCATTTTGGGGTCATACAGAGGTGGCTGCAACACGCCCGCCGGAAAGTTGATATCGTTCATTTGCGGCTTATAGTAGGCGTCTACAGTGGGCGGAGTCATGCCCCACTCGCCGCGACCACGGGTTTACCGATCTTCGCTAGCTGTCGGCGCTCTTCGAACGCCGATGCACGGCTGACGTTTCCTAAGAAATCATCAGGCGTGATTTGCACGGAGCTGTAGTCGCGCCATTTGTCGGGGTAGCCGATTTTATTTACCACGGCATGCAGCTTTTCGAGCGCGCGCTGTTTGGTAGGCTCGCTCATCCAAGTGAGATCTTTAATGTCGCGGCCCATCTCGGCTTCGATCTCCTGAGTCATTTTCAACGCGTCCTGCTTGGTTTGGGGAGAAAATGTTTTTGCTACGAAATTTTGGCCGAGCGCTTCGCCGAGATCCTGATCGACAAGCCGTGTACATGTCTTCCAGCGAGGCGGCATTTGCTGAACACCTTGCAAATAACGGCTGTAATAATCGAAACTCTCCTCAACGAACTTAGAGGAGAGATAGGGCGCCTCTGAATGCACGAGATGCCAGCGTAGATAGGCCTTCCACGCAGGAAGGGCTTGATTACGTAGTTCATTGTTGAGCTCATCGAAGAACTTCGGCTCTTCGACGTTCAATTGCTCAAATTGCGGCGCGGGAATCACGTCTAAATAAGCGTCCCAATTAAAGGCAGGAACCATGTGGAGGAGATCGTCTCGGGAAATTTTGTGCTTCAAATTATAGGGATTCCGCTTCTCTACGCGAGTTAGGGAGGCCTTGGCAAGAGCGGTTTCGATTGCCATGACGCTTTGGGCGTCAGTTTGAGCATCCGTTGCGGATTCCCCGATCAACTCGAGCATGCGCTGAACATGCTGAGAATATCTTTGCCGGATCTCCTGAGATTTCGGATCCGTCTTCGTGTAACAGTCGCGATCCGGCAACCCCAGGCCGCCAGCTTCCGCAAAAGCGATTACCTGAGACGAGTTATCGAAGTCTTGGCTCGATTCGAAGCCGAACAGCACGCCTCGATCGACGCCGTTCTTGTGTTGCTCGCCAATATAGGCCCCCAGATCGTTTATCGATTTGAGCTTGGCGATTTTCTCAAGCATTGGCTGAAGCGGCTGAATCCCTGCTTGCTCGATAGCGGCCTCATCCATGCAGGAGTGAAAGAAATCGCCGATCTTTTGTTCATTCGGGCTGCGCGAGGCGTTTGCGCGCGCGGCTTGTTCGAGAATGCCCCACAAGAAACGCTGGTTTTCATCCGCCAATTTTGTATAGACATTCCATCGGGCTTGGTCCGGCGGAATCGGATTCAGCTTGTTCCAGTTGCCGCACGCATAGCGATAGAAATCAGTACACGGATCAGCGGTTTTGTCAACAAATCTCGCATCGAGACTAGGAGTGTAAGGAAGCGCGGTTAGCGGCTTTTCATCCGACTTTTGTTGAGCGTTGAGCTGAGTTGTGATCAGAATGGCGTACGCGCTCGCGGTAACGATCCATGAGATGCGCATCAATTCGATTGTGGCAGGTCCTGATGCGTCTCTCACACCTGCTCTCGGAGCCAGGCTAAATACTTCTCTGAGCCGTCGATGATGGGCAGCGCAACGATTTCCGGCGTATCGTAGGTGTGCAATTCGGCCAGCCTATCTCTCACCGCCGGGAAATGCTCACGAGTCGTCTTGATCAGGATAAGAATCTCCTGAGCGGTCTCGATTTTGTCTTGCCAGCGGTAGACACTTTGGAGCGGCGGCAACACGTTAGCGCAAGCGGCCAGGCGTTCCTCAATGACCGCATTCGCTATTTTTAGCGCCTCGTTTTCTTTACCGCATGTACAAAGCACAACGACAGCATCATTCATAAAAATAGATTTTCACTGGACCTTTCCGTAAAACAAGTTTATAAAGATATGTAAGGGAATACTTTAACGTGTTACGCTGCATTCTTCGCCCTGTTGCCGCTGTCGCCGCGCTGGTTGGGCTAGCTGCTTACGCAGCGATTATGTTGCGCGGCCCGCAAGGGCTCGCTGCGCTGACTGAGAAGCGGCGTCAGCTTCGCGCCCTGGAAGAAGAAAACGCGACTCTCCGACGCAATATTGAAGCGAAGAAGCAACGGATCGAGAGATTGAAACGTGATCCAAAAACGCAGGAGCTCGAAATACGGAAGCGGCTGAAACTGCAGCGAGAAGGCGAAACATCGTTTGTGCTGCCAGACCAGCCAAATGCCCCGGCGGCGTCAGAGCATTCCGCTAGCGGGGTCGAGCCCAAATAGATTTTCGAGCTGACGCAAAAAGGAGATCGCGAGTTCGTGGAGATTGTGTGGTAACAGGAAACGTATGTCGGTTTACGAGGAACGCAAGAGCGAACTAGAACGCTACGAGTTCATGATGGGACGCGAGCGTGGACGGCTCGCAGTGACGCTCGATTGCATTACAGATGCGATGGTGTTAGTGGGGCAACATGGCGTGTACTGTCAAAGCGTGCGCCAACTTGGTAGGCCGGCGATGGACGTACAGCTAATTTCGAAGAGCCTTGCAGACGCGAAGGAATTGATTACCAGCGTACTCGAAGGAATGAGCTCTGGGGAAGAAGCGAAGCAAGAGGGCTAGGGCGACTTTACAGGGGCGCCAAAGGGTTAAACGCGCGAAGGGCTCGCGCCAAACCTGATTCGAGAAATTGCAGCAGTGCGAGCGCGCGTCCAGCGCCCGGCACGCTCCAGGTCTGCCGGATCGACGAACAACACGTAAGCCGATATCATTTCCCACTGAAACATGGGAACGTTGAGAGCGTATTCGAGAGTCAAATGAAATAAGACCCCAGCAATCAGCAGCGGGTAGCGCAGCTCCTTAAACCAAATGAGAACCCCGAGAGAAAATTCGAGGGCAAGGGTCAGCCAACTGCCTACCTTCGTGAATATGGGACTTTGGAACAAGCCAGGAATGGGCAACCGGTGAATTTCATCGAGATGGTTCAGGTAGTAGAGAGCCGTGCCATTTACCCACGGCGCGCCCATCGACTTCCACCAGAAGGCAAAGAAATAGACGAACGATAGCTGCAACTGGATCATGCGCTGCGCCCATGGACTCCTCGACGCGATCTCCAGGCCTTCCCTGCCCTTGCGCACTCGAAGGATACGATCCACGGATAAGGCCGCCCCCGCGGGTGCAAAGATGAGAAAAAATCCGGCAATACGCAGAAACGTGTCCCCGGCGTGAAAGGCAAAAAGATTCCTTTCGTTAATGGAAGCGAGACAAAGAAAAGTAGCGATGCTACTGAGCCGGGTCAGAAAACCGATTGCCACAAAAGCTGCCCAGATGAGCCCAACCCAAAATATCGCTTCGGACCAGCGATCGTTTTGAGGAATTACGGTGAACAAATTCAATCGAATCCCGGGTTCCACTTTGTACATCGTCGATAAGCTCATCCAGGCGTGCACGCCGAACCACGCCAACCAGTCGGGCCAGAGCAGCAGCAGATTCGCAATGACCAGGATTCCGTAAAGAATGCGGAACGAAGCGATGGGAAGAGGAGACTTGGGTTGGAAAAAGAATTGATTCCAGCATTCGGCGAATGCCCGCAGGCTCACTTGAGATCCTCAGGCTTAACGTTGTACTCGAAAAAGATTCGGGCACGCGATGGCTCGGGGCGGTAGGATCCGTCAGGGCGCGGCACGATATCGGACCAGTATCGGATCAGCATTACGATTGCGGGCGGATTCGAAGGGTCTTCTTCATTCAATCGGGCAATGCGGCGAGCGGCATCCGGCCAGAGCGCGGCGTTTGAATCTACTTGGAGATTCTCGACATACTTGCGGTAGCGCTCACGGTAATAGCGCTCGGTTAAGCCGAGTTGCTCCATTCGGGGGAATTTCCAATTGTGAATGCGGCCGTCTTTATAGATGACCGCGGCTTCCACATACGCGTTTACGGATCTCGGCTCAGGAGCAAACATATCCCAGCCCTGAAAGAGACCTGACCAGAACATGTAGGGGCGGATCAAACCCTTGAATTCAGCGATTAGCGGAGTCTCCATAGGTATGCACCAGACGGTTATCGCGAGAATGTGAAACAGGAGAAAGGCGCTAATCACGATTCGGGCGGCCCGGCGCGCAATTAAAGGTTTTGGAGAAATGGATTCTGCTCCTTTTCTCTGCCGATTGTGGTATTCGGACCGTGACCGGGGATCACAAGAGTATGATCGGGCAGCTCAAAAAGCCTTGTTTTTATCGAGGAAAGAATCAGGCGGGTATTGCCTCCTGGAAGATCTGTCCTGCCAATCGAATCGCGAAACAGAGTGTCGCCGGCTATGAGCTTGTTTTCCTCTGGTATCCATACGCTGATACTGCCCTGTGTGTGGCCTGGCGTATGCATGAGGTTGAATGTGGCACAGCCCAACTGCAAAACTGTCCCATCTCCAGCCTCAGCGTCGATCTCGGTTTTGGGCGGTGTGTCGACACCAAGCCACTGGGCCTGAATATCGAGTGAGTCCAACAGTTCCTTATCGCGATCATTCAGATATACCGGAGCTCCCGTGAGAGCACGTAATTTATGCGCGCCTGCGACATGGTCGATATGGCCATGTGTGATTACGATTGCCTTGACCTTGAGACTGTGATCGCGGAGAACCTGCTCAATGTGCTCGATTTCCGCTCCCGGATCGATGACGATAGCTTCGCGCGTTTGCTCATCACCGAAGATGGAGCAGTTGCACTGCAGTAGGCCGACCGGCAAAATGACGTGAATCATACGAACCCAAGTCCTGATGGCTTCACCCGATCCGCAACACTTCGCGGTATTGATCGGGCAAGCGTACCGGACGCCATTCCCGGTTGAGCCAAATGTGACGGGTTGAGCCTTGGGCGAGCAGTCTGTCGGACCCGGCAGAGCGTATTTGATATGCAAACTCTATCGTCCGAGAGCTTGCGTTCACCACCTCCGTTTGGACGACGATCTCTTCGTCATAACGCGCCGGATACAAGTAGTGGCATGTAGCATCGATCACGGAAAGAAACAGTCCCTCAGTTTGCTCCAGCTCTTTGTAATTGAAGCCGCGCTCGCGTACCAGTTCGACGCGGCCGATTTCCATCCAAACGAAATAATTCGAGTAATACACGACTCCCATTTGATCGGTTTCCGCATAGCGGACGCGAATCCGCGTACGATGCTTGTGGGAGCCGGGGATTGGATGGTGCAAAAGATTCCCTCTTGGTTTGAATATAACGGGAGCAATGAGTAGAGTACTATGGCGCGGCAAGCAGCGAAAAGGGAAACGAGGCGTATAGGCTAAACGTTAGATGGGTTACCGCGCTGAAATGCGACGAGTCAAAAAACCCGCTCTATAGAGATGGCCACCGACTCCAAGATCTCTACAGCCTCCAAGGTGGTGGTGGCGACCACCGTCGCGCTCTCATTCATCAGCTATTGGCGGGGCGCGGCAATTGTCTTAAGCGATCTCGCATCCTCGATGTTCTATGCCGGAGGTATCGCGGAGCAAGCGATTGGCAATTCCGCAGCCTGGTACGTGCTCGGGGTAATGATATTTAGTTTCGCTGTGCGCTCCGTCTATATGGAGAGCTGCGGAATGTTTGTCCGCGGCGGCGTGTATGTAGTCGTGCGCGACAGCATGGGTCCGTTTGTAGCGCGGCTCTCCGTCTCTTCGCTTGTTTTCGATTACATTTTGACCGGCCCGATCAGCGTAGTCAGCGCAGGGCAGTACTTAGGACGGCTGATTAACGAAATTTCGGGCTTCTCCCACCAAAACCTGCATCTTGATCCGAACACATTCGCCGCCTTCTTTGCTGTGCTCGTGACGATCTACTTCTGGTGGAGCAATATCAAGGGCATTCACGAATCGAGTTATGCAGCCCTTAAGATCATGCAGATCACCACCGTGATGGTAGTCGCACTGTTGATCTGGTGTCCCTTAACGATTCTGCTTGAAGGGAAATGGCAATTACCGACCTCTCCCTTGCCGAGGAATCTCGTGTTCACAAACGAATCGTTGGGATGGTTTAAGGGAACGATTTGGCCGACGATTCCGGTTGTGGCCATCATCATTGCGTTCGGCCACTCATTGCTATCGATGAGCGGCTTCGAAACGCTGGCTCAGGTTTATCGGGAGATCGCCCACCCGAAGTTAAAGAACCTAAAGATCACGGGCAATATCGTCTGCTTCTACGCGATCTTTTCTACCGGTGTGATCACGCTCTTTGCCGCGATGATCATTCCGAATGATATCCGGAAAACCTATGTCGATAACTTGATTGGCGGCCTCGCTATGAATCTGGCGGGACCTCAGATCCTGCGGCTTGGGTTCCACATCTTTGTCGTGATTGTAGGCGTGCTAATTCTCTCAGGCGCCGTTAACACATCTCTCATTGGGGCGAACGGAGTGTTGAATCGCGTCGCAGAAGATGGCGTGCTCCTGGATTGGTTCAGAAGGCCACATGCAAAATACGGCACGACGTACCGAATCATCAATCTGATCACGGTATTACAGCTCGTAACGATCATTTTGAGCCGGGGCGACGTTTATCTGTTAGGAGAGGCCTACGCGTTTGGCGTTGTTTGGAGCTTCACGCTGAAAGCTCTTGGTGTTCTCGTGCTGAGGTTCCAGCGAAAAGACCAGGAATACAAAGTTCCCTTAAACCTTCACATCGGCGGAACCGAAATCCCAGTGGGACTGGCTGTGACGACGACAATTTTGCTTGCTACTGCCGTGGCGAATCTATTCTCGAAGCAGTATGCGACCATCTACGGGGTCAGCTTCACCATCGCGTTCTTCATCGTATTTACGATTTCTGAGCGCGTGAATTCCAAAAAGCACCAGAAACGGCGCGAGGGATCGCTCGAAGAGTTTAATCTGGAGCAGCAACCGAGCGTTGATCCAAAATCCGTTCACGCGCGGCCGGGATGCATTCTGGTGGCGGTTCGCAATGCAGACAACATGCAGCACCTCAGGCGTACTCTGCAGAAGGCAGACCTGCGACGAAATGACATTGTCGTGATGACGGTTCGATCGCAGTCACCGGACAGTGAATATGACCTGAAACAAGATCAGATGTTCGGTCTGGACGAGAAAGCTCTTTTTTCCGCGGTGGTCACAATGGCGGAAAAGGAAGGAAAGCATGTCGAGCTGTTGGTTGCGCCCGGCTCTGATCCGTTTGAAGCACTTGTTCAAGCTGCGAATCAACTGAAGGTCTCGCGGCTCGTCACGGGTGTTTCTCCCCGGATGTCGACAGATGGGCTGGCGCGCAGAATCGGTTTAGCGTGGGAGCGCCTCCTCGAGCCGAGGCATGCCTTCTCACTGGAGATCATTACGCCTGGGCGCCCATCAACATACGTCAATCTTGGCCCCCACCCACCCCGCCTTTGGCCCGAAGATATCGATAAGCTGCACAATCTCTGGCTGAAACTAAGCGAAGATGAGGCACTAGGCGCAAATCTTCACCATCGGGATGTAGTCGGGCTGGCGCTTCGCAAGCTGGAACAGGAACTCGCGGGTCCGGAGCGGGAAGACCTGGTGCGAAGACTGCGGGAAGAGCTACGACGCCACTGAGGGGGCCAGGGCGCGCCCCCTAAGGACGCGCTTACCCCTCTGTTAAGAAAGTCTCGCCTTGCAGCTCGCTTCTGAAGTCCATCTCAGCGCACTGAAGAAGCTGGGTAGCTTCGGTTTCGTCTTGCGCAATGAACAGCAAGATGTCGGCAATGGCATCGCTGGCGGCCGCGTATGGATCTCCCCCGCTAATGGACCGGTATTTCTTGATGATCTCCTCAGCTCTTCGCTTGCGTTGTTGAAGGGTGGTCATAGGGCGATCGATCGAAGCGTCAGGAAATGCGCCCCTTCCTGGTAGCCAATTATAGAATTCTTGTTTTGCATGGATTCCACGGAGTCGTTTCCGGCTGGTACGATTTTGGGCATGCGCGTAAGGATATTGTTCTTCGGGATCCTAAAAGACATCGTGGGGCGATCCGAAGAGCTGGTGAATGTCGAGCCCGATTCTACGATCGGAAGCCTCTTTGATGCTTATTCAGCGGAGTTCGAAACCCTGCGCGATAAGCGTCCGTCGTTATTGTTTGCGCGCAACCGGGAGTTTGTAAAGCCGGACGTGAAGCTGGCCGATAATGACGAGATTGCATTCCTACCTCCGGTCAGCGGGGGCATTGGCGAAGCGATTTGCCCTCCCGAAGGACATATATTTGCGATCACGCGGAAGCCAATTGATTCCCAGGCGTTAGCTCGCCGAGTGCAAAGGCCGGAAGACGGGGCAGTAGTGATTTTTGAAGGTGTGGTCCGGAATAACACGAATGGACGGCAGACAACATACCTCGAATATGAGTGCTACGAGCAAATGGCGCTTGAACAAATGAAACGAATTGGGCTCGAGGTAGCGACTCAGTTTCCGATTGGGTGCCTGGGGATGATTCATCGCATGGGCAAATTGCAAATTGGGGAGGCGAGTGTTGCCGTCATAGCGACGGCTCCGCACCGCAGATCGGCTTTTGAAGCGGCGCTCGAAGGAATCAATCGATTGAAACGCGAGGTGCCGATCTGGAAAAAAGAATTCTTCGCGGACGGTGCCCTGTGGGTTGAGGGTGAGTGGGACGAAAAGCTGATCCAAGATTCAACGGGACATGGTGCGCCGTAGATCAGGCATTGCCGCAACAGCGCTTGCGTTGTTCTGCGTAAGCGCATTCGCGGCTGCGCAGTTCAAACCGGCTCCATCTTCGGCCCCGTCTCAAACGGGACTCGAGCCGCAACAGGCGCCCACCTTCTCCGTCCGCGTAAATCTTGTCCGGCTCCTGGTTTCGGTCCGCGACAAATCGGGCGCGCCCCTGACAGATCTCGATAAAACAGATTTTCATGTGTTCGACAGCGGATTGCCTCAGGAGATCGCGGTCTTTGAGCGCAACACGTCTTTACCGCTTTCCGTAGCGATCATGATCGACACCAGCGGAAGCACGCAAATCGAGCTACACAACGAGGTTGATTCGGTGGTCAGGTTCATTCCCACCCTTCTGAACGCCGGCAATCCTGACGATGCATTCGCCTTGTTCACCTTCAACTGGAGAACCAACATGGAGCTAGACTTCTCGCGAAATCAGCATCGAGCCGAACACGTTCTGCACGCGCTCAGAGGTGAAGGCGGCACTTCGTTATATGACTCAATTTATCTGGTGAGCGACACAATCGCCGATCGGGAGGGCCGGCACGTTATGGTACTTGTGACCGATGGCGGCGATACCACCAGCTACAAACGTTACGGAGATGCGCTTAAGGCCGCACAACGAGCCGATGTTGTGATGTATCCAGTGATCGTCGTTCCCATTGCAAGCGATGCGGGCCGCAACGTGGGCGGCGAGCATGCGCTTGCGACACTCGCCGAATCGACTGGGGGCCGGATCTTTTACGCGCAAGGTTTCGAGCAATTAGATCGCTCATTCGCTGAGATATTGCACGCTCTACGCACGCAGTATCTCGTGGGCTTTTATCCCAGAAACGTTCGCGAACAGCCAGGCTTATTTCATCCTGTGAAAGTCGAGCTGCGTGATCCATCGCTCAAAATCAGCGTGAAAACCGGGTATTACCAGCCCTAAGATCGAATTCAGAAGTGACGCTCGGGATTACATCGGGCCTGTGTTGAAGTGACAGTATATGGAAGATTTCCTGGATGCGGCGATTGCGATCGCTCGCGAAGCCGGGCAACTGCTGCTTTGCCACCGCGGTGAAGGTTTCGAGCTCAAGGGCGAGTTTGATTTAGTCACCGCGGCAGATCGCGCGAGCGAAACACTCGTTTTGAAGCGCTTACAGGAGCGGTTCCCGAATCACGGGATCGTTGCTGAAGAAGGCGGTCGGGCAGAAATGAAATCTGAGTTTCGGTGGTACGTTGATCCCTTAGACGGCACGACGAACTTCGCTCATGGCTTTCCGATGTGGAATGTCACGCTTGCGGTCGCGCGTAACGAAGAGGTAATCGCGGGAGTTGTTTTTGATCCACTCAATGATGAATTGTTTGCTGCAGAGCGGGGTGCGGGCGCGCGGTTGAACGGAGCCCCGATTCGTATAAGCCGAGCACGAACGCTGAATAACGCTCTCGTCGCAACCGGTTTTCCAAGCCGTCGGCGTCACCGGGACGTGAACATTCATTTCTATTACCAGCTGGGAATGTCCACACACGGTGTGCGCCGCGGGGGATCAGCGGCTTTGGACCTCGCTTATACCTCGTGCGGAAGATTGGACGGATTTTGGGAGTTCGGTCTGAATCCGTGGGACATGGCTGCGGGCACTTTGCTGGTGCGTGAAGCGGGAGGCAAAGTTTCCGGGATGAGGCGCGAACCGCTCGATCTTCACGGCAATTACGTTTTAGCGGATAACGGTTTGATTCACGACGAAATTTTGGAGTTGTTCGAGGAGATTTTTGAAGGGCAATACCGGTTCGAGCTGCCTTCCCTTCCCGCGGACGCTTTGGAGATCCAGCGTGGCTGAAGTTCCAGCAGTTCCGCTCACGCTCGAAGGTTCGAGCGTGCTGCACCAGATGTTCCGCATCCGGCGGGCTGCCTGGCGCGAGCTCGCGGAATCGCGCCGAGAAGAAATTCTGGAGAAGGCGACGGCCGTCCTGCAGGCAATCGCGTATAACACGGGTGACTCCCAGGCGGGGCATCCGAATCAGTCCGCATTGTATTCGCAGCTTGGACATAAGAGCGATCTAATCCTGCTGCATTTTCGTGATTCGCTCGAAGATCTGCACCGGGTAGAACTTGGCATCGCGGGTTTGGAGCTTTCCGATTACCTCGAACCGGCGTACTCCTATTTGTCGGTAGTGGAGCTTGGATTGTACGACTCTTCCGCCAAAACCTACGCGCAACTTGCAGAACGCGGATTGGAGCCTCATTCGCTGGAATGGAACGCCGGAGTTGCCGAAGTCATTCGCCGGCAGAGCGCCGCAATGGCGCCTCGCTTGTATCCACGGATTCCAGAGTCAAAATACTTGTGCTTCTATCCCATGGATCGAAAAAGAGGCGAACAGACGAACTGGTATCAGGTCTCAATGGCCGAGCGGCAGCGGATGATGCACGAGCATGGGCTCATTGGGAGGCGTTATGCCGAATGCGTGAAACAGATCATCACTACATCAATCGGTTTCGATGACTGGGAGTGGGGGGTAGATCTGTTTGCTGACGACCCGCTGGTCTTCAAGAATCTAATCTACGAGATGAGGTTCGACGAAGTGAGCGCGGTTTATGCACTCTTCGGGACCTTTCATGTCGGCCTACGAGTGCAGTTCGCGGACCTGCCGAGAATTTTGGCCGGCGCCCTTTAACCAGGGCGTTTAAGAAACCCCGCAAATTCTTAGCGAAGATTAGCCGAATGGGTGAGACAACGCCTGAGTAGGAACTCACTATGGGTTAGATGATCTACCGCTCAATTTTTCGGGCCTTCTCTTCCGATTTGGCGATTGACCTTGGAACGGCAAACACGCTGGTATACGTGGCGGGTAAAGGCATTGTTTTGAATGAACCCTCGATTGTGGCTGTGAACAGGAGCACCGGGGAAATTGTGGGTTGCGGGTCCGAGGCCAAGGAAATGCTAGGGCGGACGCCTACGAATATTGTCGCCATCCGGCCTCTCCGCGACGGCGTGATCGCCGATTTCAAAATGGCCGAACGGATGCTGAACTACTTCATTCAAAAGGCGCACAAGCGCAAGAGTTTGGTTCACCCACGGATCGTAGTGGGAGTGCCAAGCGAAACTACCGAAGTAGAAAAGCGGGCGGTTCTGGATTCGGCATATCGAGCCAAAGCGAGCGAAGTCTATTTGGTGGAACAGGCTATGGTGGCGGCGCTGGGCGCCGGCCTTCCGGTAACCGAACCGCGCGGAAATATGGTGGTCGACATCGGCGGCGGAACAACGGACATCGCCGTGATCTCATTGTCAGGAATCGTCTATTCGCGTTCGATACGTGTGGCGGGCAACCAAATGGATGACGCAATCATGGAGTATGTAAAAAAGAAATACAATCTCCTGATCGGCGAGCGTACGGCGGAGCGAATCAAAATGGAGATCGGCTCGGCATATCCACTTGAGGAGCCTGCGGAGATCGAGATACGCGGCCGCGACCTACTTCAAGGCTTGCCAAAATCGGTAACTGTGAATCATGCGGAAGTCCGTGAGGCGCTTTCCGATTGTGTAACTACGATCATCGCGGCGGTTAGGGCTGCTTTGGAGCGCACGCCACCTGAGCTTAGCGGCGACATCACGGAGCGCGGCATCATTTTGACCGGCGGCGGAGCAATGTTGAAGAGGCTCGATGAGAAGATTCGAGTAGATACCGGTCTCCCGGTTTTGATAGCCGACGAGCCGCTCGCTTCCGTTGTTCTCGGAACAGGCAAGATGTTGGAGAACTTCAAGCTCCTCAGAAAAATGGCGCTTAATTAGCCGCTACTCCGCTTACATTTTCCTTCTTAGACAAGCTTTTGAGGCTAAAGCATTCAACGCCGGCCTCAAATTAGCGCTGATCGTGTCGTTTCAATAGATTGAGGATGGTACGCTGAGAACGAAAAATGCGTACCGTCGACCTGATTCATCGCAAACGGGATGGCGAAGAACTTTCCGCCGAGGAAATTCTATATCTCGTAGATGGATACACACGCGAGGAGATCCCGGATTATCAGATCGCTGCATTCTTGATGGCCGTATACTTCTCGGGCATGTCGGACCGCGAAGTGAGTGCCTTGACAGAGGTGATGACGAACTCCGGCTCGCAGGTAGATTTGTCATCCATACCTGGCGTGAAAGTCGACAAGCATTCAACGGGCGGAGTGGGCGATAAGACAAGCTTAATAGCAGCGCCGATTGCCGCTGCCGCCGGAGTTGTGGTGCCTATGATTTCCGGACGCGGGCTGGGGCACACAGGTGGCACTCTAGACAAACTCGAGTCCATTCCGGGCTTCCGCACCGATCTCACCCTCGAAGAATTCCTGCCGCAATTGGCAGAGCATCAGCTTGCGTTCATCGGTCAGACCCCGGAAGTTGCTCCTGCCGACGGAAAACTCTACGCGGTCCGTGACTCTACCGCAACCGTGGAATCGATTCCGCTGATTGCGTCATCGATCATGTCGAAGAAACTCGCCGTCGGCCTAGATGCGCTTGTTCTCGATGTCAAGGTGGGATCCGGGGCATTCATGAAAAAACAGGTCGATGCGCGGCGGCTCGCTCAGATGATGGTGGGCATCGGCCGACGCCTCGATAAGCGCGTGCAGGCTTTGATCACAGATATGAGCCAGCCGCTTGGATACGCAGTGGGGAATGCGCTTGAGGTGATGGAAGTCTCCCAGACACTTCAAAACGCCGGCCCCGCGGATCTGACCCGCCTTTCGCTCGAGCTTGCGGCCCGCATGATTTTTCTTGCAAAGCTAACGACAAGTTTGGACGAAGCGCGAGAAACCGCGCAAGCCAGGCTGCTGGACGGCTCGGGATATCGGAAATTCAAGGACGTCATTACGGCTCAAGGCGGGAATCCACAGGTGATGGATCGCTTCGACCTGCTCCCGAATGCTACAGGCGCTCAGGAAATTGTCACGAGCCGCGGGGGCTATGTTAGTGCGATTGACGCTCAGCTCATCGGACAAGCTTCCTCGATGATTGGAGCGGGCCGTAACACGAAAGAAGACTCGATTGACCCAGCCGTGGGCGTGATTCTAGAAGTGAAAGTTGGGCAGAAGATCGAGCCAGAAAGCATACTTTGCCGCATTTACTACACCGGTGATGAGCACCTTAGCGAGGCCGCTGAGCTGGTGGAAGACGCCTTCAAGATTTCCCAACAGCCTGTAGATGAGCGCGATTTGATTTTGGAAGTTGTCAGCTAAAGCCGAGTACGAATGGCAAGATTTGCCGGACTGATCGGTATAGCGGCGATTATTCTGTGCGCGTATTTGTTCTCAACTCAGCGCTCGGCAATTCAGAAGCGAGTTCTCCTCTGGGGCGTCCTGCTGCAATTCGGATTCGCCTTCTTAGTTCTCAAGACGAAATTCGGCGAGCTGTTTTATGGCATCAGCCTGTTCGTTAACGCACTGCTGAGTTACACGGCGGCAGGCTCGAGCTTCGTGTTTGGCGATAAGCTCGGCCTCAAGAATGATCAGTTCGGCGTTATCTTCGCATTTCAAGTTCTGCCGATTGTGATCTTTATCTCTTCATTGTTTGCGGTTCTTTACTATCTCGGCGTGATGCAGTTGTTTGTAAAGGGAATGGCGATCGTTATGCAACGATTCATGGGCACGAGTGGTGCAGAATCCACCAGCGTCGGTGCGAGCATCGTCATGGGGCAGACCGAGGCGCCACTGACGATCCGGCCATTTCTCGAAAGTTTGACGGAATCTGAGCTCTTCACAATTATGGTCAGCGGAATGGCGCACGTGTCAGGATCAGTGATGGGCGCTTATGTAGCGATTGCCGGTGTATCTATCGCACACCTGCTCACCGCTGTCATAATGACCGCGCCCGCAACCATCATGCTCGCGAAGATGTTCGTGCCCGAAACGGGCACTCCCGTGACTGCGGGGACCCTTAAAGTTGAAGTGGAGAAACCTGGGGTGAATTTGATTGATGCGGCCGCGCGGGGCGCCGGAGACGGTTTACACCTCGCGCTGAATATAGCCGGGATGTTGATTGCGTTTCTAGCACTGATCGCGTTGGTTAATGGAGCGCTCGGCTGGCTGCACTCGCACATAAACTGGATGCCTGAGTCCCTGCAACAAATTCTCGCTCTTCTATTTGCGCCAGTCGCATGGATGCTCGGCGTGAGCTGGAACGACTGCGCGACGGTCGGCAAACTGCTGGGGACACGCATGGTCCTGAATGAATTCGTTGCGTTCGTCGACCTGGCGAAAGTGAAGGCGATTATGACACCGCGCTCGTTCGTCATCTCCACCTTTGCGCTCTGCGGGTTTGCAAACCTCAGCTCCATTGCTATTCAGATTGGCGGCATAGGAGCCCTCGCGCCATCGCGCAAGTCAGATCTGGCGAGATTGGGGCTGAAAGCGATGATTGTGGGAACGCTGGCGAACTTCATGTCGGCTTGCATCGCCGGCATCCTTCTCTAGCGTGCAGGACAAAAGGGTGTCGGAAAGTATGCGTGAGGCCGCCCGATTCATCGAATCGAAAACTTCGATCCGGCCGAAAATTGGCGTCGTGCTGGGAAGCGGACTAGGTGCATTTGCGGAATCGCTCGGCCACACGCTCCGCCTTCCTTATGGGTCGATACCTGGTTTACCCGTCGCCACCGCAACCGGACACTCAGGCGAACTTGTAATTGGAACGCTCGGAGCAGACGGCAAAGGAACAGTAGACCTCGCCGTAATGTCGGGCCGCTTTCATTTATACGAAGGTTATACGGCAAAGCAAGTAACTAGCGGCATGCGTTTATTTCGCGAGTTAGGCGTCGAGCGTATTGTGCTGACAAACGCGGCGGGCGGAATTAACCCGGCATTTGCGGAAGGCGCGCTGGTCTTGATTTCGGATCACATCAATTTACAAGGCGCTAATCCGCTGGTCGGGCGCAATGATGAAGAGCTTGGCCCGAGATTTCCCGACATGACGGAAGCCTATTCGCCGCGTATGCGGCAGTTGGCCAGGGACACTGCGGACGAATTCGGGATCACCTTGCATGAGGGCGTATATGGCGCTTTAGTGGGCCCTAGTTATGAAACGCCGGCCGAGATCCGATTCTTGAAAACCATTGGCGCCGATCTCGTCGGAATGTCCACGGTTCTCGAAACAATTGCCGCCCAGCACATGGGTCTAGAAGTGCTCGGGATTTCGTGCGTGACAAATCTGGCGGCAGGCCTTAGCGGAGAGAAACTGAACCACCAAGAAGTATTGGAGATTGCCGAGCGCGTTTCGGGCACTTTCTTGAAACTGCTGCGTGCCCTCTTGCCAAAGTTGACGTGACCCCATCCAAGAGCCTGGTCTTATTCGATATCGATGGGACACTTCTGCGAAATGCTGGGGCACATCACAAGCGTTCTCTCATCGAAGGCATTCGGAGAGTGACAGGAATTCCGACGACCCTTGATGGCGTGCCGACATCCGGGATGCTCGATCATGATCTTATCGCCTACATGCTTCGAGCTTCGGGCTGTAGCGAACGGCGAATTCGGCGGGGCTTAAAGGAAATCATCTTGGAATGCCAGAGCGCGTATCTCGCCGGCTGTACCTGTGATTTACAGGCGAATATCTGCCCCGGAGTGCGTGAAACACTGACCGAACTCAAAGCGCGAGGCGCAGCCCTGGGCGTCGTGACGGGAAACTTGAGCCAGATTGGCTGGAGAAAGCTGGAGCTGGCCGGCATTCGGCATTACTTCTCGGTGGGAGCCTTTGCGGAGGACGGAACGACGCGGACGCGATTGGCTAAAATCGCTATGCTGCGCGCGAAGAAAGAGTTTGCGAGCACAAGCTGCCGCGTTTCCTTGATTGGTGATCACGGAAATGACATTGAGGCGGCAAAGAAAAACGGCTTTCAATCGATTGGCGTGGCGACAGGCTTAACTTCGATAGAAGAGCTCAGGGCCGCCCAGCCCGACATCCTCATTCGCGATTTGACAGAGCTCGAAATCGAGAAGCTGTTATAGCAAGCGGACCCGTTCACCAGAAACGCGCTTCTATTTCCGCAATCTCCTCAGAAGTCAGCCTGAACGTTAACGCTCCTTGAATTCCGTGTACTTGATCAGGCCGCCGGAGTCCGACGATTGCCCCGGTCACTGCAGGATTGTTCAGCGTCCAAGCGAGCGCCACTTCACCGGGCGTTCGGCCGTGGCGGTCTCCAATATTTCGAAGAACCTCGACCAGCTTCAAGTTACGGCTGAGCCGCGGCTCCTGAAAATCCGGATCCCTGCTGCGCCAATCGTCCGGAGACAAGTGAAGCGCGCGCTCCCGGGTCATCTTGCCAGTAAGTAACCCCGCGCGCATGGGCGAATAAACAATAACTCCAATGTTGTTCTCTCGCGCGAACGGGAGAATCTCCTCCTCAGAAGTGCGGGTGAGCAGCGAATAGGGAGGTTGAAGCGACGTGATGGGAGCAATCGCCATCGCTCGCTTCATTTGGTTGACATTGAAGTTGGAAACTCCGATCCAGCGCACTTTCCCTTCCTGTTTCAGGCGAGCCATTTGCGTCCAGCCTTCCTCGATATCGTCTTCAGGTGACGGCCAGTGGATTTGATAAAGATCGATAACGTCCACTCCAAGCCGTCTCAAGCTGGCCTCACATTCCTTTCGAACGGACTCGGCTTTGAGCGAACTGAAAATCTTTCCTTGCGCATCCCAGCGGCGCTCGCATTTCGTAAAGACATACGGCTCTTCTGTGATATTTCGAATGGCCCTCCCGACAACCTCTTCCGAATGGCCTAAACCATAAACCGCCGCCGTATCGATCCAGTTCATTCCAGCATCAAAAGCGGCGTGAATGGCGGCAATGGAGTCCTGATCGTCCTGCTCGCCCCAGGAAAACGCCCAGCCCGCACCGCCCATCGCCCACGCGCCTACGCCTAGGGATGTAATCTCGATATCGCTATTTCCAAGTGTTTTGCGTTCGCTCATCGCTCAGTTTATGTTGTTGATTAGATACGGCATCATAGCTCTGATTACGCAAAACATAGCGACAACCCAATTTTTTGCTGTTGAAGATTGCAGTGAATTGCACTTACTAGACGTTCCGGGAATAAGGTCTGCTCGGAAAGGTGCGAAAGATCACTCAGTACTGCTGGTTCACAAACACCTTAGACCATGAGAGTCAGTTTACGCCTGGGTATCCGCTCTTTAAACTCAAATCAATCACAGACGTAGGGCCTGGGGTTAATTCCAGGTCCGAAGGCCCAAAGAAACCGCGGTTCTCTTGAGGTCGATATCGCAAGCAGGGTGGGCCGGTAACACGGTCTCGCTCTGAGATAAATCGGCAGGCAAATTCGTTGTCCTGTCTTGCCGGCTTGTCATTCCTGCGCGAAGACTTGAACTTTTAAAACCTGGAGAACTGAAATGAAATATGTTTTGATGTTTTTTGCGTTTGGCGCCCTCCTTTCGGCGGGGCCAGTAAATGTGACTTTAGTTAGCGTTAGCGATGCGGCTAATAACAATCAACCGGTGAGTGATGGCTCTGTCTATGTTAGCCCTTACACGATTTCGGTGAATGGGACTAATTATACAGCGCTCTGTGTTGACGATCAGGATTGGACGAACCAAGGTGCGAAATGGACTGCAAACCTGACGCAGGTCGGCAGCTCGTCTCTCGCCAATACGTTTAATCCCGGTGAGCAAACTGAGTATGAAGAGGCGGCGTATCTTTTCACCTTAATCACGAAAGCCTCAGGAACAAGTCAGATCAATATTCAACACGCGGTCTGGGATATCATCGACCACTCGATTACCAGCTCGACTTCACTTTCGAATCCGAAACTGAATTTGATACCGGGAGATACGACCTACATCCAAGAAGCTCAGGCAAACTACAACAAAGCCGGTCTCAACTTCAACAACTTTGATATTGTGACCTCGGTAAATTGTCCGCGCGAGCAGGAATTCCTCATCTGCTCCAACACTCCTGAACCGGCCAGTTTCGCACTGCTCGGTGTCGGCTTATTGATGGCGGGGGCCACTCGCGCGTGGCGCCGGCGGAAACAAGTTAACGCCGCGTAGGCTAACGCGCATCTCGTCTCTATTTATGGCCGGCTGATCCGACTCATCGGCCGGCTTTTTCTTTCAACCTTTCTATAACCGGCCGGAGGTGATCGCGAGCCCGAATACCAAAATCAAACCTGCGCAAGCCACAATCTGGAATAGGCGATCCATTATAGAACGCCAAACCGAATTGCCAAGCTCGATCAAGTCCCGCATTGCACACTGCTCCCGGAAGCGTTTCTATTTGACGCCATAGACCTCGTGCCGAGACTTCCTCGTCCAGAACTGGATAAGCTTTTTCTTTCAAGTAAACTCCCGCCGCGCACACACATAAAATCAGCAGCGCAGCAGCCCACGAGCGCCGAAGCGCAAAAGGTGCGCACAAGCATACAGCGAGGAAGACGAAATGCATGGGAGCGAATCCGATAGCCAGCAACTGAAACTTTCCCCTGCTAAGCCATTCAGGAAGTGTCCGCGCAAGCAGTGGAATGGTCGAGATCAACAAGGTACAAGGCAGTAACCAGAGCCAATGAAGTTGATTGAATGGCTTCGTCTCAAACTGTGCTCCAATTAGGGACCAGAGACTCGGTATTAACGGAAGCAAATAACCCGGCAGTTTGTTTAACACCACGCTAAACAGGATGAAGCCGATCAAAAATAGAGATCCTAGAAAACGGCGTCTGTTATCTGCGAGTAAGTTCCGCGATGCGAGTAAGCCGATAAGAGGTGTCCAGGGAAACAAGCCCGCGAGAAGCACAGGGATGTAGTAATACCACGGCTGAACATGTTGCAACGATGTCGAATAAATGCGCTGAACATGATGCTTCCAGAAGAAATCGTCAACAAACTGACTTCCGTTCCGCGCGTAGACGATGAGGTACCACGGCGCGGCAACTACGAGAAAAGAGACAGCCGCCAGCCACCATTTGCGCCAGAAGCCACGAAGAAACCAGGCAAAGGGTAGCGCCAGGGCAAGCGGCACCAGGCCTTTTGCAAGTGAGGCCAATGCGAGGCAAACGCCGATGAGCACGAAACGAGCGTGAATTAACCTTCTGGTGGGCTCAGGCCGGAGGAAAGGCAGACTCAAAAAGGCTGCCGAGGCAAAAAAGACAGCCAGTGGCAAATCAGTCAAACACAGTTCGCTATAAGTGAGCCAAGCCGCGGAGGTCGCGAGGAGCAGCGTTGAGATCGCGGCCGCGCTTCGACCGAATTCACGCTGGAGCAGCCAAAAGCTCACGCCGAGGAAGGCCAGACTCAGTAGTGTTACAGGCACACGACCGCAGAGCTCCGGAGATAAGCCAGTAAATGTTCCAGCCGCGGTCATCCAATACAACAGGGGCGGCTTTTCGAACCATGGTGAACCCCATAGGACTGGAGTAACAAAATCCCCGCCCGCAGCCATAGCCCTACCGATAGCTGCATATCTTGGCTCGTCCGGACCTAGAACCCCGACACCACCGAGCCGGTAAAAGTACAAAAACAAAACGGCGATCGCGGTCGCCAAGAAAAGAGCGTATCGGCGGAGCAGAGACAATCTTCAGAATAATGCTGTGATGCCAGCGTCTTTCAATTGGATCTCGTGTTGCGGAAGCATGGCCTTCACTGCATCCGGGCTCATACGTTGAATTTGGACAGAGAACAGAAAACGGCAAGACGGCAACAGGCCCGATAATTGGCCAACTCTGCCGAATCTTCGGTACGGGGAGGATCTCGTGCGGGTCCTCGCCAACATCATTGAATCAAAAGTGTGCGTCGGGAATTTGGTACGCCCGAGAGGATTCGAACCTCTGGCCTTTTGCTCCGGAGGCAAACGCTCTATCCAGGCTGAGCTACGGGCGCACGATTGAAATTACTAAGAGGTCTTCTTGGCTACAGCGACTTTCGTTCCGTTCGAGCTCCGTCGCGAAGCCGAATTATTTTGCGCGAGCAACTCCTCGATGTGTTGCCGGATCGCATCTTCCTTCATCAGCTTCCCATAATCATCGTTAGATGTTGCAGGCGTTTGGTAATGAATGACTCCCTTCCGGTCAATCAACACCAGTTGCGGCACAACAAAACGCTCCGCCATGCTGAACCCCATGAAGGTCAACATCTGATCGCGCGTCGTCCAACCAACCGGGAAGCCAACCTGATAGTCCTTCACGAAGTTGTCAACGAGAAGATCGGCGTTGTCATTGATCGCAACATCCAACGCCTGGAATCCGCGGCTGCTATACTCCTCTTGGAATTTCGTCATCACTCGCGATGCCGCTTGGCAATGCGGGCACGTTGTAAAGATAAACTCTAGCGCGACGACTCTACCTCTGTACTGGCTCAAGAGTTTCTGGCCTTGCCCGGGAACTGAAAACGCCAGCTCCGGCGCTTTTCGCGGAGTATTTGTCTCCGTGGCAAACAACAAAACGGCAATCGAGGCAACACCGGCAGCTAAAGCAAAAATCTTCTTCACGGATGAAACTCCACACAACAGTGTACCGCGCCGGAGGCCCTTTCCGAAGGCTCTTCTAACCTTTGCCAATCGTCGCGATCGCTCAGTCCTTCGATGCTGACCACCTTACTCGCGAACATGCGGACAACGAAATAGCCGGTATCGCCGTCCCCGGCAAAAACTCTGTTCCGCGATGCCAGGACATCACAATGCTTCCACTTCCCGACGAGCACCTTTTGGTAATCACTGAAGAAGCGTTTCGCATGCTCTTCCGAATCCCATTCGGAAACGTACTCTAACAAAGGTGTGTGCTTCTTCCCCGCCTCGGAAATTTTGAAATGTCCTCCGCGCAGATGAGGCCCAAGCGCCTCTGCCTCCTTTTGTCCAACGTACTGCCGCAGTATCATCTCGTGATCGAATTCGCCAACCGATCCCTCGGTCAGCTCCGTAATCTTTTCCTTTAACTCTAGATCCGGCAGCGCCGGTTTCGCCGCCTTCAAATGTGTAAAGTATCGCTCCGGATGAATGATTTCGGCTGAGTCAGTCGGAGCATCCTTGAAGACGGAAGTAAAGGCGGCCTTGCCCATCCTTTTGTAAACTGCGTCGAAGAATAGAATGCCTTGCGTGTAGGGAAACAAGAGCGATTCCTGAATGTATAGCGCCGAGTTCTTTAAAACCGGATAATCAGCCATTGAACTCTCGCTTGATTCACCGACAGATTGAAGCATGTCCTTCGTTGGCGCCAGCGGCTGTCCGGCTTGCTTCAGATCATAGGCAAGCATCAACCATGAGGCCTGCCCCTCGACCACCGCTGTATGAGCCAGATTCTCATCGTCGTTCGAAGGCGCATCCTGCATGAATTTGCCGAGATCGAAGTGCTGATCTGCCAGAGCGTGCGCCAGCTCGTGGGCGAGCGTTGTCGTTTCTGCTTCTAACGATGAGCCTTCAAGAAGGAATAATTTTTTCTTGTCGTAATCATAAAAAGCGGCAGCTTGCTCAGTGAGCAGATCGACAGTCGATTTACGGAGATCGAATTCCTGCGGAACGAGGCCGAACATCTTCAGCGCCAGCTCATCTGCATGAATCTCTTCGGGCCTCAGTGTCTTTTTGATGCGCTTTGTAAGAAAATGCCGCAAATTCCGCTTCGAAATCAGCGCATACGGAACCTCATGTTTCTCCGGAAGACCAGTAATCGCAGAGAGCGTCTTTACAATCGAATCGATTTGATCGAAGACGGGCGCCTCGCCGCTTTGCCATGCGGCGACCAGCCCAGCTAGAGCTCCCATAGCCAGGCAGGTGAACAGTATTCGGCGATACATCAACAGCGGCGCGAAGCCGCAACCACCAGACTACTGGATCGGCAAAAATCATCGGCGCATTCCCGCATGCTTCCCGGTGCTATTCTGAAAACGCTCACCCCGATCCAGTAGTGATGGATTTTCTTGCAGGTTTAAATCCGCAACAACGCGAAGCGGTTGCCCACGTCGAAGGTCCGCTCCTGCTTCTTGCTGGAGCCGGAAGCGGCAAGACGCGTGTGATTACTCATCGCATCGCGCACCTCATCGAAGCGCAGCACGTGCCCGGTCCGGCCGTTCTTGCCGTCACATTTACAAATAAAGCCGCAGACGAGATGCGTCAGAGGGTCGCCACTCTGCTCGGCGGGAGCGATCCCGCGAACCGCCCGGTGGTTTCAACCTTTCATTCCTTTTGTGTCCGCACATTGCGCCGGGACGGCGATTCGCTTGCCGCAGTGCGGCAAGGCTTCACAAAGCGCTTTACCATCTACGATGACGACGACCAATTAGCGCTCTTGAAATCGGTCTATAAGCGCGTGGGATTGGATGAGAAGTTCATGCAGTACCGCGCAATGCAGTCCCGCATCAGCCATTCAAAAAGCCATAACCAGACGCCCGAAGATTGGTACAAAGCCGCAACAGATCCCAAGCTCACCCGGCTTGCGACGATTTACGAACAATACGAAGAGGAATTACGGAAGGCCAACGCACTCGATTTCGATGACCTGCTGCTCGAATCCGTGCGCCTGTTGCGGAACGACGACGCGACGCGGCAGCTCTACAATCGCCGCTACGAATTCGTCATGATCGACGAGTATCAGGACACCAATCGCAGCCAGTATGAGCTCATGCGCTTACTGACTGAAACGCGTCATAACGTTTGCGTAGTTGGCGACGAGGATCAATCCATTTACGGCTGGCGCGGCGCGGACATCCGCAACATTCTCGACTTCGAGCGCGATTATGCCGACGCCGTGATCATACGGTTAGAACAGAATTATCGATCTACGAAGAATATTCTTGAAGCCGCGAGCGCACTCGTAGCGAACAATAAGGAGCGCAAAGGTAAATGGCTTTGGACTAACTCGGAAACGGGCGCCCGAATAGGGTATTACGAAGCACCGGAGGGGGAAAACGAAGCTCTATTTATCGCCGACACCATCGAGAAACTGCTCTCTCGAAATCCAGGCGAGCGCGTTGCCGTGCTCTATCGAACCAACTCTCAGTCCCGGCAAATCGAAGAAGCTCTGCGCCGTTACGGACGCAAGTATCTGGTTGTCGGCGGTTTCAGTTTCTATCAGCGCGCGGAAGTGAAGGATCTGCTCGCTTATTTGAAAGTTTTGCTCAGCCCGCACGATTCCATAAGCCTGCTCCGCATTATCAACACTCCAGCGCGAGGAATCGGCCGGGGCACCATCGAGCAGGTCGAGCAATACGCGCTCGAACACGGAACCGGCCTCTGGAATGCACTTCCGAAAATGCTCGAGGCGAACCTGTTCTCCTCGCGCGCCGAAGCCGCAATTAAATCATTTCTGACGCTTGCTTCGCATTTAGCCGAAATACTTCAAACGGCGCCGCTCGATGAAGTGCTGCGCGAAATCCTCGAAAAAAGCGGCTATCAGGCGATGCTCGAAGGCGATTCATCGCCCGAGTCGGAATCTCGCCTCGGCAATCTCGAAGAACTTGTGAACGCGGCCGCCGAAGCCGTCGAACGGGGTGAAAGTGCGACTGAATTTCTGGACCATGCTGCCCTCGTTTCGGAAAGCGATGCGCTCGATGAGCACGCAGCCGTTTCCTTGCTCACCATACACAACGCCAAAGGCCTGGAATTTCCAAACGTCTTTATCGCCGGTCTTGAGGAAGGCATCTTCCCCCACAGCCGCTCGCTCAATTCAGAAGCTGCTATGGAGGAGGAACGCCGCCTCTGTTATGTCGGAATGACTCGCGCGCAAAAACGGCTCTATCTCACTTGGGCTCGTTACCGGCGCCGATTCGGCGGGGCTCAGCCCGAAGTCTCATTGCCTTCCCGTTTCTTGAGTGAAGTTCCGCCCAGCCTGCGCGAAAAGCTCTCGTCTTATAAAGAACCGCACACTGAAGAAGTGGATCTTTTCGCTGAACAGCACGACGTCCGTGAATCTGTGAAGCGTAATCTTTACACCGGACGCACGTATAACTCGGTCGAAAACATTGCGCAATTTTTTGCGGATCGCGGGATGCCACCTCCCTCCGGGTTAACGCGCAGACCTGAAACCGCAGCCCCGGCTTCTTCCACCCGAACCGAGCCGCAGCGCCAGCAACCAACGCGGCCACAAGCTCCCGCTCATTCGCAATTCCAGCCTCGCCCGGCCGGCCCGCGGCATCAAACCGGGTTTCGCGCAGGGGCTACGGTGCGTCACCCGAAATACGGTCGAGGCACGATCTTGCGCCGCGAAGGCGATGGTGAAGATGCGAAACTAACTATAAGTTTCCCGGGATACGGGCTGAAAAAAATCGTGGAAAAGTACGCAGGCATAAAAGTCGACGAATGAATACCAAGCATGTAGAGGACAGAGCAGAACGAAAGCGCCTCAAGCGCGCTGCGCGAAGGAAAGCGGCTCCGAAAGCAAAGCGAGCCTCCGGTGTCGCGCGCGGCTCAAACAAGAGAAAAGTTAAGAAGATGGCGAAGGGTCAGCGCAAGCGCTAGTCTTTAGGCGCGTCTCGCGCCCGTTTTTGCCTCCCGGACGTGAATGCCGGGCGTCGCGATACTAAAACCTGTTCGCTCCATTGCGGTCTGAATGTAGCGATTCCGCATAAACCACCGCCACACGTTTCCTGTGAGCAGATTTTCGATACTCAGAAGCGAAATTCCCACGTCAATGCCGATCACGTCCGGATTGACCCATAGCTTCTTGTCCTCCCAGCTCGGGTTGAAGGCATCGGTGAATCCGTATCGCTGGTACACTTTTTCGCCGTAGACATTCTGCATTTCCCGTAAAACCGGAAGGCAGATTTCGGGAGCGAACATCAGCGAACCAGCCGCCGCGCATGGGACCAGAGTGCCATTAATCGGTCCAAAGAATGGTGGGCCGCCCCAGATCACGTAACCGCGGGGGCTGTCCGAAACAGTAATGCCCCACATGTTGACGCCGTAACCGGAATACCTGGATTGCAAGCTGATACAGAAATCGCGATGCGCGTAGGTCGCGATGATCGAGTTTTGAAAGTAATCGAGATAAGACGGATCGCCATCCGCCTGGTGGCGGAAGTCCACCCAAGCGTGAGAAAACTGGTGCGTGAATAGCGGTCCGCCGCTCACAAAGGTCCATTTCTGATAAGTGACTTTCGGGCGCTGCCAGGCGTACCAACTCTCAGCCGAGATCGGCCGGTGTGAGGATCCAATCGCGAGCAGATACAGCAGCGACGCTTCGCTGTACGCTACCCATCGCGAATCGAGGAAGCCCGATCCGGGGTTCACGCCATGCGAGAGAAGAAGCGGGTCGCCGTTCAGCATCCAGACAAAATCGACACGCTCGAAAATTTGCCTCGCCAGAGTCTTAATTTCGCGGTCAGCCGAAAAATACTCACCCGCCGTCAACACTCCGGCGAGCAGCCAAGCCGTATCCACGCTCGAGATCTCGGAATTCATTTTTCGAGCGCCCGTGCTCGCGTCCATGAAGTGGTAGTACCAACCGTGGTCATGAAACGCGCGCGACCAAAGGAATCGCAGTGTTGTCACCACACGCGCTCGCGCCTGCGCTCTCGGTATCCAGCCGTGATCCGCCCCGATGCACATTGCGGTCAGGCCAAACCCCGTTGCGGCAGAGCTGCCAACATTGCCTCGGGAGGGAGCACCATCCATCCGGGCGCGATCCTGACAAAGTCCCGTATGTTCGTTTGTTTGCTCCCAGAAATAGCGGAAGCAGCGTCTTGCGTAATCCTCGAGAAACCGGCGGTCTTCAGGCTTGAGTGCCGGCGGAGTCACAGGAGGCGTAGCTCTGCTAAACGCGTTTTGGGCGAGTAGTACCCCGCGCGCCGTGGAAAACAAAAACTCGCGTCGCGAAAAATTCATTCTTCTCGGCCCGCTGATGTGACGGCTTGGGCTCGCTATTTAGCCGCCTCTCGGCTCACTATTAGCCGCCTCTCGGCTCACGTCTGACCGCCTCTAAAGATAGTGGGAGCTTTTACCCACTTATTCTAGATGAGCCGCCAGACTTTGTCGTTGCGAACGATTGCTTTTACCTAATTATCGGTAGGGATCTAGGAGCTGAATAGGTGCGGCTCTCAAATATTTGATTCATCGCACGTTGCACGCATTGTGCGGAATTGAACCATTCCCAAATACGCCCTGTTCTCAGGTTTTCCGCGCTCAATAAAGTAATTCCGGCATCCAGTCCGACGATGTCTGGGTTCACCCATAATGTCAAAGGATTAAATGCGTCCGCGAATCCATAGCGCCCGTAAACGTATTCCCCGAACTGGTGATACATATTGTGAAGCACTGGCAAGCAGATTTCAGGCGCAAGCATGAGCGACCCGCCTGCCGCGCACGGCACCACGGTGCCATCCACGTACCGCCTCGAAGTCGGACTACCCCAGATCACATAACCAACCTCGCTGTCAGAAGCTGTGATTCCCCACAAATCGTCTGCATACGCCGGATACATTGCGCGTAGCGCGAGGCAATATGCTCGATGAGCATACGTCGCCAGCACCGAGTTTTGAAAATAATCGATCTGAAATGGCGGTCCATCGCGGCGACCTGCTAGGTCGAGCCAAGCGTGCGAATATTGGTGCGTAAACAGGGGCCCTCGGCCGACGTATCGATAACCACCAAATTCGATTTCTTCGCGATCAAACAAATACCAGCAGCGTAGAGGAACAGGGAATGTAGGCGAGCCAATCGCCAGGATGTGAAAGATTGCGTTCTCGCTGTAGTTGTTCCACTCGCCGCTTAAAAAACCCGTTTCGGGATTCCAACCTTTGCGAAGCCAGCCAGTCCGCTCATCGAGCATCCACGCGAAATCAACGCGCTGATAAATGGCAGAAGCGAGCGTAAGAATCTCCGGTTCATCTTTGAAATATTGGTGCGCAGTGACGACCCCCGCCAAAAACAGAGCCGTATCGATGGTCGAAAGCTCGCAATTCCACGCGCGCTTGCCAGTCTTGCGATTGACGAAGTGGTAATAGAAGCCGCGCACGTGATCTTGCTCGTACGCGAAGTGCCGTAGCGAATTTCGAACGCGTTTCCGGATTTCCTCCGGGTCCATCCACCGCCGCTCAGAACCAATGCACATGGCGGTGAGGAAAAAGCCTGTTAACGCCGTACTCGCCACGTCCACACTGCGGCTGACGTTTTGCGCGCCGGCGGTTCCGACACGATCGAGCACCAGGCCCGTATGTGAATCGCTCTGCTCCCAGAAGAACAGAAACGCTCGCCGCGATAGGTCTTCCAGGAAGCTATCGTCTGCAGCAGAAATCGGAACAGCGGACCGCGATGGAACAGGCAGTGCTGACGCTAGAGAGAGGAAACGCCGCCGGGATAACACGCCATCAAAAATCCCACGTTATTGTATATCTCGGAAGGAAGGAACTGCGGCGTGTGGCGGATTCTCATTTTTCTGATTTGCCTTGGGGAAGTAAAAGCGCAGTCCCCGCAACCGCTGAGCGGTCCTCCCTCGATTCGCGTTCATGGCCAATCGACTCTTTCAGTCAAGCCCGATCAAGCCGAACTGGACATTGGCGTCATTACGCGAGCAGCCAGCGCTAAAGCGGCAAGCGACCAAAACGCGGCACAGGCGGACAGACTTCTCAAGCAACTCCGGGCTTTGCTGCCGTCGGCCACGATTGAGACCGTAAACTTCTCGGTGAATCCGACTTACCGCTATCCAAAGGATGGAGGCACGCCCGAGATCCTCGGCTATTCAGCGGATAATACTGTGCGTGTTGTTCTCGACGATCTTTCGATGCTTCGAAAGGTAATTGATGTCGCGACAAAAACGGGCGCCACAAACATCAACCGCCTCGATTTCACCTTGCACGACGAAAAGCCCGCGAGAGCTCGCGCGCTCGCCGATGCAGCGAGTCAAGCCGAATCAGCAGCGGAGGCATTGGCCGCCTCTCTAAAGCTCAAGCTAGGCCCGCTTCTGCTCGTTGAGGAAAGCCAGCCCGTCATTATTTCTCCGGCGCGCCAAGTTGATTTGGAAAAGCTTCGCGCTAGCGACTTGACGCCCATCTCACCCGGCAATATCGATGTACACGCGAATGTCGATCTGACCTACGAAATCGTGGAACTTACGCAGCGGCACACGGAGCGTTGAACCGAAACTCGACTGCTCTCAGCATCGACCTTGCTACCCTAAACCTCAAGTATCCGGAGACTGCTCTAGTGAATCGTGTATTCAATTGCACACTTCTATTCGTAATCGGGCTCTGTAGCAATTCGCTTTTCGCTCAAACAGCATTCACAACCGATCAGAAGCTCGCCGCGCTCGACTCGGCGACGAAAGCCGCGCAGCTTTCCGGTGACAACGCCTGGATGCTCACGAGCGCCGCACTGGTACTGATGATGACGGGTCCTGGTTTGGCTCTGTTTTACGGCGGTCTGGTTCGCCGGAAGAACGTGCTCGCAACCATGATGCACAGCTTCGTCCTGATGGCCGTGGTTACAGTTCTCTGGGCGATTTACGGTTATAGCTTCGCGTTTGCGCAAGGCAACCCGTTTATCGGCGGATTCCAATACGCCTTCTTGAATGGCATTGGGACGGCGCCGAACCCGGACTACGGCGCAACTGTCCCGCACGAAACGTACATGATTTATCAACTCATGTTCGCCATCATCACGCCCGCGCTGATTTCCGGCGCTTTCGCCGAGCGCATCAAGTTCAGCGCGATGCTTTTGTTCACGTGCCTCTGGTCCACTATCGTCTACTTCCCCATGGCGCACATGGTGTGGGGCAAGGGCGGGCTTCTGAACGCATTTCTGGGCGGCAAAATTCCGTGTTTCGATTTCGCCGGCGGCACTGTCGTTCACATCACATCAGGCGTTAGCGCGCTGGTCTGCGCTCTTTATCTCGGCAAGCGCGCCGGCTTTCCCCGCGAACCGATGAAGCCGCACAACCTGGTGATTAGCCTCATTGGTGCTTGTTTGCTATGGGTCGGGTGGTTCGGATTTAATGCCGGTAGCGCGGTTAACGCGTCAGGTCTTGCCACGAGCGCTTTCGTCGCGACTCATTTCGGAGCAGCGGCGGCAACTCTCGGGTGGTTATTCGGCGAGTGGGCGAAACATGGCAAACCGAGCATGCTCGGCGGCATTTCAGGAGCTGTTGCGGGACTTGTCGCTATCACGCCCGCTTCCGGCTTCGTCAAGCCCTTCCCTGCTCTGCTCATCGGTTTTCTCGCGGGCATTGTTTGCTTCTTCATGGTCACGACGGTGAAAAGCAAGTTCGGCTACGACGATACGCTTGATGCTTTCGGTGTGCACGGCGCGGGAGGAACGCTTGGCGCGCTGCTTACCGGCGTCTTCGCCACGTATGCGATTAATTCCGGCCTAGGAAACGATTCCGCGGGTAAACCCATTCCGCTCGGCTGGGTCGACGGTCATCCGGCGCAAGTGCTTAATCAGGCAGTTGGCATCGTCATTGCTTGGGGACTCGCGCTGATCGGCACTTTCATCATCTTGAAAATCGTCGATGCAGCGATCGGTGTGCGTGCTTCGGTTGAGCAGGAAATTGAAGGTCTCGACCTGAGCATGCACGGCGAAGAGGGCTACAATCTCGACGCTTAGGCTTCAAAATAGGATCGATCTCATGAAAAAAATCGAAGCGATCATTCAGCCGCACAAGCTGGACGAAGTGAAAGAGGCGCTGAAGAGCGGCGGCATCGACGGCATCACGATCAGCGAAGTGCGCGGCCACGGACGACAAAAAGGCCACAAAGAGGTCTATCGCGGAATGGAATACGATGTCGACCTGCTGCCCAAGATCAAGCTGGAGATTATCATCCCCGACGCGCGTCTTGATGAGGTCACACGCACGATTGCGTCCACTGCGCGAACGGGCAAGATCGGCGATGGCAAGATCTTCATCTATGACGTGCTCGAAGCCATTCGCATTCGCAACGACGATACCGGCGAGGCTGCACTCTGAGCGTGCTCGAGGCTTTCAGCGGGTGTGACGATCAACGCGTTGAGCGGCTGTAAGCTTTCGGAAAGAACTGACCAAGTCGACCGTACCGTTACTCAGGCGGCTATGCGCTTTCTCGATGCCCCGCCTGGCGGTCGATTCGCACTATGCGCCGTGGGCGGGTATGGACGCCGTGAGTTGTTTCCTTACTCGGATATCGATCTTCTGCTGCTGTTTTGGCACGAAGAAGATCTCGCCGGCATTGGAGGACGAGTCGAAGAGTTCCTGCGCTCGCTCTGGGATTCGGGACTTCGCGTGGGTCACTCGGTGCGTACGATAGCCGAATGTTGCACTCTCCAGCAACAGAATGTTGAGCTGCACATCAGTCTGCTGGATGTGCGATTTCTTATCGGAAACAAAGAGATCTTCGACGGGCTCGCGCAACAATTACCGGGCTTTCATCAGCGCCACGGCCCGATCATCCTGCGCAGCCTCGTCGAGTTAGTCCACCGACGCCATTCCAAGTTCAACAACACGGTCTATCATCTCGAACCCAATGTGAAAGAAAGTCCCGGCGGTATCCGGGACATACATTTTCTGCATTGGTTTTCGCAGCTCGCGCCGCAGCACCAAGTAATCTGGAATTCTCTCGGCGAGCTCTCCGAGGCCCGCGAATTCCTTTACACGCTCCGATGCTTTCTTCACCTTCACGCCGGCCGCGATAACAATTTGCTGAGCTTTGAACTACAGGAAACGGCCGCTCATTCGCTGTCCGCCCAACCCGTAGATCCCGCCGAATGGATGCGGCTTTATTTCCGAAATGCCCGGCGCGTTTTTCAATCCAGCTTGCGCGCTATCGAATACGCCGATGCGCAGGATAGCTCACTCGTCAAGCAGTTCCGTGACTGGCGAAGCCGGCTTTCAACGCGAGACTTTACGGTTTCACGGGAGCGCGTGCTTCTCCGCAATCCCGCCGAGACGCTGCGGTCGGCCGGTTCCGTTCTCGATCTCCTCGCTTTCGCGGGTAAACACGGGATTCAACTCGCGTGGGACACGCAACGCCGTATTTCCGAGAATCTGCCGAAGCTCGAGCGCGCTTTTCATCAGGGGGCGCGGCTCTGGCCCGCATGGCTCAACCTCCTTTCGCAGCCACATACCGCTATAGCTTTACGTGACATGCAGCAGACCGGTTTACTCGCTGCGGCAATCTCTGAATGGCAGGCGATCGACAGTCTCGTGGTTCGCGATTTTTACCACCGCTACACCGTCGATGAGCACACATTCGTCGCCATTGAAGCGGTCGATTCGCTGGCCGCACCGAAACCGGCATCCCCGGACCGGTTCCATCAACTATTTTTAGAAGAGGAATCTCCAGCCGCGTTGCGATTTGCCTTGCTTCTGCACGATGTTGGCAAAGGCACGCATCCCGGCGATCATATTTGCGGTTCGCTTGAGGCCGCCAAAGCGGCTCTGCATCGCTTCAACGCGCCGCCCGCGATCCGCGAAAACGTCCTTTTCCTGATCGAGCACCATCTAGACCTCTCCGCGATTATGAACAGCCGTGACTTGGATGATCCTGCGACCGCGCGCTTTCTCACCTCACGGGTTCCTACTCCCGAGCGCCTGCGCAGCCTGGTTCTATTCACATACGCGGATATCAGCGCCGTCAATCCAACCGCGCTGACTCCCTGGCGGCTCGAGCAGCTCTGGCGCGTTTACTCGGTGGGCTTGGAACAGATGAATCGAGAGCTTGTTCTCGACCGGGTTCGCGGCGACCCAAGCCAGCTCCTTCGAGGAAATGTTTCCCCCCAACTCAGCCGCTTCTTGGAAGGCCTTCCGACGCGCTATCTCCGAACTCACTCGCGCGAAGAGATCGAGCATCACTCCGAGCTCTTCGTCGCCTACGAACGGAAGGGTGCAGCCGTCGAAATTGAGCATCCTGCGGGCGCATACCTGGCGACCGTGCTCGCGCCCGATCGCGCAGGGCTGTTTGCTTCGCTTTGCGGCGCTCTCGCCAGCTTCGGCATGAATATTGTTAAGGCCGAGGCGGCCTCAAACGCCCAGGGCTGTATTCTCGATCTGTTTCGCTTTACCGATCCGGCCCGCACTCTCGAGCTCAATCCCGGAGAAGTAGAGCGGCTCCGGAACACCATGGAAAACGTCATTCGAGGCGATGCCGAGGTAAAGGATCTTCTCAAGAGGCGCCGGAGTCCCCGCGTCGTTCGTGAAGCAAAAATTGCGCCCTCGGTCCGCTTCAATAACGAAGCGTCGCACTCGGCAACCTTAGTCGAGTTCGTTGGCGAGGACCGGCCCGGCTTGCTGTATGACCTCGCGTCTGCGATCAGCGCTTCGGGTTGCAATATAGAGCTGGTGATGATTGACACGCAGGCTCACAAAGCAATCGACGTTTTCTACGTCACTCGCGAAGGCGGAAAGGTGGACAAGTCCGCTCAGGCGCGGCTACAGTTTGATCTGTTGCGCGCCGCCGAGGGTTCGAGGTAGCGGCGGACCGGGATTACAGGCGAGGCACGGCCTCGCCCCTCCAGTTAGAACGGGCAGGTCCGGCCCCTACGTTAGGCGGCGCGTTTTTGGTCGTAGTAGGTGAGGTTGCGGATGGCGAATTTCTTGTTTACCTCGGCGGCGTGACGCGCGACTTCTTCGGTTGAAAATTCGAAGCCAAATTCGGCCGCATCGAATACCTCTCCGGCTTTTTGGGCCTGATGATAAAGCTGCCAGGCTTGCGTCATCTGATTCTCCCGGCGTTGTTTACGCTCGTGTTGCAGCTTCTGAAGCTCGGCTTGATCTTTTTCGCGCTGCTTGCGCAGACGGGCTTCCTGAATGCTCAGATTGTTGAGGTCTTTTCGATAGGTGAGGAAGACTTGCGCTTCGATTAATGAGGCGCGGACCTGTGGGTCTTCTTCGTGCTCGAATTGTTTGGCGAGCGCGAGGCGGCCGATGGCGTAGATGCCCATTTCGAGTGAGGGGATGCGGAGCAAGCGCCATTCAGTGTCGGCGAGAGATTGCGTCAGAGCGGATTCTTCATCGCCGGCGGGCTTGTATTGATCGAAGAAGCGCTGGACGTGCTTCTGATAAGCGGCGGCATCGTCGCTTGGCAGCAGGACGGTGCGGCCGCTGAGCCCGGTTTTGACCGCATTTAATGAGGATTTGGCTTTGCCTTCTCGCGTTTTCGGACCGGTGGAGAGCTGACCATTCAGGCGGTTTGCTTGGATTTGTGCGTGGGATGACATGATGGCCGAAGTATCGGGTTCAAGTAAGCAAGACGAAGGAGATGTTTTGCGCTAAGTTCTTGAAAAGATACGACAAAAATTTTCCCGAATGATTGTATTTCAGGGTGGCAGTCGTTTGGTGCGATCAAGAACGATTGCGTCCTGCGTTCTACAGTGGCGTAGATGCCCATTTCGAGCGAGGGGATGCGGAGCAACCGCGATTCGGTGTCGGCCAGGGATTGGGTGAGAGCGGATTCTTCGTTGCTGACGGGCTCGTATTGATCGAAGAGGCGCTGAACCTGCTTCTGATAGCCAGCATTGTCGCTTGGGGCGGAGCGTGCGGCCGGTGAGCCCGGTTTTCAGGCATTTATGAAAATTTGGCGTTACATTTCGGCGTTTTTCGGACGTCGTCGAGAGCTGGCCGTTAGCACGGTTTTCCGGTTGCTTGGGGGTGTAAACTTCCGCCTGCGCCGAGGGTTCACTCACTTTCAGCCATTCATTTACTTGGCCTCCATTCGCTCGCCAATCGTTGAGCTTCAACCAGTTGTTCTGACGTCATACTCCCAGCTACTTCGTTTCTCATTTTCGTCCGCCGCTGCCGTTCCTCATCACTGCAATTGGTGGAATTAGCGACTGCGAGATTGAGCCACATATAGGCCCGAATGTCATTCTTTGGGACACCTCGGCCGAAGGCGTAATACATTCCCAACATCTCCTGTGCGGCCACGTTGCCCCGCTCAGCAGACTTCTCGAACCATTCGGCTGCCTTCGGGAAGTCTTGTGGGACGACCTCGCCAGTTTCATAGAAAGCCCCGACCCGTACCTGTGCATCGGCATCCCCTTGATCGGCAGCTTTGCGCCACCAGGTCAGCGCTAGAGCTGGGTTCCGCTCCACGCCGTGCCCCTGATAGAGGAGCACTCCCAAAGATGTCTGCGCCGGAGCATAACCCTGATCAGCAGCTTTCTTGTACCAGTAGACTGCCTCAGCGTAGTCTTGGGGAAGAGCTTTACCCTTTTCATACAGCTTGCCCAAGCCCAGTTGTCCGGCAGGATCCCCCTGATTGGCGGCTAGGCGATACCAGTGTTCGGCAGCGGCGGGAGCATTGGGACTATCGCTCATTTCGATAAAGGACCCGATGAGAGCCTGCGCCGCCGGCACCCCTCGATTCGCGGCTTCCAAGATCTTCGTGAACGCCGCTTTCGTCGCAGGATCTGGCGGGTCTGCCGGGTGACCGCTTGAGTGCATCGATGACGAAAATTTCTCGTCTTCCGCGTCGGTTTGCACATCGGGTCGGCCCCAGCCAAGTAAGCTTCTGATCCGATCGGCGGGAACCGCGAAATTGAGGTTTTGTCCTTCGGACAGCATGGCAACTGTGATGCCTACGATTTGTCCCGAGGAGTTTAGAACGGGCCCACCGCTTGAACCATGGGAGATGGGGGCCGTAATTTGTAGTAGATCCCGGCCGTTTAAATTGCGACGTCCAGAAATAACTCCCGTACTTATGGTCTTTTCCAAGCCCTCGGGATTACCTATAACAAAGATGCTTTGGCCAGAGAGAGGCTCTTCGGTACTCAAAGCTAAGGATTGTGCTTCGAGCCCTGCAGTGATTTTCAGTATGGCCAGATCATTATGGGCATCCCGCCTTGTAACATCCGCACGGACACGAACTCCACCTGCTTCCACGAAGACAACTCCGCCGCTGGCGACGTGGAGATTAGTTACCACAGTATTCTTCGCAATGAGAAATCCCGTTCCGAGAGATATCAACGCGCCACTTTCGTTGCGCACCGAAACGACAAAGACGGCAGGAGATGCGCTGCGATAGATCTTTGCAGCGAGATCGGGTTCTTGAGCATTGACGCGGTTTGCGATGGACGTAACTGAACTTATCGCAGCAACGATCCCCAATACCTTAGTTAATGAGTAGCGCTGTGTCGCGTACGCTTGGGGGATGTTATGTGGTTCAAAGGATTGCATGCGCTTTGTGTCGATAATTAACTCGGTCCAAGATGTCTATCGACCGATTCGTATGCGAACTTCAGAGGACCTCCGCAGACCAAATTCCGCGCTGAAGATCTAGGTGCGTTGCGAGCGTCGATTCACGAGCGGCGGAACGGCTGGGGTGCTCGCAGGCAAGATGAAGAAACATCTCGGGGACCGCTAATCACATATTTAGCCGCGTGCGATAAAACCGCCCGTACACTCACTTCATTATCTTGAAACGCGCATTGCTGGCTATGTTTCTCGTGGTCGGCCCGGTATGGGCGATTAGTTACAGTTCCTGTCGGAGCGATCTTGATGATCTCAAACGACGGTCCGATGATGCAGCGGACAAAGCACGAGCTGCCTCCGATGCCGAGGATGAACTGGAGGAATGCGGCTCCTCGGAGGTGGCTGAGTTTCGCTCTAAGCTGGACGATTACGAGAGCGCGAAAGACAGTCTCGAATCCGCCTTGGAGGATGTGGCATCGAAGGTACGTGCTGCATCCTCTTCTTGCGGCTTTGACCTCGGGCAACCGATTTCCCTGGATAACGTGAAGGCGCGATTCTGCAAAGTCTTGAACCGCGAGCGTATTTACCTGTCTCCCGCCGTGCTCCTCGATGAATGCAAGAAGGCGATGACCGAAGAAGAGTGCAAGAAGTGCTTGGGGGTTAAGTAAGCGCGTTATCGGGCGCGTTCACTGGCTGGACCTCCCGAATACAGCGCGTATATCCGCTCGCCCCCGGCTGCTACCAGAGATGTGCTCCCCTCATCAGCGCGGGAAAAGCAGAGCCACCGTACTCGCGACGGTTGAGCCGCCCCACTCGGAGACAATCACAGTTCAGCAAGCCGCTCCTGGGACCATTCCTTTTTCGCGCCGCAATTGGTGCAGGCGGTCATCCAGCCGTCGGTTGGGTTTGGCGACGGAAACAAATGTTCATTAGCTAAAGTTTTTGGACGATGAGTCGATAGAATATACGATCGCGCCTTGAGCTCTGTTGACGCGGGGTACAAGGGCGGGGTCACCGACGAGTAGGCCCGAGCCAACGCCATTCGCGAAATGGCGTGTCGTTCCTATTTTGCTCGTTTTGCGCGTGGCGATTCGCATAATAGACGGGGTCTCACATGATTTCCATTTACCGATCAACGCTCGATCTATCATCTTTTCGGCAGGTTCGAGGGTTGTTCAGAAGAGTTGCTGGGTGCCCTCCATGCGCGTTTCTATGGTGTGCACTAGGGGCGCTGATACCCGCTCCAAGGGCCAACGCGGAAGCGCGAATCAGTGGTACCTACATAGCGCACGATAACAGTTCGGCGGGAATGCTCCAGCTGACACAAACCGATAATGGGCAGATCAGTGGCGTCTTAAGCATCGTTGAACTGAACGCAGAAGGTAAGATCGATTCCGTCCAGGAACCCGTGGGCGGCGCTCTCGATAATGGGCAGATCACACTGTCTTTGCACAGCGGATTTGCCGGGTTGACTTTGAATAGCTTGGCAGGTACGGTGCATGGGAATGTGATAACTCTCCAGCACGTTAACTCTAACGGCGCTGTTGGCGCATGCGAATTCTCACGCGGATCAGCAAATGAGTTTACACGCTACGCGGATGGGGTGAGAGCAAAGGCGGAATCGATTCTCGTTAATCGTAGATTGGCGGGAATCCCAAGAGCATCAGAAGAAACCGTACAGCAGGCGGAAAGGTGGATTGCGGATGCACAACTTCACGTGCAAAGGCTACCCGGAGTCGAAGACGGCTATAACCAAATCGAAAACCGAATGCGGGATCTTGTGAGAAGAGAACGCACACTCTCCAACAGCGTTTCGAGAATGCAAATATCCGTCGCCGTTAGTCAGCTCAACGTCGACGCTATGAGTGTGGATGTTCAGGGCGATGCGGTCTGGAGTCACGTTTTGAGCAGCGGAACGAATCTCAACCAAAGCTTTGCGAAGATTATCTCCGGCTGTGCTGTTTCGGAAACTGAACTTCGCGAGCATGGAGCATCGGAAGCCGCTCTTGGCGGCTGGCGGGCGGCTTGTCGGAGCATCGCAACAGAGAAGGAAAAGTTCGATTCTGGGTTTACGCTTGTTACTCAAAAAATGGCGGAGCTAAAGACGTTCCGAAACGATGCTCAAAGACGGCGACAAGCTCTCGTTGACCGAGCGACCGAACTTCAGTAAATACGTCTGCAAAACGTCCGCCCAGTCATACTGCCGTGCCTTTGCCAGAGTTCCCCAAACAATCCGGGGCTGCGGCATCGTTTGGTGCGGGCAAACGATTACGTACCGCGTTGTACAGGTCTGCAGATCATGCTTCTGCCTCTGCCTCGCGCTTTCGGAAAGCGGCTTCTCCGGCGTCGGACACCTGAACCCATTTCGGGTCAGGCGAGGGCTCGGCGTCGTAGTTGTCGTGCCAGTTCCACCACTTGTAGGGCGGAGTTTGGGGGTAGCCCTCCGGCGAGTCCTCCCAAGTCTCTTGACGGCCGAGCGGCGTGATATCGAGATAGTTCCAGGTGGTTCCCATCGCCTCGTCGCCGCGATTGTTGATGAAGTATGTGCGGAAGATCTTGTTATGGTCGTCGCGGATGAATACATTGTGGCCGTGCCACTCGTCGACGCCGAAGTCGGTGTCGAAGCTGTCCGTGATGGTGTACCACGGCATCTTCCAACCCATGCGTGCCTTCAGGCGCTCGATATCTTTCTGCGACGCGCGCGAGGCGTACGCGAGCGTGGTGTCGCGAGCGTTCAGATGAGCCAGGTGGGCGACCTGATCGGCACCGAAGGAGCAGCCTCGGCAGGCGTGGTCGGGCCAGCCGAACACGCCCGGCTCGAAGAAGGCGCGATAGAGGATCAACTGCCGGCGGCCCTCGAAGATGTCGAGCAGGCTCACCTTGCCTTGGGGCCCATCGAACTCATACGCGTACTCGACGGCCGTCCAGGGCATGCGGCGGCGCTCGGCGGCGAGCGCGTCACGAGCGCGAGTTAAGGCCTTCTCCTTCGCGAGGAGCTGCTGGCGGGCAGCCTCCCACTCCTGCTGCGACACGATCGGAGGTGTGTTCTTTGGAAGCTTCGCTTTCAACTGCTCTTTTTCTTTCTCCCTGCTGGTTGCCATGTTATTTCTCCTTTATCTTCTGAAATAGACGAGAGCGGTTCGCTCTGAAAAACTTTCTGAACTTGCGGATGCACCCCGCCAGAATTCCTCCCATCGATCCGGCTCCGGCGACCATTACTGCGGTGCTTGCGATGCATGCTGGGCACATATGTCCCTCCTGTGAACTTCGTTTGTTAACTCGCTTTCGGATGTTTCTTCGTTCGTGCCTCGCCAGTGTGAGTGCCGGTAGATTTTGTTTCAGCGTCTTCTTTGATCCGCAACAGGTGACTCGACCATAGCTCTTCGAAGTGGCCCACCCAGCGCTCATAAATTTGGCGGATCGGCACAGCGTTCAAGGAGTTGATCCGTTGCCGGCTTTCTTCGCGGGTCTGAATCAGTTTGGCTTCGCGGAGGACGTCAATGTGTTTCATGACTCCGAACCTGCTGAGATGCGGGAAAGCTTCGACGATCTGCGTCGTCGTCCGTGGGCCCTGCCGCAAAAGATCGAGAATGGCCCGTCTGGTGCTATCGGACAAGGCTTTCCACACTTGGTCGAGTTCGTCGTCCGGCAAGTTTAGCTCCGTAGCTTAGCGCCTTCTGCAGAGCAATCCTCGACGACTTTGTCCAGCAGGTATTTCCAGCCGGCAACCACCTGCCGGTGCTCGGGATCGATGAAACCGATGGCACGATGACGGAGCTCCGCATGGGTTCCTTCCGGCCGCGGTTCGAGCTTCACTTCGATATGGTTCAGCGCCGGGTAGGACATGAACATCGGGCCGCTCAACTCCAGCACCACGGGCGGCTTGATCACCTGCACGTGTCCCCAGAGGTGGCCGACGCCATTGCCGCGGTCGCGGAACCAGCGGCCGCCCGGCCATTGCTCCAATATCATCTGCATCGATTCACCGTCCGGCTTGATAAAGCCTTCTCCGAGCCGATGCAGCACGCTGCGAAAGACAGGTTCAATTTCTGCCTTAATGTTTACGCTCTGGG
>JAFAYL010000015.1 GCA_019240405.1 Acidobacteriaceae bacterium
GAGCCCGGTACTCCAGAGTGTGTCGTTCGCTACGAAAGGTAAGCAAAGGATGTGAAGAACGGGCAGCCAAACGGTTCCGAGCTGGTCATATCCCGGCGTGCGGGAATCTATGATGCTGCGGCTGAGGTTCAGGTGGGACTGGGCGTCACCGTAATAAAGGATGCAGCCGGAATGGAAACACCAAAACACGGAGAGTGTGACGAGAAGACAGAGAGAAGCGCAGACAATTAGGGTTTGCGGCGCAGCTCCGGGGTCGCTAGAACGTGGTGAAGCGGCGGAACTCGTCAAAACGCTGGTCGATCTCTTTGCGGGTGAGTGTGTGAAAACGTTCAACTCCGAATTGCTCACAGCAGAAGCTTCCTAAAACAGATCCGTAGATGACGGCGCGATGCAGCTCGTGAACATCGATGTGGTTGTTGCGAAGATCGAATCCGCGCTCGGCGAGATAGCCGACGAAACCGCCCGCGAAACAATCGCCGGCACCCGTGGGATCGAAAACATCTTCGAGAAGATAGCCTGGGACCATAAACAACGTGTCGCGACGAAACAGCATGGCACCGTATTCGCCGCGCTTAATTACGAGAGTATGGGGTCCGAGGTCGAGAATCTTCTGGGCGGCTCGTCTAAGGTTATGTTCATGGACCAACATGCGGGCTTCACTGTCATTGATCAGCAGAAAGTCCCAGTTGCGAATCGTGGCGAGCAGATCGTCCCGCGTATGCAACATCCAATAATTCATGGTGTCCCCACCGACGAATCGGACCTCGCGCATTTGTTCGCGAACCTCGCTCTGAAGCGTGGGCTGAATGTTGCCTAAGAAGAGGTAGTCCTGATGAACGTATGATGGCGGGAGCTTGGGCCGGAAATCTGCAAAAACGTTCAGGTCAGTGCGAAGCGTGGTGCGCTCGTTCATGTCGTCGGAGTAGACGCCGGACCAGAAAAATGTTTTGCCAGGGAGCCGCTCGAGTCCTTCGAGGTCGACACCTTTGCTCTCGAGCAGCGCGCGGTCTTCAGGGGCGAAATCTTCGCCGACAACGGCGACGATGCAAGGTTTGGTGAAGTAGCTGGCGCTGAGCGCGATGTAGGTGCAGGAGCCGCCGAGCGCGCGGTCACGCTTTCCGTTCGGCGTTTCAATCGCGTCGTAAGCGACGGAGCCCACCACGACTAAGGACATCGTGATTGATTGTACTGGACGGAACAATATGCTTCATTTCAGGCGTCGCTGACGCGATCCGGCCTTTGCTGGGCGTTCAGAGCGCCTCTGGTGCTCCATGACAGCGCGCAAAATCCCGTTGAGGCGGGTTTGATATGGACCCGGCTTCGACTTCAACCAGTCGAGTATGTCGGTATCGAGGCGGATCGTAAGCTGCTCTTTCGCCCGGCGCATTTGCTTAAGTTCTTCTTCGGTGAGGAGGGGAATCTCGGCCAAGTCCTCGGGTGAGGGCTCGCCGCCATGCTTGGCGAGATGAGCGCGGAGACGCTTCGAGTCCTCTTTTACTTTCGGCGATTTAAGATAGTGCTTCATATCCTCTTCGCTCCACCGCGTGAGCCGCTCGCGCGGAGATGATACAGCAGATGTTTTCGCCTTGTTTCTCATATTGCCTCCAGGTGAAGACGATGAACAACAGTTCGCCACCCGCCGCTTTGCCGATCACAAAATAGCGGTCCTCGCCGCTCACGCTGCGACTGAAGCTCTCGATGCGTTTGGGGTCGGCAAAGACGGTGATGGCGTAACGGAAATCGATGCCACGCTCGCGGATTGTTCTCTCTCGTTTCGCCTCGTCCCATTCGAATTCCATCTTAGAAGATTTGACTACATTTTGTAGTTACACAATCGCGGCCTGCTTATCAGATCGATCGGAAATTCAATGATTGCGCTGAACTTAGGGACGGAATCTGCCGATAAAATAGGTTGTGAGCCGAGACAAATTTTTGCTGCTTCCGGATGTTGCCGACGCGCTTGTGTGCGTGCTCGGGGCAGTCGCGCAGCTTTTTATCGGACGACGTCTCAAGGTTCGGCCCGTTCTTAATCACGCGGTTACCGCCGCGATGGTTTTCATCTATTTTTGCGATGAAGAGAATATGATTCCGGCTGTCCGGCGCATGTTGCCGGCCGCCTATCGCTCAGATTGGGTTCCCGCACTCTTCAGCGTCTGGTTTCTTTTGATGATCTGTGTGTCGGTTTTGATTCTGTTGAGAGATCGCGTATCGGGATTTCGAGCGGATCGCCGCGATTTTTTCAAAGAAGCAACTGCGGCTCTTTGTGTCACCCCCACTGCGGCGGCAGTATTCGGCGTGATCACGCGCAAGAACGTTCAGGTCAAAACTGTCGACGTGAAATTTGCAAATTTGCCGAAGGACTTGCAGGGATTGCGCTTGCTGCAGCTCAGTGACATTCATATCGGGACCTTCTATACGGCAACCGATCTGGCTCGCGTCGTTGATGAAAGCAACAACCTGCGCCCTGATATTGCATTTATCACCGGCGATCTTATTACATCGGCTAAGGATCCCTTGGATAGATGTTTGTTAGAGCTGCGCCGGCTTCGGGCAACATACGGAACATGGGGTTGCATGGGTAATCATGAACGATTCGCCGACGTGGAAAAGTATACGGAATCGAGGGCGCGAGAGCTTGGGATACACTTTTTGCGACATGAAGCTGCGCCGATGAAATTTGGAGATGAAAGGCTCAATATTGCCGGCGTCGATTATCAGCGCTTTCATCGGCCATATCTCGAGGGTGTGGAAGAGCTTGTTTCGCGAGATGCGTTCAACCTGCTGCTATCGCATAATCCGGATGTCTTTCCCAGAGCCGCTCAGATGGGCTTCAATCTGACACTTGCCGGACACACGCACGGCGGGCAAGTGAATGTCGAGATACTCAGGAAGAGCTTGAACGTCGCAGATTTCTTCACGCCCTACACAAAAGGGCTTTATACGTTGAACAACTCATCGCTGTATGTGAACTCAGGACTCGGTACAATCGGCATGCCCGTGAGACTTGGCGCTCCGCCGGAGATCACGTTGATACGCCTGTGCAGTACCTGATCCTCAGCGATATTCACGCCAACTGGGCAGCGCTCCAGGCAGTGCTCACCGATGCGGCCGGCGATTATCAAGAAATCGTTTGCTGCGGCGATCTTGTCGGGTACAATCCGAAACCCTCGGAAGTCGTCGAGTGGACGAGAGCGAATTGCGCGCGGGTTATTCGCGGCAATCACGACAAGGTAGTGTCGGGGATTGAAAATCTGGAATGGTTCAACGAAACCGCTAAGGCGGCAGCGGTTTGGACCATGCAGCAATTAAGAGACGAGCAGCTTCGCTATTTGCGAGAGCTGGAGCGCGGGCCGGTGAAGCTGGAGCACTTTCATCTGTGGCATGGCTCACCGGTCGATGAAGACGAGTATGTAACTACGCGGAGAGAAGCTAGCCGGTGCTTTGCCTCGTTTGAGCTGTCGCTTGCGTTCTTCGGACACACGCATTTGCAAGGCGGATTCTTTTTCAAGCGCCGGCGGACGGGCAGTATAAACCAGGTTCCGCGAGAGGAACAGGAAGTCACCTTCGAACTGGAGCCTGACACGCTGTACATGGTGAATCCGGGAGCCGTCGGGCAGCCGCGAGATGAGGATCCGCGGGCGGCTTACGCGATTTATGACTCGGAACAGAAGACGGTTTCGTTGCGCCGAGTGGAGTATCCGATTTCAGAGACAGCGGATGAAATTATGAAGGCGCGCTTGCCCGGCGTGCTAGCGCTACGGTTATTTCAAGGAATGTGAGGGGGAGATCCGGCGCTGCTGGCCGGGCGATGCCACCGCCCCTACGGGCTCGCATTCGGATGGCGTGGTCACTACTTCAGCAATCTGAACGAGTGAAGTTGGCGACGCATTGACGCTCAAGTAGGTTCTCAGGCGGCTGGCCGCAGCTTTGCCGATAACCTTCGCGAGGTCTTCATCGGCCGTTTGCCGGACGCGCTCCAAGCTTCCAAATGTGCGCAGCAACTTTTCGACCGTTTTTTGGCCGATGCCAGGCACGTCGTGCAGCTCTGATGCCAGGCGTTTTGCATTACGGCGAGTGCGGTGAAACGTGACTGCAAATCGATGAGCTTCATCGCGAATGATTTGGACGAGATGCAGAATGGGCGAGAACTTATCGAGAACAATGGGTTCGTCTTCCTGGCCGTAGACGTAAATCCATTCCTCGCGTTTTGCGATGGAGGCAACCGGCTGATATGTGACGCCGATTTCTTCTAAAGCAGCGGCGGCGGCATGCAATTGCCCGAGGCCGCCATCAACGAGCACCAGCCCGGGGAAGTGACGGACTTCCGCCTGAAGTTTTGAATAGCGACGCGTGATTACTTCGCGCATCGATGCGAAATCGTCGTTGCCCGCAACCGTACGGATGATGAACTTGCGGTAATCGGCCTTCTTTATTTTGCCGTCTTCCCAAACGACCATGCTGGCGACTTTGTCCGTGCCCTGAATGTGCGAAATATCGAAGCATTCGATGCGGCGCGGAGCCTCCGGCAAGTTCAAGGCATCTTTGAGGGCCTCCTGAATGGCTTTGGAGCTTGGCTTCAAAACGCGGAAGCGCTGATCGAAGCTGTGTTTCGCATTGGTTTCGACGAGCGAGAGCAAAGCTTTTTTTGAGCCACGCTGCGGGGTCACAATTTCGACTTTCCTGCCACGCGCGTCGGAAAGAAAGTCTTCGAGCTCGGCACGGCCCTCGAAGTCGGCTGGCACATGAATGCGGCCCGGGATGAACTTGCTGTTCAGATAGACCTGTTTGAGAAGTGCTTCAAAGAACTCGGGGGGATCGAATTCGGTTTGATCTTCCCAGAAGAATTCGCGGCGATCGACAATCGTTCCGTTACGGAGATGGAACAGATTCACAGCCACGAGCGGCGGCTCAGCGTGATAGCCGAAGATATCGATATTGTCGCCTTCCGCCGCCGCCATCTTTTGCTTCTCTTCCATTTCGCGGACGGTAGCTGCGAGATTCCGAAGACTAGCGGCTTCCTCAAAGCGCATCTGGTCGGAGGCGGTGGACATTCGCCGTTCCAGCTCGTCGGCGAGGTCGCGATGACGCCCTTCGAGAAACAGCTTTACGTCACGGACAGCGGCTCGATAGGCATCATCGGTCGTGAGACCTGTAACACAGGGGCCGAGACATCGATGAATGTGAAATTCGAGACAGGGATGCGTGTGTTTGCGGTTGAAATCGATTTTGCAGGACGGAACTTTAAAATGGCGGTGAATGAAATGGACCAAACGGTGCGCCAGATTGCCGGGGAAAAATGGCCCGTAGTAGCCCGCGCCGTCTTTCAAAATGCGGCGAGTCACGTAAACGCGCGGATATTTCTCGTTGGTTAATTTGACATACGGATAGGTTTTGTCATCGCGCAGAAGGACGTTGAAACGCGGCTTGTATTGCTTGATGAGATTGTTTTCGAGCGCGAGCGCCTCTTTATTGTTGTCGACCTGAATGAAATGGACGTGGCGCGCCTCATGAATCAGGCTTCCCGTCTTCGCCTCGGCCAGCTTGTCTTCGCTGAAATAATTCCGGACACGGCTGCGAAGGTTCTTGGCTTTACCGACGTAAAGCACGCTGCCTTCTGCGTCTTTATATAGGTAAACGCCAGGCCGGGTGGGAAGCTGCGCAACTTGATCTTTTAACTCCATCCGCAGCTTTATAATTCAATTGTGACACGCATGTGGTGTTCTGCATGTCTACTCGCTTTGATGCTCCATAGCGGCGCTTTGGCGCAATCGAAGAGCGATTCAGCTCCGCAGAATCGGGATACAACGGCGGCCCAGCAGAACGCCAATCCACCCGCAACCCAACAGCCTGCAGAGGAAGATAATCCGCCGGAAGAGGACGCTTTAGTTGCGCCGAAGGTGTATCCGTTCGATCCGCTCGAATCGGACCGTAACATCAGGGTGGGAAATTTCTATATGCGTCAGCGGACGGCTCGCGGCTACCGGGCGGCAGCCGGACGGTTCGAGGACGCGACGAAGTACAATCCAAATTCCGCGGAAGCGTTTTTTCGGTTGGGCGAGGCGCAAGAGAAGTTGAAAAACCGGGACGCAGCGAAAGCGGCTTTTGAGAAGGTGGTGCAATTAGCTCCGGATTCAAAGCTGGGTAAAGAAGCAAAGCAGAAGCTGCATGGGAAAGGTTAGTGTTCAGTTTTAGGCAGACGACAAAAGGCGAATCGTCTGCCCCACGCTACCTCACAAAAGCTCAGAGCGGAGATTTGCCGACCAAGTTGCGGCGGATGTTTTCGCCTGCAGCTTCGATTCCGTGACTGATGTCGATGTAGACGACTCCGTCCAAGTCGGATGGGATTTCAATCGCGCCTTTGTGCAGCAGAACGATCCGGCCGCTTTGGCGGCGCATAAGACCGTGGAAATAGCCCAGCTCGAAGATGACATTTTGCCTGGCGCGCGGCCGAGCCAACTCAGGCGTATCGGCTAAATGGCCAGCATCGTCGGGAGTCAGTAGGACGAAGACCCAATCGGCGTCAGCGGCGTAGGCTTCAAACTTTTCGAGAATCGTTGCACCGCGTGAAGGCTGTTCGGCAAGCATGGTTGGCTCATCGAAACCTAACCAGTTCTGCAGGAAATTCTTCAATTCGAGCGCGGTTTTCTTATCGCGCCCGTGAACGATGAATGACTTTGCGCGCGCGCCTTTGGGATCGAGGATCTGCCTGACTGCGCGAATCAGCTCAGCCGGGTTCGGGGACTTGCGCAAAAAGGTCACGCCGCCGAGCTGGGACAAAGTTCGCTCAGCTTCAGGTTCCAGAGCCGCCGATTGAATGATCACTTTTGTAGAGGGGGACGCTTTCCGGATTTCACGCGCCAGTACCAGACCGGTCCTGTGTCCGCCCGAAGTATCGATTGGATCGAGCGATTGACCGGGATACATTTTCATATCCACGATTGCGAGCGGGAATTTTCGCTGCCGGGCAAGTTGCAGGGCCTCGTCCACATCGTGTGATTCCGTGACCGTATATCCGCCCAAATCAGTGAGCAGGTTCGCCGCATAATAGCTGTAGAAGACATCGTCATCGACGATCAAAATTCGACGTTTTGATTTTTTCACGAAGCCCCACTAACTCGATCTCGATTCGACAAATCCGGTTATTTGTTGAACGAACTTTTCCGGATCTATCGGCTTTGGCAGATAACCATCAAACCCGGCACGAAGAATGCGTTCGTTATCGCCAACCATTGCAAGCGCTGTTACGGCGACGATAGGGGTCGAGCCTAAGTCAGGGTCGGTTTTTAGCCGGCGCAGCACCTCGAAACCGTCCATCTTGGGCATATGTATGTCGCAAAGGATCAGGTCAGGCTTGTGCTCGAGGGCCGCTTCGACGCCTTCCTGGCCGTCCTGGGCACAGATCGGCTTATAGCCAAACTCATCAAGCAAGTACTCGATCAGGTACAAGTTGCCTGGATTGTCTTCAATCACGAGAACCTTCACGCTCATCTCACTGGTTCGGCAAAATTAATCGAAATGTGCTGCCGCTTCCGAATTCGCTCTCAAAAGTAATCTGGCCTGAGAGCAAGCCGGCCAGCTTCTGGCTCAAATGAAGACCGAGGCCCGTGCCTTCGTATCGCGCTTCACTGACTTTTCCAAATGGCTCAAACAGCTTATCCCAGTCTTCAGGGCGTATGCCGATGCCAGTATCGATGACAGCGACCTCAACGACGGAACGATCGTCATCGAGCCTTTGCCGTAATTGAAACTGCACGGAGCCGTTTTCCGTGAATTTCACTGCGTTGCTCCCCAGGTTGAGGAGGATTTGGTACAGCGTACGGCGGTCGGTCTGCAGCAGAATCTCGTTTGGGGGTACTTCGAGCGAGATCACGACATTCTTGGATTCCGCGATCTGCCGAAAATGGCCGACAATCTCGTCGAGCAGCTCCCGGCAGTTTACGGACTCCCGCCTCAGCTCAACCTTTCCCGCTTCTACTTTTCCGAGATCCAAAAGGTCGTTGATCAGCGACAGCAAGTGCTTACCGCTCGTTTGCACGCTTCGCAACTGCTTTTCTTGATCCGGCGTTAACGGACCGGGTAATCGCATGAGGAGGGTTCCCGTGAAGCCTATGATTGCGTTCAGCGGGGTGCGCAGCTCGTGGCTCATTGTCGCGAGAAATCGGTTTTTTTGTTTTGCTTTTTCGAGCTCAAGATTCTTTTCTCTCAAGATGCTTTCGACGCGTTTGCGATCGGTGATATCGCGAATGGAGCTACTGACGAGCAGTCCCTCATCGGTATAGAGCGGACTTAGAGCGATTTCAACGGGAAACTCCTGGCCATTCTTGCGCAACCCAAAGAGCTCTATTCCCGCGCCCATGGGACGTACTTTCGGCTCGGCGGAATAACTGTCACGATAACTGGGATGGCGCTCGCGAAATCGTTGTGGCACCAGTATCTCGATTTTGTTGCCAATTAGCTCAGCCCGCGAGTAGCCGAACAGTTTTTCGGTTTGTGTGTTGACCAAGACGATATCGCCATCGCGATTTACGATTACCATGGCATCGGGCGCCGACTCCACGAGTCCGCGGAACTTTTCTTCGGCGATGCGGCGCTCTAACATCTCACGGCGCAGCTCCTGCTCGGCCTGCTTTTGGGTTGTGATGTCACGATTGATCTCGAGAATCTCGGGGTCGCCGCCTTCATTAGAGCGAAGCACCCAGCGGCTTGAAACAGTCATGATCTCGCCGTCGCGCCTGGTGTGAACCAGCTCGCCCGCCCAGGAGCCCGTTTCGGTTAGCTCGCGGAGAATGTCTTCGAGCGGCTCCGGAAATTTCGTTTTGAGCAGATTGTGCGTGAAGGAGCCCTCGGCGATTTCTTTGGACCATCCGTACAGCTTTTCGGCGCCTCGATTCCAATAGCTGATTGTGCCCTCGGAGTCGCGAACCAGGATGGCGTCATGGGCGAGATCCAGCAGACTGGACTGACGCTCTAATGTAGTGGTGATTTGTTTTCGAAGATCGATTTCACGGGTCAGTTCCTGATTTGCGAGGCACAGTTGTGTAGGGGTGGGGAGGCGGACCAAAACAGGAAGAAGCGGAACGAGGAGAATCGCGGTTGTTATCGAAGAGATCGCGGTAACGGCTTTGATCAGCCCATCGAGCCTGTAGGTGGCGTGCCAGACTGTCCAGACGTTCATCAGGTGAGTGGTTCCACAAGCGAGGATGAAAATGCCGAAAGCCAAAAAGACCCAATTAAAGGTGAGATCTTTGCGTTTTCGAGCGAACGCGAAGAGGAGAACCGGGATGGCGTAGTATGAGGTCGCGATCAGGGCATCGGAAACGACGTTCAGCCAAAGGACGGCTGGCTTCCAGAGATAGCACGTCCCGTGCGGCATGAAATCGCTCGCGAATAATTTTTTGAGGAATTCAAGCATACTGGCGCTGCTAGATGTGTTGGGCCGATTTCACCGGCTTCAAGATAGTGCGGGGGCGGGAGAATCCGAAAAGGCGGGAGTACAGATTATGCCGCTTAAACGACGTAACTTCTTCGAGCTACAGGGCTTGGAGACCGGAGATTTTATTTTGATTTGTTGTGACTGACAGGGAAGCGCGAAGAGGGCAAGCGCCGTGCATGCCAGCGGCGGCTATTCGCCCCGCAATACTTCGAGTGGGCGCTGATCGAGGATGCGGAAGCTGGCGAGCCATCCGGCGAGGTTGGCGAGTAGGGCGGTCGCGATCATCACGACGAGTAAGGAGGGCCAGTCAAAGGCGAAGGAAGTCTCGATGAATTTTTCAGAGAGGATTCGGGTGAAGACGTTGGCGAGTACTCCGCCGACGAGTCCGGAGACTGCGCCGAGAATAGAGAATTCGATCGAGAAGATAGACGTGATACGGCGTTTTGTTCCGCCGAGTGTTTTGAGAATGGCTACTTCGCGGATGCGGCGGTAGCGCGTGCCGGCGACGCTCGAGGAGAGAATAATGACTCCCGCGGCAATAGCGAAAAGCGCGAGGAAGCGAACCACGACGGCGACCTGATCGACGGCATCCTGAATGCGCTTGAGAACGTCGGCAAGATTCATGACAGTAATCGTCGGGAAACGCTCGAATAGGGTTTCTTCAATTTGCGGGATTCTGGCTGGATCGACGTAAACAGCGCCGTAGTAGACGACGGGTAGATTACGAAGGGCGCCCCGTGGGAAGACCAGATCGTAGCGTACAGGCGCGCGGATGGAGCGGTGAAAAACGGCGACAAGCGGCGCGTTCAGCGTATGGCCCGCCAACTGGAATTGCACGCGGTCGCCCAATTTGAGACCGAACTCGCGCTGCGATTCGTCGGATACGGCGAGTTGGGGATCGAGAGTGCCGGCCCTCCACCAGTGTCCCGCTTTGAGCTCGAGACCGCCAGGGAGAGCTTCGGCGGTCGTGATACGAACAGTCTGAAGCTGATTTTTGCGCTGGGTAGCCAGCGGAAGTTGCTCGGTCGGCACGCCGTTCTTCCCGAGCATTCGAGCGACGATGTAGCCCACCATCTCGACTTTGCCGTTGACGCCAGGCTGCGCTTCGATCAGATTTGTGACTTCGGAAGAGTTGCGAACGTCGAGAAGAAACAGATTGCCCGATTTGCCTGGTCCTTCGCTCGTGACCTCGCGCAAAACAGTTTGCTGCAGCAGGTATGTGGTGAGCGTGAACATGACGCCTATGCCGAGGGCGACGAGAATAGAGCGGGCCTGATTGCCGGGTCGATAGAGATTGGCGAAACCATGACGGAAGGATGGAGGCAAGCGCCGGTTCCAGAGCTTCACGAATTTGCGGAGCGAAGCGAGCAGAGCGGCGGCAATGAGAGCGAGCACAAGCAGGCTGGCCAGGAGTCCGGCGATGAAGTAGCCCCCCATTTTCCAGGAGCCGCCGAGCCAGACCGCAATTGCGCTGAGGCCGATTAGGATGAGCAGTGCGCCGGCGAGGCTCGGAAGCTTCTCGCGCCAATGCTTGCGGGTTTCGAGCGCGGCGTCGGCCATGTTTCTGCGGAAGACGAGGCTCGGACGTACATTGCGGATGTTTAAAAGCGGAGGAAGGGTGAAGAGCAGCGTTGCTAAAATTCCGAGACTCATGCCCTGAAGACTGAAAGACCAATCCCAAGTGACCGGCGGCAAAAGTGAGAAGATGCGCTGAATGAGCCAGGGAAAGGATTTCTGAACAAGAGAGCCGATTGCGACGCCGATCAAGCCGCCCGCGATTCCGAGCCATAGCGTTTGAATCAAATAAATCTTCAACACTTGATTGGATTGCGCGCCGACTGCTTTCATGGTGGCGATGGTGTCCATGCGCTGCTGGAGATGCGAGTACATGGCCATCGCCACGCCTAAAGCGCCGACGATAAGCGCGATCAAGCTGACGAGGCTAAGGAACGTGGTCGTGTTGTCGATAGCTTTGCCGACGATCGGGCTACCTTCGCGGTAATCGCTGATGAACACGCGGGGCAAAGTTGATTTCAGCTCTCGTTTGAGCTGGTCGAGATTGACGTTCGGCTTGAGCTTGAAAAGGAAACGCTGGGCGGCGCGGCTGCCGAATTGGATCAGACCTGTGCGGTCGAGTCCGGAGCGGCTGATGAGGATGCGCATGCCGGGGCCGAAGCCCGATGCGAGGCGGTCGGGCTCACCGAGGAGCGTGCCCGTAATGCGAAAATCTTTGCCCCCGAGTCGAATGGAATCGCCTGGATGAACTTTGAGGCGCATGAGGAGCTCCGGGGTGGCGACGACGGAAGAATCGTTGGCGAGCAGATCGGCGAGAGAGCGCGCGGGTTGCAGCGTAAGCGTGCCGTAAAAGGGATAGACGGACGGATCGACTGCTTTGACCGAAATCATTTGCGGCACGCGCGCGGTTTGGGATCCGGCCATTGAGATGGTTTCGGTGGCGCGGGTCAGTGTGCCGTAGTGGCTTGCGATTTGCTGGACGCGTTCGATCTGCTCGGGCGTGGGTGCATTCCAAGTCTGTGCTTGAACGTCTGCGGCGATCAACTGTTTCGCGTTGCGCAACAGCATGCCTTTGAACGCGTATCCGAAACCCTTAACCCCGGTGAGCGCGCCAACGCCGACCGCCACGGCCAAAATGACGAACAGGAACTTCGCTGGGGAAGCCCGCAGCTCGCGAGCTGCGATTTTGGAAGCAGTCCGAAGGAACACGGTTACAGTTCCATTCCAGTTGAGACGGGTGGGCGAGCCAGTTCGTCGGAGAAGATGCGGCCGTCGTGCAGGGAAATGATGCGATCGGCGTTTTCGGCGAGGCGGGGATCATGCGTGACGAGAATCAACGTGGTCTTCTCTTCACGGTTGAGCTGGAGCAGCAGATCCAAAACGTGCTGCCCATTCGCGCTATCGAGATTGCCGGTCGGCTCATCGGCCATCAGGATAGGCGGCTCGGTGACGAAAGCGCGAGCCAACGCAACACGCTGCTGCTCGCCGCCGGATAGCTGCACTGGGTAATGATGGCCGCGATTGCTCAAACCTACGCGGTCGAGAAGATTTCTTGCGCGAGGGCGAGGGTCGCCATTGGAGCCGCTTAATTCGGCGGGAAGCAGAATATTTTCTTCTGCAGTAAGCGTTGGGACCAGTTGATAGGACTGAAAAACGAAGCCAATCTTCCGGCCGCGCAAGCGAGCGAGCGCATCCTCCCGCATATTAGTGATGTCGGTGCCATCCAAAACGATGCTGCCGGATGTGACGGTATCGAGCCCGGCGATCAGACCAAGCAATGTGCTCTTTCCGCTACCGGATGCACCCATGATGGCAAGGAATTGGCCGCGGGGCACTGAGAATGTCACGTCGCGAAGAATTTCGACGCGGTTGGGCGGATTCTCGATGATTTTCGAGAGCCGGGTGACTTGGATGATGTCATTCGAAACCGTAGAGGACAGCGTGTCAGTCTTAAACATGTGGGAAGGCGGTCAATCTTTATTTTTGCAGCCGGATTCATTTGCGGCATTCTCGGGAACGCAAGCAGCCGCGCATTTGTCGCCCCTACTAATGAACAACGTTCGGCGACGGCGGCGAGTTCCAACCCACATCAGGGAACTCGCGAGCCCGTGATTGTCGCGTTCGGCGATAGTCTGACACAAGGCGTCGCAGACAGAAGCTATCCGGACGATTTGCAAGACCTGCTGGATCGAAACGGGTACCGGTATCGCGTGGACAATCAAGGAGTCGCGGGCGATACCACAAGTGACGGCCTAGCGCGGATTGAGAACGTGATCGCGGCGCATCCAGCGCTTGTGATTCTAGAGTTCGGAGGGAATGACGGGTTGCGAGGGACGCCGGTAGATGCGATCCGGACGAATCTCGAACAGATGATTGAGCGGCTGAAGCAGGCTAATCTACCGTTAGTGCTGGTCGGGATCACGCTGCCGCCGAATTATGGTCCGGAATACGTGAAGACGTTTACAGGAATGTATCCGGATCTGGCGAAGAAGTACCGGTTGAAGCTGATTCCATTCTTTCTGGCGCACGTTTATCAGAATTCGCAGATGATGCAGCCGGACGGAATTCATCCGAATGGAACCGGCAACAAAGTCCTGGCGCAGGACGTATTCGATCTGATCAAACCATTTCTGACGAAAGGCCAGCGGCGATAGCGCCCTCCAATGGCAGCAACGAAACCTGCGCTTCGAAAAGAATTGGGGTTGCGGGACTTGGTTCTGTTCAATGTGGCGGCGCTTCTGAGCACCCGATGGATCGGGGTTGCGGCACACGTGGGGCCGGGAGCGATTGGAATTTGGGTGCTTGCGGCGGCGCTGTTTCTGGTGCCTTGCGCGTTTGTAGTGGCCAATCTCTCGCGCAAATTTCCGGAAGAGGGCGGGTTGTATATCTGGACGCGAGAAGCCTTTGGTGAGTGGCATGCGTTCGCATGCGGCTGGTTTTATTACCTGAGCAACGTGTTCTGGATTCCTGGCGTGCTGGTGGCGTCGATTGGAATGCTGACATACGCATTTAGCCCGAGCTTTCAAAGATTCGCCGAAAACCCGAGTTTCGTGCTGCCCATCGCGGTAGCGCTGCTCGTTCTAGTTGTTGCGTCGAATTATGTCGGCTTGCGAGTGGCGAAATGGGTGGATAATTTTGGCGGGTTGGGCGCGTACGTCATCGTAATTGTGCTGCTGACGTGCGCCGTTGCGGCGTGGATGAGGCCCGGCCCCGCCACGAAGTTCAACGTGGTTCCAAGCTTCGACCTGCAGAAATTGAACTTCTGGTCGCAGTTCGCGTTCGCAATGACGGGACTGGAGCTGAGTCCGATTTTGGCGGGCGAGATCCGCGATGCGCGCCGCAACATCTTTCGCGCGACTTGGATTTGCGCCGTATTAGTTGTGCTTTACTATGTGGGCGGCACCGGCTCGATACTGACTTTATTGCCGCCGGATAAGGTTAGCCCGGTGGTGGGATTGGCGCAAGCGGGTCAAGAAGCTTCGAATATTTTGGGATGGAGGTGGCCAGCTTTCGCAATTGGCCTTTGCATTGTGCTCAGCGTGGGCGGCCAGCTTGGGACGTATGTCGGCGCGTGCGCGCGGCTGCCGTTTGTGCTGGGAATCGCCAACCTGCTTCCGCAGTCGTTTGCGAAACTGCATCCGAAATATGGAACGCCGTATTTTTCGATTTTGTTTCTCGGCATCACAGGCGGCGTGCTGCTTTTCATCAGTCAACTCGGCGAAACGTTTCGTGGAGCATACCAGTTGGGTGTTGATCTGAGCGTCATCAGCCTGTTCATTCCGTTTTTGTATCTCTTCGGCGCGGCTTGGAAATTTGGGCAGAAGTGGCCGGCATTGTGCGGCTTGTTTGTCTCGGCGATTGCAATTCTCTTTTCTTTCCTGCCGACTGCCGATGTGAGGTCGGCATGGTGGTTTGAAGCGAAGCTGATTGGAGGCTCAATTATCTTCATCGCTGTGCCGCGGATCTTTTACATGCGTTATCGCGCACGAGCACACGCCCTGTGAGCTACCTGGATTCGGTCCGCTATCTTTACGCACTCGGGAACGAGCTGCGTCCTGGCGCGAAATTCGGACTCGAGCGGATGCAGAAGGTACTCGATGGACTGGAAAATCCGGAACGCGGGCAGAGGTTCATACATGTTGCGGGGACGAACGGAAAGGGATCGACGTGCGCGATGATTGCGAATGCGTTGCGGCATGCCGGCTATTGCACAGGACTTTATACTTCGCCGCATTTAGTGGAACCGACTGAGCGAATACAGATAGACGGGCAGCCTCTAACACAACAGGAATTCATTCGCGCTTTCGAGACGGTTCATGCGGCGGCGGAGCGGCTAATGGAGCAAGGCCGGCTGGACGCGCACCCATCGTACTTCGAGACGGTGACGGCGATGGCGCTTGTGACGTTCCGCGAAAAGTGTGATGTGGCCGTGCTGGAAGTCGGGCTGGGAGGGCGGCTCGACGCGACGAACGTGATTAATCCCGAGCTTTGCGTCATTACATCGATCTCGTTCGATCACGAGTCGTATCTTGGCAATTCAGTCGAATCGATTGCGGCTGAGAAGGCAGGCATTTTAAAGCCCGGAACTCCGGTAGTTTTAGCAAGACAACCGGCGCAGGCCGAGGGAGTCATCTCGGAGCGGGCGCATCAGGTTGGATCGAAGATTGTACGAGCCGCGGATGCACCCGTGTCGATTGTGAGCGCGACCGCGCATGGCGCGAAGTTTATGGTTGACGGCGTGCCTTATGAGTGCGGGCTAGCGGGACGACATCAGGTTGAGAATGCGACAGCGGCGATTCTGGCGTGTTGCGAATGGGGAGTGGAGAAGCGGCACATTCAAGCCGGAGTGAAGGACGTCACGTGGCCGGGGCGGCTGGAGCTGATTTCGCGCACGCCGGATTTCATTTTGGACGGAGCGCATAATCCGGCTGGAGCGGCGGCATTGGGCGCGTATATTCGCGAGTTCTGCAGCGAGCGTCCGGTATGGATTGTATTTGGTTCGATGCGCGATAAAGCGGTTGAGGAAATGACAGGCGAGATCTTTCCGTTGGCCGATCGCGTGATTGTGACGAAGCCAAATTTCCCGAGAGCGCTTCGTCCAGAGGCAATCCTGGCCGTAGCTGAGCATCCGGATGCTCGCATAGCGCAAACAATCGAGGAAGCAATCGAGATGGCGCGCAGCGCGCCTCCAGATGCAGCCATATTCTTTACAGGCTCGCTGTTTTTGGTGGGGGAGGCGCGCGGGCTCTTGATGTGAGAGCCTGTGGCCGGTCTCGTAAAATAAGCATGCATGAGACTGCTGCGGGGGCTATTTATTGCAGATCCCGTGGTTGTTTTAGCAACCATTCTTTTCGGCACCGCAAGCCTTGTTGTTTCTTTTTTTGACCGGACGGGCGCAATTCAAATTAAAATCGCGCGCGCCTGGGCGAAGACGCTGCTAGGCGCGAGCGGGATTCGAGTTGAAACGCACGGACTCGATCAGATTTCCGCGACCGGCAGCTACGTTTTCATTGCCAATCACGTGAGTTACATGGACACACCGGTGATGCTCGCGAATATTCCGGTTCAATTTCGATTTCTTGCAAAGCGCGGATTGTTTCAGATTCCTTTTCTCGGCCAGCATTTGAGCCGAGCCGGGCACATTCCCGTTCCGCGCGAAGATGCAAGAGCCGCAGTCAAAACGATGCAGCGAGCGGCCGAAACGATCCAGCGAAAGAAGATTTCGCTGCTGATTTTTCCCGAGGGAGGACGCTCCCATGATGGCGCGCTGCAGCCGTTTAAGGAAGGCGGAGCTTATATTGCAATTCGCGCCGGTGTTCCGCTGGTTCCCGTAGCAATCATCGGGACAGGTGAGCTTCTTCCGTGGGGCTCAGGAATCGTGAGATCGGGACGCGTGAGCTTAAGAATTCTGAAGCCGATCGAAACAACAGGCTTGACGTTAAAAGATCGAGCAAGGCTGACGGAGGAAGCTCGGAATTCGATTTTGAACGAGCTTGAATTCAGCAGCAGCCCGTTTTCGCAAGCACAATCTCCTCGATTTGCACGAGAGTAGGATATTTACCGGTGTAGCAGGAGTAGCAGAACCGGTGATCCGAATCTTGGAGTGACTCCCGCAGGGCTTCGAGAGAGAGATAGGCGAGGGAATCGGCGCCAATGAAGTCGCAGATCTGCTCCAAGGTGCTGTTGGCGGCGATCAGCTCACGGTGCGATGGCGTGTCGACGCCGTAATAGCAGGGAGAAATTGTCGGAGGACACGAGATGCGAAGGTGCACTTCACGCGCCCCGGCATCGCGGACCATGCGGACGATTTTTCGACTAGTTGTTCCACGGACAATGGAATCGTCAACCAAAATGACGCGCTTTCCTTCGAGCAGGTCGCGGACGGGATTCAATTTCAGCTTAACGCCGAAATCTCGAATGGCTTGGGACGGCTCGATAAATGTGCGGCCGACGTAGTGATTGCGGATCAACGCTTGTTTGTAAGGAATGCCCGATTCGGCCGAGTAGCCGATAGCTGCACCGACGCCGGAATCGGGAACAGGCACGACGATATCAGCTTCGACGGGATGCTCGCGAGCGAGGAGGCTTCCCATCAACTCGCGCGATTGCGCCACGGATTTACCGAAGACAATGGAATCGGGACGCGAAAAATACACATGCTCGAAGGCGCAGTGAGCAGCGGGTTGTGGAGGCGTGTAGCGCTCACGTGTCGTTCCTTCGGGCGCAACGATGACCATTTCGCCGGGCTCGACATCGCCGAGATAAGTTGCGCCGATGAGATCGAAGGCGCAGGTTTCCGAAGCGAAGACGGTGGCTTCGCGACCATCAGAGAGCTCGAGCCGGGCCATTGCCAAGGGGCGGAATCCATGCGGATCGCGGGCGACGATGATGCGATCCTCGGCCAAGAAGACGAGCGAGAATGCGCCTTCAATCTGTAAGAGCGCATCGCGCAGAGCGCCGGCCAAGGTTCGTTCGCGCGAGCGTGCGACGAGATGGAGGATGACTTCGGTATCACTCGTGCCTTGGAAAATGGAGCCGTCTTGTTCGAGCTCGCGGCGGATCTCGATGGCGTTGGTTAGGTTGCCGTTGTGGGCGACCGCGAGATGACCTTTACTGCAGACGACAGAAAAGGGCTGCGCGTTTTGGAGAATGGTTTCGCCGGCGGTTGAATATCGCGTGTGGCCGATCGCCAGAGCGCCCGGGAGTTCGTTCAAAGCACCGGGCGTGAAGATGTCGACGACATGGCCCATCTTGCGCACGGTATGGATTTTGCGACCGTCACTGGAGGCAATACCGGCGCTTTCCTGACCTCGGTGCTGCAGGGCATGCAAACCGAGATAAACGAGATTCGCCGCTTCGGGGTGATCGTAGAGCGCGAAGACGCCGCACTCTTCGTGGAGTTTATCGAATGGATTTTCCTCGTGCCAATCTGACATTGATTGTTCTAGACCATCACGGGGGACTGGAGGAGGTGTTCGAGAGCGCTACTCCAAAGAACTTTCAGCTCGGCGACGCGGCAATCGATCAGGCTCTCGTTTCGATTGCGGATGAGCACTCTCGATTCCAGTGTAGCGCCAATTTGGAGCGCTTCGACGCGGTTCTTTTTGGCAGAGGCGAATACGCGCTCGGGTTCTGCAGTCGAAACGAGAATTCGCGATGGTCCTTCGTGGAAGAGAAGCAGCTCCGGAGCTAGATCAGAATCAAGAGATATGTCCGCGCCGATGTTTTCTGGACCGAACGAGCATTCGGCGAGCGCGACAGCGAGACCTCCGTCGCTAAGATCGTGGGCCGATTCGACCCCGCCATCCCGCACAAGCTCTCGAATAGCGGTGTGGACTCGCTTCTCGTAATCCATATCGAGGCGCGGCACATTGCCCCAGAGAGATTTCGCGATCACTTTGGCGTATTGAGTGGCGCCGAATTCGCCGGGATCGGGAGAGCCCAGGCCCCCGAGTAAGATGACGGCACGGCCGGCGTGATGGAACGGTATGCCGATGGGCGGCGCAGTCGGAAGCGTGCCGACGATGCCGACGACCGGCGTGGGAAATATGGGGCTGCCGAGCGTTTCGTTGTATAAGCTGACGTTGCCGCCCGTTACGGGAACTTCAAAGAAACGACACGCTTCGGCAAGGCCTTCGATAGATTCGACGATCTGGGCCATGATTTCGGGGCGCTCGGGATTTCCGAAGTTCAGGTTGTTGGTTGTCGCGATGGGGAGCGCGCCGACAGTAGAGAGATTACGACAGCATTCGGCGACGATCAATTTGGTTCCTTCGCGCGGATCGAGCAAGCAGTAGCGACCATTGCCATCGAGGGACATCGCGACGGATTCTTCGGTGCCTTTGATCCGAACGATGGCGGCGTCCGCGCCCGGGCCTGAGACCGTGTTGGTTCGTACCTGGTAATCGTACTGTTCCCAGATCCATCGCTTCGAGCACAGATCGCCTGAAGCGAGCAGAGTTTTCAGATCGGCGAGCAAGTTGCTGCTGTGGATCTGCGGGCCTTCGAAAGGGGCGGCGCGGAGAGGCTTGGTGTAGGGGCGGCTGTAGACAGGCGCTTCGTTCGCGAGAGCGCGATTCGGAATTTCGGCGAAGATTTCGCCGTGATTTTTCACACGCAGGACGCCGTCGGAGGTGACGGAGCCGATCTTTACGGCGTCCAATCCCCATTTCGCGAAGACGCGCAGTACTTCCTCTTCCCTGCCCTGCTCGGCGACGAGAAGCATGCGTTCCTGCGATTCGGACAGCATAATCTCGTAGGGCGTCATGCCGGTTTCGCGCTGCGGCACACGGTCGAGATTGAGCTCGATGCCGGTACCGGCGCGGCTGCCCATTTCGCAGCTTGAAGATGTGAGGCCGGCGGCACCCATGTCTTGGATGCCGACGATCGCGCCTGTTTTCATCGCCTCGAGACAGGCTTCGAGCAACAGCTTTTCCATGAAGGGATCGCCGACCTGGACGTTGGGCCGTTTCTGCTTTGATTCTTCGGTGAATTCGGCAGAGGCCATAGATGCACCGTGAATGCCATCGCGGCCGGTTTTAGCGCCAACGTAGATGACAGAGTTGCCGACTCCTGTCGCTTTGCCGTAGAAGATTTCGTCGTGGCGGAAAACACCAAGCGCGAAGACGTTAATCAGGGGGTTGCCGTCGTAACACTCTTCGAAAACGCATTCGCCGCCGACGGTGGGGACGCCGAAGCAATTGCCATAATGCGCGATTCCGGAAACTACGCCTTCGAGAATGCGGTGGTTCCGCGCGCCAGTTTTCCCGTCATCCAACTTGCCGAAACGTAGAGAATCCATAACGGCGATGGGGCGGGCGCCCATGGTGAAGATATCGCGCAGGATTCCGCCGACACCGGTTGCCGCTCCCTGGAAGGGCTCGATGAAGCTGGGGTGATTGTGCGATTCGATTTTGAACGCGATAGCTATGCCGCCGCCGATGTCAATGATACCGGCGTTCTCACCCGGCCCCTGCAAGACGTATTTGCTCTGAGTGGGAAGCTTTTTGAGGTGAATGCGGGTGCTCTTGTAAGAGCAATGCTCGCTCCACATGACACTGAAAATGCCGAGCTCAGTCAGGGTGGGCTCGCGCCCGAGGAGCGTCAGAATTTTTTCGTATTCGGAGGAGGTTAGTTGATGGGCGGCAATCAGCTCGGTAGTGATCTCACTCATGAGCCGGAGAATGCAAGGGCGGGAGTATTTACCGGAGCCGGCGCTAGCATTGAGGCGAGGATAACGGCGCCATCGGTGCTGCCGACCAACGAATCCGAAGCACGCTCGGGGTGAGGCATCATGCCCATCACGTTGCGCTCCGAGCTCAGGATTCCGGCGATGTCACGTACCGATCCGTTAGGATTATCGCGGTAGCGAAATACAATGCGATCTTCGGATTCGAGTTGATCGAGAGTTCTTTTGTCCGCGACATAGCAGCCTTCGCCGTGCGCGACAGGTAACTTCAGGGTTTGGCCTTTCGCTGCGTTATGGGTGAAAGGAGAGTTAGTAGTTACGATTTCTAAAGCGACGGAGCGGCAGACAAACTTGCGATTTGCATTGCGCACCAGCGCGCCCGGTAGTAACCCGGCTTCGGTGAGAATTTGGAAGCCGTTGCAAATTCCGAGGACGAAACCGCCGTCTTTCGCGAACCGCTTTACGGCGTTCATCACCGGAGAGAATTTCGCGATGGCGCCGCAGCGCAGATAGTCTCCATAAGAGAACCCGCCGGGCAAAATGACCGCGTCTACGTCGCCGAAGGAGGCCGATTCGTGCCAGATGAATTCAGCTTGATGATGGAGATTCTGGGAGACGGCAAACCACGCGTCGTGATCGCAATTGCTCCCGGGAAATACGACTACGCCAACCTTCATTAGCGGGAAGGCAGGTTCACTTGATTAGGCAGCACCACCGACTGCTGGAGCGGCTTTTTTCCGGCTAGCGCGCCGTTTTTCGACAGGCGGCTGCCGATCGCTTTTCTTCAAGGCTGGTAGAACGATGGAAGTGACGAATTTTTTTTCACCATGGTCATCGAATTTGATCACGAGATAATCGTCAT
>JAFAYL010000024.1 GCA_019240405.1 Acidobacteriaceae bacterium
TGGTTGGCTCAATCGCGCATTGCTGCCCGAGACTCATCCATCACCGCTCCGGGCGATTAGTTTGAGCGCCGACCTCCCGAGAAGCTTGCGCGGCAAGAACGAGGCTGTTGCGATTTCGAGCATAGGCGATTTTCAGGTCAGGGATGCGCGCGCTGCCGGCGTTTTTGAAAGCATGTACGGCACAACGTCCGATCGGGTGTTAAACGGAACGGGCCGCGAAACGTTCGAGGCTATCAAAATCATGCAATCGCTGCAGCGGGCTACATACACGCCGTCAAATGGCGTGAAATATCCAGGCGGGCATCTTGGCAAGAGCTTGCAACAGATTGCCCAACTCATCAAAGCGAATGTAGGACTGGAGGTGGCCTTTACCGACGTTGGCGGATGGGATACGCACGTCAATGAAGTGGGCGCTCAGCCTCATGTCGGCCAGCTTGCGAACCTTCTGCGTGAATTCGGCGATTCACTCGCCGCGTTCTCGGAAGATATGGGAGACCGCATGGCCGATATCACAATTGTCACGATGTCGGAATTTGGCCGCACTGTCAAAGAGAATGGCAATCGGGGAACCGATCACGGGCATGCGAACGTGATGTTTGTGCTGGGCGGTAGAGTGCGCGGGGGAAGAATCTGCGGTGATTGGCCGGGGCTGGAATCAGAGCAGCTTTACGAAGGACGCGATCTGAACGTAACCACTGATTTCCGCACGGTGCTTGCCGAGCTCGTGACGAAGCACATGGGGAATCGCCGGATTGGAAACATCTTTCCAGGGTTTGAAGCGTCAACGTATCGCGGCATACTCTCCGCTTGAGCGTTTCTGCCTGTTGGCGAAGCTCCATGCATCGCCGACGATTCGGTCCAGATCTGCGCGCGCGGGTTTCCATCCCAGTTGTTTCTGCAATTTTTGAGAATCTGCGACAAGACTTGGGGGATCTCCTTCTCGCCGCGGGCCGATCGTATGCGGGACCTTGTTTCCCGTCACTCGCTCAACGGCCTGCAAGACTTTCAAAACAGAATGGCCAGATCCGGTGCCTACATTGAAGACATCCGATTGACCATCGCGCAGCAGATGTTCAACCGCGAGAACATGCGCGGAAGCGAGATCGCTCACATGGATATAGTCACGAATGCAAGTGCCGTCCGGCGTTGGGTAATCGTCTCCGAAAAGAGTGATGGGTTTGCCCGTCAAGATGGCGCGAAGCATCAGGGGAATCAGGTGCGTTTCGGGATCATGTAGCTCCCCGAGGCCGGCCTGCGGTTCTGCGCCGCATGCATTGAAATAGCGCAAACTAACACTTCGGAACGCGCGGTAACGATCGAGCCACCCTAGGATTTTCTCGACCATGACTTTGGACTCGCCATACGGATTGATGGGCGCGAATGGCTCGGTTTCAGGGATCGGTACTCGTTGAGGAATGCCGTAGGCCGCGGCAGAAGAAGAAAATACGAGCCGCGTGATTCCGCAGTGCAACATCGCCTCGAACAGCGAAACGGAGCCGCTGACATTGTTCGCGAAGTAAACCTCAGGGACCTGAGTGGATTCGCCCACCGCAATATATGCCGCAAAGTGAATTACCGCTTCGACCCGCTCATCGCTGAGAACTTGTTTCAACCGCTCTGTGTCCCGGATGTCAACGACTCGAAGGAGCCCCTGCGGAACCATCTCCTTGTGCCCCCGCGATAGATTGTCGGCCACCACTGCCGAATGGCCGGCTTGTTCTAGAAAATATCGAGTGTGGGAACCAATGTAACCGGCGCCTCCGGTGACGAGGATGCGAGCCAAAGCACTTCCGAGTGTAACGGATACGCCGCCGATCATCGCTCGCCGCCGGATGAATCATTGCGCATTAGATGCTAAAAATATGGCGCTCATTGATGTACGCAGCGTGGGCAAGATATATCGGTCCGATGGCGCCTCAGTCACTGCGCTAAAGAATGTCTCGCTCGAGGTAAATGCTGGAGATTTTATCGCCGTCGTGGGCCGAAGCGGATGCGGGAAATCGACCCTGCTCAACCTATGCGGCGCGATGGACTTTCCCACAACGGGCGAGGTGATAATTGAAGGCCGTTCGACCACGAGTCTCACAGACGCTGAGCTGACGCGCATCCGGCGCGAAAAGGCTGGTTTTGTATTTCAATCTTTTCAGCTTCTGCATACCCTGAGCGCAGTGGAGAATGTCGAGTTACCGCTCCTGCTTGCTCGTAAACCAAACGCCCGGCAAACCGCCCTTGCGCGATTATGCGCTGTGGAGATGGAACAATACGCCGATCGTTTACCCCATCAGCTCTCAGGGGGAGAACAGCAACGAGTCGCCATCGCTCGCGCCCTCGTGCACAGTCCACGTGTGATTCTCGCCGACGAACCGACCGGCAATCTGGATTCTGCAACGAGCCAATCTGTATTGAAGTTGCTTCTGAATTCGACCCGCGAGTTTGGTGTGGCCGTTATCATGGCAACGCACAGTACCGAGAATATCTTTGCGGCGAACCGAATTGTCCGGCTTCACGACGGACGCATCGAAGGAGCGATGAGCGGAGTTCGATGAAGACGCTCGGGCCTTTGCTCGTCAATTTGATCGTGCGCCCCATGGGCCGGGAGCGGGTCCGGACAGCGCTTACGCTCTTTGCAGTTGCCTTGGGAGTTGGAGTGGTAATCGCTATTGATCTTGCGGGTGCGGCGGCGGCCGGCAGCTTTCATTCTTCGTTGGAGTCGCTCGCAGGTAAGAGCACTCTAGTCTTGCATCAAACAGGCGGCATCGATCAGAGTCTTTTGGGACGGCTGGTTCAGTTGCCCTATGCCTTCGACTTCGCGCCGCGAATCGAAGATTTTGCTTCGATCAACGGCAAAGGCGAGGCGTTGCCGTTTCTGGGGCTCGATCTTATTGGCCATCCCGGACAGCACGAGTTCCAGAATGATCGTCCTGATTCGGCCGCCCGGGATTTAGCTGGGGCGAATCCCGTCTGGGTAGGTCAACGACTGAAGCTGCGCCCTGGCGATCAGGTGAGTTTGCTGATCAACGACTCGATACATAGATTTACCGTGAGGGGCATTCTGAAGACGCGACGCGGCGAGATCGCGGAAAAGAACGCCATCGTCGCCGACATCGGGCTTGCTCAGCAGGTCACCGGGAGCGCGGGGAAGCTCGACAGCATCGATGTGACAATTCCGCCAGACCACTCCGTCGATTATTGGCGCGAGATTCTGGCGAAAAACGTTCCGGCCGGAATCACTATAGATGACCAGGGCTCACGCACCGAGGAAAACCGGAAAATGCTTACGGCATTCCGCTCGAATCTGCGCGTGCTGAGCTACATAGCTTTGCTTGTCGGAGCATTCCTCATCTACAGCACCATTGAAGTCTCAGTCGTCAGGCGCAGAGCTGATATTGGCATTGTGAGGGCGCTGGGCGCTACAAGAAAAATGGTGGCGACCGCGTTTCTCGCAGAGGCGCTGGTTATCGGTCTTGTAGGAAGCGTGCTCGGCGTGGTGATCGGCCGCGTAATGGCCCAAGGCGCAGTCGCATTGATCGGAAGCACAGTGCAGTCGCTTTACGTAAGCAGCGAGCCGGCTCCAATTGCGCTTACCGGAGGGGCCATTCTCATCGGCATTGGAACCGGACTTCTGGTTTCCATGCTGGCAGCTCTCGCTCCGGCGATCGAAGCTTCACAAGTGGCTCCCGTAGAAGCGATGGCGCGCGGGCGCCAGGAATACATTACGATTACACGATCGGGGAAAAAAGTTGTGTGGGCCGCTGCAATGTTTGCAACTGCTGTGGTCCTTTCAAAGCTCCCTCCGTTAGAACGACAGCCAATTTTTGCCTATGCTGCGGCACTCCTGCTCGTCGCCGGCACGGCTTCGGCAATTCCCGCCACGGTGAGCTTTTTTGAAGGTGTTGCGAAGCGGGCCGTCTCGCTCTTGCTCGGTGTGGAGGGATCACTCGCGTTACATGCGCTTCGAGCATCGCTTGGGCGAACCTCTGTACTGACGAGTGCGTTGGCGACCGCCGTGGCCATGAGTTCGAGCGTCGGAATTATGGTGGGCAGTTTTCGAGAGACTGTCTGGGTGTGGATGGAGGATCAGTTGAAAGCCGACTTTTATCTGAGCCCCGCTGGAAGGCCCGGCGCTGACCGTCATCCCACGATGGACCCAGGAATCGGAAGCGCAATTGAACGGCTCCCCGGTGTTGCTGCGGTGGATCGAGCTCGGTCCTACACGATCTCTTACGCCGGACTGCCAGCCACTTTGATGGGAGCCGAAATCAGCAAGGCCGGGAGCTCGCGCAATACGCGATTCATGCCTGGCCAGGATCGCAATAGAATTCTCGGCCAACTCGGGAGGGGCGATTACGCAATCATCAGCGAGCCTTTCGCGAATAAGCATGGCTTGGGTGTGGGGAGCGAGATTGTGCTTCCGTTGCGTGGTGGCAAACAAACGTTCAAAGTTCTCGGCGTGTATTACGACTATTCAACCGAACGCGGAATCGTCCTGCTCGATTGGCACACTCTATTGAAGTACTTGCCGGATGCCGCTCCATCGAGCCTGGTTGTCTTTCTGAAATCTGGAGCTGATCCGGAGGCTGTTCACCGAGGCATCGATGGAGTGATTGCCGGGCGCCCCGTGATGGTCCTGACGAGTTCGAAATTACGGCGGGAGGGCATCGCGGTATTCGACCGGACGTTTCGCATCACGTATGCTCTGGAAGCGGTTGCCGTAACAGTAGCGGTCTTGGGGATCGCAGGAGCGCTCCTGGCCCTCGTGATTGATCGCCGCCGGGAGTTTGCGCTCGTGCGTTTTCTTGGAGGCGCGCAGGTGCAGATCCGGCGAATCATACTTTGCGAAGCAGGTCTGCTGGGCCTGCTCGCGAATGGCATTGGATTGGGACTGGGTACGCTGCTGTCCCTCCTGCTTGTGTTTGTCATCAATAAGCAATCGTTCGGATGGACCATTCAGTTTCATTGGCCGGTTGCTTTACTGCTTGCTGTACTCACGACGGTGTTTGTGGCAACTTTGTTGGCAGGTATCTATCCCGCGGGAGTCGCTACACGCATGAATCCTATTGAGGTGATCCATGAAGAGTAGAGCGATCGCCGCATTCTTGGCGATGCTGCTCTCTGCGTCCGCCAGGCAATGGCAGCTTGCTTTGCCGGGTTGTCATTATCAGTTCCCACGCGATCATTTCAGCCATCCTGACTACGAAACCGAGTGGTGGTACTACACCGGAAATTTGCGTGACCCCGGCGGACATCGCTTCGGGTTTGAATTGACCTTCTTCCGCGTAGCGGTCAACCTTCCCCAACAGACTGTCCCCAGCGACGCGAGCTGGCGGCCCGATCAAATCTATCTTGCGCATCTTGCGCTGAGCGACATTGATCGGGGCGAGTTTTATCACACGGAGCGTCTCAACCGGGCAGGTCCTGGATTGGCGGGAATCGATTCATCTGAAGGCCGGTATTGGAACGGCAACTGGCAAGTACGCTGGGTCTCGCTCGAAACAGGAGAGCAAGAGCTGCGAGCCGTGTGCGAGAGATTTGCTATACATCTGGATCTCACGCCTGAAAAGCCATTTGTCATTCACGGAAGAAACGGCGTGAGTCAGAAGGGGGCCGAGCCGGGGCGGGCATCGCATTACATTTCGTTTACTCGCCTCCGCGCGTCGGGACAACTTGAATCGAACGGCGGCTCTTTTTCTTTGACCGGACTTGCGTGGATGGACCACGAATTCTTCACAGGGCAACTTGGCAGCTCGGTAGCCGGATGGGACTGGTTTGCGATTCAACTCGATAATAACGAGGAATTGATGCTTTATCGTCTAAGAAACAAATCAGGACAAGCGGATCCTTATTCGTCCGGAACTTACGTTGACGCGCGTGGCGAATCGCGGTTCCTCGATTCGTCACAGATATCCTTCTCGCCGGGAGAATTCTGGCAAAGTCCGGTTTCCGGGGCTGCATATCCGGTGGCGTGGAAGATCGCAGTGCCTTCTCTCGATCTGGAATTGTCCGAACGCACTTCGCTCAAGGATCAGGAGCTGTTCAGCCGGAACAGCTATTCGCCGGCATACTGGGAGGGCGCGGTAACTTACTCAGGGCGCATCCACTCGCAGCCGGTCAACGGCGTGGGATATCTCGAGATGACGGGGTATAAAGAAACGCAGAAGGTGGGCGCGCACTGATGCGCTCAATCTTTCGGCGCGATGCCAAGAGCTTTCATCTTGCGGTAAAGATTGCTTCGTTCGAGTCCCAATAGCTCGGAAGCGCGCGTCACGTTCCCGCCTGTTTCTTCAAGCTTTCGCAGAATGTATTCGCGCTCGGCGGCTTCTTTTACATCGTGAAGACTGCCGAATCCATTCCAGGCTTTGGCTTGCCCCTTGCGCACCGCTTCGAGGGGTAGATGCCGGGCCTCAATCCGATGTTGCGGATGCAGAATGACGATCCGTTCCATTAGATTGCGCAGCTCGCGCACATTTCCCGGCCAATGATGGTTCATCAATGCCGCAGTGGCGTCCTCACTCAGCTCCTTCGGCTTGCGGCCATATGCGAGAGCAAATTCACGCAGAAAATGGTCCGCGAGCAGCGGAATATCTTCGACCCTTTCTCGTAACGGTGGCACTGTGAAAGGAATCACGTTCAACCGATAGAAAAGATCTTCGCGGAAATTTCCCCGCTCGATCTCTTTCTCCAGATTCTTGTTCGTCGCAGCAATGACACGCACATCGACTTGAATGTATTGCGCCGTGCCTACGGGCTCGAAACGATGCTCATCCAGAGCGCGCAGCACCTTGGCTTGCGTCTTAAGGCTCATATCGCCGACTTCGTCAAGGAAGAACGTACCACCATGCGCCTTCTGCAACTTGCCGGTCTTATGATCCGTGCTGCCATCCAAATTGGTTCTGCGATGTCCGAATAATTCGCTTTCAATCAAGTCTTCGGGCAATGCCGCGCAGTTCACTTCAACGAACGGCCCGCTCGAGCGCTGGCTGGATCGATGAATCGCGCGCGCTACCAGTTCCTTCCCTGTGCCGCTTTCCCCATAGATGAGTACCCGGCCATTGGTCCCGGCCATCAGCTTCAGTTGCTGACGCAGGGCTTTCATGGCAACGCTCTCGCCAATGATTTCGTGAGCACCCGCGTCTTCCCGAAGCCTTTGCAGTTCAAGGTCCATGCGCCGCTGTTGCACGGCGTTCTTCACAACAACACTGACCTTCTCAATCGTAAGCGGCTTCTCGATGAAATCAAACGCGCCGAGCTTCGTTGCTTTGACCGCGGTTTCGATATTCCCGTGCCCAGAGATCATGATCACCGCGGGCCGCGATGCCGCAGGCAGCTCCTGAATCTGCGATAACGTCTCCAGGCCATCCATGCCCGGCAGCCAAATGTCTAACAGCACCGCTTCATAGGACTGGCGGGCGAGCTCCGTTAGACACAACTCGCCGCTGTTTACCACCGTGCACTGATAGTTTTCATCGCCGAGTACACCGCCTAACGATTGGCGTATGCTCGCCTCATCATCGACAATGAGAACCCTGGGACCGAGCGCCGGCATTTTTGGATCGCTATACCTTCAGCGTAGCGGGATCCGTGTCGCGCATCTCCGTGAGAGACATAGTCTCATTCGGAGCGAAGGCGTTCAGTTCAACGATAAATCGCGCGCCGGCTGGATAATTATCCTCTACCCTCACTCTTCCGTGGTGCTCCGTAATGATGTGGCTCACAATCGCCAAACCAAGTCCGGTGCCGCGATTCTTGGTCGAAAAGTAAGGGAGAAACAGCTTTTCTTTGTCCGAAACCGAAATCCCGCAACCTGTGTCGGTGACCGAAAGCTCCAGGGTTTCTGGGGAGATGCGGGAGGTAGCGACCTGCAAATTCCGGACCGGTGCATCACTCATCGCGTGTGCGGCGTTGTCGATCAAATTGACAATCACTCGCTTGAGCTGTTCCTTATCGGCAAGCACGAGAGGAATGGCGCGGTCCAGATCGACATTCACAGCGATGCTATCAAGGCGGCCCGCGAATACAGTCAACGCGCTTTCGACAACTTCATTCAGATCGATGGGAAGCGGGTGCGCGCTCGGGAAGCGGGAGAATTGCGAGAACTCATCGACCAGAGACTTAACCGTTTGCACTTCCTGCTGGATAATGCTGGTGCATTCTTGAAGAATCGCGCGGGCCTCGCCATCGATGCGCAGCCGGATTAGTTGTCGCGCGATCCGGTCCGCGCAGAGTGAAATGGGCGTTAAGGGATTCTTGATCTCATGCGCGATACGGCGCGCCACTTCCTGCCAGGCTGCGGCCTTTTGCGCCCGCAATAAGTCGCTTGTGTCTTCCAATACCAGCACGAACCCGCGCTGCTCCGCTAATGATGCGGCCGTCACAGCGAGATGCAGTACGGACGATGCCTGCCTGATTTCAAGCTGAGATGCTGCTGCGCCTGTTCGCCGCGCGCGTTTCAGCAAGTATCGGATTTCGGCAAGATGCTCGGGCGAAAAAAGATCTGCAAGGCGTTTGGCGGAGGCCACGGCTTCGCGCGAAAAGATTCCGCTCAAGGCGCGATTCACGCGCTCGATGTGCTCGTCCGCTGAAACTGAGATAACACCTGTCGGAATGCTCTCGAGAATCGCCTCCGTAAAACGGCGCCGAGCTTCCAGTTCTCGCGCATTCGCCTCGAGATCGCTAGTCATTTCATTAAATGCCCGAACCAGTGTGGCTAGCTCGTCGATGGCATTCACTCGCACGCGATACGATAAGTTCCCGCGCTGTACCTCCTGCGCTGCTCCCAGCAGTGCGGAGATCGGCATGCTGATTTGACGCGAGAGAATCTGCGCGGACCATGAAGCGAAGAACAAAACGAAAAGTGTAATCAGGCAGATCAACAGAAAGTATGTATCGTGATAAAATTTTCTGCGGCCGGCTTGCTGATTTTGTTCTTCCAGCAGCCGCTCGATTGCAGTTGCTTGCGGCAACGCGTCGGCGGACAATTCTGAAACCGCAGTTAAACGCCCCAGTTGCGCTGCGCCATCGAAAATATCCGCATTCGTCCGCAGCAGAGGTCCGTTCGGCTTGGCCGGGCTTCGAAACAGCGAGATAAGAGCTCCCGCTGGGCCGGTGAGGTCAAGCTCGCGAATGCGGCGCGGTTCGCAAATCGCGCGAAAAAAGCCAGCATCTACTTGCTCTGTTACGGCCGCCTTGCGCGTCTCTGGAAGTAAGCTGATCCAGTCCGTTTCGGCTTGCGCGCGCTCACGGACAACCCTCTCGTAAGAGTTCTTCAAATCCTGGACTTCGAGCTGTATAGTTTCCGCAGGACGGCTGAACCATTTATCGAGAGTACGATTCAGAACATAAACGCTGAAGAGAACATAAAACAAAGCGGGAGCAAGTGTTAAGGCCAGCGCCCCGAACAGCAATTTAGAGCGAATTCTCGAGCCTTCTCTGTTCTTTTGGCGATCAATGTAAACCTTCACGCCCGCTCGAAACAGCATGAAGGCAAGCGTCACTGTCAGGACAAAAATAAAGGTCGAAACCGCCCATAAAACGATGGTTTCGATCAGACCGGAAGGCGAATAACTGATGCGGAAGGAGCCCTGCCATATGACGAGCCCCAGAAGAGCGAGGAAACTTAGCGCGGCGGCAGCTAGGGCAATACGTCGGCGCACAACACTGCCATGTTAGCCCAGAAACGCCGCCTGTTGAACGGGGGAAGAGCGGACAGATTCAGCGCTATTTCTCTTTACCCGTTACCGTGCGGCTTTGCGTCCGAAATTCATACTGCTGAATCTGCAAAGCCATCTGCCCTTTATCGTGACGCGTAATCCGGCCGCGAGCCACCAAATTCAGAAAACATTTCTCATTCAGTTGCGCCGGCCAGCTAATAGAAACCTCCAGCCGCGTGCCGACTGGCAGATCGTGTTCCGAAGTAAAGAGCACACCCGAGCTACTGATATTCAGCGTCTTTCCGGCGCCCGCTAGAATCTCGGTCCGTTGATTCAGCGTTTTATACCGCAGCTCTCGTTCGATTGGGAAGCGGCTCGACCGCCGTCTCTCCGTGACTGCATCCGATTTTTCTTGGCGCCTGGGTTGGGTCAGAGTATTTTCGGACACTGTTTGAGGACCCCGATACCTAAGCTTACACAATTGCCAATCATTATTCTATTTATTCCGCGTTAATTCCGCTTTCTTTGCCGCGTTTTTTATTTAGCCATTCCAGGCGCTCCCGCAATTTTTCTTCGAATCCCCGGTTCGTTGGCTCATAGAATACTGCACCGCGCAAGGAATCGGGAAGACATGGCATATCCGTAACCGCATCCGGCTCGGCATGCGCATGTCTGTATCCTTTTGTATACCCCATTTCCCTCATCAAGGGGGTAGGAGCGTTCCTTAAGTGTAGAGGAACCGGCACCGCGACCGTACTCTCTATGATTGCGTTCACTTTGTTGAGTGCCTGATAAGCCGCTTCCGATTTGGGCGCGAGAGCCAAATAGATAGTCAGTTGGGCCAGCGCTTGATCTCCCTCCGGCATTCCCAAAAAATGTACCGTTTCCATACACGCAATCGCCTGTTCGACAGCTCTAGGATCGGAAAGCCCAATGTCCTCAATTGCCATCCGGATGAGCCGCCGCGCGATGTAAAGGCGGTCTTCTCCGGCTTTCATCATCCGCCCCAGCCAGTACAGGGCGGCATCGGCATCGCTTGACCGCACCGATTTGTGCAGGGCAGAAATCAGATTATAGTGTTCCTCGCCGGATTTGTCATACAGCAGAACCTTGCGCTGCAACGCGTCAGCGACAGCTTGCGGCTCAATGACCCCCAACTGGGCCCGTTCGGCTGCGATTTCGAGAGTATTGAGCGCGGCACGGGCATCACCGCTCGAAGCGATCGCGATTTCTTCGAGCAATTTCGGGTCGATTTTCAGGTGTCGATCGCCCAAGCCTCGCTCCGGATCCGCGAGAGCCCGTTTGAGCAGCTCAACCACTTCTGAGGTCTCCAGCGCGCGAAGCCAGTAGACCTTGGTCCGCGACAACAAGGCGGAGACGACTTCAAATGAGGGATTCTCCGTCGTCGCGCCTATCAAAACAATGTCTCCGCGCTCAACGTAGGGCAAAAATGCATCCTGCTGCGCTTTATTGAAACGGTGAATTTCGTCTATGAATAGCACCGTTTTGCGGCCCAGCCGCCTCATTTTTTCAGCGTCGGCCATTACCGCTTTTATCTCTTTGATCCCGCTCAAAACAGCGCTGAACGGGAGGAAATGCGACTTGCTCTGCTGAGCGATCAAACGGGCGAGCGTGGTTTTTCCCGAGCCGGGAGGGCCCCAAAGAATGAGCGATGTCAAATGGCCGCTTTCGATTTGCGCCCGGAGCGGCTTATCCGGTCCGATGATATGCTCCTGGCCGATAAATTCATCGAGGCTTCGAGGCCGCATGCGGTCTGCGAGCGGGCTCTGCGCGTCTTTGTGGACTCGCTCCGATTGCAATGGGATGCTGTCGAACAGGCTCATTGCGAGTTCCTCGCCCGGGACGCTTGATACAAGGCGATAGAACAGGCAATCGCCGCATTCAAGGACTCAACTTTCTCGGTTGGAATGGAGACGCGCTGTGCCACTCTCTGCAATTCTTCGGAAAGGCCAAAAGCTTCGCTCCCCACCGCGAGGGCACAAGCGGAACCCAGATTTGCTTCGGCGATTTCGAGTGTCGCCCCGGAACTCAGGGCATAAATCGTCACAGCGCCGCGGCGGGCATGTTCAATGAGTTCGGCTACAGCGAGTCCTTCGAGAAAGGGCACACGAAACATGGACCCGGCGCTCGCGCGCAGTAGTTTACCGTTCGATACACGGACGCAGCCTTTCAGGAAAACCACTCCGGTCGCGCCGAATGCTTCAGCAGACCGGACAATTGTTCCTGCGTTGCCCGGATCTTGAATGCCGTCCAATATAACAATTAAGGCGGCAGCGCCGGTTAACTCCTTCCAGGACCAGATTCGAGGACGCACAACGGCCATCACTTCCTGAGGAGTCTCCGTCGCGGCCGCTGCAGCGAAAGCTCGCGGCGAAAGCTCAACCAGTTCGGCACCGGCTTGCTGCAACAAATCAGAGTAGTGGCCGCGCGCGGCTGCAGTGGCAAAAATCTGCTCGATCCGCCACTCACCGCGAAGCGCTTCTTCGAGCAAATGGGGACCTTCGATCACGACAAGGCCATCCTCGGTGGGGCGACCCATGGCCGCAGCCCGGCGGATAGTCTGCACGCGTGGATTCTTCGTGCTCGTGAGTTGCATCCTGGTTCTCAACCAGATTTCCGGCGTAGACTAAATTCAGCCAAATCAAAATGCGAGCGCTGAAATTCGCCTCATGAAGCGCGCTGTTTTAGGTTTGTTCGTCCTGCTCCTTGTTCTGCTTTTAGCGTATCTATTTTATGCTGCAAAACAAATCGAGCAGCAGTCGACGATCGATGAAGCGCAAAATGCAGACGTGATTATCGTCCTGGGGGCGGCCGAATATCGGGGCAGGCCATCGCCGGTCCTGCAAGGCAGATTGAATCATGCGCTCTTCCTTTACTTGAGGGGCTTGGCCCCGTACATTTTGACCACCGGCGGCGCGGGCGGCGATCCAGTCTTCACCGAGGGCGAGGTAGGTCGCGCTTACCTGGCCGAACATCAAGTTCCCTCCGAGGCGATCCTGGTTGAGCCGAAAGGATCGACAACCGCTCAGAGCGTCGACGCGGCGGCGGAAATCATGCGGCGGATGAACATGCATTCCTGCATCGTCGTCAGCGATGGGTATCACATCTATCGCGTGAAACGCTTGTTGGAGGCGCAGGGGATTAAAGTTTATGGCTCGCCACGTCCCCCTGCCGCCTTATTCAGCCGCATGGAGCTTCGATGGCTCTATTTCCGGCAGGCGATCGGATATGCGCTCTGGAAAATCGGGATCAATATTTGATCGCGTCGATTCGCAGACCACGAACCCCGATGGTCTGCGCCACCCGATTCTTAGGCAGCGTTTTCGACGGCGATGATGCGCTGGCGCGTGACGGTGATGCGATGTTCGGGAGTTTCCGAGTGGATGTTTTGTAGAACCTGGTTGTCGACTTTCGCCTGCGCGAGCAAAATATCCCATCTGTGGGTGTCCTGCTTGCGCTTTTCGGCTCTGAGCTTTACGAGGTCGTTGAGGCAGCGGTGGAAGGCACGATCGTTCGTGGTCTGATAGCGAAGGAACAGCGCGAAGCTTTCGTCATCGGCTTCGGCCAAAGCGGCATTCTGCAATCGAAGAGCGCGGCGGGTGAGCCAGTGATGCTCGGCCATTTTGTCGACCAAAATAGTTTCGGTCGGAGTGGCGGGCTGGTGCTCGTTGTGGAGCGCAGCCTTGAGTTCGTCGAATTCTTGTTGGGATTCGCAGGGAAGGACGGAAAAGCGGCCGCAGAAACCCCACTGAAGATTGTTGCGCGAGGAAATGGCTTTGCCTTTGGGCGTTTTGGGACCCGAGGAATGTTGCGCATTGGCGCGATTCGCGGTGATCTGAGCTGGCGTAGACATTGATAGTTGCTCCTTCGGAGCGGAATCTAGCATTTCGGGCAGGCGAAACAGAATGACCTGAGTTTCGATGGGCGTTTGTTTTCAAGCAGAAGAAAGTTTTGGGAATTTGTGAATGCGGTCGGGGCGTTCGGCGAGCGAGATGTAAAAGAGATGCCCTCGCTGACTGGAGATCTCGAACGCCGGGCCGTTTGCTGCGCAGCTAAAATCGGGCTGTGGGTCGCAAACCAGATACCCTTACGGCTGCCCTAATGGTTCTCGTTGGGATTCTGGCCTCAAACTGCGATTGGCACAAGAGAGACGCTTTGGACACCACTGAGCAGCGGGATCAGGCAATCAGGCTCCTCAGGAATGCTTACGACGCGTTCAATCGAGGCGACATTGCAAAAGCAGTCGCGGAGCTTGATCCCGCTATCGAATGGACGGAACCAGCGCCTTTCTCCGGCGGCGGAACTTATCATGGGCGCACAGGCGTTTGCCAGTATCTGACCCAATCGCGAGCTGGCTGGGCAGAAGGTCGAAGCGAACCCGAGAAGTTCATCGTGACACGAAATCGTGTTGTCGTCTTTGTTCACGCCCGAATACGAATGAAGGGGAGTAGCGACTGGCACGAGATCCGATTGGCCGACGTTTATACGTTCCGAGAGGGCAGACCTATCAGCATGCGAGCGTTTGCGGACCGAAATGAGGCCTTAGATTGGGTCGGCGTTCACGATGCTCTCTGATTGCATCGGTAGAGCGCTCGGGCGTGGCCTGCGCCTCTGATGTAAATTTTTTGCCGCGTCAGCCCCCTGCTGCTGCTAGCGTTCTCCACTCCACGACTCGAACCGCGCGTAACGACGTCCTAAACGGAAAGTCCTTCAGCCAAGCCGGAGCCCGATGAGCGCATAGTGCCATAGCTCCTGCATTACGCGAATTTCTTCGGAATCAGCCCGGCCACGATAATCCCTTCAACGCGGCGATCAGCGGCGATTGAATCCTCAGCCCACGGCTTTCTTCACGAGTGCTCCGATCTTTGCTTCTTCGGCCGCGGTCAGCTTATTTAGCGCGAAGGGGTTGGCCACATGTGGCCTTCGTCCAGGTTCGCTTTGTCACTGAAGCCGAGCGTTGCGTACCGCGTCTTGAATTTCTGTGCACTTTGGAAGAAGCAGACGACATTGCCGTCCTTAGCATACGCGGGCATCCCGTACCAGGTTTTCGGCGCGAGGGTTGGCCCGTTGGTCTTGATGATGACATGGAGCCGCTCGGCCATGGCGCGATCCGGCTGCGGTAGTGCGGCGATCTTCGCGAGCACGGCGCTTTCCCCGTCCGCTTGGCTCGCGCCCCGCCGTTCCGCCGTCAACTCTTGGATGTGCTCCCTTATCGCGATTCGTTCCTCGTCCGTCAATCCCTTGGGCTCCTTTCCGCTCGCGCTAGTGCTCGTGCGGGATTTCGGAGTGTTCTTCTTTGCAGGTTTCATTCTGACGAGGGTATCAACCTGCCCGGGCGCATGGCAAAATACCTCCTGCACATGCGTGCGGTACACTGCGTTCGCTGGTTAGTATTCCCGCAATGAAACGTGAGTTCGCCGGGATTGTCGTTGTTATTGCTCTGCTCGGTGTCGAGCTCTTGGCCCAGTCACATTCCGGCTTTCCTGTTGACATCACGGGCGATCCGAGTCCCCAGCCGTTGCGTTGAGATACGAGTAATGTTGTCCCAGGCTCGCGCGATCGCCGTTGTGCTAGCGCTACTCTCGTCAACGGCGTGTATTTCGGGTACCTCTCGCGCGTTCCGAGTTTTGCCCGCGAGTCCGGACTATCTGTTGCGATATCCGAATTCGAAAGTGGCAACTTTCTCGGACGTGCTTCGCCTCTACAACGGCTTCAAACCCGGCGATGGTTCCATGTTTCTTCGCTCCGGCATGGAACTCCGGGTCGAGAACGCGTACTACAAACCCGGAAGCTCAAAGCGAGGCCTAGAGGGGTTTCTTGGAACCGAAGTTGCTCGATACCGTATGCGGCCGAATGGGGAACTTGAACTGTTATCTGTTCAGTCGATGAAGGACCGTCCGAGTGACGACGTCCCGGTCGAAAGACTCATATCCGGTGTCCAAACCCGTTGCCGGTATCACCGCTTCTATTACGAAATTTTCTTCCGGAAAGCTGGGGAGTCGCGTGGCTCTGTGCTGCTAGGCGCTAACTCTTCGGACGAACTCACTTCGCTCGCTGCGCAATTGCTCAGCGATCCTGAGTCCGTTTGTAGGCACGGATCAGAGCAGTGCACAGTTTTTCCCGAAGCTTGTTCGGTCTCAGTGGAGATACAAATCGTCGTCGATGGAAAAGCAACAACCGTTCCTTGGAGCAGCACTCTTTCTGCTGTCGCGGAGCATACCGGCACACTCAAGCTATTTCGCGTGAACAATGGGCGGCTGCTCCCCGTTGAATTCGACGCGCGTGATGACGAGGCGCTTGAATTGCCGCTGTTGCCTGGAGACCATGTGACGTCGCAATAGATCCATTTTCGGCGAATTCATGTTGCTATCAGACAGGGTTTCGCGAGCGATCGGAGGCTTGCGTTCGGCTACTTCCTCGTGAGCACGGCCGCCAGATAACGGAGTTCGGACTCGACTTCGGCGGGATCGGCCACCGTATCGGTGATTTCCTGGCGAAAGAGGTCGCGATACCTCTTGCGAAGCCTGTGGATGGCCACCTTAAGTGCTCCTTCTGACATATTCATCTCGTGTGCCAAAGTGGCATACGGAGCCTGGGACTGACCGAGGAGGAACACCTTCAAACGCTCAAAATGCTCCGCACAGCCGCCCTGTAGAAAGTCGTCGTGCAATCTCGCCATTACTCGCTCAAGCACTGAAAGCGCCCAGCGGCGTTCGAAGATGCGCTCAGGCGTTTCATCGTGCGAAGGCTCGCGCTGGTACCGCTCTTCGCCCGACGAAAACTCAAGCGGGAGAAGCGCTCCGCCGCCACGTTTGTGCGCACGCTGGCGGTCTTCTTCGTCGGCCACGAAGAATTTCAACGAGGCCAAAATAAACGAGCGAAAGCGGCCCTTTTCCGGGTCAGCGCGATCGAGGTATCGGCCTGCCAACACCCGCCTGAAGAACTCTTGCGTGAGATCTTGCGCCTGATCGGCCGGATAACCGCCACGCCGCAGCCAGGCGTATAACGGATACCAATAGTTCTCACATAGAGCCGCGAGAGCTGAACGAGCTTCCTTTCGACGCGGATCGCCGGCAGCTACCACCAAAGTCCACCGTGTCGTCGGAAACCGCGCTGATCCCGGCGGCGTGTGCATAGTCTTACCTTCTGTCATGCGCTCATCCTCGCATTCCGCTAAACAGAATAAGGAAATGCGCGATCAAAGTTACACGCAATTATTGTTGTTTCGCAAACTCAGCCTTGGCTTGTTGGACAACTGGAACATCAGGATCGGCATCCTTCCAGATAGCCAGCAGGTCCTTATAAGCTGCGGCCGATTTCGCTCGATCTCCGGAAGCGGATAATGCTCGGGCGAGTTGGAGCCGCGCCATGGGTCCGATCGGATCGTTCTGCGTAATTCCCGGATGATCGAGAATTTTTTGAAACTCGGCTGCTGCCTCGTGACGACGGCCGATCCGGGAATAAGCAAGACCACGCACGTAGAGGGGATAGAGAGCTCCGAAGAACGCCCCAGTGTAATACGCTGTCCCCGGAACGCCAAGTTCATAGGGAACGGCCGTTTGCGTCATTTCAAGCGCCTTCGCCGGGTCTCCGCGGTTGAGAGCTTCGAGTGCGCGCAGCGCAGGCAGATAACTGAATTGGACTGACGTGTCCTCGGGGTACCGCTTTTCGAAGTCTGCCTGGATCTTGTGAGCTTGCTCGGAATCGTGTAGAAGCGCTAGACCAAACGCAGGCCCGTAATCGGCGTCCCTGCTTCGGTACAGGGACAACGCCGTCGCGGCGCTTCTTTTCGCCTCCGTACGCTTTTCAAGCAACGCATTCCAAACAGCGCGAGCGCCCTCAAACTGGGCGGCGCGCTCCAGCAAACCTGCCTGCCGGGCCAGGTTTACCGCACGATCCGATACCCGATTTGCTTCTTTCACACGGCCTTGGTATGCCAACGTCAGGGCTTCCTGGTGATCGAACGATCCTTGAGCTTCCAATTTTGCCTGACGGTGGGTCACCTCTCGTTCCATTGCCGCCTGGTCGCTCTCCAGAAAGGCAATCATGTACCGGCACAGGGAAAAGTGAACGATGTCTATCCTACGTTCCGATCCCTTACGAAGCACTGCCTCGGCTTCCGACAGGCGGTTCTGGTAGACGTAGGCCCAAGCGATGTTTGCGTACGCGATGGAGAAGCTCGGGGCGAGTTCGATCGCTTTTTGACCTTCTTCTACAGCCTTTTCGTAGCGCCCAACACCCTGGGACGTAAAGCCCGACATAAGCCCGTGAGCGTCGATATCCCCGGGATACTTTTGGGACCACGATTCAAGGCTCTGACGCGCCAATTCCAGATTCCTCGTTACCTGTCGGTGATAGTTAAAAGTTACGAAATAGTTTCCGCGGTCTGTGCCCTACCTAGGGTAGCCTTCGTCGCGGCGCTGAAGGATCTCCAGGCTTCCAGTGAAGGCGTGGTTACATCGGTCCGCTCACTTGCGTCCTTGTTGGTGGGCGGAACCGATTCACCTCCCCGGGTCCCGAACCGGTTCGCCATTTGGCCCAGCGCCTTGAAGACTTCCTCTTTCCTGGCCACGGCGGCCTGCTCTTGGTCCAGAACATCTCCGGTTCGGCAATTCCTGGCGCGCAAGCCCAAGGTGTACTCGCTTCCAAGACTTGCGATGGACCCTTCTACGACTGCTCCGCTTCCTGTCCGCTCGCAGATTTCGGACGCAACCTCGGGTGTGAGCTTAGTATCTGCGGGCCGGACCATGAGACGAAGTGTCTCGCTCATGCGTGCATCGGAAAGCACTTTGAGGTATGGGGAATTCTCAAGGTCGCCTGCCAATACACGGCGAAGCGTACCGCCGAATGCCGGATCGCCAGTGGAGTTCGCGAAATCCGCCAAAACGATGGTGCGCTTATCAGCCAGCTTGGGTTTTGGCGGTGGCTCGTGGCGCAGGAGCGACAGAACCAGCACTCCGCTCAGCAGCAGGAAGACGAACGCAGCGGCTGCGCCGAAAACCCTCGGCTTGTGCCTGCGAACAAACTTGCGCGAACGGTCGACCGCGCTCGGAGGCGATGCCAGCACCGGACGGTGGTCGATATGTCGCTGGATATCGGCGGCCAATTCAGCCACCGAAGAATATCGCCGCTCGCGAACTTTTTCCAAAGCCTTAAGCGTGATCCAGTTGAGATCGCCACCTACGAGACGACGCAGCGAAGTCACGTCGGTCTTACGGTTCGCGGCGATCTCGACAGTCGCAGGGCCCATGGCGTTCAGTTTTCGCGAAAGCGGCGGGGCCTCTTCTTCGCGGATGATTTCGAGCATTTCGGCGAAAGCTGCGCGGCGCAGTCTGGCGGCATCGAAAGGGACAGTCCCGATGAGCAACTCGTACAAGAGGACGCCGAGCGAATACACATCGGAGCTCTCGTCGACATCTCCCGTCATGACCTCGGCCTGCTCGGGACTCGCGTATTCTATGCGCAAAGCGTATTTGCGCAGGACGCGAGCGCGCAGGAAGAGTCAGGCAAGGTTACAGGATGTTCAAAGGCTACCCTACGGGGCAGCTTCGGATACACCAGCGCAGGAACTCTTCTTCCTTCCTATGCCCCGCCTCCTTTTGCGGGTCCGTTTGGCGAGATCGGTAGGCAGACCTTCAATGGGAAAGGTCATACTGACGCAACCGCAACTTCAAGCGCAAACGGCAACATCGCAAAGATAACCGCTGAAGGCACGTATAAGGTGAATGCCGATTGTACCGGCTCCATGACACTCTACATACCTGCTTTTGATGCCACGGTTCACGCGGACTTTGTGATCGATGACGACGGGGCAGAGCTTCGAGTCATCGGCACAGACTCAGGATTGGTGGAGACGCGTGTTTACAAAAAGCAGTGCCGAGCGGGTCGCGAGGAATAGTAAAGGGTCTTGCCGATAGGGTGCGCGTTTCTCTGCGCAACGTGATTGCGCAGGAGCAGGGGGCACGGCCGACGACGATTTTGCGTTAAGTCAACGCAGAAGCGCTCCGTCGTCGGCCTCTGCGAATTCGATTCCTTTTCTTTCGCGTCCGAGGGCCGCGATCAGAGCCGCGCCTGCAAGCACGACGCCCGCGGTCAACGACATTGCCGCCGCATAACTCACATGCTCGGCAAGTACGGCTTCCAGATAACCGACGGATCCGGCTACGAGGACGCCACATTGATACGCGAAACCAGGCATAAATCCGCGGATCTGATTCGGCGAGAGCTCGCTGAGATGGGCGGGAATTACGCCCCATGCGCCTTGCACGCAGAACTGTATCAGAAATGCTCCGATGACGAGCAAAGCCAGTCGCGGCGAGTAGGCCCAGAGCGGAATGAGAAGAATTCCGCCCAGTAACGAAAAGACCATCGCTCGCCTCCGGCCAATTCGATCGGACAGCAACCCGATGATGACGCCTCCGATGAGAGCTCCAACCATCGAGATCGCCGAGATTGCCGATCTTTCGACCGGGCCGAATTTCCAGAAGCGCTGCAAAAAGGTCGGATACATGTCCTGCGTGCCGTGGGAGACAAAATTCATTGTCGTCATGAGCAGCGTCAGATAGAGAAACAATTTCCAATGACTACTGATGCTCTTGCCGAGATTCGCCCAACTCTCTTGCTTCGATTTTTGCCAGATCTCCGACTCCTTCACGCGGAATCGGACAAACAGCGCGAGCAAGGCCGGCAAGCCGCCGAGAAAAAATAACGGCCGCCACCCCCATCTTTGAAACAGCAGCAAATAGCACAGAGCGGCGAGGAGGTTCCCCAGCGCATAACCTTGCTGAAGGAAGCCCGACAACACGCCGCGCCATTTTGGCGGCACTTTTTCCATGGCGAGCGACGCCCCAACGCCCCACTCGCCGCCCATCCCTATTCCGAATAGGGAGCGCAAGATGAGGAAAGTTGTGAAACTAGGGGAGAAGCCCGTTGCCACCTCGACAGCGGAATAGAAGATCAAATCGATCATCAGCGGTATGCGCCGCCCATAGCGGTCGGCCATCAAGCCGAAGATAAATGCGCCGACGGGGCGAAACGCAAGCGTAAGCGTAATCGAGAGCGCGACCGCTTTGTCCGGCTGGTGAAACTCTCGGCCGATTGCGGTAAGGCAAAACGCCACGAGGAAAAAATCGAATGCGTCGAGAGTCCAACCAAGGAAGCTGGCGGTCAAAGCCGCCCAATGATCGCGATGTGTGCTGGCTGCCTGGGATGGCGCGCTCATCTCGCGCGGCGGTTGCTCATGGGTTCTCGCTTCCGCTCGCTGCCGCATTCGGTTCCCAGACAGTTTCTGGAGTGCCGAGGACGCGATTCGCCCACCGGCTCCAGACAAAGAGCGCATCACTGAGCCGGTTCACGTATTTGAGTGCCTCCGGCGGAACACTTTGCTCCTTCGCCAAGCGGACAAGCAGCCGTTCGGCTCTTCGACAGACGGTGCGGCAGACGTGTAATTCAGCATCAAGCCGGCTTCCGCCGGGCAATACGAACGACCGCAGCGGCTCGAGCTCTTCATTGGCGCGATCAATTTCGCGCTCCAGTTGCTCGATTTCGGCGTTGGTAATGCGTGGCTGCTTCGGGTGTACATCCTCGGGCAAGGTTGCGAGAATCGAGCCCAGGTTGAAAAGCTCGTGTTGCACTCGTTTCAAGATCCGTGAAAAATCCGCGAGTTTTTCCGTATGACCGGCTTCGTTTTCGGCAGTGACACGCGCCAGACCCATGAATGCATTCAACTCGTCCACCGTGCCATAGCATTCGATACGGAGATCGTCCTTTTCTACACGCTGGCCGCCGGCCAACCGGGTTTGTCCTTCGTCGCCCATGCGGGTGTAGATGCGGTTAAGCGCGATCCGCGGCTCGTTGAACGTCTTTTCACTCACGTCTTGGAGTCCCTCTTGAAGTGTAGACGGAATGCGCTCGCCCCTGGCGCGGTTTTATAATCTTGACAGCACAACTATGGGGATCCCGATTCGTGTGCTCGTCGCCAAGCCGGGCCTCGATGGACACGATCGCGGCGCTAAGGTGATTGCACGCGCCCTGCGCGATGCGGGGATGGAGGTTATTTACACCGGTCTCCGGCAAACGCCCGAGATGATCGTGAATGCGGCCTTGCAAGAGGACGTCCAGGTCATCGGGTTGTCGATTCTTTCAGGGGCGCACAACGCGATTGTGCCGCGCTTGATGGAATTGCTGCGCGAGAAAGGAATGACGGATGTTCTGGTGGTCGTCGGCGGGATAATTCCTGACGAAGATGCGGCGGAGCTGAAGAAGCTGGGAGTTGCTGAGGTGTTCCAACCCGGCGCTTCGCTTGAAAAGATCATCCAGTTCATTCGCGACTCGGTGAAGCAAGCCGCCTGAGCGAGATCCCGGCTTAGGATGAACCGTGCAACTCGGTTTCTGCTAGAAACAGAGCAGCAGGGTAGAAGAGGAAATTCATGCAGGACAGATTGAGCATTGCGGTGTTCGTCGATTACGACAACATCGAGATCGGAGTGAAATCGACGCTGAGGCGTGAATTCGATGTCTCACTCCCGCTCGGCGCGCTGAAGGAGCGCGGCGATATTGTCGCGAAATTCGCATACGCGAACTGGGGACGGCAGGAGGGCGCGACACGGCAAATGGCAGAGAACGCTGTGCAGATGGTCCAGCGCATCCCGTCTCCGCGCGGCGACAAAAATGGGGCCGACATCAATCTGGCGCTCGACGCGCTCGAAATGGCTTTCACGCATGCACATGTCAACGCCTTCGCAATCGTGAGTGGCGACAGCGACTTCATTCCGTTGGTCAACAAGCTTAAAGAGTACGGCAAAACGGTGTTTGTGGTGGGCGGGAAAGCGTTCACGAGCACGATTCTGCAGCAGAATTGCCATGAGTTCGTGAGCTATGAATCCTTGCTCGAAGACGGTGAGCGCATCGTACCGCAAGCCATGCCGGACCGGCGCGAGCGCGGTGATCGCGGCGACCGCAGGGAACGAAAGGAGCGCGGGCAGAGACCTGCGCCGCTAGATCTCACGCAGGTAATGCCGCTCGTCGAGCGAGCTTTGCAGGTGCTTGAACGGCGCGCCGTTCAGCCTCAGCTCGGTCTTTTAAAAAGCACGATGCTCCAGCTTGACCCCGCGTTTAGCGAGCGCGCATATGGCGCGGGAAGCTTTTCCGATTTCGTCGAAAAGCTCAAGCGGGCCGACTTCATTAACGTGAGCGGTTCAGGCGGGCGCTATGTGATTGAACGGCGGGGCGGCCATTCCCCCGAAAAAGCCGCGCCGAAGCCGGAAGAGGCGCTGCCGTTATTGCGCGATGTGCTTGAAACGCATCGCATGGAGCTCGAAAACGGCGCGACCGCAGAAGAGCTCGAGCAATGGGTGCAAGGCGAACATCCTCAGTTTGAGCTGGCGAAGTACGGATTCCAGCAGTTTTCAGAGTTTTTGAATTACGCTCAGGACAAAACGGTGGTTCGCAGTGAGCCGGATGAAGAGCGCGGGCTGATCGTGCATCTCGGCGCGGAATTCTATCCCCCGGCGTTGCCGGAGCCTGTGGCCGAGCGCGTTCTAGAAGAGGAAGACGAGCCACAACCGATTGTCGAAGGCCAGCCAACAATTTTCGAGCCGAATCCTCCGCCTCCCAAGCCCAAGAAGGCAGCAGCACCCCGAAAGCGCGCTGCTTCTGGCGCTGCGGCCGGCCGCCGTCCACGGAAAAGAAAGCCTGAATGAGAGCCGGGGCGCCGCTTCACTCATTAGATCTCTCGCTGGACGTCTACTCGCTTGACAACGCCGATGACGTTTTAACGCCGGCATTGATCATCTACCCCGAGTTGGTAGACGCCAACATCTCGGCAACCCTGAGGATGCTCGGAAATGATCCGAACCGGTGGCGTCCTCATATCAAGACGGCAAAACTGAGCGCGATTCTGCACCAACTGATCGGGCATTCCGTTGTGAACTTCAAATGTTCGACGACGCTCGAATTGTTGACTGCGTGCCAGGCGGGGGCTGCTGACGTTCTGCTTGCCTTTCCGGTGACGGGAGCTAATGCGCGGCGCGCAGTCGAGATTGCGAATCAGTTTCCGCAGACGCGCGTCTCTGTTCTGGTCGAAACATTTGAGCAGGCCCTTCACTGGAGTGGCTCGAGCATCGGAGTTTTCATCGATGTGAACCCCGGCATGGACCGAACGGGCATCGGCCAGGAGCGCGTCGAAGAAATCGTCGCGCTGGCCCGCCGGATCGGCAACCAGTTCCGGGGGCTTCATTACTATGACGGCCACGTGTCGGCCTTCGAGCTGGCGCAGCGGGAAACGCATGTCCACGAAGGTTACGATCACCTGCTGCAGATCATAGATGCGCTCGAATCGAGCGGCCTGCGGCCAGGCGAATTGATCACCTCCGGGACGCCGGCGACTCCTTTTGCGATTACGTACCCCGGCTTCCGCAATCGTTCGCTCTTGCACCGGGTGTCGCCGGGGACGGTTGTGTTCAACGATATGACCAGCCTGGAGCAGCTTCCGCCCGAATGCGGCTACGTGCCGGCTGCTGCCGTGCTTTCAACCGTGATTAGCCACCCCACCCCCAACCGCGTCACGTGCGATGCGGGACACAAGAGCGTTTCGGCCGATGCCGGCATTCCGACTTGTTCGGTAATTGGCCGGTCGGACTTGGCGCCGCTCAAACCGAGCGAAGAGCATCTGCCGATTGAAGGTTCGCCGGCTGGAACCCTTCCCAAAATCGGCGAGAAGCTTTACTTAATTCCCCGGCACGTTTGTCCCACCGTGAACAATTTCGATGAAGCTTTGTTTGTTGTTCAAGGGCGCATACGGACAATCGAGCGAGTGACGGCCCGCGGACACGAGAGTCCTTTAGGGCTCGAAACAGAGAAGCTCGTCTTGTCGCTTTCATCGTGAGCACTCGGCGCTCCATGGCGGGCGGCCCCTGCGATCCTGACGCGCTTACGAAAGGGCCAAATGGCCGGGCTCTATGCAGATGGTGCAGTTTAGAAGTTCCACGCGGCCGCTTCACGTTCTGCTCGGAGTGGTGCGTCGAAGAATGGAAGCTTCGCAGCAATCCGAATTATCTTCGAGAAAAAGTATTTCAGCGGGATCGCGGCATCTGTTCGATCTGTGGATTGAACTGCATTGCGGAACTGCGCCGCATTAAACGACTGCGCGGGGCGGCACGTTTCAGAGCTTCCACTGATTGGGGACTTCGTGGCCGCAAAACACTCTGGGACGCGGATCACATCATTCCGGTCATTGAAGGCGGCGGCGAATGCGATCTATCGAATCTGCGTACACTTTGTCTGAAGTGTCACCGCGCGCAAACTCTGGAATTGCGAAATAGACGAGCACTCGCGACCAGCGAAACCGTGGCCGCGAGTGCAGGGACTACTGAGTAGGCTTAGGTACCGGTCTTACTCTTTGACTCGCTTCCCGTTGAGGACGGGCCCATGCGCTGCGATCCGGCAGATCCACCGCTGTGAGAGCCGCTTTGCGAAGCTCCTCCCGCTGCGGCAGACGCGGCAGATCCAGTTGTGCCTGTTCGCGAGGTGCCACTGCTTGGCTCGCCACTGTGAATCGGAATCTCGCGGCGATTCGAAACCTGCTGCGGCACAGGGACGGATATTTCTAGCACTCCGTTGCGGAACTGCGCCTTTGCTTCGTCAGGATTTACACCGTCGGGCAAAGGGATCTCCCGATAAAACTCGCCATAACGGCGCTCCGACCTATAAGCGCCGCCCAGCTTATGTTCATGTTCCGATTTGCGTTCGCCGCGAAGAACCAGGGAGTCGTTTGTTACTTCCACCTTTACGTCTTCGGGCTTCAAACCAGGCAGTTCGGCGTGTACGTGCAACTGGCCGTTCTCTTCCGCTACTTCAATCGCGGGAAACCATGTACCGCTGCCTTGGCCCGCGCTTTGGCCGAAGAAGCTCCCGAACGTGCGATCCATTTCCTCGCTCATGCGACGCATCAGCGAGAATGGGTTAGCCGAGAAGAAGTCGGTTGGGGTTAAAGAGAAACCGAACGGATCACCGCCCCATGAACGGGACAAATCACGCCCACCGCCATGGCGTTGAAGTCCGGTCTGATTTGTTTTAGAAGTTTGTTTGTCCTCAGAAGTGTGTGTCGAAGATTTCTTCACGTCAACTTCCGCCATAACAATTCCCTCCGTTAGTTTGACGCCTCAGACGTGCCGTCGTGCACTTTCTGATTTGAGATTTAATGGTGGTCTTAATCTTTTTGGGCGAAAAAAGTTCGAAAGAGCTTAGGTTCAGCGGCTCTCGCGGGTAAGCAACTCTCGCGCGCGATTTAGCTCCTTCCGTTTGGCCGCATCTACTCGTGGAAATGTGAGATGTAGGCCGTCAAGTGTATCGACTATAACGGATGCCACCACCATCCGCGTGAACCATTTGTGGTCGCCGGGGATCACGAACCAGGGATTTCGTGGAGTCGCGGTGTGGCGGATCATATCCTCGTATGCTTCCATGTAGTCATCCCAGCGCTCACGTTCTTTGACGTCGTTTTCAGAGAATTTCCAGTTCTTGTCAGGCTCATCCAACCTGCTCAAAAACCGCTTTCTTTGCTCCTCCTTGGATATGTACAGAAAGAATTTTCGGACGAGGACGCCATTACGATCCAGATACGATTCAAACGAATTGATAGCTTTGAACCGCTCCTTCCAGATTTCTTTCCCGACAAGAGACGGCGGCACGTGCGCTTTTTGCAGCAGCTCCGGATGCACGCGCACAATGAGAACATCTTCGTAATAAGAACGGTTGAAGATTCCGATTTGACCTCTTTGCGGTAACAGCTTTGACGCCCGCCAAAGGAAATCGTGATTGAGATCTTCTTGGGAAGGCTGCTTGAAGGAAAAAACCTGGCATCCTTGTGGATTCACACCCGACATGACATGCTTGACAACGCTATCTTTGCCCCCCGCGTCCATGGCTTGCAAAATGACCAAAAGCGCCCAGCGATCCTGAGCGTATAACTTTTGCTGTAAATCGCTCAGGCGCTGGATATCCTTCTCTAGGACATCTTCTGCTTCGTCTTTCAAGTCGAGACCCTGAGTGTCGGCGGGATTCACGTCCTTTAGAAGAAAATCCTTTCCATGCTTCACGCAGTAGGGCTTAATGAGCTTCGATGGTTTCGGCAGCTTCTGGTTCATGCTGGATCCCGTCATTCTTAATATCGCGAAGCTGCACGCTGATCTCTGGAACTCCAGACCGGGCTCCTTCGTATGAGCCGGTATGGAATCTTTCGGCGCCGATGTGCGCCAGTCCCTTCGCATGATGGGCAAAAGTCCAGCCTTTACCGCTATCGCCCTAACCGCACTAGCCCTCGGCATCGGCGTGAATACGGGAATTTTTAGTGTTGTCGATAAGGTGCTGCTCCAGCCGCTGCCTTATCCTGAGCCGGACCGGCTTGTGAAGCTAGGACGCAAGTCTCCGGGCGATGAGGGATATACCGACTCGATTCCAAAGTACATGATCTGGCTGCAAAACCACGTGTTTTCAGCGATGACGATCTACGATCACCAAGGTCCTGGTCTCAATCTGAAGAACGGAGACAGGCTCGAGCAAGTCAAGGGCTTACACGTTTCGGCTGATTACTTTAAGGTTTTTGGCTTCGGACCTGCGATCGGAAGAACATTCAACAGCTCTGAGGATTCGCCGAACGGGCCCAAGGCGGCAGTGGTCAGCGAGAAGCTTTGGAAAACTCGCTTCGGAGGCGATCCGAAAATCCTGGGACGAACAATCATCCTGAACGGGGATCCGTATCCGGTGATTGGCATAATGCCCGCGAATTTTATACCAGATCCGCCGGCGGATATCTGGATTCCGTTGCAAGCGGACCCGAATAGCACAAACCAGGCGCATTATTTGGCGGTTGCCGCAAGATTGAAGCCGGGCGTCGACATCGGGCAAGCTCGCGCAGAGATGAAGCTTCGCGGAGAAGAGTTCCGGCGCCTAAACCCGAAATGGATGGATAAAAGCGAGAGCGTTGCGGTTACTCCTATGCGGGATGTGATGGTGCGCAACGTGAAGACAGCTTTGTTGATCTTGCTCGGAGCGGTTGTTTTTGTGTTACTTATTGCATGCGCGAATGTTGCGAACTTATTGCTTGCCCGCGCGGCTAGCCGCCAGAAAGAGCTTGCGATCCGCGCTGCCATGGGCGCCAGCCGGGGGCGCGTGGTCCGGCAGCTATTAACCGAGAGCGTAATTCTTTCAGGCATTGGGGGAGTTCTCGGCTTGTTTTTGGGAGCCTGGGGCGTCGGAACTCTACTCGTTCTGGTACCGGGCAATATTCCTCGATTGACCGACCCCGATATCGCGCACGGCGTCTTGTCGATTCTCGATTGGCGCGTGGCGATATTCACGATGGGCATTTCGTTCGCTACGGGAATCGTCTTTGGCTTATTTCCGGCGCTGCACGTTTCAAATCCCGATCTTGCATCCACGTTGAAGGAAGCGAGCGGGCGGTCGAGCACCGGAGCCCGGCAGAGCCGAATGCGCAAGGCGCTGGTCGCGGGGGAAATGGCTCTCGCGCTGGTCTTGCTTACGTGCGCTGCGCTTCTCATCCGAACATTTATCGGACTGAGCACGGCCAATTCGGGCATTGACTCGCATGGCGTATTAACGATGCAAACTTCGCTTGCCGGCGGGACCTATTCCAGTACCGAGAAGGTGAACAATTTTGCCGTTCAGGTAATTCGGCGAATCGAAGGCATTCCGGGTGTGAAAGCGGCCGCTATGGCGGTTGCGCTCCCGACTGAAACGGAGATCGATCTGCCTTTTTCCATAGTTGGCAAGCCGCCGAAGGCCGGAGAACAGTTTAACGGCAACGAGCAATGGCGATTCGTGTCGCCCCATTACTTTGACGTGTTCAAAATCCCTTTGCTGCGAGGCCGAATGCTTAACGAGAGAGATACGGGCAATTCAGCGAAAGTAATCATCATCAATCAGGCAATGGCGAAAAAGTATTGGCAGAAAGAGGACCCCCTCGGCAAGGTGATTGTAATCGGCAAAGGCTTGGGACCGCAGTTTGAGGATGCGCCACGCGAGATTGTCGGAGTGGTGGGCGATGTGCGCGAAACGGGTCTTGCGGACCAGGATGTTGCGGCGATGTACATTCCGCAGAGCCAGGTTCCTGAGCCGCTGACCCAGCTTGCGAATAATGTGATACCGCTTTCCTGGTGTGTGCGCTCTGCGATGGACCCGAACTATCTCGCGATCGCAATACAGAAGGAGTTTCACGCCGTGGATGCCTTAATGCCCATTTCAAAAGTGCGCACGATGGATCAGGTCATTGCGGAGGGCGTGTCGCGGCAGAATTTCAATATGCTCTTGCTGAGCATCTTTGCGGCGATAGCGTTGGTGTTGGCCGCCATCGGCATTTACGGCCTCATGTCTTACTCGGTCGAGCAGCAAACGCAGGAGCTAGGGATTCGCATGGCGCTCGGCGCGGGGCGGCAGGAAGTCTTGGGGCTGATTCTGCGGCAGGGAATGACGCCGGTGGGAATTGGAGTGTTCGTTGGGCTTGGGATAGCCTTCGGTCTCACGAGACTGCTGTCCAGCTTGCTGTACGGAATAAAGTCGAGTGACCCGCTCTCGTTCGGCGCTGTCGCGATAGTGCTGACCTGCGTTGCTCTTATTGCGATATACGTTCCGGGCAGGCGAGCGATGAAACTGGATCCGCTGGTTGCGCTGCGAAACGAGTAAGCCTAAGCGAGCTCATTGACACTTCGAGATCGTGCCTCGATCTGATAGCTTCGAGGCATGTCCAATCGTTCGCGCAGGCGTTTTCTTCAGTTCGCAACCATCGGCGCAGCGGGCGCCATTGCCGGCAACGCGCATTCACCTGAAGGCTCACCCACTTCTTCGAGCGTAATTAATCTGCCTTTCGCGCCGCTTAATCCGCGGCTGGGCATGATTGGTACGGGAGGGCGCGGCACTGAGCTTCTGAAAAACTTTCTGGGGGCGGATGTTCAAGTCAACGCACTATGTGACATCGTGTCCGAAAAGGCTGAGAACGCGCGCACGCTGGTCGAGAAGGCCGGCCAAAAGCAACCAGTTCTTTATACGAAAGGGGATTACGCATTCGAGGGTTTAATTTCCCGCGAGGATATCGATTTGATCGTGATCGCGACGCCATGGCGCTGGCACACCACGATGGCAGTTGCTGCGTTGAAACAGGGTAAGCATGTGGCAATCGAAGTCCCAGCGGCAACGACTCTCGAAGAGTGTTGGAAACTTGTCGATACCTCTGAAGCGACTCGACGGCACTGCATCATGCTCGAGAACTGCTGCTACGGCTACAACGAAACGCTGATACTTGGCATGGTGCGAGCCGGTATGTTCGGCGATCTCCTCTACGGGGAGGCGGCGTACCTCCACGATCTCCGCGAGGAGCTGTTTTCAAACAAGGGGGAGGGTCTGTGGCGCCGCACGGTTCACACGGAGCGCGACGGCAATTTATATCCGACGCACGGCCTTGGACCCGTGGCCAACTATATGGGAATTAATCGAGGAGATCGCTTCGATTATCTTGTCTCGATGAGCACGCCGGCGAAGGGGCTTGCCGAATACCGGAGCTCTCACGTGCCGAAGGACGATCCGAAATGGCAGGAGCGTTACATCACGGGAGACATGAACACGTCTCTCATCAAGACGGCGAACGGATTGACGATCAATCTGCAGCATGATGTTTCGAATCCGCATCCTTACGATCGTCTGAACGCGATCGCAGGAACGAAAGGCATTTTTCGAGATTATCCTCCCCGCATCTACTTTGATGAGCAGCCGGGCGGCGAGGAGTGGGGCAGCATCGATCAATATAAAGAACGCTTCGAACATCCGCTTTGGAACCGGGAAGGCGAAATCGCACGCAAGCTGGGCGGCCACGGAGGCATGGATTATCTGGAGTGTTACCGGCTCGTCGAGTGCATGCGTCAGGGTCTGCCGCCGGACATGGATGTATATGATGCAGCCTCGTGGTCTGCGCCGGGCCCCTTAAGCCAGGCGTCCATCGCTTCTGGTAGCGCTCCCGTAAAATTTCCGGATTTCACTCGCGGGCGATGGAAGGAGCGGAAGGGTTCCACCATCGCCGGTGCGGTCGCGTAAGCGAGCGGACATAGTAATTAGACTAGGTAATTTCGGAACTCAGCAGGAGTCCCATGTTTCGGAAAGGATTTCGAAATGAAGAAGACTCTCTACTCTTTGATCTTGAGCGCTGTATCCATTCCGCTGATTGCGTTCGGGATGCCGCAGTCTAGTTCCAGCTCGGGCTCAGGTTCCAGCAGCCAATCGGGCCAGTCCGGGCAAAGCGGCCAGTCCGGGCAAAGCGGACAATCCGGACAGTCCGGGCAAAGTGGGCAAAGCGACAGGATGGGACAATCCGGCCAGAGCGGTCAATCGGGTGACACGAGCGGCGCGGGCCGGAGCGGGAAATCGCACAGGCATAAGAAGAACAAGAACTCCTCCGGTGATACGAGCGGCAGCGCCGGTACAAGTGGCACGTCCGGACAGAGCAGTACGCCTCCACAGTAATCTCCTTACCTGACGAAGCCACAGCCGGCATACGGAAGTATGCCGGCTTTTTTTGTGCCGTAACGCAGCTAATCTAGGGGTATGGCTCACATATCCAGCGCCCCCCAATTCACGTCCATTAGCGGAGTTCCTATAGAGCCTCTTTACGGGCCTGAGCAACTGGCGAACTTCGATCCGGCGCGGGATTTGGGGGATCCTGGCGAGTTCCCGTACACGCGTGGCATTCACCGCGACATGTATCGCGGAAAGCTATGGACGATCCGGCAATTCTCGGGGTTCGCAACGCCAGAAGAGACGAACCGGCGTTATCACTACCTCCTCGAACACGGACAAGCCGGGCTATCGGTTGCGTTCGATCTGCCCACATTAATGGGCTACGACCCGGACCACCCGATGAGCGAAGGCGAGGTAGGCAAATGCGGCGCTTCGATCTGCTCACTCGAGGATATGGAGATTCTGTTCCGCGGCATTCCGCTGGGCGAAGTGACGGTATCGATGACCATCAATTCGCCGGCTGCGGTTTTGTGGGCCATGTACCTGGCGGTCGCGGAAAAGCAAGCGGTCGATTGGCAGCGCTTATCGGGGACGCTTCAGAACGACATCCTAAAAGAATATATTGCGCAGAAAGAATACATCTTTCCTCCCCGGCCGTCGATGCGACTTGTGACCGATACGATCGAGTTCGGCGCGCGCCACACGCCTCGTTTCAATCCGATTTCGATCAGCGGATATCACATACGGGAAGCCGGTTCTACGGCCGCGCAAGAACTGGCGTTCACTCTGCGCGATGGAATTGAATATGTCGACTGGGCGCTTGACCGAGGCATGCAGATTGATGAATTCGCGCCGCGATTGAGCTTCTTTTTCAACGCTCATAGCGATTTTTTTGAAGAGATCGCAAAATACCGGGCGGCGCGCAAGATTTGGGCGCACGTGATGAGAGAGCGTTATGCGGCGCGGAATGAGCGCAGCATGAAGCTGCGATTTCACGCGCAAACCGCGGGATGTTCGCTCACCTGGCAACAGCCTTATAACAACGTCGTGCGCACAGCGTGGCAAGCCATGTCGGCCGTGTTGGGCGGAGCGCAGTCGCTCCACACAAATTCGCTCGATGAAGCATACGCATTGCCGAGCGAAGAAGCCGTCACGATCGCTTTGCGCACGCAGCAGATTCTCGCGCACGAAACTGGGGTGGCCAATACTCCGGACCCGCTCGGTGGTTCATACTTCATCGAAAAGCTGACCCTCGATATGGAGGAATCGGCGAACGACTATATTCGGCGCATCGATCAACTTGGCGGTATGATCCCGGCTATCGAAGCGGGATTCCCTCAATCGGAAATCGCCAGCGCGAGTTATCGATATCAGCGGGAGGTAGAGCAAGGCGAACGCGTGATCGTGGGTGCAAACCGGTTCCATTCGCAAGAGCAGCAGATTGAAATTTTGCAAATCGATGAAACCGCGCAGCGCAGCCAGGAGGAGAAACTGAAAAGGCTCCGCGCGCGCCGGGACCGCGGGGCTGTTCAAAAGAGTCTTGACAATTTGAAACGGTCCGCGGAGAGCACAGAGAACACGATGCCCTGTATCATTGACGCCGTCCGCGCGTATGCAACTTTGGGCGAAATTTGCGACGCGCTTCGGCATGTCTTCGGCGCTTACACAGAAACGACGCACCTTTAAGGCGTGTATCGGACAGAGGATCAGATATTGAGTTTGTCGACTACGATCTTCGTAACGGATCCAGGCTTTTTCCACTCGTAGCGGTCTATCCTCACGGTTTGTTGAGCTTCGCCGAGCGCGAATGTAATTAAGAGCTCGCCTGCGACTTGTTGGTTTTCGAGAAACGTCACAAGATAGCCGCTTTTCTTCAATTGCGTGAAGGCATTGGAAATTTCAGCCGAAATCTCTTCAGCGCTTCGCGCAGTATAAACGTGGCCAGAAATCGTGTTCGCACTCATAAGATCGTCTAGCCCTAGATTCTACTTCAGAACGCGGCCCGACAATCCACGCCGCGGTGCGCTCTATCTGCGCCGCGCCGTCTTTCGTGAAGCAGATTTCCGTCCTGAAGGTCCCTTTGACGTGCTCTTTTTCTTAGCCGCACCTTTCTTCGGAATCTTCGCTCCTGATCTGCGGGCTTCGCTCAAACCGATAGCAATCGCTTGCTTGGGATTTTTCACTTTTTTCCCGCTGCGGCCCGATTTCAGTTCGTGATGCTTAAACTCGTGCATCGTTTTTTTCATCTTTCCGCGAACGATCCGCTTCGATTTTGGATCGGAGCCTGAAGATGATCTTTTCGAACTGCTCTTCTTTTTAGTCGGCATGAATCTCTCCCCTTTCTTACTGGAGACAAATATTAGAAAAGTTGTTTCAGGCAAGTGAATTTCAAAGCGCCTTAAAGAGCAGCGCCGTTGATATCCTGAGTTCCAGAGGTTGTTTTGTCCCGAGTTTCCGCGGCATTCAGAAGTTTCTTTTCCATTCTTTTTTCAGGTGTATTGCCTGAGGACATCGCCTATCAGTTTGGATTCACGAAAGCGAAAGCTGTTCCGGCGACACCCGCCCGGGAAGCACCCAAAGCGAGCGATGGAGCGCTCCAAATTCTGCACGTGCTGCAACGCGATGCGAGGCTGGTCGATTTTCTTATGGAAGACATCAATTCCTATAGCGACGACCAGATCGGCGCGGCGGTGCGCAAATTACACGCCGACTGTAGAGCTAGTCTGACTCGCCATTTGTCGCTCAATCCAGTAATTGACGGCATCGAAGGCACGTATCAGGCGCTTGATGGATCGAAAACTCCAGATGCGAATCGAATCAAGCTGATCGGGAATGTGCCTGCAAACGGGAAAGTGCCGGGCGGCACTCTGCGGCACCGTGGTTGGATAGCTTCGTCCGTCAATCTTCCTTCGCTTGGCAAGCAAGATCCGGCAATTCTCGCTCCGGCGGAATTAGAAATCGAATAGAACTTTACGCGGCATGCCTGAATTTGTAATTGGCATTGATCTAGGCACGACTAACAGCGCGCTGGCCTATGTGCCGTTCAGCGTCTCGAATGGCGACCGCCCCGAAGTGAAAATGTTCGGCGTGACACAGCTTGTGAATCCGGGCGAAACTGCCGAGCTTGATCTTTTGCCGTCGGCGCTGTATTTGCCGGGCGAAAGCGAATTTGTAGAAGGCGCTCTTGCGCTCCCCTGGAACGAGCGACCTCCATACATCACCGGCCAATTTGCTCGAAAGCGTGGGGTTGAGAATGCTACTCGGCTGGTGACCTCAGCTAAATCATGGTTATCGAACCAAAGCGCCGATCCTACGCAGCCGATTCTCCCGCTTACGGCTCCTGAAGGTGTAAAGAAAATCACTCCTTTAGAAGCATCCCGCGAATATCTGCTTCATTTCCGGCATGCATGGAATCAAGCGCATCCGGAGGCCAAGTTCGAACATCAGTCGGTTCTTATTACTGTTCCTGCATCGTTCGATCCGGCGGCGCGCGAATTGACTCAGCGAGCGGCGAAGTTCGCTGGTTATCCCGAAGCGATCATTTTGGAGGAACCGCAGGCGGCTTTCTACGCCTGGATTGAGCGCAATCCGAATTGGCGCGAGCAGGTAAAACCCGGAGATCTGATCCTGGTTGTCGATATCGGCGGCGGGACGACGGACTTCAGTTTAATCGCTGTGACGGAAGAATCCGGCGAACTGCGGCTAGATCGAGTTGCGGTGGGAGAACATCTGCTACTGGGCGGCGACAATATGGATCTCGCGGTAGCGCGGTACGCCGAACAGCAGTTCGCGCAAAAGGGCACGCGGCTGGATGCGATCCAATTTAACTCACTGTGGCAGCAGTGCCGGGCTGCAAAGGAAGTGCTGCTTTCGGGCAGTTCCTCCTTACCCGAAGAGCATCCCTTAACGATACTTGGGCGCGGAACGGGACTGATCGGCGGAACGATTCGCGGAAAAATCACGCGGCACGAGATTAGCAGCTTGTTGCTCGACGGATTTTTTCCGCGTGTGAACGCCGATGCAGCACCGGAACGCCAGCGCCGCGCCGCGCTGATGGAAGTCGGGTTGAACTATGCAGCCGACCCTGCGGTTACGAAGCATCTGGCACAGTTCCTGAGAAACGCGGCCAAGAGTGCGGGATCGGGCGAACTCGCGCGTCCTTCTCATCTTTTGTTGAACGGCGGCGTGCTTCAAGCGGCTGCGATTGAGCAGCGATTGTTCGAGGTGGTGAATAGCTGGATTCAAGAGGCCGGCAAAATAGGTGTAATCGAGCTGCAGAACGAATCGAAGCAGGCCGATCTCATGCACGCCGTGGCGCGCGGTGCTGCCTATTACGGGCTGGCGCGAACCGGCAGCGGCGTGCGCATCCGTGGAGGAGTTCCGCGCACTTACTATGTCGGTATCGAAAGCTCGTTGCCTGCTGTTCCTGGTTTGCAGTTACCCATGAAAGCGTTCACCGTTGTTCCGTTCGGCTTAGAGGAAGGCTCGACAATCGAATTGCCTCAAAAGAAGTTTGCGTTGGTTGTAGGAGAGCCGGCCGAATTCCGTTTCTTCTCGTCGCTGTCGCGAAAGAGTGACGCTCCCGGCGTGCTGCTCGAAGAAATCTCCGAGGATATGGATGAACTCGCGCCAATCGAGGTATTCTTGCCGCCACAGGACAACGGAGCGCGCGAGGAAGTGGTACCGGTGACGCTCGAGAGCAATGTTACCGAAACAGGCATGCTCGAGCTATGGTGCGTTGCGGCTGACGGACGGCGCTGGAAACTTGAATTCAGTGTGCGTGAGCGGGCCGACGGCGTTTCAGTCAGCTCATGAACGTTGGTATCGATCTCGGGACCACCAACTCCGCGCTCGCCTATATCGATCCACAAGAAGCCGCTGAGGCGGACTTCCCGCCGATTCATGTCTTGCCGATCGAGCAGCAGGTTGACGCGCATCAATCCGCAACACTGAGGACGCTTCCTTCATTTCTTTATCTAAGCGATCCGCCGGTTGTGGGCGTATTCGCGCGTGATCAGGGCGCCCTGGTTCCAACTAAGACGGTCCATTCGGCGAAATCGTGGCTCTCTAATTCCGAAGCGGACCGCACCGCGAAAATTCTTCCTTGGGATTCGCACGAAGAAGGCCGCGTACTGTCGCCAGTAGAGGCGTCGAGTCAATACCTTGTGCATTTGCGAAATGCTTGGGAGCACGCGAAAGGTACTGGGCTGATGGCTCAGAAAGTTGTGCTGACTGTGCCAGCGAGTTTCGATGAAGAAGCGCGGGAGCTGACCGTAGAGGCGGCTCGTGACGCTGGAATTGAGAATCCGACGCTGCTCGAAGAACCGGCAGCGGCTTTCTACGCCTGGATCTCAAGTCATCTTGCGCGATCGAACAAGGAGCTGTTCGATGGACAGATCGTACTCGTATGCGACGTGGGTGGGGGGACGAGCGATTTTACGCTGGTGCGCGTAGATCGCGAAGGCGATCGCGTTCAGTTCACGCGCACAACTGTTGGACGGCATCTGCTGCTGGGCGGCGACAACCTGGATCTCACCATATCCTGGCTTGTCGAATCGAAACTTGGCAAAACATTATCATTGCGGCAGCGCAGCGCTCTTCGGCGGCAATGTTCAGCAGCAAAAGAACTGCTGCTTTCGCAAAGCGGCCCGCCTACTGTCGAAGTAACCGTTCTCGGCGGCGGGTCTTCATTAATTGGCGGAACGCTAAAGACGTCAGTTACTTGCGACGAAGTTCTAGAACTGGCTCTCGGCGGCTTCCTTCCGCCATGCCAGCTTACAGACAAGCCCCAGCAGGAAAAGCAAAGCGTGTTTCGGGAACTGGGACTGCCGTACGTATCCGACCCAGCGATTACGCGGCATCTCGCTGAGTTTTTGCAGAACTCGCCGGCTGCTGAACATGGAGTCGACGCAATCCTGTTCAATGGCGGGTTTTTCATTCCACAGGTTTTTCGGCAGCGTGTTTCTGATGTTGTTGAGCACTGGTTCGGCCGCAAACCGCTGCTGCTCGAGAATCAAGATCTGGATCTCGCGGTTGCAATCGGCGCAGCCTATTATTCATACGTGCGCGCCACGGGAAGCGGCGTTCTGGTTCGAGGAGGCTTGCCGCGTGCATATTTTCTCGAGCTCCAAGATTCCGGCACCTCGGCGATTCGCGCCGTGTGCCTAATGCCACGAGGTACCGAAGAAGGTCAAGAGATCAAACTCAAAGAACCCGAATTGCAGCTTCTGGCGAATACGCCCGTGGCTTTTCGACTCTACAGCTCATTAAGCCGCACAGACGATGCGGCGGGCGACCTGATTTCATTCACTCCGCCGGAAGACATGCTCGATCCGGCGAGTGATCCACGATTGCACGCGCCCTTGCGAGCGGTGATTCGATTTGGTAAGAGTGGTGAGCGTTTGATTCCGGTAGCGCTCGGAGCTCGTCTGACAGAGGTGGGCACCCTCGAGACGTGGGCCGATTCTAAGGTTAGCGAACATCGATGGCGCCTTCAATTTCAGTTGCGCAAGACTGCAGAGACTGTTGAGGCTGGTCCAGCAGTCGCCGCAGTGCGTTCTAACGCGGTGGTCAGTCCAGAAGCGCAGGATCGCGCGGAGTCGCTGATTGAGCAAGTTTTCGGCCAGCGAAATTCGAACGTACCTCCTGAGCAGCTTCCGGCTCGTCTCGAGCAGGCGTTGGGATTGGGGCGGCTTTCATGGCCGCTTGTAACCATCCGTTCACTGGCCGACCAGCTCCTCGCTGTTTCCAGCGGACGCACGAGAAATCCTGCTTATGAAGTGCGCTGGCTCAACCTGACGGGGTTTTGTTTGCGGCCCGGCTTCGGATTTGCGGGCGACGATTTTCGGATTGAACAAGCCCGGCGCATTTATGCCGGAGGACTCACGTTCGGCAATCAAGTTCAATGCGAGATCGATTGGTGGATCTTTTGCGGCCGGATTGCCGGAGGCCTGAATCGCAACCAACAAGCCGACATTTTTCAGCGCCTCTCGCCGGTTCTGTTGCCCAAGCAAAAGCGAAAGCAGCGGATCAACAAGAGCCTTCATCGCGAGATGTGGCGAACTGCCGCAAGTCTCGAATTACTGCCGCAGCAAACAAAGGCGCAACTGGGCGAGAGCTTGCTCGCAATGGCGCAGCAAGGGGAGATGATCGATTCCGCCGCGTGGTGCTTATCGCGCATCGGCGCCCGCAAGCTCTTCAGTGGACCGGTAAATCTGGTCTTGTCACCCTCAATTGTTAGCCGCTGGGTGGGAGTGTTGCTCGGTTTGGCGAACACACCCGCGCTACTAGAAGCTGTCGTTCAAATGGCGCGGCAAACAGGAGACGTTGCACGGGATCTTCCTCCAGCGACGCTCGAAATGGTGCGGCGCGCGTGTGAGGGTAGCTCGCGAGCTGCTGATTTGCTCCATCAGCTTGCAGGCGCGGAGGACGATCTCGCGCTCTCAAGCCGTGTATTCGGCGAGGAGCTTCCTGCAGGTCTCGTTCTTGTGAGCGCTGCTGCCGAGTAGATTTGTGCGCGAGCCAGTACGCGAACTGAAGATCGTTCAGCGCATCCGCGATCTGGCCGAGTCAGGACATCGTGACCGTCGGATCACTCGCGGCATTGGGGATGACAGCGCGGTTTTTCGGCCACACGCGAACGAAGACCTTGTTTTCACCTCCGATTTCGTTTTAGAGGGCAGGCACTTCACGCTCCAGACTCACACGCCAGGGGACATTGGGTACCTAGCGCTCGCGAGAAGCCTTTCCGATTTGGCAGCGATGGGCGCTGAACCGGTGTTTTGCATTGTGTCGCTCGCGGTGCCAGGCGGTCACGCGTCCGGCTGGGTGGGGCAGTTTTATCGAGGGCTTCTTAGACTGGCAGATAAGTACAAGATGACGCTGGCAGGAGGCGATCTCGCGAGATTTGATCGAGTCGTTTCGGATGTGATGTGCTGCGGACGGGTTCCGCGCGGCGAAGCGATTCTGCGTAGCGGAGCGAAACCGGGAGACGGCATTTATGTCACGGGCGAGCTTGGTGGATCTGCGCATGGATTCGCGATCCGCCGCGGGAAAGCATGGGGGCGCCTTTTACGTCCACAGCCTCGAATTGAAGCTGGCGTCGCGCTGCGTCGCCTGGGCGTTTCCGCCGGAATGGATATCAGCGATGGCCTCTCGCTCGATCTGCATCGATTGTGTATCGAATCTCGTGTTAGCGCAGAACTGGAATTCAATTTGCCGATAGCCGCAGGCGCGAGCGTCGAGGAAGCGCTGCATGGCGGCGAAGATTACGAACTTCTCTTCACGGCTTCGCCTGGTACACGAGTACCAGGGCGAATTGCGGGACTAAGTGTAAGCCAAATCGGCGTGATTACACGAGGGCGAATAGGGCAGGTCCGCTTCGGCGGGCGCGTGCTGAAGTCAAAGGGATTCGATCACTTCAGCTAGGCGAAACGGTGGGTGCGGGCGGCGGGGAAGCGGAGTTCACGTCTTTGCGCATCTGCGTGACAGATTTGATCAAGCTCTCCACTTCATTGCCGACGGGAACATATTCCATGGCGATGTAGCCTGCGTACGCTGCCTTGCCGATGGTTTTGTAAATCTCGTCCCAAGGCATTTTCCCGGTACCGGGATCATGCCTGCCCGGCGCGTCGGCAACGTGAAAGACGGCTACATACGGCATCGCTTCGTTGATCGTTGAAATCGGATTTCCATTTTGAACGTATTCATGATAGATGTCGAACAACAAGCGGAAATGAGGATTGTCCACATCCTTGACCGCTTGCAAACCCTCCTTGCAACTCGTCAAATAATAGCCCTTGTGATCCACCTTGCTGTTGAGCGGTTCGAGAATCAGGGTCACGTTTGCCTCTGCCGCAAGGTCGGCGGCTCGTTTTCCACTCTCGACCATGCTGGCGTATTGCGCCTCGTGACTCATGCCGGGCTGAAGGTTTCCGCTCATGACGATGATCTGCTGAATACCCAGTTTCTTGGCCCATGCGATCGAGTCCTTCACGTCATTCAGGAATCCATCGCGATGATCGGGGTTGACCATCGTGACAGGCCGCTTCGTCCAGTCATGCTGCCCGAGTAGCGCATCCATGGCTAGTCCGTACGATTGGGCGACACGTTTATATCTGGCGACTTCAGCTTCGGACCACGCGAGGTGCTCGCTCACGAGTTCTGTTGACTGCACACCGGCATGGGCCGACTTTGCCAGCTTTTCTTCGAGCGTGCCTTTCAGCGTCCACAACATGACTGAGGAAGTGATACGCGCTTGCTTCGGCGGTGCTGCCGGCGCGGCTTGTTGCGATGCTTGCGCGAGAACGGCTTCCCTCGCTGCTCCTGCGAGCACCGCGATTCCTAAGAACGATCTTCTCGAATAATGCATGCGGACTTCTACGATCATAGAGGTTCTAGGATAAGTAAGGACGCGATTTTAATGTCCGAGTTGCGCTACACCACGCCGCATGGAATTACAGTAGTGCGATCGGCTTCGAAGGCGCAGTACGCGCGAGGGCTTTCGCGACTTTTGAAGCAGCTCGATACAACACGGGGCGCTTATCTTTCATCCGGCTACGAGTATCCTGGGCGCTACTCGCGCTGGGATGTTGCCAGTGTCGCGCCGCCGATCGAGATCATCGGACGAAAGCGTGAGATAGAAATTCACGTATTGAATCAGCGCGGCGAGATTCTGTTGGCGTTGCTTGCCGGGGTGCTGCGCGATCACCCACATTGGGCGTCGTTTGAGCAGACTGAAACATTGTTAGTTGGCGAATTGAAGCCGCTTGCGGACCGGTTTCCCGAAGAGGAGCGCAGCAAGCAGCCCTCGGCGTTCTCTATTTTGCGATCGCTTATTCAAGAGTTCCGCCACCCTGAGGACTCACGGCTGGCTCTTGTTGGAGCATTCGGATACGATCTACTTCTCGAATTCGATCCGATCCAACTGCGCTTGCCGCGCGAATCTCAAAAGGATCTCCACTTGTTCCTCTGCGATGACATTTACTTCATGGATCGCAAGCGGGAGGTGATCGAGCATTTTCAATACGATTTCTCGGGCGCGTCAGGAAGTACGGCGGGACTTCCGCGAACATCGGCCAAGGAGGCGAAACCCAAGTCTTCGGGCAACTCAAGCGAAATTGTCTCGGATCACACGCCCGAGGAGTACATGGCGAAAGTGGAAACTGTGCGCGAAGGTATGCGGCAGGGCAACTATTACGAAGTTGTGCTGCGGCAGACGTTCAGCGCTCCGTACAGCGGCAGTCCATCCGAGCTTTTCAAGCGAATTCAGGAATTGAATCCAAGTCCATACCAATTCGTCATTCAAATGGGCGATGAACAACTTGTTGGAGCATCCCCAGAAATGTTTGTTCGCGTAGAAGGCGAGCGGGTTGAGACGTGTCCGATTTCAGGAACGGCTCGCCGGTCCGGTGACGCGCTGCTTGATGCGGAAAGCATCCGGGAGCTTCTGAATTCAACGAAAGAAGAATCTGAACTGACTATGTGCAGCGACGTGGACCGGAATGATAAGTCGCGCGTCTGCGTTCCCGGTTCGGTTCAAGTCATCGGACGCCGGCTGATTGAATCGTATGCAGCCCTGTTTCATACAGTCGATCACGTTACGGGGACTTTGATGGACGGCTTCGATTCGCTTGATGCTTTTCTGACACACATGTGGGCGGTGACCGTAATCGGCGCGCCGAAAAAGGCAGCCGCGCAGGCGGTCGAAGATCTCGAAAAGGACACCCGCGGTTGGTACGGTGGCGCAGTGGGCATGATCAGCCTTAACGGCGATATCAATACCGGCATTCTTATTCGCACTGTTCATCTGAAAGACGGAATGGCGCGTTATCCGGCGGGAGCGACGCTGTTGTACGATTCAGACCCGGCATCCGAAGATCAAGAGTGCCGGTTAAAGGCGACGAGCTTTTTCCGGGCGCTGTCTCCTGAGATTCGTCCAGAAACAAGGCATCATGAAATGCGCCGCGTGGGCGAAGGGGTTCGAATGCTGCTAGTCGATAACGACGATTGCTTCATTCACACGCTTGCGAATTACGCGCGCCAAACAGGAGTGAGCGTATCGACATATCGCTCCAACGTGGCACTCGACGCGATTAGAAGCACGAACCCGGATATCGTGCTCATCTCGCCGGGACCGGCCCGGCCCTCTGATTTCGGAGTCCCGGATCTGGTCAAAGAACTCGTAAGACGCGGGATCCCAACGTTTGGCGTTTGCCTCGGTCTGCAAGGGGTTGTTGAAGCGTTCGGTGGTCAGCTCGACGTGCTCGGATACCCAATGCACGGCAAGCGATCGCTTGTGATCCACAACGGGCAGGGCGTGTTTCGCGGCTTGCCTTCACCATTTCGCGTGGGGCGCTATCACTCGCTGCATGCGAATCGCGACACCTTTCCTGCGTGTCTCGAAATCACGGCCGAGTCCGAGGACGGCATCGTTATGGGTATTCGTCACCGCGAACTGCCCCTTGAAGCCGTGCAATTCCATCCAGAATCCATCCTTACCCTCGAGCGCGACTGCGGACTTCAATTGATGGAGAACATGGTCGAGATTTACGCGAGCCAGGCAGTTGCGCTTCAGCGAAATTGATAAGCTTTGTCATCGCAGCCTGATGTTGCGGTAATCGGCGGTGGTCTCGCGGGTCTTTCTGCGGCGCTCGCAATCGGATCGGCTGGGTATGCGGTCACGGTCTTTGAAGCGCGAGCGTTTCTGGGCGGCCGCGCGACGTCTTATCCGCTGAATGCCGCTGACGACGACAGTCCGACCATTGATAACTGCCAGCACGTTCTACTCCGGTGCTGCACGAACCTGATGGACTTCTACAAACGGCTCGAGGTGGAAGATCGCATTCAGTTCGATCGCGAGTTCTATTGGATCGAGCCTGGCGGCCGTGTTTCGACAATGCGGCACGGCCTTTTGCCTGCGCCGCTACATTTCGCTGGCTCGTTCGCTCGTCTGCACTTTCTCGGAGCGGCAGACAAAATCAGCGTCGTACGGGGCCTGCTCGCCGTTCAGCGCGAGTTCCGAAAGCGGGCAGGGCTTGAAGAGATGAGCATGCTCGATTGGCTGCGGGAGAAGAAACAAACGCCTGTAGCGATTGATCGGTTTTGGCGCCAGGTGCTGGTCAGCGCGGTGAATGAAGATTTGGGGCGCATGGCGGCTGTTCATGGATTGCAGGTTTTCTATCTTGGTTTCCTCTCGCATGCCGATTCGTACGAGATGGGCGTCCCAAGGGTGCCGCTTGCGGAGCTCTATTCCGAAAACGCCTGGACGAAGTATCCGCGCATCAACATTGTGCATCGGGCGCCTGTGACAAACCTGCGAATCGAAGACCAGAAGATTTCTGAGTTGATTGCTAATGGTGAACCAGTTAAGGCTTCGCGCTATGTTCTTGCGATTCCCTTTGAGCGGATAGCGACCATTGCGCCGGAGTTGCGCATTGACGTTTCGCAGTTCACGCACTCCCCGATCACCGGGATTCACCTTTGGTTCGATAGACCGGTCACGGATCTACCGCACGCCACGCTACTCGACCGTACCATTCAGTGGATGTTCAACAAGCGCGAAGGCAAGCAGATCCAATTGGTCGTGAGCGCGTCGCGGAGCATGGTCGAGATGAGCCGCGCCGAGATCATTGAGCTTGCGCTGAAGGAGCTGAAAGAATTTTTTCCCACAGCGGCGGAGGCGCGACTCGAGCGTGCCCACGTAGTGAAAGAAGTGCGGGCCACATTTTCAGCCGCCCCCGGAATCGAAGATCAGCGGCCGGCCAGTTCGACAACCGTTTCCAACTTGTTTCTAGCCGGCGACTGGACGCGCTCGGGATGGCCTGCCACGATGGAAGGCGCGGTGCGCAGCGGCTATCTGGCTGCGGAAGCAGTGCTCGGTTCCTTTGGTCACCCGCAACGATTTCTTTTGCCGGATGTCGCCTGAAGCGCTTTAACGCTGATTTGCTTTGAGGACTTTCTTCCGTAGCCGGATGGATTGCGGAGTCACTTCGACGAGCTCATCTTCGCGAATGAACTCGATGGCCTGCTCCAGGTTCAACAGTCTGGGTGGAACGAGCCGGATCGCTTCGTCTGATGTCGAAGCTCGCATGTTCGTCAATTTTTTCTCCTTAACGATGTTCACGTCGAGATCGCTATCGCGCGCGTTTTCACCGACGATCATTCCCTCGTATACTTCCGTCCCAGGCGAGATAAAAATGACACCGCGTTCTTGCAGATTATAAATGGCATAACTCGTGGCAACGCCGGGCCGATCTGCGACGAGCGAACCCGTCGGCCGCATTGCGATTTCGCCTTGCCATTCTATGTAGCCGTGAAATAGCGAATTCATGATCGCTGTGCCCTTAGTATCTGTCAGCAGCTCACTGCGCAAGCCGATCAATCCGCGAGAGGGCACGTGAAACTCCAGCCGCACCCGGCCAGAGCCATGATTGATCATTTTGGTCATCTTGCCTTTGCGCGCGCCCATCTGCTCGATGACCACTCCGATAAACTCTTCCGGGCAATCGATGACCAGCAGTTCGACCGGCTCATGAAGCGCGCCGTTGATCGTGCGAGTAAGAATTTCCGGCTTGCCTACTTGGAGTTCGTAGCCCTCGCGGCGCATCATTTCGATGAGAATTGCCAGTTGCAGTTCGCCGCGGCCCATCACTTTGAAAGTTTCCGGGCCGCCGGCCTCCTCAACGCGAATCGAGACGTTTGTCAGGAGCTCCTTATCCAGACGATCTCGAAGATTTCGCGAAGTGACGAACTGGCCTTCACGGCCCGCAAAAGGCGAATTGTTCACCGTGAACGTCATCGCGATGGTCGGTTCATCGATCTGAATGTTGGGCAGAGCTTTCGGAGTCTCCGCATGCGTCACTGTTTCGCCGATCGTGATTCCCTCGACCCCGGCAATTGCGAGCACATCTCCGGGCTGCCCGACCGTTTCGTCAACGCGCTTCAGACCCTCGAACGAATAGAGCTTCGTGATGCGCGTCTTCTGAAGTGATCCATCGAGCTTGACAATACCTACTTCATCACCATGGCGCAACGTGCCATTGAAAACGCGTCCAACGGCGAGGCGGCCAAGATAATCGCTGTAATCCAAATTCGCGACCAGCAGTTGCAGGGTGGCTTCGGGATCGCCCTTTGGAGCGGGGATGTGCTTCACAATGGTTTCAAACAAAGGCGCGAGATTGTCGCCATTTCCGTTAGGATCGAGCTTGGCAATGCCCGCCTTTGCGTTCGTATAGATCACCGGGAAATCGAGCTGATCTTCGGTAGCGTCGAGATCAATGAAAAGATCGTAAACCTCATTCAGCACTTCCTGAATGCGCGCATCGGGACGGTCAATCTTGTTAATAACGAGAACAGGCGGAAGGTGGGCTTCGAGTGCTTTCATCAGCACATAACGGGTTTGAGGGAGCGGCCCTTCGCTGGCATCGACCAGCAGCATCACGCCATCGACGATCTTCAGGGCGCGTTCGACTTCGCCGCCAAAATCACTGTGGCCGGGCGTATCGACAATGTTAATTTTTGTTCCTCGATAACGAACGCCCGTGTTTTTCGCGAGAATCGTAATGCCGCGTTCGCGCTCTAGTTCGTTTGAATCCATCATGCGTTCCATGACTTCTTCGTTAGCTCGAAATAAACCGCTCTGACGGAGCATGGCATCGACGAGCGTGGTTTTTCCGTGATCAACGTGCGCGATGATCGCTACATTACGCGTGTTGATGGTTCCATTCTCGACACCCATCCGTAAGCCCATCGTCTCACGCAGAGCGGCTATGCGTCGATTCGCAGACCACGAACCCCAATGGTCTGCGCCACCGATTCTTAGGCGGCGTTTTCGACGGCGATGATGCGCTGTGGAGTGACGGTGATGCGATGTTCGGGACTTTCCAGGTGTATGTTTTGTAGAACCTGGTTGTCGACTTTGGCCTGCGGGAGCAAAATATCCCATCGGTGGGTGTCCTGCTTGCGTTGTTCGATGGCTTGTTTGAGAGCAAGCTCACCGTTCTTGCGACGCTGCGATTCGAAGCCAATTTCCTGCTTACACTTTTCGGCTCTGAGCTTTACGAGGTCGTTGAGGCAGCGGTGGAAGGCGCGATCGTTCGTGGTCTGGTAGCGGAGGAATAGCGCGAAGTTTTTGTCATCGGCTTCGGCCAAAGCGGCATTCTGCAATCGAAGAGCGCGGCGGGTGAGCCAGTGATGTTCGGCCATTTTGTCGACCAAAATAGTTTCGGTCGGAGTGGCGGGCTGGTGCTCGTTGTGGAGCGCGGCTTTGAGTTCGTCGAATTCTCGTTGGGATTCGCAGGGAAGGACGGAAAAGCGGCCGCAGAAACCCCACTGAAAATTGTTGCGCGAGGAAATGGCTTTCCCTCCGGGCGTTTTGGGACCCGAGGAATGTTGCACATTGGCGCGATTCGGCGATAGGAGATAGAGGCGTTCAAAACTGCCCTTTCGCTCCATCTACGCGTTTTGTTGAGATGTTATTTGTAAATTCTACTCAGATCGTGCAGTGCTTATAAATGTAGGCGCATTTTAATACAGAGAACTGGCTGCGGTATAATTCTCACACGCATTGAGCACTGCTTTCTACCGAGAGCTGAGGCACCGGTTTGCTCTAGGTACCTTATGGCTACGCATTTGTGTGTGTGCTCAGTCAGCGGAGCGCTGGTTGTGGCTTCGTATCCGAAAGAATCCGTTCCGCGCTCTGCTTTCAGTAATCTTCGTTTTTCTTGGCTGGTACGTGTTTACGGAAGCGAGACGTGACGTGATCATCATTGAGGTGATCAGTGTGCCAAAGAAGTACGAAGAACTGGGCTTCACGTCGGCTGTCATGACGCTGAGAGTCGTTGAACAGCTCCAGCAACTAGAACAGGCCGTTGAGAGTAGATCCACGAAAGATCGCTTAGCGCAGAACGCCGATATCGATGTACCTGATATCGAGGTGCCGGAAACGAAGCTCTCCTTGAAGACAATCGTGCAGCTCGTCCAGCAGGCTCTGCACGATGAGCCGCAGCACGTCCGCGGCGAGATTACCCGGCCGTGGGAGCAGAATGACTACGCAACCACAGATTCGGTTATCGTCTCGTATCACATTTATAAGGGCTCAGAATTCTTGCGGGCTGACGAAGAAGAATTTCATACTCAAGTGCCCGAAAAAGTCGTGCAGCAATATGCACAAGGCTTGTTGAAGAGATTAAATCCGTACCTTTGGGTTGTCTACTTGCGATCGAATAGGAACGATCGTGCGGCGGCTTGGAGAGAGTGTCAATCAATAATCACCTCCACGTCGGATAGCCACTTGCTTGCGAAAGCCTACTCGTTCCTTGGCCTCATGCTCGCCGATGAGGGGAAGCGTGACGAAGCCATCGAGAAATACCGCAAGGCCATTGATCTCGACCCGAAACTTCTAATGGCATACAACAACTGGGGCCTCGTACTCGCCGATCAGGGGAAGCGTGACGAAGCCATCGGGAAATACCGCAAGGCCATTGATCTCGACCCGAAATTTCCTCTGACGTACAACAACTGGGGCCTCGTACTCGCCGATCAGGGGAAGCGTGACGAAGCCATCGAGAAATACCGCAAAGCCATTGATCTTGACCCGAAACTTCCGCTGGTGTACAACAACTGGGGCATCGTACTTGCCGATCAGGGGAAGCGTGACGAAGCCATCGAGAAATACCGCAAGGCCATTGATCTCGACCCGAAATATGCTGCGGCGTACTACAACTGGGGCAACGTGCTCAAGGAGCAAGGCAAGCGTGACGAAGCCATCGAGAAATACCGCAAGGCCATTGATCTCGACCCGAAATTTCCTCTGGCGTACAATAACTGGGGCATCGTGCTCGCCGATCAGGGCAAGCGTGACGAAGCCATCGAGAAATACCGCAAGGCCATTGATCTCGACCCGAAATTTCCTCTGGCGTACTACAACTGGGGCCTCGTGCTCAAGGAGCAAGGCAAGCGTGACGAAGCCATCAAGAAATACCGCAAGGCCATTGATCTCGACCCGAAATATGCTGCGGCGTACTACAACTGGGGCCTCGTGCTCAAGGAGCAAGGCAAGCGTGACGAAGCCATCGAGAAATACCGCAAGGCTAAGGAAATTGATTCCGGGATTCGCATACCTGAGTAAACCGCCTGCCTGAATGACAACGCAAATTCATGCCGTGGCGGCAATGCTGTCAGGTCCCTCCAGACCGATTTCACGTTCCTGACAAACCCACCAATTCCCCTAACTTCACCCAATGCCGCCGATGCGGGATCTTCTAACCACCCGCAATCTCTCTCACGAAGGCGAAAGCTTTGCGATTCTACCTTTCGAGAGAATTAGATCGTACCTTTGTTTAAGGCCAAATGAAATAGCCGCGTGAACGTTTGCCCCAGCCAGTGAGCCAACTTCCGAATAAGCGCCTAAACGGTGGGCAATTCGAAGAGACCGGGTCTGGTTGTGCTATAGGCGACGGTCCCTCATTCGGGACTGAATTTCGGGACTGGCGAGCCATTGATGCTATGGCATTTCGAAACTGGCCAGAACTTACTCCTTATGAGACAAGCAAGCAAATATAATCCAATGATGACCACTGGACATATGCGGAATGTGGTTCGCCGCAGCCTCGCTGTGCTGATGCTCGTCGGCACACCAATGGGCTGGGGCAGAGAAAAGATAGACCCTCCGTGCGAACGTGCAGCGCTGATAGACGTTTCGAACGTAGGCCGTCCCATGGACCACTGGTTCGTGATGCAAACAGAATGCTGCAACTGCACAATCCAAAACTGGCGGTTATTCTCTGGATTCAATCGGTGGGGTGAACGAAGTACAAATCAAAGACCAGACCGCGATTATACGGGTAGGGAAAAAGACGGCAAAAGCCCGCATCCTGAGAGCCGAACAAAGAGAGGGCTATAACGCCTCCTTGTAATCGCCTTGGACCCGCAGGCGAATTACTACAGAACGAGCGATCCGACATCGTTGCCAGAAGGCTGGGTCATCGATTACTGGGTGGCAGTGCTACGGCAACGGGAACTGCTCTTCCATCCAGTTGCACGAAGGCGACTCGATTCAGGTCGCTCGCGAGGCATTCGGATGGAGCTGCGGATATGTAGTCAGTGCGAATGGCGCGGGTGCCGAGTGGATTCGCAGTAGCGAGATCGCGCCGGTCAAGGCGGATTCCGATCCACCTCTGAGAGCCTGGTTTGGGACTTGGCAAGGAGGCGAGGACTTGGTTCACATCCAAGCCTCAAAGACGGTCGGGTGGCTAGCGCTGGATGGAACAGCAGCTTGGGACGGCCTCAACGGCATTCAGCACTTCGGCAACCTGGAGGGCGAAGCCAAGCCGACCGGCAACAAGCTGCATTACACCCGAGGCCAAGGAGAATGGGCCTGCGCCGTTGACATGACACTCCTGGGCGATTACATCCTCGCTAGCGACAACGATAAGTGCGGTGGAATGAACGCGCGCTTCGGTGGCGTCTGGCGGCGAAAGAAGTAGTTCGCAACATCGGTGCCCTGGCTTCAATTGCGAGTGCGTGGGAAAGGCACATTGTTTCGGTTTTAGCCCTAGCGGGCGGCATTGTCACCCCTCGACTACTTCTCGGTCGAGCGCAGCCTGGTAATGGCAGCCTCAAGCCCGGCAGCGTTTGCATCACTTGCAGGACCGCGGGTTTGCGAAACGATCCTACCGCTTCCATCGGCCAAAACGACATATGCAATCTTCGGGTCGTCGTAGTGAACCAGAGTTTTCCAATACGCTTCCCGCTCAAAGAAGGGAATGAGATGGGATCGCTCAGGCTCCTTGACGGAGCGCCGCATGCCGTGCAGGATCATTTTCATAACAAAGCCCGGTATACCTTGAAAGTCCGCGAGCTCGTAGTAGTCGACGAGGTCGCTTTTGTACATAGCTTGGAAGTGCTGGTTCCAGCTTGCGAGATCCTTGTTGCTTTTATGCGTAAAGCTGAGCACAAGAAGTATTGGCTTGTGACTCGCCGTTTTCGGGAATGCGACGCGACCCCCGCTCAATGTTGTGCCCTCGGTATGAGGGATCATGTTGGAAGTCGAGGCTGCCCCTGCGGCGGCTACGAGAACGGCGAAGGCTAGATGGATTGACCTTGTTCGGCGCGCTAGGGGATGGACATTTCGACGCCACAATTCAGGACTGCGTTCCATCCGATTCAGTAAGAGCCCAAAAGTTTGGCTAATCTCTATCAACAATAGTACTTGACAATACCTTCATTCCCATAGAGAATATGGGCATGGCTGGTGCGGCCCTTCGATTACCGGATCAGAGAGGGTATGTTTCTGATCGGGATCTCGAACAACTCCATGGTGCAAAAGCATGGCGCCACCCGCTCAACATTGCGGTCGTGGGTGCTCATCCGGACGATCCCGAGACCGGATGTGGCGGAACTATCGCGAAACTAGCTAGCGATGGCCACAACGTCACAATCGTTTACCTGACTCGCGGCGAAGCGGGCATTAAAGGCGGCGATCCCTGTACAACAGCCCGTCTGCGGACGGCTGAGGCGATTCGGGGGGCGGAGATATTAGGCTGCCGCGCTGTTTTCGCGAATCAGATCGACGGAAATACGAGGGTCGATGGCGAGCATGTGGAATGCTTCACTCGACTGCTTCACTCGCTCAAACCAGATCTCGTGTTCTCACATTGGCCGCACGATAGTCACTGCGATCACCGCAATGCAGCCGAGCTGACCCGCAGAGCGTGGGAGGCGCTGGGGCATTCCTTCACCTTGGCGTACTACGAGGTCATGGCTGGCATTCAAACGTACGATTTTGAACCCAACGTTTACGTCGATGTTTCGGGTACCGAAGGGCGAAAGCGGGCCGCCATCTATGCGCACGCCTGCCAACGGCCGGACCGCTTTTACCCATTCCACGTTGATATGGAAAAAGAAAGAGGAGAAGAGGCGGGCGTTGCACGTGCCGAAGCCTTCCATGTTGTTAGGCAAAGCGGCCTCGCGCAGGTCATTCCTTTCCCAGCGCGCGAAGGCGGTTGTCAGGCATCGACATAATTACCTGCACAGAACCCACCAACGCCTCATCTGAAAACGCCGCAATAAAGGATACGCTCGTTCCTCCGAATGGATTCAGCCGCATTCTCGAAAAAATCCGTGGCCTGACTCTTCGAGCAGGGGCTACAAGCGCGGAGAGGTAGAAGAGGACATGTGGCCGAAATTGAGAGAATATGCAGAACTCGGTGCGATGGACAGCGAAGGGATTCGCTTCGTCGAATTTTTCTTGAACAAACATTCGGAAACCATTACTGAATCGACACGACTGCACAACTCCGAGCCGACGGTGGCCGTGACGAGCTGCTTGTTGCACTAGAGACCATTCGGCTTCAGGCCGGAAGGCCCATGCAATTCAAGGCGCTCCCGCCGGACGTACAAGCGGACATCAAGTCCCTCTGGACCAGCTACCAGCAGTCGTTGAAGGAATCCGAAGCCTTTCTGTTCGGCATGGGAAATCCCGTGCTTGTGAAAGCGGCAATCGATAACGTGGAGTTCGGCAAGAAGTTGCCGAAGGATTTCTATTTCCACATCTCGCAGGAACCCTTGCTCCCGCCGTTATTGCGCCTCGTCGTCTTCGCGGCGCGCCAGATCGTGGGCGATGTGGAATGTGACCTCATCAAAATCTCGACAGACGGACGGAAAGTCTCCTTTCTGCGGTACCCGAATTTCGACCGCGTGCCACATCCCGAGCTGAACTATAGGGTGAAAGTCTATCTGCCCAAGGCGGCGCACAGCTTCCAGGATTATGCGGATTCGACCAATCCACCGGTATTGCATCGAAAGGAAGCTTTCCTCAACGAGCTTCACCCCGACTACGGGCGCTGCCTTCAGCTCACGGAACACGAGGAAGAGTTGGGGTTGCTCTCGCGCGCGGACATCGGCCTTCGAAACGGCTGGCACGCCGCGCTCGCCGAAAAAAATCTCTCCGAAAACGACTACGAGCTGGTACCTTTAGGAACCGGAACGCCCGCTTCCGAGGAACAACGATGCTAGCTGATCATCCGGCGAAACCCTAACCCTCGCCTGATCTCATCACCGCCATCCCACCTGAAATTTACATAGTCCCGCCAATAACTTACGCCACGCTCTTGCTCCACCTTACGTAAGTAGTCACGATAATTCCCGCATCATGTCCTCATACGCACAAATCCAAGCGAACCGTGCCAATGCTCACCTCTCTACCGGTCCGAAAACGCCGGAAGGTAAAGCCAAATCTTCTTTGAACGCAGTCAAAACCGGGCTCACCGGCCGCACCGTCCTGCTGCCAAGCGACGATACCGCCGCTTACCAGAAGCACGTCCAACGCTTCTTCGATCAATACAAGCCCGCCGGCGATGAAGAATCCGCTCTCACGCAATCGCTCGCCGACACCGAATGGCGCTTGCTCCGCATCCCGTCACTCGAAATGGGCATCTACGCCATCGGCCGCCTCGCGCTTTCCAAACAGTTCGAGCACGAAGAAGACCCGCAAGTCCGCGCCTCTCTCATCGAAGCGCAAGTCTTCCTCAGCTATCGAAAAGACCTCAACAATCTGAGCATCCAGGAAGGCCGCCTGCGCAAGCAGCGCGAAAAAGATCAAGCTGAGCTACAAAAGCTGCAACACGAGCGTAAACAGCGCCGCGAGAATCAGATGACGCAAGCCTGGCAGCTCTATGACCAGGCTCTGAAGGCCGGCGCGGTGTTCGATGCTGCCGAATTTGGGTTCGAATTTTCAACTGAAGAAGTCGAGCGTCACGCCGCCGAGGTGAGCAAGAAGATGGCCATCTATAACCACACGTACTACGACAAAAAACGGAACGGCGAACTGTAGCGGCCGCGGTACCGGGCTCGATGCCGCTACGAAGCCTTGAATCGGCGCGGAAACACCATCTCGATCCTGTTAATCCCTTAAGCTACACTGGGCCTGAGCCCTACCGCTCCAAAGCCGTCTTGATCCGCCGCCCTGCCTGCTTCATTTTTGCCCTTCTTCTCGCCCTGCCGCTCATAAGTCTGAGTTCGCCAGATCCGTATTTAACCGCTCAGGCGCCTCAAAGCAATTCGCGGGAAAACGAGTTCGGCATCAGCCTTACCTTGTTTTCGACACTGGCGGCCATCAACGCAGCGGGCTACGATGCCGGGATGGATTCGCCGCTCAACGAGCGCTTCAAGGTTCGTACACAACTTCGCGAAGAGCTGGCGAAACGCAACATCCCCTGCCTCCCGGATTTAAAAGCCTTTTATAAAGCGCATAAGCCTGCGTCCGATACGGCGGATCTCAGTCAATACATCTCGTTCGCGTTGATTGCCGATGGACCGCCCAATTTCGCCCTTCCCGCAAACGTGCCAGCCGATGCCGAACCCCTGAGGCCGCTTAGCGAGCTGCTTGCACGCTTCTATAAGCAGGCCAATCTCGAAGATCTTTGGAACCGCTCGCAAAAGCCTTATCTCGCGGCCATCTCGGAATATCAAGATGCGGTGATTAACACGCTTTTCGAAGCGAACGGTTATCTGCGGAATCCTTCCGGCTCCGGCTATCTCGGCAGGCGCTTCCAGATCTATCTCGATTTGCTAGCCGCGCCGGATCAGGTGCAAGTGCGAAGTTATCGCGATGACTACTACGTTGTGATCACGCCGGCGAGCGTGCCTGTGGTCGACCAAGTTCGCGATGCGTATCTCGCTTACCTGCTCGATCCGCTCACTTTCAAATACAGCGAGGTGATCAAAGAGAAGAAGCCCCTTGCGAAATTTGCCCAGGATGCTCCGGCTCTGGACCTTGCGTATAAAGACGATTTTTCTCTGCTGGTGACAAAATGTCTCATCAAGGCCATCGATAGCCGTCTTATTCACGGAGGCGCGGAGAAGAGGCAGGCATTTGTGGACCAGGCGATGCGCGAAGGGTTCATTTTAACGGCAGCTTTTGCCGACCTGTTGCCCGCGTACGAGAAGCAAGAGGAGGCCTTTCGTCTGTATTACCCGGACCTGGTCTCGGCGGTCGACGTCGGCAAAGAGCAAAAGCGATTGAAACGCGTGCAGTTTGTCCAGACGGTTGCTCCGCGCGTTATCACGCCGCCGGCTCGCATTCAGTTGGACCCGGCAGAAGAGTCGCTGCAGACGGCTGAGGGGCTTTACGAGCAGCACGATTATGAAAATGCGCGCAAAGCTTTCAAAAAGGTATTCGAGCAGACCGCGGATCAGGCGAAGCAAGGTCGCGCATATTACGGTTTGGCCTTGATCGATCTTCAAGAGAAACATTGGGACGAGGCTCTCGATCTCTTTCAACGTACGGTCGACAACAATCCCAAGTCTGCGCTTGCCGCGTGGTCGCATTATTACCTGGGCCAGCTCGCTTTAAAAGCTGGGGATCAGGACAAGGCGGCTACTCAGTTCAAACAGACTCTCGCAACGGAGGGCGCGTCGGCCAAGGCGCGTGATGCAGCGCAAAGGGCGTTGCAAAACAATCCAGGAGAACAAGACCAATGAGATCTCGAATCAGTAAGCACCTAGCAGCATTACTTCTCATCTCGATGCCGGTTGTCGCACACCAACAAGCCCAGCAGCAAACCCAGCAAAGCCAACCGGCAGGTCAACAACCGCAAGGACCGCACGCGAAGTCACAGAAAGAACTCGATGCATTGAGGCAAGTTCAGGCAGCGGAACAGGCCAGCAATTGGGATGCGGAAATTGCTGCCATCAACAACGTGCTCGAAAACTTTGCCGATACCGAATACAAGCCGATGCTGCTCAATGCGGCTATGCAGGCGGCGCAACGAAAAAATGATTATCCGCAAACTATCGTTTGGGGCGAGCGCGTTATTCAGAACGATCCCAAAGATTTTTCCGCCCGCATCATGATGGCGGCTACAATCGCGCAGCACACGCGCGAAAACGATCTGGATAAAGAGCAGAGTCTCAAGAAAATTGACGATTACGCTAACCAGGGTCTAGATCTGCTCAAAACGGCATCCGATACGCCGCCAGTCGGTTCCAGCATGTCGGCCACCGATTACGCAGCTTACAAGAAAAATGAAGCGGGATTAGCCCACATGGCGCTGGGCAAAGCTAACGAAGTGCGGAAGAAGTATCCCGAAGCGATTGCCGAATACAAAACGGCATTGAGCATAGACCCTCGTCCGGACCCCACGACGATGGCTTATCTGTCTCAGGCATACATCGAAAACAAGCAATACGACGACGCCATTGCGACTGCGGATAAAATTCTAGCCATGACCGACGTTTCGCCCCAAGTGAAACAGTTCGCCCAGGTGCAAAAAGACAACGCGACGAAATTGAAGGGAGCCGCCGCGCCTGCCGCGCCGAAATAGCTTTCCGGGTTAATGAACGCTTCTATCGGAAGCTTAGAAGAAAAGATTGGATACTGGTTTCGCGATCCGAACCTGCTGCTGCGCGCTCTTACTCATCGCTCGTGGTTATCGGAGCGCGGATCGCCTCTGCATCCGGAGCATGATAACGAGCAGTTCGAGTTTTTAGGCGATTCGGTTCTTGGCTTCGTCGTAGCTGAGTCTCTCGTTCAATCTCATCCGACTCTTACCGAAGGGCAGCTCTCGAAATGGAAAGGGCATCTAGTAAGTGCGGTTTACTTGTATGCGCGGGCGGTTGAACTGGATTTGGGTCATTATCTGCGCCTCGGGAAAGGCGAAGCGCGAAATGTGGGACCAGGCCGCAAAACTCTACTCGCGAATGCTTTTGAAGCGGTGATTGCAGCCATACACGTGGATGGCGGCATTGAAGCGGCGCGCAATTTTGTACGAAGGCATGTCCTCGGCGGCATTGATGATCCGGACAAGATGGATTCTATCGGTATCGTCAGCCACAAAAGCTTGCTGCATGAAAGGGCGCAGGCGCTCAGGCTCCCCGTTCCGGAATATGAACTGGTGGAAACAAGCGGGCCCGAGCACGCGAAGGTGTTTACGATTGAGGCAAGGATCGGCGAACTAGCTAGCCGGGGGAACGGGTCGTCAAAGAAGGAAGCAGGCCAGCATGCTGCGCGCCTGCTCCTGGATCGACTGAAGGATTTTGAAGTACGCGGCTCCGAATCAAGCGCTGACGACGAACCTACTTTGAGCGCCCACCGCGCGGCTGATTGAGGATTTCGAGAATCTCTTTCAGCTCTCGACGCAACTCGTGGTAAAGCGCGGAAGTGGCCGAGAACAACTCAACCTGCGTTCGGGACGGAGTGGTCTTCTTGTTATCTCGCTTCGGTTTTGCTTCGAGAATTTTGCGCGCACCCTCGATGGTGAACCGCTTGTCGTAGAGCAGGCGCTTGATCTCGAGCACCAGCTCGACATCTTTCCGCTTGTACAAGCGATGCCCGGTTCCGGATTTCTTGGGTCCCAGGCTGCCAAATTCGGATTCCCAGAACCGCAGCACGTACGGCTTGATACCCGCCAGCTTGGCGACTTCGCCGATCCGAAAGTACAGCTTATCTGGAATTTCCGGATTTGGACCACGCTTTGCGGCCAAATCTTCCATCGACTGACCTTAATTGTAGCGGAGAAACGGCAAGCAGGCGAATCGCGGAGCGCGATAAAGGCGTTCGCTACTGGAGCTTTTGACGAACTGCTTCGAGCGTATCTTTTGCCCAGGCGTTTTGAGGTGAGAGGCCGAGAATAATAGTGAGTTCCTTCTGTTCGGCCTGCAGGTCCGCCTGCTTCGCGCACAGTTTGGCGCGATTTTCGCGCGCGACTATGAGGTTGGGCTCGAGCTCAATAGCCTTGTCGAGGTTGGCTCTGGCTGAATCCAATTGCCCAAGGTCCAGGTACGCCCACCCGAGATCGTTGTAAGCGGACGCGAATTCGGGCTCCAACTGAATGGCTTTCTGATAATCCTCGAGCGCGAGTTGGTGCTGCCCCAGGCGAGATTTGGCGAGACCGCGGCGACGATGCGCTTCTGCCCAATCGGGCGCCTGGTGGACCACTTTATCGAAGGCATCCAGCGCGACCTGGTACTCTTTGTTGTCGTAAGCGGCGCGCCCGCGTAGGAACAACGCCATCACCGCGTCGGGCTGCAGTTTCAGCGCATCATCTGCGTCTGCCTCCGCCTGCGCGTATTTGTGCGCGTGCAAACGCATGTAGCCGCGAGCGAGAAATTCGTCTGGTGTTTTGGGCTGCCAGGTTGGATCTGGTTCCTGGGCTTGCGGTGCTCCGGCAGTGGAGGCGGGGCTTTGAGGCGCTCCGAACCTAGTCCCCACTTCGAAGGTCCCCTTGACTTCGATCGGTTGCCCGTTTAGCTCAGCAGGGCGGAAACGCCAATGTTTGATTTCTTCGATTGTTTTCTCGGCCCAAGCAGTGGACGTCGTGTTCAGGAGAGAGACGTCCTGCGGTTTCCCTTGCGAGTCGACCGTCAAGGCCACCTTCAAGTCGGAATTAGCCGGGTCGTCCTTTGGATTTTCCGGAATTTTACCGTGCGTAAGCTCTGGACGAATAGCTCCAGAGGGAAGGTTTAGCTGCAGGCTGGCGATTTGATTGTCGTGATGCGGCGCGACCAAGAGACGGAAGTTGACTTCAATGTTTGCGGTTACCGCTACCGGTTCGCCGTTTATCGTGGCGGGTTTGAACCGCCAGGAGGCGATTGCGCGAATCGCCATCTCATCCAAGCCGAAGCCAGCGCCGCGCTCCACTTTTATGTTTTGTGGGACGCCAGCGGTGTCTATCACAGCAGAGCAAACGACTATCGCGCTAACACCGGCGTGGCGAGCTTCGTCCGTGTACTCTGCTTCGGTTTTAGAAACGATGACGGGTTCAACATCCGCACGAGGCTGATTCGGCTGTTTTGGAGTTGGGATGGCCGCCGGCAATTGTCCTTGCTGGGCCGCAGCCACGGCCTGTCTCGCCCATTGATCATTGGGCGAAATGCGAAGAATAAGATTGAGTTCAGCCAGTTCATCTGGCCACCTCTTCTGAGTTCCGAAGAGAATCGCCCGATTCTCGCGGGCTCGCACAAAGTCGGGTTCGAGCTCGATCGCCTTGCTCAGATTAGTTGTGGCTTTGTCGAATTGGTTGAGCTCGCGGTATGCCCAGCCTAGATCGTTATAGCCTGCCGCTACGTATGGATTGAGCTGAATAGCTTTTTGATAATCCGGGACGGCTAAGTCGTGATGGCCGCTGTAAGAGTAACTCAGTCCGCGGAAGAGATAGCCCCGCGGCCAATTCGGCCTTGCCTGAATTACTTTATTGAAATCTTCAATGGCGGTTGAGTAGTCCTTTTCTTCATAAGCGGTACGCCCATGCAAGAACAAGGCGATAGAGGAATCGGGATATAACTTCAGAGCTTCTTCGGCGTCGGTTTTGGCAGCAGAATTTTGGTGTAAGTTAAGCCGCACAAAACCGCGAGCCAGGAATTCTTCTGCGGTTTGCGGTTTCCAGTTAGGATCGGGCCCGGAGGGGGCCGAAGCGGTGGGCGGCACGGGCGTGGTTGCCGGAGTTTGCGCCAGTTGTATCGGTTTAGGCTGAGGCGCGACGTACTTCGCACTCAGAACGTGATGGATATCGCTATAAATCAGATCTTCGCTGTCAGGGCGCTCGCCCACGCGGTAGGCCGCGATGATTCCGTCCTTGTCAATTACAGCAATGGTCGGTAAGTTTCTAGCACCATACTGGCGAATGACAGCCGCGTTTTCCCGCGTCAGCACGATGCGGTAGGTCAGCTTATTTTTTGCGACAAACCTACGGACCGTATCTTCCGGTTCTTCCGAATTGACGCCGAGGACGACGACATTCTTCTTTGCAAATTGCTTGGAGAGGCGTTCGATGGCGGGAATTTCGGCGCGGCAAGGACCGCACCAGGCCGCCCAAAAATCAAGGACAACGACTTGGCCTTTGAGCGAGCGCAACTCGACATCGTGACCACCGAGGTCTTTCAGGTGAAAATCAGGCGCAGCATGCCCAACGAAATAATCGGCCATGGATTGAGGCTTTTGAGCGAGGCCGGGCCCTACTGAGACGGCCCCAAGCGTGAGAATTACGAACGCATCTCTCCAGAACTGCTGCCGTAGGCGTGGCATTATATTCTCCAGAAGGTTAGCGCGTTAAGAATAGGTTATCTCTCTGGGTCGGACTGTGCGCTGCGGGTACGCATGCGACCATGCTTATAGTCGCTCATAGAATCGCCGAAAGGCAGAGCCATACGTTTGGCCCGCGTCACTCCAAACCTCCTTGAATGTCGGACTTGTTTTCCAGTGCTGGAATAACCTAATCCATCCAGCATTCTCCGGATGCTCGACCTGTGCGTCGTCCTCCAAATTGAGATCGAGATAAACCTCTTCCATCAACTGAATGAAATCGATAATAAGCAGTTTCGCTTTTCGCATCTCAGGCGAGAGTGGATCAGGGCGCGGGTTCGATAAGAATCCGGGAAACACCTCAGCATCGAGGAACCGAAGGTTATCCGATTCCGACAATCTTCCGATCAACTCAGAGTAGGCACTTGCATGTTTCGTAAAAGCGCCGGCCGCCGCTGTCACGGGCGGCATCCAATCCTGCTTCAAGTCTTTAAAAATAGCTTTCAGATCGGCTGGGGTTTGGGGGCTTGTTACTCGATGAAATACCTTCTCGACTACGTGCTTGCCCAGGGCTCGGTAACTTTCAAACTTCGATTCGGTGAAGAACTGATTAAGTGTTGAGTCGTGCGGAAAAGCAGGATCAGCTTTCTTGTATTGGGTTACATCATAGGTTTCGTCTCCCGTCAAACTTGCCTTTAGATACAGTAGAGTGCCATAAGATCCATCGTTGTAACTTATCGTTCCCGTGGCGCAATGGACTTGACTCAAGCCACCGTCCAGGAAAATTCGTTTTGGCGAGATCGTGACTGAATGGCCGAAATCGATGCGAATTTTTCGGATGGCTCCGCCGAGCGACTCGAACTGGTACGTCTTATCTTCTTCGCCGTCACAAACAATAATGAAGCGGCACTTTCGGCGTGCTAATTCGTATAGCCCCAGGTTTTCGAAATGTCCGCCGTCAGAAAGATTCACGTACTTCGAGTCTTCCGTAGTGAGGCCAAGCAACTCTGAGATCAAATATTTAAACGCGATGCGAGGACCGGGAGTGGCGGCGGGCGCAGGCATCCGAGTATTGCCAATCCACCACCCTAAGCGAACGTTAAACAAGGTGAGCAGAAACGCAGTGGTGGGGTCGGTGTGATAACCCCAATTGGGATTTGCGGCAGCGCCTGAAATCGAGGTCGCCGTACCGATGTGCGGTCCGCCTGGATCTGCGAAGTTTTCGGTTTTGATAAAACCGTTCGGGTCGTGATTGGGGACATAGCCGCAAAACTTCGGAGTAAACACAAAAGAGCTTGCCTTGCGTTCCTGCCATGCCAGCTCGGATCCATGATTGAGGTTCAAGGCACAGTTAAATATTGCGAATGGGCCTAAATAACCTCTATCCGGATCCAGATCTACGAGAGGAATGTCATCCCTTGGATCGAAGCCGGTGAACGCATTCGGCCTTCGCTGGCCTACATGGCTTGCGCCCAGATAACATCGGACGAGCCGGTTTTTATAAAAATGGCTCATCGAAAATTCGTTGATGTTAAAGCGCGCCGAAAGCAGCAAGGCGATTACAAAGATCGCGATGACGGCCGCGGTAAGCCGGACAGTTCCGTGCGCATCGAGCGATAAGACTGCAAGACCTGACGCGTTGTCGTGAAAGTTAGCGAGCACCGTGTTTACGGATAGAAAAGAGATTGTGGAAATTGCGATTAGAATGCCGAGCAGCGCGACGGGAGGCGCGTACTCTGCCAGCAACTCGAGTTTCGACTTCTTAGCGGCGCCTGCCGTCTCGGTGCGTTTACCTGAAGTGGCAGAACTCTTGCCGCTTAGCACGCCGATCAATGTGGCGGCAATCCAGCTGAGGACGACCGTCACTCCCAGGCTTTTAACGTACTGAAACAGCCAAATGACGCCAAGAGGAGCGAAGGCCGCTAAAGCGAACCAGCTTGCCCAAAGCGAACCGGTGATCACGAGTTTGGCCGAAAGTCGCGAATACCATTCTCTCGCGGCGTCGGGAAAATCGACGCCCATCAAGCCTACTAGCAGCGCAACACCTCCAGCAAGAGCCAAGTTAGTAAACGCCGGACCCCAACTCATGCTCTGCCACATGCCGATTGCAGTTGGACCGATATCAAACTGCTTCAACGAAATGCGGGTTTGCGTGTGAGCAAGATACGAAACCAGCTTCTGATCGAGCACTAATAAGAAGAAGGTCGCCAACGCACATACAACAGCTATGATTCCTGCGAGAAAGGCTCGATACGCCTTCCATCCGGGTGTTTTGCAATGACGCTCGCGATAGCACAGCCAAAAACCCCCGTGACTCAGCGTAATCCCAAATAGCGTAAGGAGAGCGAAGTAAGTAATGAAACCTGTCAGAGGGTGTAGCGGATTGAAATGCCCGGTGGCAATCAAAAAGCTAATCAGGACAGATATCAGCCACAGAGGCGCAATGACAGTTCCCCAGACAGATACATCGTTATCCGGAGACATTCGTTTCGATCGGGTGTTGAATTCACGAGCGACGATTGGACCAAGATTTCTCGCGATCCGAATAACTGTCCAAAGGATCGATGCCAAGATCAAGGCGTCAAGAACGCGAGGGGCGTACTCGGAGAGGTGCGCTACGGCTTCAAGCGCTCGGGCGAAGTTGCCGATCAATAATGGCATCAAGAGCACGGCCGCTATGAACAAATAAAGAATGATTTGATTCAGGATTGTATTGCGCAGCCAGATAGTTCCGATCACCCAGGTGTCAGGGCTTAGCAATCCGAGTTGCGGCGACAAATAGTTGCTGTACTTGCGAAGAAAGGTGATGGGGTCTTCGGAAGCTTTTCCAGGCTTGGACTCTTCTGCCGAAAGGTAACTTTCGTAATCCAAGAAATTGTTTCCTGCCGCATCTCTGAGTTGTTTATACGGCTCCCGCTTGACCAGTCCGTGGAACCAACTTCCGATATAGCCACCGCCGGATACTGTCGAAAGGTAATCGGCAAATCTTAATAATTTGTATCCAGCTAGTCCCTGAAGAATACCCAGATTAAAAGTTGCACTCCGAATGCCTCCACCGGAAAAGCAGATTCCGAAAAGCGTGTTTCTAAGGTCACGATCGATCTCGTCATCACTCTGCTCGTTGGCGAACAAATTTTTTCGTCGGGTTATTAACGCTCTCCGCTCGGCTTCGAGCACGGATTCAAGATTTTCGGGCATGCAATGGTTCCTTCATGTGAGGCGCTAAATATATCATGTAACCAGCACAGACCTCGGTTTGTAAGTGATTCAAAGTTTCCAACGCAGGAAGGCGAACACGATGTTTAAGTTCGATAAGTCTTTCACAAACTCAGTCCTTTTATCAGCTCTGGTAATCACGCTTTCCGGCTGCAGTCACACTCCGAAGCCGGGAACTGTACAGGACGAAGCCATGCGCGCGGGGCGTGACGCTAAGTCGTTTCCAGCAGCGGACGAAGATTACTTCCATGACATGGATGGCGGGATAGGGCTCACTCCCAACGAAATCAAGGGCCGGAACACCTGGATTGTTTGGACGGGCGGCAATGATCGCTTTTGGGACATCATCGGCGTTGACAGCTTTGGGGCGCTTGATTTTCTAAAGACGATTTCCTCACATCCGAGCCTCAAATTCAGCCGTGACAACCGCTGGAGTTGGCTCGGCTTAGTTAACGAGCCGTGTTTTGAAAAAGCTACTGGACCCGATCCCAACCGGTATGGTTTGTGGCTCGATAAGCGCCGCTCTGATTGTCCACCTGATCCTTTCGAGAATGAATCGAAATATCCAGGCGTGAAGATTGGCGCGCGCGGAAGGAATTTGCCGGTTGGCTCCTTTTACGGTTCTGCGACGGGAATTGTTGGTTTGCGTTTGTTTCCGAATCCTGAGTTCGACGAAGCAGCAGCCAAAAGGTGGGATGCGAACCGTTTCTACACCGATCCAGGTTACTATCGCGATCGAAAACTGATTCGGCCGTATCGGGTCGGCATGTCGTGCGGATTTTGCCACATTGGCGCGAATCCTGTGAAACCGCCTAGTGATCCTGAACACCCTCGATGGCAGAATCTCAGTTCCAACGTTGGAGCGCAGTACTTCTGGCTGGATCGCGTGTTTGATTGGGACAGTGATCCGACCAGTTTCGTCTTCCAGTTATTCCATACCCAGCGCCCTGGAACACTTGATACCTCGCTAGTGTCGACGGATAACATCAATAATCCGCGCACAATGAACGCTATTTACAACCTCGGTGCGAGATTGCAGCAGGCTAAACGCTTCGGGAAAGAAACGCTAGGCGGTGGCAGCTTGAACAACAGGCAGTTTAACAACTACGTTCCTCCGGATTCGCCACTCGCGGCATTTTTTGTATCACCCGCCACCGTATACTCGCCTCGGGTATTGAAGGACGCCGCTGACTCTGTTGGCGCACTAGGGGCGCTGAATCGTGTTTTTATAAACATCGGTTTGTTCAGCGAAGAGTGGCTACTACACTTTAATCCACTGATCGGAGGGAAACGTCCATCGCCGATTGAAATCACGGTGGCGCGGAGTAATTCAACATATTGGGGTGCGACCGAAGCTCAGACGCCCAACATGGCGCTTTTCTTTCTCAAGAGCACTGCGCCTCACAAGTTGCGGGATGCACCGGGTGGATCCAAATACCTGAGTGACAACACCGGAATCTTGAGCCGCGGCAAGATTATGTTTGCTGAAAAGTGCGGGCGATGCCACTCTAGCAAGCTGCCGTCACCTGCAGTCGGGCTCGATCCAGGCGGCTGCTCCGGTAGAGACTATTTGACTTGCTGGAACAAATATTGGGCGTGGACGAAAACGGAGGATTTTAAGTCGAAGATGCGCGCCATCGTCATGGCGCCGGATTTCCTTGACGATAATTTCCTTTCGGCTGAATTCCGTGTACCTGTGACGCTGCTCGAAACGAATGCATGTAGCCCGCTTGCGACGAACGCCATTCGCAACAATATTTGGGACAATTTCTCATCGGAAACATACAAGAACTTGCCTTCGGTCGGCACGATCACGGTCTACAATCCGATGACCGGAGATCCGCAACAGTTCACGATGCCGGGAGGCGGACGAGGATACACGCGTCCGGCATCACTAATAAGTCTCTGGTCCACAGCTCCCTTTCTCCTGAACAACAGCGTTGGCAAATTCAATCCCATGCCGTCCGTTGAAGCGCGCATGGACTCTTTCCAAGATTCCATCGAGAAGATGCTATGGCCGGAGAAACGCGACAAAGATGCCGTTCTCGGTGATAAGGTCCCCGGAGTAATTGACCGCACCACGACCAAGTGCTATCTGCGCGTGCCCCTCGGCTATGTCCCGGATTACCTGAAACCGCTGCTGGGATGGGGTCAGCGATTGTTTCCAAATTTGTATGGAAATGACAGCATTGAGATCGGCCCCATTCCAGCCGGCACACCGGTTGGACTGATCGCCAATTTAGACCTGCTCGCCGATGATTCCGATCTGGCCGGGAGAGTTGATCATGATGCTAGAGTTTTGAATCTGCTCCTCAAACTCAAGCACGATTTGGCAAATCTTCCGCACGATGCAAGCGATGAACAGGCGCGCCAGGTGCTTCAAAATTTGGTGGCTCCCTTGATGGCACTTAGTAAGTGCCCCGACTACGTCGTCAACCGTGGCCATTACTTCGGGACGGCGTATCTGAAAGAGGAGACACCACTGAGCGACGACGATAAGCGCGCGCTGATCGAGTTTCTAAAGACCTTGTAGAGTCGCAGCGCCGGCGAGAGCTATCGTGCTTTCGCCTGCGCTAGTAAGTCGAGGACTGATGAGTACTACCGATTTTGATTACGTCATTGTGGGATCAGGTGCCGGTGGAGGGCCGCTGGCCGCGAACCTTGCGAAAACTGGATTCAGCGTTTTGCTTATGGAAGCCGGCGGTGATCCATGTTCGGTGAATGACATGGGCCGTTGGATGTACGAAGTACCTATTTTTCACGGGCTTTCTACCGAATATCCAGAATGCGCGTGGAATTACTTCGTCAGGCACTATTCAGATGACGAGCAGCAGAAGAGAGACACGAAATATGTAGCGGAAAAAGACGGGGTTTGGTATCCCCGTGCCGGCACGCTCGGCGGCTGCACCGCGCATAACGCGATGATTACGGTTCTACCGCAAGCAAGCGATTGGAATCGCATCGCGACGATAACGGGTGACGCAAGCTGGCGAGCTGAGAACATGCGGCACTATTTCACCCGCCTTGAAAATTGCAGGTACATCGCGAATCCGGATTCACCTAAAGGTCAAATCGAAGGCGTCCTTTCGTCGATTCGGGAGCTGCTCAAGGGAGACAAGGATTGGCGCGACTGGTCTCATGGCCATGGGTTTAACGGGTGGCTTCCAACTTCGGAGGCAGACCCGACTCTGGTCCTGCATGACCCGGAGATCGTTTCTACGCTTCTCGATGCAGTGAAGGAGGCGATCCTCGCTCGAATCGGCAATCCGTTAGTTCGGTTCGACACCAGATTTGATCCCAACGATTCTCGTAATGCGACTGAAAGCCCCGAGGGACTAGCGTTTACTCCACTCGCAGTGGACAAAGGCAGACGCAATGGTCCTCGCGAATATCTGCTTCGGACGCAGAAAAGTTTCCCCGATAAGTTGACGATTTTGAAAAACGCCCTAGCGATGCGAGTGATTTTTGAGGGTACGCAAGCTGTGGGCGTTGAGTACCGGGAAGGACCTCATTTATATAAAGCCGATCCGCAAGCAGTTGAAAACCCCGCTGCCGCGTCCCGCCGCGAAGTACGCGTGCGACGGGAAGTGATTCTGGCCGCAGGCGCCTTTAATAGTCCCCAGTTGTTGAAGTTATCCGGTATTGGGCCGTGCGCGGAGTTATCTGCATTCGGCATCCCAGTGATTGTTGATCTGCCGGGAGTTGGGGAGAATTTACAAGATCGATATGAGATTGGTGTAGTCTCAGAATTCACCCGCAATTTCAAGCTGCTGAATAACGCGACATTCGCACCTCCATCGCCGGATCCCGATGCTTATTTCAAGGAGTGGGAGGCAGGAAGAGGTATTTATGCTTCGAACGGAGCGTTGATCGGGATCATTAAACGATCGACACCGGATAAACAAGAGCCGGACCTTTATATTTTTGGGCTGCCCGGGTTCTTCAGAGGCTATAAACCGGGTTACTCGAAGGAGTTCGAGCGTTTTCACAATCGGTTTACCTGGGCCATTCTAAAAGCCCGAACGAACAACACCGGCGGACGTGTCACGCTGCGTTCCGCGAATGCGTGGGACATGCCGAAAATCGAATTTCATTATTTTTCAGAGGGCAATGATAAACGCGGTGAGGATCTCGAAGCGGTAGTCGAGGGAGTTGAATTCGTGCGCGATATGAACCGGCGTTTGCAGAACGTAGGTCTAATCGCGAATGAATTACTGCCAGGGTCTGACTATCAGACCAAAGAAGCCATTCGGGAATTTATTCAAAATGAAGCCTGGGGTCATCATGCATCATGCTCTGCCAGAATCGGCGCTGATAATGATCGAATGGCTGTCTTAGACAGTAGATTCCGAGTCCTAGGAACCCAAGGCTTGCGCGTCGTGGACGCTTCGGTGTTCCCGCGAATTCCCGGATACTTTATCGTTAGCGCCGTTTATATGATCAGCGAAAAGGCCACCGACGTCATTGCTGAGGACGCCGAGCAACAGTCACCCATAAGCAGGACTCAAGAGGCAGCCAACGCGCCTTCTCCATCGGGGCCTTCGATCAAAGGCTAGTGAGCGCCCGTGGAATTCACACTTATTTCCGGGCTGCAATTGGGCGATGGAATGGGGGAACCCGCTAGTCTCTTTATTGCGCTTTGACCCGGCGGCGAGCGTCTGCAACCTGCGGATCGGGATCGCTATTTTGCTTGATTGCGAGGAAAGCTTTGAGATCCTCAGCGGCCCCGGCGCTCCCCAGGCCCTCTCGCGCGAGGGCACGACAGTAATAGACCGGAGGAAGATAGCGTAAGGTGGGCTCATCATCGAGGAAAACAGAGGTAGCTTCGCCCCGGCGCTTTAGGCAGAGATCGAATTCGCTTTCTGCATCCGGATATTGTTCGGCTTTCAGGTATGCCCGACCCAAATCGAACCTGCCGAGCCAAGTGTCGGCCAGCTTCTGCGAATCCTGAAAACTGGTGACGGCTTCATGCAGCTTGCCGCTCGCAAGCTGGGTTTCTCCCTCGATCAGTTTCGCGAGCGCGCGCGGCTCAGGGCCGAACTTGCTGCTTAGCTTAGCTGCCAATCCCAAGGCATCTGCGTTCTTGCCACCTTCCACATGGATGTGCGCGATCAAATAAAGGATGTTTTCTTCATCGCTAAGCGCGAGCGCCTTGGCCGCGTCCTGCATCGCAGCCGCGCGTTCGCCTCTTTGAAGGTGATCGCCGGCAGACACGATAAGTTTCAGTGCTGCGGCACTCGTATTCGTCTTCTCGAGATCTGCTTTTGTACCCTCGTCCAGGATTTTGAGCGCGGCAGCGTAACGCCCTTCGTAAGTTGCGAGATCGGCGCGCGCGAGTGATGCTTCGGATGCGCCCCACGCGCTAAGCGGTGCCATCTGCGTGTATGCTTGTTCAGCCTCCGCGTCCGCTCCCCGTCCGGCCTCCGACAATCCCAGGCAAAGATACGCTTTCTCGAACGACGGATTCATTTTCAGAATCGTTTTGGACTCCTGAATTGCTGTGTCAAAATCACCCGCATACATTGCGTACAAGCCGACGTTATTTCTCTGCAGGAGATTGTCGGGATAAATCTTGATTGCTCGCCGGCCTTCTTCAAGCGCGGCCTTCATGTCCCGGCTGTAGAAGTCAGCAAGCGCGAGGTTCGCGATTCCGGCGGTATCGGCCGGATACTGCTTTACCAATGTTTCAAACTGTTCCTTCGCATTGTGATATTCGCGCATCAGGAGGTAATAGCCGCCGCGCGTGCGGTATTTTTCGCGATCGGATTCCTGATCGATATGGGCCAAAGCAAGCCGGTAGTAGTGTTCAGCCTCTTGCCGTCTGCCGAGATTAGCCAACATGGCCGCGATGCCGGCATAAGCGCGGCTGAGTTTCGGGTCGATTTGAGTTGCTTCTCGATAAGCTGCGATAGCCTGTTCCCACTTGCCCGACCACTGGAGTTCTTGTGCTTGCGCGTATTTTTGCGCTGCGGTCAGCGATGTGGACGTGAAAGTTTCGGCCGCCGTATTGTGCGATGAAGCGGCGGAGTCGCCGAGAGCGCTTCGTATGCGTGAAGCGATCTTGTCAACGGCTTTCGGCAATTCGCGTTCACTCGATACATCCGCGTCGCGCGAGATAAGCGTGTTTCCTTTGCTCGCATCAATTGCCGCAGCCGACAACCTGTATCCATCGGGCTTTCGCTCGACTGAACCGGAAATCACAACGGGGACACCTTCGCGCATCGCGACCAATCTGGCGACGCTCTGATCGAGGTTTTTCACTCCAGGTTTCAGTTGCTCCGCGATTTTCCTCGCTTGGCCGCGATTGAACGAAGTAATAAAGGAAGCGCCCTCGAGTGCAACCTGAAACATCGGCTCTATTGCTCCCTCCAGAACTGGGTCGCCGGAGCGATTCCGAAAGTCCGAGATGAGCAGCTTTACGGTGGGATGTACCCTTGCCTTACGTGCGTTCACTTCATCGCGAATGACGATGCCCGCGGCGACTAAAAGCAAAGCCGCGAGACCCGACGCAACCCATCGCCAGCGCGTCATTTGCTTTGCGCCAACGGTGCTGCGAATGCCGAGCCATACTTCGAGATCGTGCACCAATTCAGACGCAGAAGGATAACGCCGCGCAGGCTCCTTCTCCAAACACTTCAAAACGATTTCGTTGAGGCGCTTGGGAACCTCTGGATTCAGCTCCACCGGCGGAGTCGGCGCTTCCGCGGTCCTCTTTAATAACGTTTCTTTCGCGGTTGCACCAAGGAAGGGCACCTTTCCGGTCAAAAGCTCGTAGAAGATGAGTCCCACAGTAAAGATGTCGGAGCTCGCATCGACCGGCTCGCAACGGGCTTGCTCAGGCGACATATATCTCGGGGTACCGATTAGCGCGCCAATCTCTGTTAAATCCGCGCGTGCATGCTGCGTTTGATTCCCGTTCGATTCGCCCGAATCTTTGACCTCGGTCGAAAAGGCAATTCCGAAGTCCATCACCGCGATTCGGCCGCGAATGTCAATCATGATGTTCTGGGGCTTTAGATCACGATGAATAACGCCTTGCGAGTGTGCGGCAGCCAATCCCCGACATGCCTGCAGGATCACTTCGGCGGCTTCCCGTGGCGGAAATTTACGTTTTTCGGCGAGTATGTCGGTGATTTCGCGGCCTTCGATGTACTCCATGCTGATGAACTTCAGCCCGTCGGCCACGCCAAGATCGAAAATGCGAACTACGTTCGGGTGTGTCACCTGCCGCGCAAGAATTAGCTCTTGCTTGAAGCGCTGCAGGATGTATGCGTTGTTGGCTAAATCAGGGCGAATTACTTTGATGGCAACTAAGCGATCGACTTCCATATCGCGCGCCTTGTAAACCGCGCCCATGCCGCCCTCTCCAAGCGCTCGAAGAATCTCATAACGATCGCCGAGCCAGCTTCCAACTGCCAAGTGGCCGGCAGCCGCTCGCGCGTATGAAGACGGCGTTACCGCGGCCGACCATCCTGGCCCGATTCCCGCTCCATCCGTTCGATCGATAAAGTCCGAAGACGAGTCGGCTGTCGCATCATCGATGCCGGCGACTGGATTGGATAGAGTCCTTGCCGGCGCAACGCGTGTCGCGTCGCCGGCTCTCGAATCAGACGCTGGAGTGTCTGCATCCCTCCCGTGTCCTTCTGAAAGGGCACGAGTGGCTAAATCTTCTTGCGACTGTGCGAGCTCCGTTCCGCAAACTGAACACCGCTCTGTCGTGTTATTGCTGAGCGCCTTTGCTTTACAGTCGCTACACAACATGAGGAAAACCGCAAGACCGGAAACCCAGATCGTATAGCTTGCAAAGAATCCGAGTCGTCCTTCTACACGCGCCGCATTACGCCGCTAAACGTGACACGAATGGTTCAAAGATAACACAGTAAGTCATCCGACCGTTTTCAAAGTCTGAAATCTAAAGCATGTAAAATGTGGGGTTGTTAGCGGTACAAAAATCATGGGCCGGCGTTCTCGGAGCGTTGCACAATGATTTTGTTTTTGAGAGGAGAGTGGGAATACTCTCGGACCTTTTGGCCTCATTGTTGCCCCAAAGCGCCCGGGTTCTTGACGTTGGGTGTGGTGATGGCGCCATTTCCTTTCGAATAAAACAAAGACGTCCGGACATTGAAATTCGCGGAGTTGAGGTGCTCCCGCGCGAGCGTACACACATCCCAGTCGAGGTATTCGATGGCGTCCATATCCCCTACGAAAACGCAAGCTTCAATGTTGTTATGTTCTCTGATGTTCTGCATCATACGAACAAACCTGAACTCATTTTGAGCGAAGCGCGCAGAGTTGCTTCGCAATATGTGCTGATCAAGGATCACTATCGAAACGGTTTCGCCGCAGGAATGCGCCTGCGCTTCATGGATTGGATTGGGAATGCGCGATTCGGTGTTGCGCTGCCCTACAACTACTGGAGCAGAAACGAGTGGAGCGCCAACTGGCAACATATCGGGTTGTGCCCGGCCAAATTGATTACGAAACTTGGCTTGTACCCACCCTTTGCCGACTGGCTATTTGGCGGTGGATTGCACTTCATCGCGCTTCTGAGTAAGTGTGAACCAACGGACTGAATGAAGCCCGGCATTTCGGAAAACGTGATCAGCGTCGTGATGCCCTGCCTGAACGAGGCGGAAACGCTGGCAACTTGCATACGAAAAGCGCGGTCTGCGATTCAAGAGACCGGAGTAACTGGCGAAGTGATTGTGGCCGATAACGGGAGTACCGATGGGTCCCAGCAGATTGCAGCTCGGGAAGGGGCTCGCGTTGTGCCTACTCCTGTTAGAGGATATGGGGCTGCCTTGATGGGCGGTATCGATGCTGCTTCGAGCAAGTATATTTTAATGGCAGATGCCGATGATAGCTATAGCTTCTCGCATCTGCCACGCTTCTTGGAAGCGCTCAATCGCGGCGCCGACCTTGTAATAGGAAATCGCTTCAAGGGGAGGATCGAACCTGACGCCATGCCTCCCTTGCACCGGTATTTGGGCAATCCTGTCCTGACTCTGTTGGGAAAGCTCTTTTTTAAGGCGCCCGTCGGAGATTTCCATTGCGGAATTCGCGCTTTTTCAAAAACCGCTATTCAGTCATTGCAGCTCCGAACCACGGGCATGGAGTTTGCGAGCGAAATGATTGTGAAAGCCAGCTTAGCTGGACTACGAATCGTCGAGGTCCCCACGAACCTGTCTCCGGACGGACGCACCCGGCGTCCACATCTTCGTACGTGGCGCGACGGATGGAGACACTTGCGTTTCCTGTTACTTTACAGCCCGCGCTGGCTGTTTCTTTATCCTGGAACAATCCTCCTTGTGGTTGGCTGCCTTGCAACGATCTGGCTTCTGCCGCGTGAGCGCGCTATCGGCAGCGTTCATTTTGATGTCGGAACGCTTGCTTACGCGCTTGCAGCTTTGCTGATTGGTTTTCACACCTGCGTTTTCGCGGTGAGCGCTAAGATCTTTGGAATTTCGGAAAGACTGCTTCCTGCGGATCCAAAATTCGAGAGGTGGTTTCAATATGTCACGCTCGAGAAGGGATTGGCTTTTGGGGTTCTCCTTTTACTAGTTGGATTCGCGGACGCAATTTATGGGCTTTGGAGATGGGCGCAATCGGGATTCGGTCCACTCACTGCTTCGTTGTCGATCCGGCTAAGTTTGCCCGCGGCAGCCGCGGTCATGCTTGGCGTTGAAGTGATACTGACTAGCTTTTTCTTGAGTCTGTTGGGGATGAAACGGCGCTGATCCGGTTCTAGGCGGATTGCACTCGAACATCCATGACGGTGATGTCATCGGCTTGTTCATGTGGTGAACCGGCACTGGCTGCCAGCACGGCTGCTAAATCAGACTTGTATCGCCGAGCGAATCTCTGAATGCTGTCGATCAGCCACCCGTCGTCCATCTTATCGAGCTTCGCCTCGGAGAGCCCGTCAGAGAACAGAATCAGCCGGTCTCCTGGGGACAGCGAAATAGTTGCCTCGCCAAATACGCAGCCGTTAAATGCGCCCAAAACCATTGACGTGGACTCGAGCAACTCACATTCACCATTCGCCCGCAACAAGACCGGCGCGGGGTGGCCGCAATTCACGTATCGAACAGTCCGAGTACGCGCTTCATAAACACCCAAGAACAACGTTGCGTAGTGCTCAGGTCTCGTGAACTGAAAAAATAACTGGTTCACGCGATCGAGTAGTTTCGCGGGCGAACGAGCGAGGTCTTGCTGGCTTCGAATCGTCGCTTGTAGATTCGCCATCAGCAGCGCAGCTCCGATTCCTTTGCCCGAAACGTCTCCCAACAAGAACGCAACGGCCTGGCCATCGATCTCAAAAAAGTCGTACAGATCTCCGCTGATCTCGCCCGCAGGCATAGATACGCATTCGCATTCGAGCCCGCACGCGCTTAGATAAGGTTGAGGCAGCAACTTGCGTTGAACATTTCGCGCAATTGCAAGCTCTGCTTCTCTCGCGTCGGATTTTCGATCGCTGCGGTTAGCTTTCAAGTGCTTCTCGAGCACTGCCAGCATGTGATGACTATCCCAAGGCTTTGGAACGAAGTCGCACGCGCCGCGCTGCATAGCTTCGACGGCCAGTTCGATCGTGCTCCATCCCGTCATTGCGATGATCGGCACTTCTCGCTGTTGCGTGTGCAGGAGTTCAAGCAGCTCTAGGCCCTCGCGGCCAGACGTGGTGTCGCTCGCGAAATTCATGTCCATCAGGATCAAATCATGATCGGAGCGCGCAGCAGCGGCAAGCGCCTCAATCGGCGAGGCCGCCATTTGAATTGAATATCCAGCTCGCTTCAACAGTAGCCGCAAGGCTTCGCGAATATCGGCCTGATCGTCAACCACAAGGACCTTATATATGTCGGTTTTCGGTTCAACAGCTTCAAGAGTCATACAAACGCCGCTTTCGGTATTGGACGGCTTTCGAAGATTTAGTATGCAAGCGCAGTGCCAGCTATTGCATTCTCTCTTCGAACAGCCATTTCAACTACTTAAGGTTCTTAGGAGCTCGATTGGGTGTTCGTTTACGGACGTCCGGCTCCGGTATCAATCACCGCGCGGACGCGTTGACTGTTGTTCCACCCTTCAGAATTTCAATGTTCCCGTTGGCGTCAGTCAGCCTCATCTCACAATGGCCCGGGCCGATTGTCCCGTTCAAATCGTCGTTCGAGCCCGATGCGGAAACATTCAATGGAAAGTCCGTGCGAATTTTGCCAAACGTTGTCCTCGCAGCGACACGATAGCTCGCCTCTCCGTTTAGGCGAACGCGCAGCGTTGAAAACGAGGTCCTGATAATGATCGGCTGACAGCCGCCACGCGCCGCGCTGGTGGCGTCAACCGCGCCATTCTGATTTTCGACCTGAATTGGGCCTGCTACGTCATCCAAAATGACAGGACCGAAGCTGGTCGTAATCTGCGCGCCCCGCGTGTTTGCAGCTTTAACCCCACCGTTGGAATTTTCGACCGTGAGCAGTCCGCCGATGTCATTCGCTTGTACCGTGCCAAAACTAGTTTTCAGGTTTGCCTCGCCGCGCACCCGTGCGATCGAGATGCTGCCGTTGCTCGACTGCACGCGCGCCTCGCGTTGCAAATCGCTGACGGTCACCGATCCGAAGGACGTCTGAACCGCAGCGGGTCCGCGGACCTTCTCGCCATTTACGCTCGAGTTGCTGGTCCGGATCGATAGTTGTCCGCCCATATTCGAGAAATGCACCTCGCCGAAAGTTGTGTTCAATTCGGCAGGCCCTTCCACGTTCATCGCTTCCACCCGGCCGTTTGCGTTGTTGACAGTCAATCCCCCGCGAAAATTATGGACCGCTACGTTCCCGAACGAGTTCTTGATGTCGCCGTTTCCACCCGAATCACTCACCTGAACCGCTCCGTTGCTGTTGATGATCGTCACACCTTTCGAAACTCTGGCCGCCATGACGCTCGCGAAACGGTCACGCGCGTTCAATGCGCCTGTTACGCCGGTCACGTCAACCGCTCCGTTGCTGGTTTCTATTGTCACGTCGCCCTGATTGTTTGCTACCTTCACGCTGGCGAACGAGTTTTCCAACCGCTGCGTCCCGCGCCCATCACGAAATTCCAAGCTTCCGTGAGACGTGATGATTTCAGAGTTCGCCTTTACACCCGTCACGGAAACTGAACCAAAGGAATCCCGCAATTCGAGCGGAGCAGTCTCAGGTAGTGTCACTTCGTAGCGAACACAATAGGAGACGCCATGCCCGTGAGCTCCGTCAGGGTATATCGTGCGAATCGACAGCTCGGAGCTCGATGGTTCCACTCGAATTTCCAGCCGGTTCGCGAAATCTTTCGCCTGATTCGCGTCGGGCGCCGAGACGTGAATATCGGAATGAATCACCACTTCCGGTTGAGCATGCGTACGAACGACAATATCGCCGAGCTTGTGCTCCAGGAAGATTCGCTGGCCGTCTCTCCAGGAAACAGTCTTGTCGAAAGTGCGATCATACTCGTCCCGAGCCAAGCCACTCCAAGCGAGCGCCAGTCCAACTAATAAAAAACTAATTTTTCTGATCACGGGTAAGTAACTCCTGGAGTGTCTGCTGTTTCTCGCGGTACAAATCAGCTAGCTCGCGCTGCAAATGAACATTGAATTGATTCTGAGCCAAATTCGTGCGCGTTTCCGTAATCGCCGAATCAAGCATCAAAAGCTTCTCCCGATAACTCACGGTCACGGGCGCTGCCGATTTCTGGAGCTTCGGTTCCGCAAGTTGGGAAAGCTTTTCAATGGACCGGCGATATGCCGCCTCGCTTCTTTCAACCTCCTGAAGCGCTTGGTCAGTCAAAAAATCACGATTCGAAGATAGCGGCGCGGCTAAGCTCGCGGCCGCATCGGTTTGAGAGGAACCGTTATTCTGTACGCTGGCCCACTGCCAAGGACGGCTGACCAGAACCGCTGCTATGACCACCGCTGCGGCCACCGCCCAAGTTTTCCATTCTTTCCACCAAACGGGCTTCGGTGCCGGCCTGGGCTCAGTCTCGATCGCTCTCCGGATGTTGGACCACAATGCCGGTGTTTCCCAGTCCGCGTGCAATTCCTTCGCGATCGCCGATATATCCGTCCACACGCGATATTCGCGCCGGCACGCCGCGCAGGTCTTCAAATGCTCTCGCGCTTCGGGCATCAGCTCGGGTGTCGCGAGCGCGCGCTCCAGATCGCCGCATTCGAATTTCATGCACTTGACTCCATCAACGTCCGTTTCAACTCGCGCTTCGCTTCAAACAGCCAGCTCCTCGAGGTACCTTCCGGCACCTCCAGAATTCCCGCAATCTCTGAGTGCTTCAGACCCTCGACTTCAAACATCAGAAACACGAGTCGCTGCCGCTCATTCAGCAAACTCAGCGCTCGCTCGAGCGCAATCTTGAGCGAAAGCTTGTTCTCACGCCCGAACTCCGAGCGCGCCGGCTTCTCTGCCAGCCGCTGCCGTTTCCGCATAACGTCGTAACAGCAATTGATCAGGATCCTGTAAATCCACGTCGCGAGCGACGACTGGCCTTCGAAACCTCGCACTGCCCGATACACCTTAAGGAACGCTTCCTGCACCGTGTCTTCCGCATCGGCGCGGCTCCCTAGCAAGTGGAAGGCCAGACTCTTCATTCGGCTCGAATGCAGCTCGTAAAGCCGCTCGAACGCGCGCAAATTTCCCCGCTTGCATCCCTCTACAAGCTCGGCGTCGGTCGGATTGTCTGGCAAACTATGTACAAATTGGAGCGGCAATCCGATCTCCCACACCGTTTCCCTCTTTTCGCGTGTTAGACGGCGGCTAAGTGGGAAACGTTGGGAAATCGAAAAAAGTTCCTCTTTTCGATATCCTTAGAGGCGAACCGCGAAAGAGAGCTACCAAGCTATCTAACCCGCTCGATGAGAATCGACTATGTTGCGCGCGCGTTAGACGCTTTGGAAGAAGCTCCTCATCAATCCGGCAGCGCGAAGGCCACATAACTTCCGCCCGAAGGATCTTTCGACTTACCGCCGCCGCAAGCAATCGCGATGTACTCCTTGCCGTTTACTTCATACAGCGCGGGCGTAGCGTTTCCCGCTGCCGGTAGCGGCGCTTCCCAAAGCAGCTCGCCTGTCGTTTTATTGAATGCGTGGATCTTCTTGTCATAAACCGTCGCCGCGATGAACAATAATCCGTTCTGCGTCACGATCGACCCGCCATAGTTTTCGCTTCCCGTATTGCGCAGGCCTTTTTGCGCAAGCTCCGGATACTCCCCGAATGGAATCTTCCATACGATCTCGCCGGTGTTCAAATTGATCGCGTTCAACGTTCCCCATGGCGGCTGAATCGCTGGATAGCCATCGGGATCAAGAAACTTGTTATATCCATCGATGCCGTATTTCAAATCAATCGGAGAGGGCGCGCCAGGTTTCGAAGCAACCGCCGCATTCTCTCCGTAAAGAACGTAACGCTGAATCGCGCGCATATCATCGTACGGGAGCTGCGGGAACCCCGGCATGCGATTGCTCCCTCCGCGGATCATGGCCTCCACCTCCATCTCGCTAAGCCGCTCGGCGAGATTTAATAAGGATGGAAACTCCGGCGGCGTTCCTTTCAAATCCGGACGATGGCAACCCGCGCAGTTCGCCATGTACAGTTCCTTCCCGGTACGCGCATTAGCGCTCAATTGCCGTTCGCCCAGCCGCAGCAGCCAGGCCATTTCGTTCGAATTCACGTAAAGCAATCCCGTCTCTGGATCGAACGCCGGCCCACCCCACTCGCCGCCACCATCTAAACCCGGAAAGATGATTGTGCCTTCGCGGCTGAGCGGCACGAATTGCCCTGCGCTGCGCACTGTTTTGAAGCGCTGTAACACCGCATCGTGCCCTTGCGGCGTGCGTGTCGTCAGCATGTCTTCTGTGAGAAGCTGTCGCGCAAACGGCGGAGGCTTTGTCGGCAACGGCTGTGTATCCGCCGCGACTTCGCCATCAATGTCGCTCGGAGGGTACTTCCGATATTCAACTGGAAACAGCGGCTTCCCCGTGTCGCGATCGAACACGTATACATATCCGGATTTCGTAATTTGCGCCAGCGCATCCACGCGCCGCCCGTTGTGCTTGATCGTCACTAAAGCCGGAGGGGCGGGCAAATCGCGATCCCAAATATCGTGCCGCACGGTTTGGAAATGCCAAATGCGCTCGCCCGTTTCCGCGTTCAGGGCAAGCTCGCAATTTGCAAACAAATCATCCCCCAACCGGTTCGCGCCGTAGAAATCAAAAGATGCCGACCCCGTCGGCGCGTACACTACACCTCGTGCCTCATCAAGCCCCATGCCCATCCAGTTATTCACGCCGCCGATGTACTGCCAAGCGTCCTTGGGCCACGTATCATAGCCAAATTCGCCAGGATGCGGCATCGTGTGAAACGACCAGCGCAGCTTGCCTGTACGCAAATCGTAGGCGCGAATATCGCCGGGCGAAGCAGGCAGGCTTTCGCTGACGATACTGCCAACGATTAGCAGGTCTTTATACACAACCGGCGGACTGGTATCCGAAATCGACTGCAACGCAGGATCGCGCCCCAAATCACGGCGAAGATCTATGTGCCCGTCCTCTCCGAACTCGGGTATGGGCTGGCCTGTCTCTGCATCCAACGCATACAGATACTGGCGCGCCGCAAAGAAGATTCGCTTGTGTCCCTCCGGGCCGCCGTCCCAATACGTCACGCCGCGGTTCCGCATTTTCCCGACGACACGGTGGCCCTGATTCGGATCGAAGGCCCACTTCAACTTGCCAGTCGCGGCATCAAGCGCTATGACGCGCAGTTTCGGCGAGGTCCCAAACAGCACACCATCCACGACAATTGGATTGCACTCCATTTCCGATTGCGTAAACGCATCGCCCGTGTCGTAGGTCCAAGCCACCTGGAGCTGCGAAACATTTTTGCGCGTGATCTGCTTGAGGGTCGAATAGTGAATGTTGTCCGTCCCGCCGCCGTAGACGCTCCATGTCCGGCGATCTTTGATTGGTTTGCTTCGGATCGGCTTTCCAGTATGACCTGATTTGGTTCGATCCGCCGAAGCTCCCAGCCCGAACACCAGAGCCGCTGCTACCATGACGGAAACGCGCCGTTTCATTTGCTTTGTGTCGCGGATCATATTCACTCATTTCGATTCAACCATGACCCTCTCGCTTCGCTTGGCCTTCATTGCTGCATGTTGTACTTTGTCTGCGTTTCCGCAAGATCGATCAAATCCTCAACCTGACGATCGATATAAAGCCGATCTGCTCGTCGTAGTCGCTCATCCCGACGACGAGACGGCACTCGGCGCTTACCTGGCTCGGGCTATTTTCGACGAGAAAAAAAGAGTAGCGGTCGTGTATGGAACCCGCGGCGATGGCGGTCCCAACGCTCAGGGACAGGAAGAAGGTGCATCGCTTGGCGCAGTCCGCGAGATTGAGGTGCGTCGCGCCCTGGCCCACTTCGGTGTCATGAATGTCTGGTTCCTCAACGGCCCGGATACGCCGCATCAGGATGTTTTGCGATCTCTCGAAACTTGGAATCATGGCGACTCGTTGGGCCGAATGGTCCGGTTAATTCGCCTCACGCGCCCACCCGTGATCGCAACCTGGCTCCCCGATTACGTTGCCGGAGAAAACCACAGCGATCATCAAGCCTCGAGCGTGATCGCGAACGAAGCTTTCGATCTTGCGGGCGACGCATCTGCCTTCGGAGAGCAGCTCGCGCCGCCGCGTAATCGTGAAGGCATCAACAATTTGACGGAAGGATTGCATCCATGGCAGCCGCAGAAAATCTATTTTTTCAGCGATACCGCGCATGCTGACTTCCTCGAAGGGAAAGGTCCTGTGTACTCAGCCAAGGACACGTCGCCCTCGCAGCATAAATCGTATGGGCGGCTAGCAGCGGAAGAATGCGCGTTCCATTTGACCCAACCGGATAGCGGCCAGGAAGCGAAAGCGGCGCTATTAAAGAATGATTTGCATGAATTCGAAGAACCGGTCCGCTTCATATTCGGCAAATCTCTCGTGAAATCGAGCGTAACCGGCGATCTTTTTGAAGGCGTCGTGCCTGAGGGAGTCTCGTATCAGCGCCCGCCCGGGTTCATCCCGGAGAAAGCGCCGCAACCGGCTCTCGCGCTCGGTGGCCCTTGGAGTTTTTATCAGAAGTTTTGGCAAGCGCACGGTCTCGATCACCTTGCGGACCTCGTTCCTCCCGAAATTGAGATCGCCTATTCAACCGTGTTAACGATTCCTGTTGTAATCGAGAACCCGGCAGCGAACGACCTGCCGGTCAGGGTATCTGTTGGCGTGCCGAATAAAGAATGGACACTCTTCAACGGCGCCGGCGCATTCTCGGTCCGTGCCCGCAGCGACTACTCGTTTCACGTACTCGCAAAAACGCCGGAAAAGAAAGTGAGCGGGTGGCAGATGGTGACGATCAAGGCCGAATCGGGCGGTAAGTCAATCGGCTCGATTCCAGTCCGTATTCGGCTCGATGACGCGGCTATGCCCCAGTAGCGAGCGCGTAGCATGTTGTTCCTGCTCTGTGCCGCTTTTCTGCTCCTCGGCTCTGGCCAGAGCAATGCGATAGACAACGCGGTAGCTGCGCTCCAGCACGGAGACTTCGCTTCCGCTGAAGAAACGCTGCGAGCGGAATTGAAGGAACACCCGAATAACGTCGAGGCGCTCGATGTGCTAGGCGTCGTGCTCGACAATGAAAAGAAGTACCCGGAAGCGGACGAGATATATCGCCGGGCGCTCAACATCCCTCGACCATCGCCCGGGCTGCTGAACAACTACGGCAACCATCTCGTGGCTGAAGGCCGGTTGAAAGACGCAAAACCCGTGTTCTTGAAAGTTGTCGCTCTAAATCCGTCGCAGGTCAATGCGCACGTTCAACTCGCGCGCATTGCCGTTGAGGCGAAGTCGCCGGCCGAAGCCTTGGCCCATCTCGACCGCCTTCCCGCGGATGCACAACAAAATAACGAGGTCGCCATCCTCCGAATGGAGGCGCTCTATCTATTGCAACGGAACCGGCAAGCGGATGAGATCCTCGCGCGAATTTCTCCCGAGACGGAGACAGACGCGCACCTCTGCGGAGCCGCCGGCTTGGCGCTCACTTTCGCAAAGCAGTACGACAAAGCCGCTGTTCTGTTAGCGCGCGCAGTCGAGCAGCAGCCGCGGAATGTTGACCTGCTGTATGGGCTGGCTTCGGTCGATGTAGAACTGAAGCACGACGAAGCTGCAATCGAGCTGCTCGCGCGCGCCGCTCAGCTCGCTCCCGAACGGGCCGACGTCGAGCTGCTGCTCGCGCGCACCACCGCTGACCTCGGCTATTTTGGCGATTCGATAGGAGCCTGGAATCGCTATATAAAACTCGTCCCGCAAGACGACTCGGCCAAGCGGGAGCGCGGGTTCGCCGAGACAGCACTGGGAGTAAACGCGCCAAGCGGAATGGCCGACCTACAGTGGTTTCTCAAAAAACATCCGAACGATCCGCTTGGCCACTACGAAATGGGCGTGGCGGAAAATGCTACGAATCCCGGTGATGCTCTCGCCCATTTCGATCGCGCAATAGCTTTGAAGCCCGATTTTGTGGCCGCACGCCTCGCGCGCGCCATTCTGAATTATCGCCAGGCGAAACCTGCAGCGGCTCTTTCCGATCTCGAATTCGCCGCGGAACGCGAACCGCAAAACGCGAGCGTCCTCGACCGTCTGGGCCAGACTTACCTCGCTTTGAATCGCGCAATGGAGGCTGTTCGCATCCTGCGAAAAGCGTCCGAGCTCACTCCTCGCGACGCCACCATTCTGATGCACCTTGGTCGCGCACTGCTGAGGGCCGGTCAAAAGGAAGAAGCGAGCGCCGTGATGGCGCGATTCCGCGAACTTGGGCCGAGCAGATCCGTGGCGCATCCCGCTGGGTTGGTCGAATTTCTTGGGCTTTCACCCGAGGAACAGTATGCACGGTATCGAACGGGCGTAGAACGAACCGTCCGCAGTCACCCCGAAAATGCAGAAGCTCAGGCCGAATATCTGAAGATCTGCCTTGCTGAGAAGAATTTTGAACAGGCCGCAGCAGTGACTCGCCAGCTCATCGCGTTGAAACCAAGCAACGTCGTATTAGCCAATGCAGCGGAGACGCTACTCAATGCCGAACAATACGCGCTAGCCAAGCAATTTCTGGAGGACGCCAGTAGTTTTGCGGAAATGTCGGGAGACCTCCGCCTCGATCTTGCGATTGCGACATCTCATTCCGTCAATGCTCAGGTTGCGCTCGAACAGATGGACCGCATACCTGAGGCAGAGCGAACGGGCGATTACTATCTGGCCCGGGCCCAGATGCTCCATGCGTCCGGCAAACCCGCCGAAGCTTTGGCGGCCGTGAACCAGGCTCTAAGGAGATCCCCCACCCGTCCTGATCTGTATCGGGGTGTCGCTTCGCTTCTGATCAAGAATCATCGCCTTCCCGAAGCCGTAGAGTTACTTGACCGAGGGGCGCGCATTCTGCCCGACAACCCCGAAATCCAGTTCCTTCGGGCCACCGCTCTTGATCTCGCCGGAAAAACAGAAGACGCTCAGCGTCTGGACTCACATTGAACACTTCGATGTGATCGTGTTAATCGTGAGATATACGCGCAGTTAAATGACAATTGCGCTACGATTCAGGGGGACCACGTGCGTTCACTTAAATTCAGCCGCAAAGTCTTTGCTCGAAAAGGCGCTTCGCCGCTTACTTTCGCGGCGCTTCTGGCCGCTATACTCGCTCAACTCTGTTTTGGGCAGTCCTTCACCTCTTCAATTACCGGCACGGTTACCGACCCAACCGGCGCCACGGTTCAGAACGCGAAGGTTGAATTGAAGGATATGGCGACCGACGATGTTCGCGATTTCACATCTGATTCGAACGGGAACTATCAATTCACCAATCTCTCTCCTGGTTCGTATCAGATTACGGCGACAGCGTCCGGCTTCAAGACCTTCGTGCAAGACAATCTGATCCTTCAGGCCAACACCGGGGCTCACGTCAATATCTCGCTCGAACTCGGAAATACGCAACAGAAGGTCGAAGTGACTGCCTCGGCGCTGCTCGTCGATACGGAGACCGCGAATCACTCCGTCACCATGGACAGTCATCTGATCGAGGCACTCCCGAACAATACACGGAATCCTTTGAATTTTGTTTTTGCAGTAGCGGGTACAACACCGGCCCCTTCCGGTAGCGGCCAAACACAAAGCTACGGAACCTTCGATCAGTTGTCGAGTAATTTCGGCCTGAATGGCGGCCGAACCGGCGACGAGAATATCTTGATCGACGGCGCCCCATCCCAGGCGGTCGACTGGGGCGGCCTCATGGTGTCGCCTCTTCAAGACTCTGTGCAGGAGCAGCAGATTATCGAGAACACATACGATGCGCAATACGAGAAAGGCGGAGCCGGTGTCGTCGCGCTCATTACAAAAGGGGGCAGTACCGAATTTCACGGCGAGGCGTACGACTATTTTCAAAACTCCGCTCTCGATGCGAACAGTTGGACGAACAACAGAAACAGCGTCCCGAAGGGACAGTTTAAACAAAACCAGTTCGGGGGGAACGTCGGCGGCCCCATTCTGAAGCGGTACAACCTTTTCTTTTTTGGCGCTTATGAAGGGCTTCGGCAGCCTAACACCGTCAGCACTGGTTTGTTAACTGTTCCTACACAGGCGGAACGCAGCGGGGATTTTTCGTCGACGCTAAACTCCAGCGGCACGTTGGACGTCATCTATAATCCGTTTTCGACTACACCTGCGAACAATAGCCACGGATATACGCGGACGCCTTTTGCGGGCAACATGATTCCCAAGGGGTCGATCAATCCTGTCGGTCAAAGCATCGTAAATCTGTATCCATTGCCGAATCGCCCGGGCGTTGGCCCGAATGATCTTAATAACTATTTCGCGCAAGGCGCGGGATATTTCGAAAACGACAAAATGGACACTCGCGTGGACTGGGAGCAGAGCGCGGTGCACAGAATGTTTGTTCGCTGGTCCGACCGGTGGCGGCAGGATCAAGTAAGTCCTTGTTTCTTTTGCAATGGCGCGGATACGGGTGTCAATCAGTACAACGACGGCTTTCAAGTAGTTTTGAACGACACTGTTACGCCTAGCCCAACCTGGGTGATCAATTCGTATGTAGCGTATAGCCGCTGGTTGGAGCAGCACATCGGCATCAGCCAGGGTATCGACTCGTCGGCAATTGGACTATCGCCGGCTCTGTTCCAGGCGCCTCTGCTTCCAAGCATTACGGCAGATAACGGCTATGCGAGTTTGGGCAGCGGAACTTACGAGAAATTTGCGCGAACTTCCGATACCGCCCAAATCAATCTAACGAAAGTATTCAACCGGCACACGCTGAAGTTCGGAGCCAATTTCGATAACCAACAGATCAACGTCATAAATGAGGCCGCCGGCAGCTTCGCTTTCAGCAGTGGCTTGACAGCGTGCGATCCTAACGCCGGCGGCCCGTGCAATGCGCTGCAAGCCAGCAATTCGTCCATTCTTACCGGCAACGCGATTGCCTCCATGCTTCTCGGAACCTCGAAGGGAGGCGGGCAAGCGATTAATCTCGATCCGGCAGAGAGCCTGCGCGCTTACGGCGTTTACGTCCAGGACCAATGGCGGGTAAATTCCCGACTAACTGTAAACGTTGGATTGCGCTATGAGAACCAGCGTCCGGCAACCGAGCGTCATAATCGCCTTACCTTCTTCGATACGACGGTTGTTAATCCCATCAGCTCGGCGTTCTCTCCGCAATACGGAGAAACCATCGCGCAGGTGTTCGGACACCCGCTCGTCGGCGGGTTCGAATACACAGGAGTCGGCGGCAATGGCCGGTATCAATGGTATCCGAATAATCACGATTTCGCTCCTCGCGCCGGAATCGCTTATAAAATTACGGACAAACTTGTCGCTCGCATGGGAGCGGGCATCTTCTTCCTTCCGCCTTCGGCTCTGATCGGCGACGACGGCGGCCAGTCGATCGGATTCAGCTCCAATACCTCATTTGTTGGTACGCAGCAGAACGGCTATTTGCCTCTGAACTTGGTCAGCAGTCCATTCCCATACGGGATTAATCAGCCAACGGGAAGTTCGCAAGGTCTCTTGACGTTGGTGGGAGGCGGCATCAATGGAATCTGGCCGAAAGGCTCGCATCCTACGCCGTACACCGAACAGTGGAGCTTCGATCTTCAGTACCAGCTCAGTGCGCACTCCGTGTTTGAGATCGGATATAACGGCAATCGCGGTAGAAAGCTGCTCTACGGAAATATCAACCTTGACTCCGACCAGATGCCCGATCAGTTTTTGGGCTTAGGTCCGCTGCTCGATTCTCAGGTGCCGAACCCCTTTTTCGGCGTAGTGAGCCCGAATTACTATCTCGGACAGGTTTCGACGATTGCTTATAACGAGCTATTGCGTCCCTATCCACAATTTACGAACCTGCAATGGACTCGCTCGCTGCCAGGCGCTCGTTCAGCTTTCGATGCGCTCGAAGTGAAGTATAACCATCAGTTCAACGCTGGTTTGAGCCTGCTAATGACCTATCAGTGGTCAAAGGCGCTTGATAACGGTCCGGAAGACAACTTTGGTTGGGCGACGGGCGCAACCGAATGGCGCGACTACTACAACACGATGCTTGATTACGACATCAGCACCCACGATGTCCCTCAGAGCTTTGCGACGGCACTGGTGTACGATCTGCCATACGGAAAAGGTAAGCATTGGGGAAGTAATGCCCCAGGGATCGTTCAGGAGGCCATTGGAAAGTGGCAGCTTTCTTCAGTAATAAGACTGACGAGCGGCCTGCCTGTTCCCGCCGTCACGACGGGAATGTACAACCAACTGAATAATTACGGGTATCCGGGCCCGCAGTTGCCGAATCTCGTGGGTGATCCAAAGGCGGCTAATCAAGGCCCAAATAACTGGATCAATCCCGCTGCCTTCACTGACCTGCCCTCGATTTATATGCTTGGAAATGAGCCTCAACGCATGACACAGCTTCGGACGCGCTCGCTACGAAATGTCGATCTCTCGGTGGCTAAGAATTTCGGGGGCGAACGGTTCCAAGCTTGGTTAAGAGCCGAATTTTTGAACGCTTTCAATTACGCGCAATACAATAGCTTTTGTGAAGACCTTTCGCAGGTCTCCTGTTTCCCATTCGGCGAAGCTTTCGGCACCGAAAACGTGCCAAGAACAATTCAGCTTAGTTTGAAGCTCGCGTTTTAGTTCGGCGATTTACCTAGAATTTATCGGAAATTTATTTGATGGCCCCAAACCCCATGTCCTATACTCGGTTTAAACAAGGGGCCATTAAATGTTCAAGAAATTCTTTGCGGCGCTAATTGTCGCCCTTTTCACAGTTCTTGCTACTTCCGTTGCTCTCGCGCAAGCTGTATCGGGCAACATCTTCGGAACCATTCAGGACGCTTCAGGTGCCGTGCTTCCGAACGCGACCATCACGATTACGGATCTTGATCGCGGAACCATCTTCCACACGCAAAGCAATCAGGATGGCAATTACGAGCAGACACATCTGCTGGCAGGCCGCTACCAGGTAAAAATCGAAAGCCCGGGGCTTGCTGCGTTCACCGCCGACGCCACCGTCGAGGTGAACGCGACTACGCGCCTCGACGCAACGCTGCGGCCAGGCAATGTAGCGACTACCGTCGAGGTCACGGATGTCACTCCATTGCTGACCACCGATCGCGCGGAAGTCGCAACCACCTTCACGGGCGGGCAAGTCGAGCAGCTTCCCGTGTTAGATCGTAATGTCACGAATCTACTGCTGGTTGTCCCCGGAACTCAACTGAACACTTGGCAGCATTCTGCTGCCGAGAACCCGCAGCAGGGCATTCAAGCGAACGTAAACGGACAGTTCTTTACTGCGAATGGTTATCTGCTTGACGGCACCGAAAACGATAGCGCGATCCTCGGGATCGCCGTGATCAATCCCAATATCGACGCGCTGCAAGAGTTCAAGGTCAGTACCAGCAACTACGATGCGGAGTTTGGCGCGGCCTCGGGAGCGTTGGTTCAGGCAACGACAAAATCTGGCACCAATCAGTGGCATGGATCGCTTTTTGAGTTCTTGCGCAATGACCTGACAAACGCGACGAATCCCTTCACCGGCATCAATCCACCGCTGCGATGGAATCAGTTCGGCGGATCCGTTGGCGCGCCGATTCTGCATGACAGGCTCTTTGGCTTTTTCGATTACCAAGGCACGCGGCGACGCAATGGAGGCTCGCTGGTCACAACCGTGCCGACGGCGGCTGAAAGAGGCGGGGATCTCACTGGCTTGCTCGGAGATTATATCTGCGCAAACGGAACTGTTTCCGCAACTCCGTGCGCCTCGCCTGCGCTCGTGACAACTACGGAAGGCGCATCCGTTCCCGCGCAGGCTGGAATGGTGTTCGATCCCAATACTGGCAATCCTGCCACCGGCACCGGACGAGAAGTATTCTCAAGCAACGGAGTAGTCAACATTATTCCTGTTGCAGCGCCGATGGGCAAGCTGCTCTCATTGCTTCCGCTTCCGAACAACGGCCCGGGTATTGTGAATAATTACATCAGCTCGGGTGTTCAACGATTCGACACCGATCAATACGATGGCCGTGTGGATTACAACTGGACCACCAAGACGCACATCTTTGACCGTTACACAATCGCCGATTTCAACAACTACTCGCCGGCAGCATTCGGGGATGTGGCGGGAGGCCCCTCCGCGTTCAGTTTTTCAGGCGATTCGATAGATCGAAACCAAAGCCTCGCGGTTGGACTCGACCATACGTTCAGTCCAACGTTTATCACCGATGCGCGTTTCGGTTTTTATCGCTATCGCATCCGTGTACAGCCGAACGGAGTGGGCACCACTCCTGCCACTGACGCAGGAATTCCCGGCCTGAATACCGGTTCCCCGGCAACCAGCGGCATGCCCGCTTTCTACATCAATGGAAATGGCGGCTTCAATTTCGGATATTCACTCAATGTGAATCAGTGCAACTGCCCTTTGAGGGAGACCGAAAACCAATTTCAATGGGTGAACAATTGGACGAAAATCCTGAGCAATCACACGCTGAAATTCGGAGTCGATGTTCGCCGCGGACAGCAGCAGCGCATCCCGAGCGACTCACACCGTTCGGGTGAGATTACTTTCAACGATTCGACAACCGGCGACCCAGTTCTCGATACACTCGCCGGAGGCGTCGTATCAACAGGATCCGCGATCGGCTCCTATTTGCTCGGTTACCCGAGCAATTTTTCCCGGTATTTCACCGGCTCGAATTACTATCCGGGATTGCGGGAAACGCGCATGTTTTTCTACGGACAGGACTCCTGGCGCGTCACCCCGAAACTGACGGTAAACTACGGTTTGCGCTGGGAAAATTATCTGCCCCAAGTCGCGGCGAAGCCCGGCGGAGCCGGCAGCTTCGATCCTTCAACAGGTGAGGTGCTCGCAGCAGGTATCGGATCGGTTCCTCGGAACCTGGGAGTGAAGCCGTACAATCTCGGGTTCGCACCGCGCATTGGAATCGCTTATCAAGCTGACGAGAAGACCGTCATTCGAACAGGCTACGGAATCAGTTTCAATCCCGGTGGATTGGGTTCGGTATTCGGCCAGGGGGCAGACTACAATCCGCCCATCGTCAATCCGCAGGTCGTGAATCAGCCTAACCCTTACGTTCCTGATTTCTATCTGATCAACGGACCACCCACTCCGGCCAACCCGCCAGTCGGCGCAAACGGCCGCTATCCGCTCCCCGTCGGAATCGGCATCAATTATTTCACTTGGCCGCTTGATGCATATCGCATCCCAGAGGCTTACTTCTGGAATTTCACGGTGCAGCGCCGCTTCGCTTCTGATCTTGCGCTCGAGGTCGCGTATATCGGAAATGTGGGCCGCCACCTCACTGAAGAAATCAATGAGAACCAAGCCATCCCCGGGCCGGGCGATTTTAATCCGCGCCGTCCGTTTTTCATACGCTACGGTCTGCCGCAAGGTATCTATCAATACTGCAATTGCGACACGTCGAGCTATAACGCGCTTCAGACGAAGTTGCTAAAGCAGTTCTCGCGCGGGCTCGACTTCCTGCTGACGTACACATGGTCAAAAGCCATGACCAATACCGAAGGAGGCAGCAATTTCGGAAACGCTTACGATATTCAAGCCGACCACGCGCCGGCCTCGTGGGATCGCGAGCATATGGTTACGCTCCAGCACGATTGGGATCTGCCATTCGGGCGCAACCGGCATTGGACTCTCGGCAACAATGCTATTGCCGACGCGGTGCTTGGCGGCTGGAGACTGAGCGGAACCCATACCTGGGGAACTGGCTTGCCGTTTACGCCTCAGGTTGCAAACGCGCCGCTCTTGAACGCCGATTTCGCCCAAGTCCGCGCCGATCTCATCGGGAACCCGAATCTGCCGAATCCGAGTGCGGGTTTGTGGTTCAATCCGGCTGCATACACCGAGCCGCGTCAGCCTTTCCGGAACGGAACGGCAGGGCGCAATTCATTACGTGGTCCAAGTCTTGCGGTATCGAATCTATCGCTTGCGAAAAACTTTATACCGAGCGAGCGCTTCTCGCTCGAGCTGAGGGCCGACGCATTTAACGTGTTTAATCACGTCAATCTCGGCTTGCCGAATAACGGAACTGTCTATATCGACGAGAGCAATGCAGGACAAATCACGAGCATTCAGGTGCCGATGCGCCAGATGCAGTTCGGCCTGCATCTCCAGTTTTAAGCTGGATCAGTAAACGGCGCGGTTCTGTTCCGTGCCTTTCGACGCAAGTGAAAACCGGGGCTCAATTGCGGGAGTCGCCGCGCCGGTGACTCGCGCCGCTGTATATTCGCCTACGGCTGGTCCGTGCTTGAAACCGTGACCCGAACCACCGCCCGCGATCCATACATTGTCAAACGCGGGGTGCCGGTCAATCACGAAATCGCCGTTTGACGTGTTCTCGTATTGGCAAACACGCGAGTCCACAATCGGGCAGTTCGCCAGTGCAGGAAAGCGCTCTGAAACATACTCGCGTGCCGCGGCAACTTTTTCCGGGCTCGCGAAGCGATTCACGCTGTCGGGATCGATCTCTGGTCCATGCTTGTCGAACGCAACTTTGAAGCCGCGGCTCTCGAGATCCGGGAAGCCGTACATCCCGCGATCGTCGCTGAAATCGATCCATACCGGCATTTGTGGCGGCTCGAAGCGGCGATCCCCCGGCGGAATTCCGAAGAAAAAAACTTCCTGCCGTGTGGGGAAGATTCGTTTCCCAAGTACATCGGGAAACACTTTGCCGAGCCAGGGACCACAAGCGAAAACAAATGCGTCGCCGCTAATTGCTCTGCCGTCTTTCGTTTCGATGTGCTGCAGGCGTCCTTTGCCTTCGGGCGTTCGAATCGCTGCATGTTCGTAGCTCCCTCCATCGCGCACAAACTGCGCAACGACAGCTTGCACCGCCTGCCGCGCCATCAGCGCACCGCTGTTCGGTTCGAAGATTGCGTCGACGTTATCCCCCACCTGGAACTGCGGATAGCGTTGCTTGAGCTCGGCAGGCGACAAATGCTCGAATTTGATGCCCAATTTTTCAAGCGCTTCGCGGCTCTCCCGCGCGTACGCATTGCCTGTTCTTGCGAGCCACAATACGCCGGTGCGCGCCAGCAAATTGCGGCCCGTTCGCGCAAAGAATTCCTCCCATAACGTCATCGAGCGGAGAGCCATTTTCGAGTAGACCTCATCTTTTCCATACGACGCGCGAATGATGCGTGATTCTCCGCCCGAGCTCGCGCGACTGCTCGCCGGCCCATACTCGTCGAGCAGCGTGACTTTGTTTCCCGTGCGTCTGAGATGATACGCCGTCCATGCGCCGAAGACGCCTGCGCCGACCACGACATATACTTGCATTTGTGAACTCATATTGGGGACAGCCGCCATTGCTAGCGACTCGATCAACTCCCGGCGGCTTATCGAAAAGCTCATTCCTTTAGTTATCACGGAGCGGAGGACCCCGCCGAAAAAGTTAAGGGCTGGAAGGGTTCACCCTCCAGCCCTGCGGACCTTATCAATAAAATCTTAGAATCTAACGCCGGGCGCCGCCACCACCGTGGGCGAATCCACCAGCCGAGCCGCGGCCGACACCAGCGGCAGAGCCACGACCGGCACTACCCGCGAATCCACCTATGCCTCCGCGCCCGACAAAGCCGCGGCCCTCAAAACCACGACCGCCGAATCCTCCGCGGCCGTAGAATCCTCGGCCATAGTATCCGCGATAGTAATGGCCGCCCCACCAGTAGCCGGGACCGAAGTAGAATCCAAATCCCGGACCCCAGTAGTAGGGATAGCCATAGGCGTAGTAAGGATAGGGATAGCCGTAATAAGGGTACGGATAGCCGTAGTTGTAACCGTAATAGGGCGGAGGCGCAGGGCCGTTTTGCGCGTATTGCTGAGGTCCGCGACCATTGTTGTTCTGGTCATATTCGTTAGGTTCTACGTAACGAAACGCCTGCTGAGAATTGGCTGTAGAAAACGTGATTGGCGCTTCAATCCGGAAGGTCAGGATCTGTTCGGGATAGATCACGCTGGGGCGGCCACGGGTGACCAACACGCCCACGGTGGCTACCAGGGCTCCAGCGCCAGCGCCGATCGCTGCTCCACGCCCCCAGTCGGCAGCCGCACCAATCGCCGCCCCTAAAGCAGTGGTGCCTGCAATCGCGGCAGCATCTCTGCCAACTGACGTCGGTCCGCTGCGGCTAATCAATTGTGACTGGATCGAGACCTGCTGGCCGTCAACCAAGGTTATGTCCGTAAGCTGAACGCCCAGACGCGCGACTCCTTCTACGCGGCCGGCTTTCTTGGCCTCGACGACGCGACCGGCGAGCGTTTGTCCGGGCTCGGCAACAACAATTCCGTCGACCACGATCGGCCGTACCAATGTTGCGGTAAACGCATCGCCCGCCTGATTCTTATCAGATGACAGCATCTGGTTGACTCGAACAGTGATGAAAGTACCCGACTTGATCGTCAATTGCGCCGGTATTTGATAGTCGGGCGCATTGTCGTAATTGGACGAATTGTTGTTTGACTGGTCGGGAGGCGGAGTCGGCTGGTTGTAATCAGGCTGCTGGTTGTTGCCAGAATGGTTGTAATTCGGCTGATTATCGCCGGGCGCCGGAGCCAGATTCTGATCTGTTGGCGAAGGCTGATTCTGATCGGCTTGAGCCTGCTGCTGCTGCGGATCGTCTACGCGCGGCCAGCCGTTCGTCGCGGAATTCTGTGCGTATACAAGAGGTGACGCGGCTAACAAAACGAATGGAAGAAAATAGGCCGCAGTCCGAAATGGTGTTTTCATAAAGCTCTTCATGACTGCCCTCATTAGGTGTCGACGAAAAGGATATTGCACGCGTTTCGCCAGTTCAAACTAATAAAAGCAAAAGAGTTAGCTGCGGCTATCCCGGTTGCATTGCACCGCCGATGGTGGTTTTGGGCCACTATTCCAGGCGTTTGCGTAGGTGGTGCAGGAATGCCTTTGCGGCTAGACCGAGGATGATCAGTAGCGCGATGTATAGCGGTACACCCCTCAACGTAAAGACTGCGAATCCAATCAATACGGCGTAAAGCGTCAGAGCAGTTCGGATACCAATGAGACCGCGCGAAGGCTCTTGGAAACTCATTGAGCTGGCATATTGTAGGCAAACGAAAAAGCCAAGCGAACCTGTAGGCCTTTGTAGTCGGAAGGAAGTGGCGGAAGTGGATTCGACATGCTTAGGCCGGCAACGGCTGCCCGGTCGAGCGGCTCCGAACCTGAAGGATCTGCAATCACGAGTTTCGGTATGCTGCCGTCGCGATTAATCGCGAACTCGATTACCGTACGTCCACGCCGGGTCCCCATGCGCACGCTCTCAGGAATCACCGTCCGCCAATTTGAGCGCACGATGGCCAAGATGCGCGCGAGATACGGCTTGAAGTCTGTGCCCTGCGGATCGCTCTCAAGCTCGATAGCCGCGTGTTGCGCCGGCGTGCGTTCAATCGATCCAGGTGATCCGGGCAGTCGCTCTATGGGGGTGTCGTCGCTGATTGCCACTTTTCTGTTAGAGCGGTGAGCCTCATCGATGGCCGTCTGAACAGTGGATTTCGGAGCGGCAGGTTTCGGGCTCTTCTGCGGCTGCGGCGCAACATTTTGAAAAGGATTTTCGGGCGAAGCCGGATGGGCGATGGGAGCCGGAGCCGCCGCTTCGTTGAGGGCTACGCTCGGAGGCTCAACCGTGATCTGCGGCGGCGCGTTCTTTGCAATTTCGGGAGTCGTTTGCTTCGGTAGCTCGAAACGTCTCGGCTTCGGCTGAGGAGCAGAGGCGCGCGCCGGGGAGGCTTGCGAAGCTAGTAGATCAGCAAGATCGATCTGCTTAGACAATTTGTTGCGATTAGGAGCGCGCTGGGTGAGTACATCGCGGGGCAAATACAACGGCGTGCGCTTGATGACCACGGTGCGCGATTCGGGCGGGGAAGCGAGGCGAACAAATGCCGGCAGTTTTACCGCCGCGAAGAAAAGAAGAAGGTGAACCGAAAGAGATGCGCCGAGAATCGTCCTCCAGCGCTGGCCGCGCTCGTCGGGCCAGGCGAGAAGAAGGTTTAATTCGGGCTGGACGGTCGGCGGATCGACCGTTTGAGTCTCCATGCTGCTTTGAGGAACGGCTAAGGGCGGCGAAGCGTTTCAGCCACTAACTCTGCGTGTTCCCTAATTTTATCAAGGATCGCCTCGGCAATGCGAAGCGTATTTGCCGCCTCGAATCCGTCGACGGGGGGACGGGTGCGGTCCCGAACGGCGGCGAAAAAGGCGGCAAGTTCCAGCTTTAGAGGCTCGCCGCGTTCGACCGGCAGATGGCTGAAGTCAAATTGGGGGCTGTTTTGCGAAACGAACTCCCCGGTGGCCGGATTGGGTTCGTTTTTGCGAACTGCTACTCGAAAGGCGTCCTGCCGCTGGTAATCGAGCGAAATGTACTCGCCCGGCTGGAACAGCCGGAGCTTGCGGACCTTCTCGGTCGAGACGCGGCTAGCGGTCAGATTGGCAACGCAACCGGATGGAAACGAAAGCCGGACGTTAGCAATATCGACGCGCGGAGACAACACGGAGATACCGGCCGCGTGAATCTCGGCGGGAGTCTCGCGCATGAAGCTCAGGACGATATCAAGATCGTGGATCATGAGATCGAGAATCACGTCAATATCGAGGCTTCGCGGCGTAAAGGTGCTGAGCCGGTGAACCTCAAAAAAGAGCGGCACCGTGAGAGCCTGTTCGAGCGCCTTCACTGCGGGATTAAAGCGCTCCAGATGGCCGGCCTGCAGGATGCGGCTTTTTCTTTCGGCCAGACGGGCGAGGCGCTCGCCAGCCGCCGAAGTATCCGCGATCGGCTTTTCCACAAGCAAGTCAATTCCGGCCTCCAGCAAACGGGTTGCGATTTGTTCGTGAGTGAAAGTTGGCGTGGCGATGATTGCGGCGTCGATTTTCGAAAGGAGTTCTCCGGTCTCATCGTAGGCGTGTGAGCCGAATTCGGTTGCAAGCTGCTGAGCTTTGTCAACGTCGATATCCACAATTGCCACAAGGTCCGCTGCTGCGAGCTCCTTGATAGCTCGGACATGCTGCCGGCCGAAACTTCCGGCTCCGATGACCGCAACGCGAAGAGCGCTCATACCTCGGGAGGTTCCATCGATGGATAGGCAACGATGGTCAGCCGGGCATCGTTCGCGCGTTTCAGCATTTCTTCTCTGTCAAGTAGAAGAGTACGTCCGGCGTCAATGGCCATCGCAGTGGTTCGCGTTTCAATCATGGCTTCGACAGTTGCCAGACCTGCAACGGGAACATCAAATAGCAGGTGGGCGCGACCGTGCGACGCCTTCACTAATCGCAAAGGTCTGCCGTTGGTGAGCGTGGCGGCACGGCGCAGCATCGCATCGGTTCCCTCCATCGCTTCTGCCGCGACACACGCCTTTTCACTGATTGCCACGCTCTGACCGATATCAACTGATGCGAGCACGGCCGCAATGCGGCGGCCATAGGCGATATCGGCTTCTTCTTCTTTATCCGGTTTTCGCTCGGTCAGAACACCTTCCGGGGCAAGGAACAGTTTCAGCAATCGCGTGGAATCGACCAGCTCAATTCCTTCCTCATGAAGAACTTTTTGTATTCCGCCGATGAGCGCGGCCGTGTTTTTCTCTTTAAGAGACATGAGCAATTTAAATAGCCGCCAATCGGGAGTGAGCGAAGAAAAAATGCTGACATGCTTCACCTGGCCCGCCATCATGACTTCCGAAATCTGCTCGCGCTTAAGGATATCGATGAGCTTCCCGAGCTGCCCGATGTTGATCCAGTGAAGAGAGGAAGCGTGCTGCGCAACCTCGGGCGCAGCTTCACCTTCGATGGCGACAACGACTACATCGTGACCTTCGCGTCGCGCAGTTTGAAGCGCAAGCAGCGGAAAGCGTCCGTTTCCTGCGATCATTGCGTATCGAGCGCTCTGGTGAGACATGCGTAATTCGAGTTCTACTGAATTACTGGCGATCTTTACTGTCCCCAAAACGTTTTTCAATAAGCGCCCAGCGCTCGAGGCCGACAATCTTTTCGTACTCGGTGAGCCCGACGCGCTCATCTTTGGGCGCCTGCTTGCCTTGCTTGAGATCTTCAAGCGCGCGTTCGAGCGCTCGCACGACACGAAATAGAAGCGTGGTGGGATACAGGATCATCGAGAAGCCGAGCTTGTGTAGTTCCTTAGGGGTCAGCCAGGGTGTTTCGTTGTCTCCCTCGAACATATTGGTCATTTGCGGAACACCCTTGAAGACTTTTCCAATCTGCTGCAAGTCCTTCTCGCTTTTTGGCGCTTCGACGTAAATCCCATCAGCCCCGGCTTTCAAATAAGACTCTCCCCGGCGGAGTGCTGCATCCAGGCCTTCAGGCTCGCGTGCGTCAGTTCTGGCAACAATAAATAGGTTCTCGCGATCACTGCGCGCCGCGGCCGCCGCCTTGATCTTTTCAACCATTACTTCCGCAGGGACGACGCGTTTCCCAGCCATATGGCCGCATCGTTTGGGAGCGACTTGGTCTTCGAGAAAAATTGCCGCGACGCCCATGGCCTCATAGTGCTGGACGGTGTACGTGACATTCTTGACATCGCCGTAGCCGTCATCGCAATCGACGAGAACCGGCAGCGAACACGCGGCCATAATGTCACGAACGCCGGCAGACTGCTCGGCAAAACGCGTCAGGTCAATATCGGGTAAACCGTGCCGTGCTCCGGCGAGCGCAAAGCCGCCGATTTGATAGGCGGAGAAGCCAGCCCGCTCGATGAGTTTCGCGGTCAATGCATCATAAGCTGCGGGCAACTGCACGGGTGCATGCTTATCGAGAAGTTGCTTCCAAGTTGGTCTGGGCTTTCTAGGTGAAATCACAGAACCATTGTTGGCATAGACACCTGCCAGGCCGTGTCAACTCACGAAGAGACCCGTTGCAGCGATGATTAGGCCCACAAGCGCGAATGCTACTCCGATGCCCGAATAGAGCCATCGTCTTGTCAGCAGCGTTATCGAGATAAATACAACGGCGGCTTCCAAAAAGACATCGGCGAGATCAAACCGATCGGCTGCCGTCTCGCGATGTTCCACTTCGGCTTCGAGCGCCGAAGCTCTGCGTTCCATTTCGTTCTGGTCGCGGCCGGCTTGCTCCATTTTCTGCTGATATTTGGTTCGCACCTTACCGGCGTTCGCGGCATCGCCGAGCTGTGCCGAAGACAGCAGGTCGAGCAGCATGTCGTGACTTGTTTGTGAGAGAGCGGCGGCTTGATAGTGGACCCACGCATCATTCAATCGATTCTGAGCGAGAATGCTGCGAGTGTGGGCGCGATGGCCAAACAACGAAACGAAGGCGAGCAGCACAGCTACGATCGAGATGGCGATCGAAACGGGCAGTAGGCCGGCATCGTCTTCGCCGTGAGGAGCGAACGAGTGTCCATGCATGGAAATGTCAGAGGGTGCCACAATTCTGGCGCGAAATCGGGCCACCGGGGCTAGTTAGCGTGAAGACGTAAGCGCAGGCCGACTTGGGGCCACCAACGAACGGCGCATTGTAGATAAAAATCTTCTTCTCACCGGGATAGTAAAGGATGAGGCTTGAATTACCCTCGATCGATTTCACATCGATCAGTGGCGCTGTATCGTCGGCATGGACATTACGTCCCTGGCCTGCGAACCAGCCGGCCACAAGACCACATGCCGCAAGAATCAAGCCCAATCCAAACTGACGATCTAGTCTGATGATCATAAAAAAAAGACTATCTTTGTTTCGGGTAACGTGCAAATCGTGTATGCTGTTGCAGATCAGGCACTGTCATGCGAAGAACTCCGGCGATTGTGTACTTCTGTTTGTTTGTCCTTGTTCTGGTATGCAGAGGGCAGGCTGACGAAAACTGCCAGCCCGGCGCGCCCTGTCCCGTTTGTGACCCGCCTCGTTCCGGGACTGAGTTGGACGCGCTTCGAGAAGGCAATGCCCGTTTTAGAAGCACTCCCAACCACCTTCATCAATCAGCGGAATGCGCGAAGCGGCTGGCGTGTTGTCAAAAGCCGTTTGCGATCGTGCTGAGTTGTTCCGACTCGCGAGTGCCCCCTGAGATTGTGTTTGACCAAGGCGTGGGCGATCTCTTCACGATCCGCGTCGCCGGAAATGTCGCCAGCCCTGCCGCTCTGGGGAGCATTGAGTACGCGGTTGCGCATCTCGGGGCCAAGCTTGTCGTGGTCATGGGCCATCAACGATGTGGAGCAGTGGAAGCGGCTTTTTGCCCTAGACCGGGGCCGCACATCGATGCGATCTGGGATCTCATTCGTCCGGCGGTTCGGAAGCCACTTCCTTCGTGCGAGCACCACGAGCGCGTTGATCCCACGGAATGGGAGGAAGCCGTGCGAACGAACGCGAAGAATATGGCGAAACTCATTGCAGACGATTTACGCGGCGGATCCGCGGTGAAAGTGGTGAGCGCTTACTACAAGCTGGACGACGGCACTGTGGAGTTCCTGAAGTAATCCTGACGCCCCGTGCGGCCTTTCACTTTTCTCGCGGTCGTCGCGTATTGCTGGGGCGCGAGGCTTAATGCCCAAGACCTGCCGCCGGGCGGAGTTCGCTCTGTGGCGCCAGAGTTCCTATCCTTTGATGAGCTGACGGAGTTGTCGCGGACGGCCGACCCGAAGGGACCGGCGGGTCAGAAGCTGAATCGACTTCTGACAACGCCGTTTGTCGAGAACGGATCGAAGGAAATGCCGCACCGGCCCACCGAGGATGGAGTTGGCCCGATTGTCAGAACAGCATTCTGGAACATCGAAAGAGGGTTGAATTTCGACCTGATACAAACAGCGCTTGGGGACGCAGCGAAATTTCAGCGCGATTCGGGATACGAGAACCGGCCTGATAATCAGCGCGCCGCGATTGAGAGCCAGCTTGGCAGGATACGGGACGCGGACATCCTGATCTTGAATGAGGTGGATCTCGGGATGAAGCGGACTGATTATCGGGATGTGGGGCGCGAACTGGCTGCCGCTCTTCGGATGAACTATGCCTACGGAGTTGAGTTTGTCGAAGTGGATCCGATTTTCGATCTGGATATCGAGCAGATCGAGCTTCCGGATAAGGCCGCGCAGCAGAGATTAGAAGATGACCTTGCGGTTGATCGCGGCCGTTATCGCGGTCTGCACGGGAACGCTGTGCTGAGCCGGTATCCGATTCGCGGGGCCCGCATTTTACGCCTCCCAGTTTGCTATGACTGGTACGCGAAAGAGGTGCAAGGGATCGCGAAGCTGGAGCAAGGGAAAAGGTGGAGCGCTGAGAAATTATTTCGCGAGCGAATCGTTCGAGAAGTGCGTCATGGCGGGCGCATCGCCTTAATTATCGATCTCGCGATCCCTGGATTAACGACGGGAGAGGTGACGATTGTATCCGCACATCTCGAGAACAAATGTCCACCCGCGTGCCGCCAAAAGCAGATGACCGCCTTGTTGGATGCGATCAGGGACGTGAAGAACCCGGTAATCTTAGCGGGCGATTTGAATACAAGCGGAAGTGATGCGACTCCCACCTCAGTGCGCAACGAGATCATGAAGCGCGTGAAGGACTATCGATTTTGGATAACGCAAGCAGTCTTTTGGTTCAGTCCGGTCAGCATTCCGCAATGGGCGATATTTCCGGTGAAATATGCCCATGGCTACCGCGATCCCACGGCCCGGCACGTGCCTTTTGTATGGGAGAACCGCGAGGCGGGACTCTTTCAGAAGGTGGAGAAGTTTCGATTTTCTGATGGTTATGCGTTTGACTTCAGAGGAACGTTTGAGAGGACTTTGCACGGTAATGAGCGGACTCTGGCGAACAGCAATCAGCGAGGCAGCAAGGGGTTCGTTCCAACTTACACGTTCGAGCGAGATTTCGGGGGCCTGGTTGGCAATCTGAAATTGGACTGGTTTTTCGTGAAGTCTTTTATTCGGGACCCGCGCCGTGATGATCAGAGCTATCGCTTTGCGCCACATTTTCCGGTTACCATGCGAGAGCTGAATGAGGCCGCGGAAGATCGTATCTCAGATCACCCGCCCATGACGGTGGATTTGCCGCTCGACACAACGAGTAGTTTGCAGCAGTAAATCTAGCGCAGATTTTCCGGCGGGATTCGATCTAGGAGATCGCGGATGGTGACAGGTTGCTCTGACCCGTTCTACTTAATGAATCCACACTTCGAATTGCGGATTGAATCGAGGAGTTCGCGAACTTCATCGGTTTGAGGGACCTCCTCTTCGATACGGGCGAGAGCTTGCGTGGTGTTCAATCCTGCGCGGGTCAGGATGCGAAATGCATTTTGGAGTGCTTCGATGGCTTCAGGGCCGAAGCCGCGGCGCTCCAGGCCGATTCGATTCGCGCCGTATACTTCAACGTGGTGATCCGAAGCGGTGATTGAGTACGGAAGCACGTTCTGTTTGATGACGCTGTAGCTCCCGACCATAGCGTGGCGGCCAATCCGGCAAAACTGATGAATGGCGCTGAGTCCGCCGATGTTGGCGTAATCCTCGACGATGACATGGCCGGCAAACGTGACCCCGTTGGCGAGGATCGTGTTGCTGTGAATTGTCACATCGTGAGCGATGTGCACGTAGGCCATGAGCAGATTGCCGTCGCCGATGGAAGTGATCATGCCCCCGCCTCCCGTGCCCCGATGAATCGTGACGAATTCGCGGATGGAATTGCGGTTGCCGATGCGCGTCTCGGAAGCTTCGCCTTTGTATTTCTTGTCCTGAGGAGCGACGCCGCAAGACGAATACGGATAGAAGAGGTTATCTTCTCCGATGGCGAGCTTTCCCTCGAGATACACGTGCGCCATCAGCCGAGTGCGGGCTCCGATCGTTACACCCGGGCCGATGATGCAATACGGTCCGATTTCGGCATCAGCAGAAATTTCGGCACTCGGATCGATGATTGCCGTCGCGTGCATTGCCATCCCTGGGGAGCGAGCAAGACGAATCGGGATCAGGCCATCTGGTGCTCGGGGACTTCGGCGGGAGTGGCAGGCGCCGAGGTCGTAGGCGCGGATTCGGACGCGCGGTCTGTGAGCTTGCACATGAGGCTCGCTTCGGCAACGATCTGGCCGTTGACGCTTGCAACACCTTTTATCTTGGCGACCGTGTGTTTGAGACGGATCAATTTCATTTCGATGCGTAACTGGTCGCCCGGCACGACCGGCTTACGGAATTTCGCTTCTTCGATGGATGCCAGATACATGAGCTTGCCGCGTGTATGGGGTGCAAGCTTAGCGACCAGGATGCCCGAGACCTGCGCCATCGCCTCGATAATCATTACGCCAGGCATAACGGGGAACCCAGGGAAATGACCGTTGAAAAACGGCTCGTTTGCGGTGACATTCTTGATGCCAATGATTGAATCACCCGTGATGTCGAGGATGCGGTCGACGAGCAACATCGGGTAGCGATGAGGCAGCGTATCGCGGATTTCCTGGATGTCCATTGTCGATCGTGGCCCGCGTCAGGGGCATCGCGGTGATTGCATGGCATTATAACAACCGATGCATCGCTTTATACGTTATGCCGTCGAGAAGCAAGCGGAAATCATTCAGTTGATCCGGGAAATGGTGGAATGCGAGTCACCGAGCGATTCTCCGGAAGACGTGAACCGGTTCGTCGATTTATTGGCGGAGAAGACGCAAGATATTGCGACGGCGCACGTGATCAAGCCGGAAAGTGCTGTCTATGGCAAGCACCTGCGGCTCGAGTTTAAGCTTGCCGGGCGAAAGAAAAAACCTCAGATTCTGGGCTTGGGGCATTCCGATACCGTGTGGCCGTTAGGAACTCTGAAGACCATACCGTTCCGGCAGGCTGATGGGCGGCTGTGGGGGCCGGGTGTGCTCGACATGAAAGCCGGGCTCGCGTTTTTCATTTATGCGATTCGGTGTCTACGGGAATTTAATGTGGTGATCGAACGCGACGTTGTGCTGTGGATTGTCTCCGATGAAGAGGTAGGCAGCGCGTCGCGCTATTTGACCAGGCTTGAGGCGAAGCAGAGCGATTTCGTGTTGGTGGTTGAACCCGGAACGGGTTTGAACGGCAAGCTGAAGACGGCCCGCAAGGGAGTCGGAGATTACACGGTTTGGATTGAAGGCAAGGCTTCGCATGCGGGAGTTGATTTCACGAATGGCGCGAGCGCGATTCTCGAAGCGGCGCGGCAAGTGGAGAAGATCGCCGGGTTTACAGAGTTGAAGCGCGGCATCACGGTAAATCCGGGGGTGATCAGAGGTGGAACAC